>DASZRY010000069.1:0-12809 GCA_035548975.1 Rhizomicrobium sp.
CAGCTTGTTCGCCTCTCGTTGGCGCTGCGACAGCATGCGATTGCCGACGAAGCCGGGGCACACGCCCACAAGCACGGCAACCTTGCCGATCTTGCGGCCGAGCTGCATACAGGTGGCGATGACTTCCTTCGAGGTCTTTTCTCCGCGCACGATTTCGAGCAGCCGCATCACATTGGCAGGCGAGAAGAAGTGCAGGCCGATCACGCTTTCCGGGCGTTTGGTGACGGAAGCGATTTCATCGACGTTGAGATAGGACGTGTTGGTGGCAAGTATGGCGCCCTTTTTTGCGATTCCGTCGAGCTTGCGGAAGACGTCCTTCTTGACGTCCATGTTCTCATAGACGGCTTCGATGATGAGGTCGCAATCGGCCAGGTCTTCCAGTTTCAGCGACGGCGTGAGCAGCGCCATGCGCTTTTCCACGTCTTCCACCGTGAAGCGGCCGCGCTTGGCGCTGGTCTCGTAGTTCTTGCGCACAACGCCCAGCCCGCGGTCGAGCGCTTCTTTCTGTACTTCGACGATGGTCACGGGGATGCCGGCATTGGCGAAGTTCATCGAAATGCCTCCGCCCATGGTGCCCGCGCCGATCACGCCCACCTTCTTGACCGGGATTGCCGGTGTGTTGTCCGGCACATCGGGAATCTTGTTCGCCTGACGCTCAGCGAAGAAGGCGTAACGCTGCGCCGCCGATTCCGGGCTCACGATCAGTTCGAGAAAGAGCTCGCGTTCCTTTTTCAAGCCTTCCGCGAAGGGAAGGTTCACCGCCGCTTCGATGCAGCGGATGTTGTATTCCGGCGCCTTGAAGCCGCGGAACTTTCGGGCGTTGGCCTTGCGAAACTCAGCGAAGATTTCGGGCTTGCCGCGCGCGGCTTCGACTTTCGCGTTGTTGTCGCGTACCTTCTTGAGCGGGCGGTTTTCCGCGACGATCTTGCGCGCGAACGCAATGGCGGTCTCACGCAATTTGCCTTCAGGGGCGAGTTCGTCGACGAGACCCATTTCCAGGCATTGCTTGGCCGCAACATGGGTCCCGCTCGTCACCATTTCCAGCGCTTTTTCGGGGCCTACGATTCGCGGCAGGCGTTGCGTACCGCCGGCGCCCGGAAGCAGGCCGAGATTGACCTCGGGCAATCCGCATTTCGCGCTCGGTACGGCGACGCGATAATGCGCGCACAGCGCCACTTCCAATCCGCCGCCAAGCGCCGTGCCGTGAATCGCGGCGATCACCGGCTTGGACGAGCCTTCCATCATCTCCTGCACGTCGAACAGGCTTGCGCCCTTCATCTGGCCGCCGAATTCCGAAATGTCGGCGCCGGCGATGAAGGTGCGTCCTTCGCAGATGAGCACGATGGCTTTGGACTGCGGATCGGCGATGGCTTGCTTGAAGCCTTCGTAGAGCCCGTCGCGCACCGGCGCGGAGAGCGCGTTCACCGGCGGCGAATTGAGCGTGATGACGGAAACATCTCCGTCACGCGAAAGATCGGTCACTTGATTGATGGCGGTCATGGCATTTCCTCAGTCGATGGTCTTTGACTGACGAAAAATCATGCCTGAGCGGAGGAGTCCAGATCAGGCCCGCCCCAGCGCCAGATCGCACACGAAAGGATTGGTCTTGCGCTCCCAGCCAAAGGTGGACATCTGCCCGTGGCCGGGCACGAAATTCATGTCGTCGCCCAGGGGCCAGAGCCGGCCCGTAATGGAATCGATCAATTGCTGGTGGTTGCCGCCGGGAAAATCGGTCCGCCCGATGGAGCCACGGAACAGCACATCGCCCACAAAAGCGATCTTCGCGTCCCGGTGGTAGAAGACGACGTGACCCGGCGTATGGCCGGGGCAGTGGCGCACACCGAGCTCCACCTGGCCGACCGTCACCTTATCCCCGTCCTCCAGCCACCGGTCGGGGAGACAGTTCTCGGCTTCGGGAAAGCCCGGCCTGCGCGCATTTTCCCCAAGCCTTTCAAGGAGAAAGAGGTCATCACGGTGCGGACCTTCCACTTTGACACCGAGTTCACGTGCGAGCCTGGCAGCGCCCGAGGCATGGTCCAGATGGCCATGCGTCAGAAGCACCTTTTCGATCGTCACGCCGTGCTGGGTAGCGGCCTGTTTGATCCGCGCAAGCTCCCCGCCCGGATCGATGACCGCGCCCTTTTTCGTGGCCGTGCACCACAAGAGGGTGCAGTTCTGCTGGTAGGGCGTGACCGGCAGGACAAGGGCGTTGAGGGGCGGCTGGCTCATCGAATCTGCATAAGGGCTGGCGGGGGCCGGCGTCCACCTGAACCGTTCGAAGATGACCGAATATTGCCCGAAAACGAGGCGGAAAAGACGGGGTTGCAATTTTATTTCGCAGCCGGGAGGGAACTCTTACCGAGTCGTAAAAGACTCTTTGGGGATGTGACGATGAAGCCACAGATTCCTTAGGCCTTTCCGTTGATTAGCACCGGCCGTTTGATAAGATTTTGTTGGATAAATTCGACGGAAGCGGGGGACGCCGTGCGTAGCCTTAAGGGGGGCTTACCGCACAAGACGATCGCAGGAATTGCGGCAGGTGTTCTTGCATTTGCCGTGAGCGTTGTTGCGTCTCAGGCTGCGAGCGTGCGGCCCGTTCCCAAAAATACCGAAACATTGTCGGCCACGCTGCAATCGTTTTTCACGCCGAAACAATTCGACACGGACGGCTCTGTCTATGGCGTGCGCGTGCGCGACGATTCATCCGGCCTTCCCGATCTGCAGATCATGCCTGAGGCGAAGATGCGCATTGCCGCGCCGACCTCCGCCGCCTGCCCGGAGGTGGCGAGCGGCGTTTGCTTCGCGCCCCATTCGCTGACGACGGCGCATTTCGGTTTGGATATGCGCGCGCTTGGCTCCGGCACGTTGTTGATCTCCCCGGCTTCCACAGCAGCCACGCCGGTTGTCACACCGCCGATCACGGGTGCGCTTGTGACCGGTGCGTTGCCCACGCTTTCGACGAGCGCCGTTTCCAGATTGGCCGATAGCCTCAGCATACCGAACTTCGATCGCGCCTCTGCTTCCATCGCCGGTCCGCGATTCCTTCCGATGCAGAACAGTGCGCAGATTGCGCCCAGCTATCTCGTCTCCGGGGGGGTCATCCCGACGTCGCACGCCAACCTCCTGAGCGGCGTCGAGGCGACGGGCGCGATCAATGCCGTTGCGAGCTATGCCTCCGGTCCGTTGGCGGCGGCGATCTCTCACAGTTCCGTGCTGCAAAGCGCGGTGGTGATCGATTCCTACGGACACGACTACACCGTCGATCTCACCAAGGTTGCCGATACGCGCGGCTTCGATCCATCCTACGCGCTCGTGGCGTCGCGCACGATCGATTTCATTCCGTTTGCATTCGGGATCGACAGTCCCATCGGTCCGCTCGTGGCATCCGGCTATGCGACGGACACCATCGTCCCCGCGGCGGTATCTGGCATGTATCGCGGCGCTTCGGATCATCATGAATACGATCTGCGCGATTTTTCCCTGGGCGTAACGATCGCCAAGGGCGTCGACGTGAACCTCGGCTATCACCTCGATATGGGCGGCGCGTTCAACAATTACGATGCGTCGGGAAGCGCCGCGTATGATGGCCTCTTCATGTCGGCCTCCGCCGTGAACTCGCCCTATGCCTCGCTCGCAAATGGCGGTTCGTTCATCGGCAGCACGATCGCGCTGGCAGATGACCTGCATCTGCGCTTCGGCGAGATCTCGCTGAGCCCGGAGCGGGAGCCCTTCACCGTCAACGCCTATTCCGCGATGGATCAGTTCTTTGGTCCGCGCCCGCTTTACGACCTTCGCACCGCACAAGGCACGATGGCGGGTGTGTCTTGGGATTTCGCGCGTTGGGGCGGCGTCGGTCTGACAGCCACCCAAATCGATGAACACAACGGTCTTCTGGGCGGTTATGGTTCGGGCGCGCTCTCTGTTGCCGACAGTGCAAACACCGCGGCACTCGGCGTTTCCGCCCGCATCGGATTCGGCGACGGCTGGGTGACCACCGCATCGTATAGCGAGGGCATCACGCAGCTCGATCTGAAGCCCACCGGGATATTCTCGCAAGCATCCGATCTGCGCAGCCGGGCATATGGCATCGCGGTCGCCAAGCACGGCTTGTTCGGTGAGGACTCGCTGGGCTTCGCGGTGACGCGCCCGATCCAGATCTATTCTGGCAGCGCCGAAGTGACGGCGGCCGATGGCGTGGACGCGAATTACAATCTCGCGCTGAACAGCGAACGCATTTCACTGGCCGGCGTGAAGCCCGAAACCGATATCGAACTGGGCTATGTGACGACCTTCCTCGATGGCGCCCTGGCGCTGCAGGCCAACGCCGCCTACCAGATGAACACCCAGGGCCAGACCGGAACCAACTCGCTGGCCGTGGTCAGCCGCGCGAAGATCAAGTTCTAGGCGGCTTTCTTTAACTTTAACCCGCTCCCGTCATCGTCCGCTTTATGCGGACGGCCCATTTGTCTTTCCTTTGTGCAGAGGAAAAATGGATCCCCGGACAAGCCGGGGGATGACGGAGTGTGTCTGGATGACAGGCTGATAATGTAATTGCCCCCAACCCCCCGCTTCGCTAAAACCGCCGCTCTCTCAAAACCGGAAGGAACAAGGCCATGGCCGGCCCGCAATTTGTGTTTGTTATGAAGGGTCTTTCGAAGACCTATCCGGGCGGCAAGCAGGTTCTGAAGGACATCTGGCTGTCGTTCTACCCCGGCGCGAAAATCGGCATCGTCGGCGTCAACGGCGCGGGCAAATCCACGCTGATGAAGATCATGGCCGGGATCGACAAGGAGTTTACCGGCGAAGCCTGGGCCGCGGATGGCGTGACCAGGGGTTATCTCCCGCAAGAACCGGTCCTCGATCCGTCGAAAGACGTTCGCGGAAACGTGATGGATGGCGTGGCGGCGAAGAAGGCGTTGCTTGACCGTTACAACGAGATCGCCGCCAACTATTCCGATGAAACCGCCGACGAAATGGCGAAACTGCAGGACCAGATCGAAGCGGCCGGATTGTGGGATCTGGACTCGCAAGTCGATCAGGCCATGGATGCGCTGCGCTGCCCCGATGGCGACGCCGACGTGACCAAACTCTCCGGCGGCGAGCGCCGCCGCGTGGCGCTGTGCCGCCTGTTGCTCGAAGCCCCCGATATCCTTTTGCTCGACGAACCGACCAACCATCTTGATGCGGAATCGGTTGCCTGGCTCGAACATACGCTGCGCGAATATAAGGGCTGTGTGATCCTCGTCACCCACGACCGCTACTTTCTGGACAATGTGACAGGCTGGATCCTCGAACTCGATCGCGGCAAGGGCATACCGCACGAAGGCAATTACTCGTCGTTTCTTGCCGTGCAGGAAAAGCGCCTGAAACAGGAAGGTGCGGAGGAGGCCGCGCGCGAACGCACACTCGCCCGCGAACGCGAATGGATTTCGCAAAGCCCGCGCGCACGCCAAGCCAAATCGAAGGCTCGCATCAATGCCTATGAAGACCTTCTCGCCAAATCGCAGGAACAGAGAAGCGGGCCGGCTACGATCGTCATTCCGGTGGCGGAACGCCTGGGTTCCGTGGTCGTGGAGGCCGAAGGTCTTGGAAAGGCCTATGGCGACCGCCTCTTGTTTGAGAATGTGAACTTCAATCTTCCGCCTGGCGGCATAGTGGGCGTGATCGGCGCGAACGGCGCGGGCAAGACGACGCTCTTTCGCATGATCACCGGCCAGGAAAAGCCGGATGCAGGCACGCTACGCATCGGCGAAACGGTGCACATCGGATATGTCGACCAATCGCGGGATGCCCTCGATCCGAACAAGACCGTCTGGGAGGAAATATCCGGCGGTCTGGATGTGCTCGAGCTCGGCAAGCGCACCATGCAATCGCGCGCCTATGTCGGCGCGTTCAACTTCAAGGGCGGGGATCAACAGAAGAAGGTGGGCCAGCTATCGGGCGGCGAACGCAATCGCGTGCATCTGGCCAAGATGCTCAAATCCGGCGCCAATCTGCTTCTGCTCGACGAACCGACCAACGATCTGGATGTCGAAACCTTGCGCGCGCTCGAACTCGCGCTCGAAGAATTCGCCGGCTGCGCGATGATCATCAGTCACGACCGCTGGTTTCTCGACCGCATCGCCACCCACATGCTCGCCTTCGAAGGCGACAGTCATGTGGAATGGTTTGAGGGAAATTTCCAGGACTACGAAGCCGACAAGAAGCGCAGGCTCGGGATCGATGCCGATCAGCCGCACCGCCTCAAATACAAGCGGTTTGCGCGCGCCTGACTACTGTTGTTTCTGCGGCTGCGCTTCTTCTGGCAACGTTCCGCCCGCGCGCATTTTTGCCGTCAATTCCTTCAGGTGCGCGATCAGCGCCGATACGTTGTTGTTGTGGTCGCCCAGGAACGAGGAAAACTGGTCGCGTTCCTCGATAGCGAGCCACACGCCCAGCACATTCACATCGATGACAACCGGCTTGCCGTCGTCGTTCGAAACGCGGAATGCGACGGGCAGATTCTTGTCCGCTGCAGATGCGGCATGCGGATCGATCAGCACGGCGTTGACGATCGTGTCGCCGCGGCTGGTCTGTTGGGAACCCGTTACCTTCAGCGTTTGGTCGGAATAGGTCGATAGCCGCGATTCATAGATCGCCACGGCGAAATCGCGGAACGCATCCACGAATTGCGCCTTTTCGGCATCCGAAGCCGTGCGCTTGGCGGGGCCGAGAGTGAAAAGCGCGATGCGCTTCAAATCGGTGAGGCCCAACAAGAAGCTGCGGAACTTGTCCCGGCGTTGCTGGTCGGTCAGGCTCTTGTCGCCGAGGATGTTCAAACCTTTCTGTATGTTCTGATCGACAAACGCCTCCGCGGGATTGGCCGCATGCGCGGACTGCGCGGCAAACGCGAAGGGCAGGGCCAGCAGGAGCGCCATCGTCAGCACGATGCGCCGCGCAGGCGATGGCAATTTGGCGGTGGCCGTCGATGACAGATTGGTCATGTTTTCGTTCCGCAATTTGAACCCCGCACGGAGATCGTCCCGATCCGGTGTGGCAAGTTCAAGGCAAAAGATTTGTTTAACCTCGTGGGAACTCAGAATTCCGGCAGATTGGTGACGTCCTGTTTGCCGTTGGCGATTTCGTTGGCGCGATTCTGCCGGTAGAGGCTTCGCACCGAGGCGTAATAGTCCACGGAACCGCGCTCGATGCCGGCAAGCGTGGTGGCATTGCGCGCGCGCAAATCGATCACGGAAAGAGCGCCACGGCCGATCGACCAGTAGAACTTGTAATTGTAGGAAATGTAGGTGTTCGGATCGAATGCGATGTCCACCACATCGCCGGTCAGATCGCGCGGATTGCTTGGGCCCGCCAGCGGCAGCACGAGATAGGGGCCTTCATCGGCCCCCCAAACGGCCAAGGTCTGGCCGAAATCTTCGCTGTGATAGGGAATTCCGATTTTGCCAGCGATATCGATCAAGCCGCCGATGCCGAGGGTCGTGTTCAGCACGAAACGCGCCAGTGTCTGGCTGCCGCGCCCGCCATCGCCTTGCAGCAGATCGTTGGCGAAGATCACCGGCGAATTGAGATTGAGCAGAAAATTGTGAATTCCGTCGCGCGCGACTTCTGGCACGACATCGTTGTAGGCTTCCGCGGTCGGCAGCAGGATGTGCCGGTCCAGACGCACATCGAGATCGAAGATCTCCCTGTTCGTCTGTTCGTATGGATCGTTCGCCTGCTGGTTTCCGCCCGTGGTCGAGCAGGCTGCCAAGGACAGCCCGAGCGAGACGGCCAGCGCAAGAACTTCAAGACCCCTCATCGCCTTCATCGTGGCACACCCAATTTGGACCGCGGTCTGATAGCCGACGGTACTCTTTCATATAGGTAGAAGACGGTTAAAAGATTACACGCTTCCCGCGGAATCGTTCACCACTCCCCAGAAATTTTGCGTACCACAAAAGCGAGTTCCCTGCATTCCGTGCCGAAAAGGCCTCAGCAAATTTCTTCTTGTATACTCACATAAAGATATGTTTATATGATGGAAAGGGCTGGAACGGTTCATGGGCGAGCTTGTAACAATGTTGCGCGCAGCGGGTGATCCGACCCGGCTTCGCCTGCTTTTGCTTCTGCGGGAAGCTGAACTGACCGTCAGCGAGCTGACGGAAATCGTCGGCCAAAGCCAACCCAGGGTTTCCCGCCATCTCAAACTGCTGTCCGAAGCAGGAATGATCGACCGCTTCAAGGAAGGAAGCTGGGTCTTCTACCGGGCATCGGACCGCGGCGATGCCGCCAAACTGACCTCTGTCATTGCCGAGCTTGCATCGCGCTCCTCCGGTCCGCTTGCGGCCGATTTCAAAAACCTAGCTGCCGTTCGCGAGGAAAGGGCGGCAAAGGCGGCTGCCTTTTTCAAGGCCAATGCGGCGCAATGGGAACGCATCCGCGCGCTGCACGCACCCGACGCCGAAGTCGATTCCGCCATCGTTCGTCTGATCGCGGGCGCGCCGATTTCCAACCTGCTCGATGCAGGCACCGGCACGGGCCAGATGCTCGAATTGCTAGCGCCTTATGTGAGGCACGCTGTGGGCGTGGATGTGAGCCCGGAAATGTTGGCCATTGCGCGCGACCGCATCGCAAAATTCCAGCACATGCAGGTGCGATTGGCCGATGCCTATCGTCTTCCGTTCCCAAACGGCACGGCGCTGCAGGGTTTCGACGTCGTGCTGTTCCATCAGGTACTGCACTTCCTCGACGATCCGCAGGCCGCGGTGATCGAAGCCGCGCGCGTATTGAAGCCGGGCGGGCGCATATTGATCGCGGATTTCGCGCCGCATGAACTGGAATTCCTGCGCAGCGATTTTGCCCACCGGCGTCTCGGCTTCAGCGACAAGGAAGTGGAAAGCTGGTTCGAGGCCGCGCATCTGAAGCCGCAGGCAAGCGAATCCATCGCGCCGGAAACGGGGGGGAAACTCACGGTGAAGATCTGGCTGGCGCAATCCGAGCTGGCGCGCGTTCGGGAGGCCGCATGAGTCTCAAGGATATCGCGGCCAATGGCGGCCCACCGGTGGTTTCGTTCGAGTTCTCGCCGCCCAAAACGCCTGAAGCCGAAGAACAATTGTGGCGCGCGATCCGCCGCTTGGAGCCGCTGAAGCCGGCGTTCGTTTCGGTGACCTATGGCGCGGGCGGTTCCACCCGCGACCGCACGCATGCAACGGTGAAGCGCATCGTCGAGGAGACAACGCTGAAGCCGGCTGCGCACCTCACCTGCGTTGCCCATCCGCGCCGGGAGATCGAAGAAATCGTGCGCGGCTATTGGGATGCGGGCGTTCGCCACATCGTGGCGCTGCGTGGAGACATGCCGAACATGGAAGGGCCTTATCAGGCCCATCCAACGGGCTATGCGTCAACGCCCGAACTGATTGCAGGCATCCGCAAGATCGCGCCGTTCGAGATCAGCGTTTCGGCCTATCCCGAACGCCATCCGGATTCCGCATCGCTCGGCCACGATATCGAATTGTTGAAGCGCAAGGTGGATGCGGGCGCCAGTCGCGCGCTGACGCAGTTCTGCTTCGATCACGACGCCGTTGCGCGTTTCCGCGATGAAGCCGCTCGCGCGGGGGTCAACGTTCCGATCGCGCCGGGGCTCATCCCCACCACGAACATCAAAGGCATCTCCCGCATGGCCGCCAAAGCAGGCGCTAGCATTCCCGATTGGCTGATGAAATTGTACGACGGCCTCGATGCCGATCCGGATGCACGCCGCATCATCGCAGCCACCGTGTTGGCCGATCAGGTGGGCCAGTTGCGCGCACGCGGCTTCGACCAGTTCCATTTCTACACGCTCAACCAGGCCGACCTGACATATGCGGCCTGCCGTCTTCTCGGCATTTCGGCGGGGTCCGCATGAGCGCGCGCGAAGCACGATTGGACTGGCTGAAAAAAGAGGCGAAGAAGCGCATTCTTCTGCTCGACGGCTCATGGGGCGTTATGATCCAGGGCTACGGTCTGGAAGAAGATGATTTTCGCGGGGACCGTTTCGGCAATCACAACGGTCCGTTGAAAGGCAACAACGATCTCTTGACGCTCACGCGGCCCGATATCGTGCGCGATATCGGCGAACAATATTTGAAGGCCGGCGCCGATTTCATCGAAACCAACACTTTCAGTTCCACCGCCGTGAGCCAGGCCGATTACGATCTGGCCCACCTGGTGCGCGAATTGAACGAAACGGGTGCGCGGCTGGCGCGCGAAACCTGCGATGCTCATTCGACGGCGGACAGACCGCGCCTGGTGGCGGGCGTGCTGGGCCCTACCACACGCACCGCCTCGCTTTCTCCCGATGTGAACGATCCGGCGTTCCGCAGCGTCACCTTCGACGAATTGCGCGCCACCTATAAGGACGCGGCCATTGGCCTTATCGCCGGCGGATCGGACGTGCTCATGATCGAAACGATCTTCGACACGCTGAACGCCAAGGCCGCAATCTATGGCATCGAGGAAGCGTTCGACGAGTTGAACCTCCGCCTGCCGGTCTGGATTTCTGGCACCATCACCGATCTGTCGGGGCGCACGCTCACAGGCCAAACGCCGGAAGCCTTCTGGCATTCCGTCCGCCATGCGAAGCCCTTTGCAATCGGACTCAATTGCGCGCTGGGCGCCAAGGAATTGCGCCAATATGTGGATGAGCTCGCGCAAGCCGCCGATACGCTGGTGAGCGCCCATCCCAATGCGGGCCTGCCCAATGAATTCGGCGGCTATGACGAAACGCCGGAGTCCATGGCGAAGCTGATCGGCGAATTCGCCAGGTCCGGAATTGTCAACATCGTGGGCGGCTGTTGCGGCACCACACCCGATCACATCAAGGCGTTCGGGGAGGCGATAGAAGGCGTCGCGCCGCGCGCCGTTCCCGAAAAGCCGCGTTATATGCGTTTGTCCGGTCTGGAGCCGTTCACGCTCACGCCCGACACCAATTTCGTCAACGTCGGCGAGCGCACCAATATCACCGGCTCTGCCAAATTCCGCAAGCTGATCGCGGCGAACGATTATGAAGCCGCCCTCGAAGTGGCGCGCAGCCAGGTGGAGAACGGCGCGCAGATCATCGACGTCAACATGGACGAAGGCTTGATCGATTCGGAAGCCGCGATGCGCCGTTTCCTCAATATGGCGGCAGGCGAGCCTGCGATCGCGCGTGTACCGGTGATGATCGACTCTTCCAAATGGAGCGTGATCGAGGCGGGTCTGAAGGTTTGTCAGGGAAAGGCAATCGTCAATTCGATTAGCTTGAAGGAAGGCGAGGAAGCGTTCATCGAGTACGCGAAAAAAGTGCTCCGCTATGGTGCGGCGGTCGTGGTGATGGCATTCGACGAACAGGGGCAGGCCGACACGCGGCAGCGCAAGGTCGATATATGCGCGCGCGCCTACGACATTCTGGTGAACCGGGTCGGTTTTCCGCCGGAAGACATCGTCTTCGATCCGAACATTTTCGCGGTCGCCACAGGTATCGAGGAGCACAACGATTACGGCAAGGCCTTCATTGAAGCCGCGCACGATATTCGTCAATCGCTGCCTTATGCGCATGTTTCGGGCGGCGTGTCGAATTTCTCGTTCTCGTTCCGCGGCAATGAGCGCGTGCGCGAGGCGATGCACTCCGTCTTCCTGTTCCATGCCATCAAGGCGGGAATGGACATGGGCATCGTCAATGCGGGGCAATTGCCGGTCTATCAGGATATTCCCACGCCACTGCGCGAAGGGATCGAAGACGTTCTGTTCAACCGCCGCGATGATGCGACCGAGCGATTGCTCGAGCTTGCGCAGCAATACAAGGGCGGCGGCAAGCAGGCCGATACGGCCGATGCCGAATGGCGTACGTTGCCGGTGGAAGAACGGCTCACCTATGCTCTCGTGCACGGCATTGCAGATTACGTCGATGAGGACACTGAAGAAGCGCGCGCCAAGGCCGCACGCCCGCTCGATGTGATCGAAGGTCCGCTGATGGCGGGAATGAACGTCGTGGGCGATCTGTTCGGGTCGGGCAAGATGTTCCTGCCGCAGGTGGTGAAATCCGCGCGCGTGATGAAGAAGGCGGTGGCCTATCTTCTGCCGTTCATGGAAGCCGAGCAGGAAAAGAACCAGGTGAAAGAACCTGCGGGCCGCATCGTCATGGCGACGGTGAAGGGCGATGTGCACGATATCGGTAAGAACATTGTGGGCGTGGTCCTGCAATGCAACGGCTATGAAGTGATCGATCTCGGTGTGATGACGCCCGCGCAGAAAATTCTCGATACGGCGAGGGAGAAGGGAGCGAACATTATCGGTCTTTCCGGCCTCATCACGCCGTCGCTGGACGAGATGTGCCATGTCGCCGCCGAAATGGAGCGGCAGGGCTTCGACATTCCGCTTCTGATCGGCGGCGCCACGACCAGCCGCGTGCACACGGCCGTGAAAATCAATCCCAACTATCGGCGCGGGCAAACGGTCTATGTAACGGATGCTTCGCGCGCCGTTGGCGTAGCGTCGAACCTGCTCAGCCGCGCGAGCAAGCCCGCCTATATCGCCGATGTGCGGCGCGAGTATGAGGAGATCGCGCGCAATCATGCTGCACAGCGCGCGCCGGGCCGCAGACTTTCGCTTTCTGAAGCGCGTGCCAACAAGCTGAAATTCGATTGGGCGAACTATGCCCCGCCCAAGCCCAGCTATTTCGGCACCAGACAATATGGACCGTACGATCTTGGCGAGCTCGTTCCCTATATCGACTGGACGCCGTTCTTCCAGACATGGGAATTGGTCGGCCGTTTCCCCATGATTCTGGAAGACGACAAGATGGGCGAAGCCGC
>DASZRY010000070.1:0-18257 GCA_035548975.1 Rhizomicrobium sp.
CGTGTTGTAAAGCAACATGCCCGCATAGTCGCCGGTGAACGGCCTCCCCGTCTTGTTCGCCCCATGCAATCCGGGCGCGAGCCCAACGATCAGCAGACGCGCATCGTGCGCGCCGAACGTCGGCACCGGGTCGTTGAAGTAATCCGAAAACTTCTTGCGATTGCCCGCACGGAATTTCGCCAGCCTGGGACAAAGCTGGCAGTCGCGCGGCGGTTCGGTGTTGGGGTGAGTCACATTCATCTCTCCGGAACGGGAGGTGAAGTCGTGCCCGCACCGGCGTCAAGCACTCTGCGCGTATTGCGGCTGTCCCTGCACGGCCCGCGGGCCACCTTCGCGGGCGATAGAGGGTTTCAGTTCGTCCAGCTCGATGAAGTTGTCGGCCTGACGCCGCAATTCGTCCGAAACCATGGGCGGCTGCGTGCGGATGGTCGAGACCACGCTTACCCTGCGGCCCTTTCGTTGCGCCGCCTCGACGAGCCGCCGGAAATCTCCGTCGCCGGAGAAGATCACGATATGGTCCACCTGGTCCGCCATTTCCATCACGTCGATCGCAAGCTCGATGTCCATATTGCCTTTCACGCGCCTGCGCCCCTGCGCATCGGTGAATTCCTTCAGCGGTTTGGTGACGACCGAAAACCCGTTGTAGTCCAGCCAATCGACCAACGGTCTCAGCGGCGAGAATTCCTGTTCCTCGGCCACCGCCGTGTAATAGAACGCGCGCACGAGTATTCCCTTGCGGGCGAACAGTTCCAGCAATCGCTTGTAGTCGATGTCGAATTGAAGGCCCTTCGCGGCTCCGTAAAGATTTGCGCCATCGATGAAGAGTGCCAACTTTTCCTGCGGATAGAACAACATAAAACCTCCACGCACATAAACTGATTACAACAATTCCCCTCTATCAATCGCTTCCTTTTATGCCATCCTTTCTGTTCCGAACAACTGCCGCTCAATTGCGGCGCAGCGAATTCAAGACACGATTTTATGATCCTCATCGCCCTTGGCGCAAATCTCCCTTTTCACGGCGTTCCGCCTGCGCAAACCTTGCGTTCGGCCCTGGCGACCTTGAACGACAAGGGCGTGCAATCGGCGATAGTTTCGCATTTTTATGAATCGCCTGCGTGGCCCGATCCGTCCGATCCGTCTTTCATCAATGCGGTTGCGGCTGTGGAAACGCCGCTCGATCCGGCTGAACTCATCCGGGTTCTTCATGAAATCGAATTCATGTTTGGCCGGGTGAGAGGAAAACCCAATGCGCCCCGAACGTTGGACATCGACCTCCTGGACTACAACGGCCGCGTTGAACCGGGACCGCCGGAGCTGCCTCATCCCCGCATTTCGGGAAGGGGATTTGTTCTCGTGCCGTTGGCGGAAATCGCGCCCCACTGGCGTCACCCCGTGTCGCAAAAGACAGCAAGCGAACTCTTGTCTGAACTCACTCCGGCTGAGCGCAGTCTCAGGCGCGTAGACTCCGCGTGACCCGGCCGATGGACTGAATCGCACCGCATCGTTTTTGCTCCGGCTGCCTGCCTGTCGGGGTCATTTTGGTCAGGGGATTCTTCCCGCTGCGAATCGGCGTCGCGTTCTATTCCCACGCATGCGGCATCCCGTGCGTTGGGGTTGCAGGGCAGGCGCCGCGGGCGGAAAGAGTTCCAGCAGAAACATCGCCGCTTTAAATGGCTTGCCGTTCTGCACACGTTTGTATAGTTTCGCCGCCTTTCCCAAGGCGCCATGGCAAGAGTCTGCCGTAAGGCTTTGAGATGTAAAGGAAAAGGATTTCCCAATGGCTCGCGTGACTGTTGAAGATTGCGTCGACAAGGTCCCGAACCGCTTCGATCTGGTTCTGCTGGCCGGTTTTCGCGCGCGTGCGTTGTCGGGAGGCGCCGAGACGCTGGTCGATCGCGACCGCGATAAGAACCCGGTGGTCGCGCTTCGTGAAATTGCCGCCAAAGTCCTGAAGCCCGACGATATCAAGGAGGACTATATCAAGTCCCTCCAGAAGCACGCCGAGGTGGATGAGCCCGAAGCTGCGCCCGCCGAGGTGGAGGACGAACGCGAGAATCCCGCATTTCGTCAGGTCACCGAGGAGGAACTGCTGCGTGCGCTTACATCCGAAGCGCAACGCCGCGCCGAGCCGCAGCCTGAACCGGAAGGCGACTACGAGGAGTAGAAATTCTCCTCGGAATTCGGAAAAGAGGGCGGCGCTGCCGCCCTTTTTGTTTTTGCCCGCGCGGATTGGGCCTTTGCGCTTGTACCTGTTCACGGCATAGACTGACGTCAATGTCAGAAAGAAATTTTGGGGGATCCGGGATGCGTAAACTGTATGTATCTTTGATACTGGCTCTGTTCGCGACTTCCATTGCCCACGCGCAGATCTTCACGCCGGAATATCACAGGCGCGACGCCGGTTATCTCGTCATCTCGATGTCCGGTGGCAAAAGCATGAAGTATTCGCCCATCGTGATGTTCTACCAATCGCTCGACGGCAGCGAACACGGCTCGGTACGCTACGACAAACCCTATCTCCTCAACCCGCTTTCCCGCCGCCCCGATTTTCGCGAATCCGACGAGACCGGCGTTGTGATTGTCCGTTCGCTGAAGCCCGGCCGCTACCTGTTCGACAGCTTTCTGACGCACTGGACCGGCAAGAGCTTTGAGGCCCACTTCAAAATGCCGTTCGAAATCCGCCCGGGCCAGACGACCTATGTCGGCAATTTCCGCTTCGTCGAGAAACCGGGCCCGGGGTTCACCGGCTTCGTCCAGTCCCGCGACGTCTATTTTGTGGTGAGGGACAAGGCCCGTCGCGACCTCGCCATTGCCGCCCGCCAGAAGGATCCGCCGCGCGGTCCCGTCAACAACATGGTTCCGGACGTGGCCATGCTGAACAGCCCCCTCTTCAGGGGCGAAGACGCGCCCATTCTCAATCCGTAAGGCAAGCGGCGTTTTTCCGCCGAAATCCGGGATTTCTTCTTATATAGTGGGCAGGACATGACCGCGCCCACGCCCCATCCCGCCGAAACGGCGGTTTCAGAAACGCCCGTGCCGGGCCACATCCCCGGTACGCCCAAGGCGGCGATCCCCCCTGTCCCGCCGAAGACAAAGCGCAAGCTGATGCGGCAGACCGAACTGGTCGAGCGCGTCAAATCCTATGACCCTGATGCAGACGAGGCGCTGCTGAACAAAGCCTATGTCTACGCAATGAAGGCGCACGGCAAGCAGTTTCGCGCTTCCGGCGATCCTTATTTCGCACACCCCCTCGAAGTCGCTGCCATCCTCACCGATCTTAAGCTCGATCCCGCCACCATCGTCACCGCGCTTCTGCACGACACGGTGGAAGACACCTACGCGACCATCGACGACGTGAAGGAAAACTTCGGTCAGGAAATCGCCGATCTTGTCGACGGCGTGACCAAACTCTCACAACTGGAACTATTCAGCGAACGCACCAAGCAGGCCGAGAACTTCCGCAAGCTGATGCTCGCGATGTCCAACGACATCCGTGTGCTGCTGGTGAAGCTAGCCGACCGGCTGCACAACATGCGTACGCTCGGCTTTATCGCGAAGCCGGAGAAGCGCCGCCGAATCGCGCAGGAGACCGTTGATATTTATGCGCCGCTCGCAGGCCGCATCGGCATGCAGTCGATGCGCGAAGAGCTCGAAGATCTCGCCTTCGCCGAACTCAATCCCGAAGCGAGGAACTCCATCCTTACGCGCCTGGAACGTCTCGACGACAAGAGCGGAAAACGCATCGAACGCATTGCCGACCAGATCAAGCGCAAACTCGCCGAAAACGGCATCGAGGCCTGGGTCTATGGCCGCGCAAAGCGGCCATATTCCATCTGGCGAAAGCTTAAGGACAAGCAGCTCAACTTCGAGCAATTGTCGGACATTTTTGGTTTCCGCATCATCGTGGAGGATGTTCCGACTTGCTATCGCGCGCTTGGCATATTGCATACGACATGGCGAATGGTGCCGGAACGCTTCAAGGATTTCATATCGATCCCGAAGTTGAACGGCTACCGCTCCATTCACACCACCGTGATCGGTCCCGAACAGCAGCGCGTCGAAGTGCAGATTCGCACCGAGGAGATGCACGACATTGCCGAACGCGGCGTGGCCGCCCATTGGCGCTACCGCGAGAAACTAAGCCAGCGCGAGTTCGGGGCCGAAGGAGCGTATCAGTGGTTGCGCGAGATGGTGGAGCTTCTCGAACGCGGCGATAGCGTCGAGGAGTTCCTTGAGAACTCGCGTCTCAACATGTACCAGGATCAAGTCTTTTGCTTCACGCCGAAAGGCGATTTGATCTCGCTGCCGCGCGGCGCAACTCCCATCGACTTCGCCTACATGGTCCACACCGACCTCGGCAACACAACGGTAGGGGCCAAGGTCAATGGCGTTCATGTGCCGCTGCATACGCCGCTGAAAAATGGCGATCAGGTCGAAATCATCCGCACCAAGGAACAGACGCCATCTCCGCTCTGGGAACAGTTCGTTGTGACGGGCAGGGCGAGGTCCGAAATCCGCCGTTATATCCGCCATGCTCAACGCGACGAGCACATCGGCTTTGGCAAAAAGATTCTCGAAAAAGTGTTCGGCGACGAAGGCCAGGAGCTCACGGAAAAGGCAATTGAAGAAGTCGCCAGGAAGCTGCGCCTGGCGAAGGCCGAGGATGTTTACGCCGAAGTCGGCCGGGGCGTGTTGCGCGGCCATGAGGTTCTCGAAGCCGTATTCCCCGAACTGAAACGTGGCGCCAAGCGCAGCAAAGCCGCTACGAAAAAATCCAGGGCGATCTCGATTAAAGGGCTGACCGAGGGCATTTCCTATCGCCTGGGACAATGTTGTCATCCGCTGCCGGGTGACCGCATTGTGGGCCTTATGGTGCCCGGCCGCGGTGTTGTCATTCACACCATCGACTGTGCCGAACTCGAAAAGGCACAATCCGGCATGGATGAATGGCTGGATGTCACATGGGACACGCATGCTGCCGAAAGCGGCCCGTCGGTCGCGCGTGTGCACGTACGGGTGAAGAATTCCCCCGGCGCGCTGGGTGCGGTCATGACGGTGATAGGCAACAACGGCGGGAATATCTTCAACATGAAGGTGACCAACCGAAATCCGTTGTTCTTCGAATTCACCGTCGACATCGAAGTTCGTGACCTTGCCCACTTGCAAAACATTCTTGGCGCCTTGCGCGTTAACACGGTCGTCGAATCCGTCGATCGTGTCCGCGGCGATGACGATACTGAGTCGGATCAACTCGATATGGATTTGCAATGACTCCTGAACAGGTTCTGAAGGAATTCAAGAATGCCGGCGCGCTCCTAAACGGCCATTTTATTCTATCCAGCGGCAAACATTCCGACGTTTTCCTGCAAAAGGCGCTGGTCTTTCAGGATGCCAAGCGCACCGCCCGGCTCTGCAAGGCGCTTGCCAAAAAAATCCGCGCCGAGGTGAAGCAGAAATTCACTGCCATCGTTTCGCCCGCTGTCGGCGGCATTGTGCCGGGCTATGAAATGGGCCGTCAGCTTGGTCTGCCCGCCATGTATGTCGAACGCCAGGACGGTAGGTTCCAGCTTCGCCGAGGCTTCCATCTCGAAAAAGGTCAGCCGGTGCTTATGGTGGAAGACATCGTGACCACGGGATTGTCGTCGCGCGAATGTCTCGACGCCATCCGTGCCGTCGGGGCCAAGCCTGTTGCCGCCGCCTGTCTGATCGATCGTTCGGGCGGCAAGGCTAAGGTGGGCGTCAAACTCGTCGCGCTCGCCAAGGTCAGCTTCCCTGCCTGGGACGCCGGCAAACTTCCGCCGCATCTGCGCGATACGCCCGGCGTGAAACCGGGAAGCAGGGGATTGACGTAACACTTGCGTTTAATCGCTCTCAGCATCTTTGCCGCACTGGCATTCGCGGCCTCCGCGAACGCCAACTGCCTTCGCTATGAACCCGCCAGCGTCACGCTGACGGGCGAAGTCACTGTCAAACCGTTTCCGGGAAGTCGCCACGAACCCATCCTGAAACTCGCAGAGCCGGTATGCGTGGACGGGGCGCCCAAAGCGCCTTACGATTCGAAAAGTGAAAGGAACGTCACGGAACTGCAAATGGTGTTCGCCAGCTATCCCTTCGGTGCGCAATGGCACAACAAACGCGTGACCGTAACGGGCAAACTGTTTCATGCCTTCACGCAGGCCCATCGCACCGAAGTCCTCATTATGGTGAAGGAAGCGAAGGAGGCCGTGCCATGAAGCTCCGCCTCGGCGTCAACATCGATCACGTCGCCACTATCCGCAACGCGCGCGGCGGCGCGCATCCCGATCCCGTCCGCGCGGCCACGCTTGCGGCACATGCCGGCGCGGATGGTATCACCGCGCACCTGCGCGAAGACCGCCGCCACATCTCCGACGAGGACATCGATCGCCTGGCCCGCGAAATCGAATTGCCGCTCAATCTTGAAATGGCCGCAACCGGCGAAATGCTCGCCATTGCGCTTCGCCATCTGCCGCATGCCGCCTGCATCGTTCCTGAGAAGCGTGAGGAGCGGACGACTGAGGGAGGCATTGACGCTGCGGGCCAACACAATCGCCTGTCGCCGTTTGTGCGCCAGTTGAGCGATGCGCGCATCCGCGTTTCGCTATTTGTCGAACCGGACAAGAAACAGCTCGACGCCGCCAAATCGCTCGGCGCGCCCGTTGTCGAACTTCACACAGGTGCCTATTGCGAAGCCGCCGCGCGCGGCGACGGGAAAGCGCGAGACAACTTGTTGGAGAAAATCCGCGAAGCTGCTGCGTATGGCACTTCGCTTGGCCTCGAAATCCACGCCGGTCACGGCCTTGGCTACGATACGGTGAAGCCCATCGCCGCGATCCCGGAAATCCGCGAGTTGAACATCGGCCACTTTCTGATCGGCGAGGCGATTTTCATCGGCCTTGAAGCCTCGATCCGCCGTATGCGCGCCCTGATGGATGAGGCGCGCGCGTGATTATCGGGATAGGATCCGACCTCATCGACATCCGCCGCATCGAGCAGACGCTTATGCGATATGGAGACCGTTTCCTCCAACGCCTCTACACCGACGTTGAACGCAAGAAGTCCGATGGCCGTATGCAGCGTGCCGCAAGTTACGCCAAACGGTTCGCCGCCAAGGAAGCGTGCTCCAAGGCATTGGGAACCGGGCTGCGCAAAGGGGTATTCTGGCGCGACATGGGCGTGGTCAATCTTCCGGGAGGTAAACCCAGCATGAAGCTGACAGGCGGTGCATTAAAACGGCTTCAGGAAATCACGCCTCCGGGTTATGAGGCGGTGATCGATCTCTCGATTACGGACGATTTCCCCCTTGCGCAGGCAATTGTCATTATCTCGGCTGTTCCGGCGCCTAAGCCGCGACCTTGACAGGTCAGGAGAAGGAACCGGGTTGGGCCTTTTGAGATGAAAAGCCGCGCGCGGCTTGATTTTCTCCGGCCGCTCCGCTCTTTAGCTGCCATGGCAGACGAACCCCCGATGACCGAAGCGACCCAGCCCCCAAAACAATCCTCCAAACCCCGCGAAAGCGAATCCTGGGTCGAAACCGTCAAGACGGTGGTCTATGCGCTGCTCATCGCGGCGGCCATACGCACCTTTCTGTTCCAGCCGTTCAACATTCCCTCCGGCTCGATGGAGAACACGTTGCTGGTCGGCGACTATCTCTTCGTCGAGAAATATGCTTATGGCTTCAGCCGCTATTCTTTTCCCTTCGGCCTCGGGCCCATTCCGCACGGGCGCATTTTCGGCAGCGAGCCGCAGCGCGGCGATGTCGTGGTGTTCAAAATGCCGAATGAGAACTCGCCCGATTACATGAAGGATTTTATCAAGCGTGTGATCGGTTTACCCGGCGACCGCATTCAGATGATCGCAGGGCAGATATATCTGAACGGCAAGCCCGTACCGAAAGTGCGCGCTTCGGACTATGTGGAATCGATTGACGCCTACACGCAAAACCATGTTGCCCGCTTCAAGGAAACTTTGCCCGGGGGCAAAAGTTACTATGTGCTCGACCGCAACCCCGACGGCGATCTCGACAACACGCAGGTATTTGTTGTCCCTCCCGGACACTATTTCATGATGGGCGACAATCGCGATAATTCCGATGATAGCCGCAGAGACGTGGGCTTCGTACCCGCGGAAGACCTCGTCGGCAAGGCTCGGATCATCTTCTTCTCGACCGATGGCACCGCGCATTTCTGGGAATTCTGGAAATGGCCGTCGGCAATTCGCTATGGCCGCATCTTCAACTTCATACAGTGATCTGGAAGCCCGGTTGGGCCACCATTTCACCGACCCTGCGCTTCTCACGCGCGCGCTGACCCATGCCAGCCGCAGCGCCCAATCGAACGAACGCCTGGAATTCCTCGGTGACCGTGTGCTCGGTCTGATTGTCGCCGAGAAACTGCATGCACTCTATCCGGATGATCCTGAAGGTGTACTCGCGCTAAAATTGAATGCTCTCGTGCGCGGTGAAGCTTGCGCGAAAGCTGCCGATGAAGCAGGTCTTGCCGAACATCTTATCCTTGCCTCCGCCGAAGCTGGCAGCGGCGGCCGCAAGAAAACAGCGATCCTGGCGGGCGCCATAGAAGCGGTGATCGCTGCGCTTTATCTCGACGGTGGCTATGAAACCGCCCGCCGATTCGTGGAACGCTATTGGGCCAATGCATTCGAGAATCTGAGTAAGGAATTGCGCGATCCCAAAACGGCGTTGCAGGAGTGGTCGCAGGGGCCCGGCGGCCAGGGTTTGCCGGTCTACAAGCAAACGGGCCGAGAAGGTCCCGATCACGCGCCTCGTTTCGCCGTGACTGTCACGGTTGCAGGACGCGAACCCGAAACGGGTTATGGCGGATCCAAACGGGAAGCCGAACAGGATGCGGCGCGCCGAATGCTCGAACGATTGGGTCTGCTATGACGCATTGCGGATTTGTCGCAATCATCGGCGCCCCGAATGCGGGCAAATCCACGCTCGTCAACGCGCTGGTGGGCTCCAAAGTCTCCATCGTCTCGCCCAAAGTGCAGACCACGCGAATGGCTGTGCGCGGCGTCTCCATGCGCGACGGCACGCAAATTGTTTTCGTGGATACACCCGGCATCTTCAAACCTCGCCGGAAACTTGATCGTGCCATGGTCAAAGCTGCATGGACCGGGGCAGGGGACGCCGATGCGATTTGCCTTATCGTCGATGCGCCGGCGCTCGCCAACGAACCGGAAGGATTGGCTGCCCGCGACACGTACGCAATCATTGAGGGCTTGAAGGCAAACAACCAGACAGCAGCCCTCATCCTCAACAAGATCGATGGCATGAAGCGCGACGCGCTCCTGCCTTTGATGGACCGGCTCAACAGCCAAGGCATCTTCGAACAGGTTTTCCTGATCTCTGCGCTGAAAGGCGACGGCGTTGAAGACGTGGCCAAATGGTGCGCCTCCAAAATGCCGGAAGGCCCGTGGCTTTACCCGGAAGATCAGGCCGCGGATATTCCGCTGCGGCTGCTCGCCGCCGAGATCACGCGCGAGAAACTCTACCTCCGACTGCATGACGAGCTGCCCTATGCCACGGCCGTTGAAACAGAAGCTTGGGAAGAGCGAAAAGACGGCTCGGTCAAGATCAATCAGGTGATCTATGTCCAGCGCGAGAGCCAGAAGGCCATCGTGCTCGGGAAGGGCGGCCAAACCATCAAAAAGATAGGCGAACTCGCGCGCACGGAGATGGAGGCCCTGTTCGGCCGCCGCGTGCACTTGTTCCTGTTCGTGAAGCTGCGCGAAGGCTGGGCCGAAGACCGGGAGATCTACGCCGGCATGGGACTGGAGTATCCGGAAGAATAATCGTTTGATGGCGCCAAATGGAATGGTCTGACGACGCCATAATCCTGTCTGTGCGTCCACACGGGGAAACCAGCGCCATCGTGGAAGCGTTGACGCGCAGCCATGGCCGTCATCTGGGTCTTGTGCGTGGAGGCAGTTCGCGCCGGTCCAGGCCAACCCTTCAACCGGGAAATAGTGTGCACCTGCATTGGCGCGCCCGCCTTTCCGAACATCTCGGAAACTATTCTGTAGAACTGCTGCACGCCCGGGCGGGTGAAATGTTTGAAGATCGTGATCGCTTACTCGGCCTCAATGCGCTCACCGGCGTCGCAGGAGCCGCACTTCCCGAACGCGAGCCGCATAGCACGGTTTATGAGGCTGCCGAAATATTGCTTGACGCCATTCTGACCGAAGATTTCAGACACTGGGCTCCGCTGTTCGTGAGATGGGAGGCGGGGCTTCTCGAAGCTTTGGGTTTCGGGCTCGATCTCTCGCAATGTGCCGCCACCGGTTCGTTGGACGACTTGATCTACGTGTCCCCACGGTCTGGCCGCGCAGTATCGGCGGCGGCAGGCGAACCCTATCGTGACCGCATGTTCCGGTTGCCGGCCTTCCTGTTGGCGTCTCAAAACGCGGAACCCTCCGCAGCCGACATCGCGGAAGGTCTGCATCTGACCGAACATTTCCTGCTCGACCGAGTGCTCCAGCCCCACAACCAAGATATCCCCGCAGCTCGCCTGCGCCTCAATGAGCGCGCCCGCGAATCAGATTAAAGAAGCGACATGGCCACCGATACCAAAGACGAAATCCGCCCGGAACCGCTGGGCAAGGCACTTTCCGAGCGCTATCTCGCATACGCTCTCTCTACCATTACGCAGCGCGCGTTGCCGGATGTCCGCGACGGTCTGAAGCCCGTCCACCGCCGCATTCTCTACGGCATGCAGCGTTTACGGTTAGATCCCAACTCTTCATTCAAGAAATCGGCAAAGGTCGTGGGCGACGTCATGGGCTCGTTTCACCCCCATGGCGATCAGGCGATCTACGATGCTCTCGTTCGCCTCGCACAGGATTTCGCCGTCCGCTATCCGCTGGTAGATGGGCAAGGCAATTTCGGTAACATCGACGGCGATAATGCCGCCGCAATGCGTTATACCGAAAGCCGCCTCACGGCCATCGCGCAATTGCTTCTGGAAGGCCTCGACGAAAACACCGTCGACTTTCGCCCGACATATGATGGCGCGGAAGAAGAACCAGTAGTCCTTCCCGCCGCCTTTCCGAATCTTCTGGCCAACGGTTCTAGCGGCATCGCCGTCGGAATGGCGACCAACATTCCGCCGCACAATCTGGGAGAACTCTGCAGTGCGCTGATTGCGTTGATTGAAAATCCGAACATGCAGGACCGCTCACTGCTTAAATTCGTGAAGGGTCCGGATTTTCCGACCGGCGGCATCATCGTGGACGATCAGGCCACCATCGCCGAAGCCTATAAAACCGGCCGTGGCAGCTTCCGTGTTCGCGCTCGCTGGAAGAAGGAGGAAGGTCAGCGCGGAATGTACCAGATCGTGGTCGATCAAATTCCGTATCAGGTCCAGAAATCCAAGCTGATCGAGCGCGTGGCCGAACTGTTGGAGCAGAAAAAGCTGCCTCTGCTCGACGATATCCACGACGAGTCGGCCGAAGACATCCGTATCGTCCTCACGCCGAAAAGTCGCACGGTCGATCCCGCGATGCTTATGGAACAGCTGTTTCGACAAACTGATTTTGAAAGCCGAATTTCGCTCAACATGAATGTGCTCGACGGCGGACTGGTGCCGCGCGTCATGAGCCTGCGCGAAGTGCTTCAGGCGTTCATCGATCACCGCCGTGTCGTCCTCGAACGGCGCTCTGCGCATCGTCTCGAAAAAATCGCAGCACGTCTCGAGGTCCTGGAAGGTTATCTCGCCGTCTACCTCAACCTCGATAAAGTTATCAAAATCATTCGCACTGAGGACGAGCCAAAGCCGAAACTGATGAAGGCGTTCTCGCTCACGGAGAACCAGGCGGAAGCCATCCTCAACATGCGCTTGCGCTCCTTGCGCAAGCTCGAGGAAATGGAAATCCGCCGCGAGCACGACGATCTGTCGAAGGAGCAGAAGGAGCTGAAGAAGCTGCTTGGTTCGGAAAAACTCAAGTCTCAGAAGCTGATCGAGGAAATCGCGGAAATCGACGCGAAGTTCGGTCTCAAGACGGAAATCGGCAAGCGCCGCACCGAAATCGCTAAGGCGAAAGATGTCGAGCAAATCATGGCGGCAGCCGAAGAAGCCGCCGCCATTGAGGTCGCGGTCGAAAAGGAACCGATTACCGTCGTTTGTTCGCAAAAGGGCTGGCTGCGAGCTTTCAAGGGCCATCAGGAACCGAGCGATGCCGTTAAATATCGCGAAGGCGATCGTGCCCGTTTCTGGCTTCACGCCGAAACGACCGACAAGCTGATGATTTTCGCTACCGATGGCCGGTTCTTCACGCTCGATTGCGCCAAACTCCCCAGTGGCCGCGGGAATGGCGAAGCCATTCGCACTTTCATCGATCTGCCGCCCGAAGCCGATTTGGTCGACATGTTCGTCCACAAGGGTGGGCGCAAGCTGCTCGTCGCCGCAACCACCGGCCATGGCTTCGTTACGAACGAGGACGATGCGGTTGCCGTGAAGCGTTCCGGTAAGCAAGTGCTGAATGTACAGCCGGGAACCGAAGCCGCAGCCGTTGCCTTTGCCGAAGGCGATCATGTCGCCGTCACGGGGGAAAATCGTAAATTGCTGGTCTTCCCGATTGCCGACGTCCCGGAAATGGCGCGGGGCAGGGGCGTTATCCTGCAGCGTTACAAAGACGGCAATCTTGTCGATCTCTGTGCCTTCGATTGGAAAGAAGGCTTCAAGGATCAGAACAATCGCGCCTGGGGACCTTCGGATCTGAAAGACTGGAAGGGCGAGCGCGCGCAGGCCGGCCGTATTGTGCCGCGAGGTTTCGCAAGCAGCTTACGCTTCGCCGATTAAATCTTCGGCATTGCCCGTTGGAGGATGGCCTCGCTGTCCACAGCAACATCCAAAGCGCCATAAGCGATGCCCGGCCGGTCGGAAAGCCGCGTGGCGCAAAAAGCGTCGGACACAGCCGATGGTGTGCTCTTCACGAGCACAGTACCCTGCAGCGCCAGCGCCATGGCTTCCACCACGCGCCGCGCCGTCATCTCGTTGGCCCGCGAAGGCGTCAGGCGATCCTTCACGTCATCAATCGCCCGGTCGAGCGAAGAATTTGCGCCTCGTGCGCTTTCCAATTCCGTCACCAGTGCCATAACGGATTGCGGTTCGCGTGACATTGCGCGCAGAACATCAAGGCAGATCACATTTCCCGAGCCCTCCCAGATGGAATTGAGCGGCGATTGCCGGAAGATGCGTGGCATCACGCCTTCCTCGACATAACCCGCGCCGCCATGCGCTTCCATCGCTTCATAAACAAAGTTCACCACCCGCTTGTTGATCCAGTATTTGCCGACGGGCGTGGCAATTCGGGAGAAGAGGGCGGCCTGCTCGCTTTTCTGGCTCTCGTCGAAACTGCGCGCGATTCGGAATGTCAGGGCAGTAGCCGCCTCGGATTCAATCGCCATATCCGTCAGCACCTGCCGCATCAGCGGTTGGTCGATCAGCCGCTTCTGAAAAGCGGAACGATGTGCGGCATGCCACATCGCATTCGCCAGCGACTGACGCATGTAGGCTGCCGGTGCCAGGATACAATCCAGCCTCGTGTGATGCACCATCTCGATGATCGTGCGCACCCCCCGGCCTTCCTCGCCGATCAAAACCGCAAATGCGCCGTGATATTCGATTTCGGAGGAGGCGTTCGCGCGATCGCCCAGCTTGTCTTTCAATCGCATGATATACATCGGATTGCGCTCGCCATCCGGCTTCCAGCGCGGCACCAGGAAGCAACCGATACCGCCCGGCGCATAGGCCAGTGTGAGAAACGCATCCGACATCGGTGCGGAACAGAACCATTTGTGTCCTTCGAGCCGATATGCCTGGCCCGGTCCACCCTTGCCGAGCGGCGTGGCCTTTGTCGTGTTGGCACGCACATCGGAGCCGCCCTGTTTTTCCGTCATCGCCATGCCGAGCGTGGCGCCTTGTTTGTTCTTTGCCGGCTGCGAAGAAGGATCGTATTTCGATCCGATAATGCGCGGCTTCCACTCGGCGGCAATTTCCGGCTGGTGCGAAAGCGCGGGCAGCACGGCATAAGTCATCGTCATGGGGCAGCAGACACTGGGCTCGCCCTGCGTCATCAGAAATTCGAGAGCGGTGTGCAGAACATGCCCGCCTTCCACGCCTGTCCACGCCGCTGAAGAAACGCCGCCCTCGATTCCGAATTGCATCAACTTGTGGTACGCCGGGTGAAATTCCACCTCGTCTATGCGCTGCCCATAGCGGTCGAATGTCTTAAGCTGCGGCGGATTGCGGTTGGCCTGTTGCGCCCAGTCGAGAATCTCGGCGGAGCCGCACCCCGCCCCGAATTTCGAAAGGCGTTCCATGTGAACGCCGGCACCTTCGCGTGCCACAGCCTCAGTCAGCGCCACATCCGAGGTAAAAATGTTCACATCCTCAAAGGGCGGCGGCTGGTTCACTACTTCATGGGTTTCGAGCTGCGTTTCCGGCCTGAGGTAGATCATGTTTTCTCTCCCGTGCGCCGCATAATAGTCCATTTCGGGCTATGCGGTACGCGGCGTTCTGCTACGCTCACCCCAGAGGAAATGCCCAAGAGGCCCAGATGACGAACCTAGCGCCCGCTGCCTCGGACGAGGCGGTGACGCCCGGATATCGGACCTACGTGCTTGTCATTCTGACGCTGGTCTATGTGGTGAACTATTTGGACCGGCAGATACTTGGAATCCTGCTGCCGCAAATTCAAAAGGAATTCACGCTTACCGACGCCGATCTCGGTCTACTCGGCGGCACAGCCTTTGCCATCCTCTATGCCACGCTCGGCATACCGCTGGCCATCATCGCCGACCGCGTAAATCGCCGGAACGTTGTGGCCGCTTCTCTCGCCGTGTTCAGCTTCATGACGTTCATCTCGGGCTATGCGTTGAGCTTCATCCATCTCCTTCTCGCGCGGTTTGGGACAGGCATCGGCGAGGCAGGCACCGGTCCGTCCATCAATTCAATGATTTCCGATCTCTATCCGCCGGAAAAACGCGCTTCTGCGCTTTCATTCTATTCCGCCGGTCTCAATGTCGGTTTGTTCGTCGGCTTCTTTGGCGGCGGTTGGATCGCCCAGCAATACGGTTGGAGGACCGCCCTGATTGCCGCTGGCATCCCGGGACTTATTCTTGCCGTTGCCGTTATGGCGACTATCGCCGAACCCAAGCGCGGACTGGCCGATCGCATGGTGGACGATCAGGAAACGCCGGGCGTGTGGTCTGTCGCGGCCTATCTTTGGAATCTGAAATCCGTCCGTTGGCTCGCCATTGGCACGTCGCTCAGTTCGTTTGGCGGCTATGCCGGGATATTCCTGATCCCGAAATTTCTTATTGTCTCCCACCACATGACGTTGGTGCAGGTCAGTCTGGCGCTTGCGCTTCTTACCGGCATTCCGGGGGCGATTGGCACGTATCTCGCTGGCGTGTTTGCCGATCGCTATGGCAAAACGGATGTGCGCTGGTATCTCTATATCCCGATCATCGCAACGTTCTGCTCCGTCGCTTTCGCGCCGGTATTCTACCTTTCACAATCGAAATATATCGCGCTCGCCGCCGCCATCGTTCCTGTGATGATGGGGGCAACCTATGTCGGCCCGGGTTTTGCGATGACGCAGGGATTGGTCCCCTTGAGGATGCGTGCGCAGTCGGTCGCCATTTTGCTCTTTGTACTTAACATGATCGGCCTGGGTCTCGGCCCGCTGACCATCGGCTATATCAGCGACCTCCTGAAGCCGAGTTTCGGCGAGGATTCCCTGCGTTATGCCCTCATGTTCAGTATTTTCACGGGGCTCGCGGGCGCGTTTTGCTACTGGCGGAGTTCCCGCTGGCTCCCCGCCGAATGGAAACGGGTTCGCGGCTGACTCTTGCGGGACGCCGGGGGACTGGCCAATCTTCCTGAATGGGATGGGCGGGACGAATTGCGGCAGTCAGTGCCGCATTCTTGGCGATATCGGCGGGGCAGGCAATCGCAGCACCCGTTCAGGCGGTCACGCTCATTCTGCCGCCCGATGCCTTAACTTCGCAGGTCACGCAGTACGGCGCAATTCCCGCGAATATCGCGGTTGCAGAAGTTTCTCTTGAGATCGATTTGTCGCGATTTGCAAAATCGCACCCTGAACCCTTCGGCGCGAAACGATTGCGCCGGATGCTTACGCCGGAACTGGCGAAGAATTTCGGACTTTTCCTCTACATCAGCAAAGCTGCGCAGGGACCGTACGCGCAGCACATGTACGTGTTGCGAAAATCCGCGAACGGCAAATTCAACCTGCTGCATGACTGGCCGGTATCCACGGGTCGCGAACGCGTGGAGCGCAATGCACTGGGTGTCGAGCGCTTCACCTCTACCCTGCCGGGCTTCTACGAACTCGATCCGGACAGGATGTTTGCCGACTATCGCTCGGTCAGGTGGGACGAACCCATGCCCTATGCAATGTTTTTCGATGCCACATACAAGGGCGAACGTGTGGGCCTGGCCATTCATGCCACCGAGGAAAAGGACAATCTGGGATCGCGTGCGAGCGCAGGTTGCGTGCGCCTGTCACTGTCGAATGCGCGTGAACTTTTTCATCTCATCAGTACGCATTATCGCGGGGATGTACCGCGCATGGCCTATGATGGCCGGACAAGAAGCACGCGCCGCGACGGCGCCTTGATGCGGGATGCGCACGGCAATCTCGTGTTTCGCAAGGGTTACCGCGTGCTTGTCGTCGTCGAAAACTTCGATGGAACCGAGATCGCCACACAATAATCGTTTAGCGGCGCAACTCGTAAAGAGCGACGGCCGCAGCATTTGAAACGTTGAGGCTTTCCATCGCCGGCTCAATGGGAATGAAGGCGGTCGTATCGCAGCGTTCGCGGACAAGGCGTCGAACGCCCGATCCTTCCGAGCCCAGGACCAGCGCGACATCGCCTGTCGAAACCGCTTCCCGCAACGATTGATCGCCATCCCCGGTCAATGCCACACGCCAGAAATTCCGCTCGCCCAATTGTTCCATTGCGCGGGCGATGTTCACCACGGTTGCAATCGGAACGGTGTCCAGTGCACCGGAAGCCGCCTTTGCCAGCACGCCGGATTCTGGCGGTGCGTGCCGGTCCTGAACCACCACTGCATCTACCCCGAACGCCGCGGCCGATCGGAGGATGGCTCCTGCATTGTGGGGGTCGGTGATCTGGTCGAGCACCAGCACGATGCGGCGCTTGCCGGTCCCGGACCCAAGGACATCCTCCAGATCCCGCGCGGGCAGCTTTTCGCAGTTCAATGCCACGCCTTGGTGGACTGCCCCCGGCGGCAGCATCTTGCCGATAGCGTCCGGGCTGGCCACTTCATGCCGGACCCGGCCAATGGCCTGCCGGCCCAGTTCTTCTATTGCCCGTTCCGTGGCGACCAGCCGGTGAAGCCGCCGGCGAGGGTTTTCCAGGGCCGCCCGGACGGCGTGGGTTCCATAGAGCCAGAGACCCGGGGCCGCCGGGGTCGCGCGGGGGTTCCAATGGGGCTTCGGCTTGCGTTTTTCTTGGGCCAAGAGGTAGCTTTCTGAGGACTAAGGGACGAGGGCGATTTTAGTGGTCGGCCGCGCGTAGTCTTCTATTGACACTCTGTTCCTTTTGGCAGATACCCCGCCGTTCCGCAGCCACCCTCCGGAGGCATTTTCTGCGTCTTTTTCGCTTGGGAAAGGCGAGCTTTTGCACCGAACGGCGCGTGGGTAGGTAACTTATTGAAAAGGTTGTTTAAATCCGGAGGGGGAATGTCCCGAGCGGCAAAGGGGGCGGACTGTAAATCCGCTGGCTACGCCTTCGTAGGTTCGAGTCCTACTTCCCCCACCAACCTACGCCCAAACGACGGGCTTCGGTTGGCAGGCCAATAGGAGAGCGAAGGTTGTTCACTGAAGCCTTGGGCGCAGGTGAGCTGGTGAAGGTTTGAGAAGGAGAAGACGGACCCCGCGGGTGTAGCTCAATGGTAGAGCAACAGCCTTCCAAGCTGATGACGAGGGTTCGATTCCCTTCACCCGCTCCAATCATCTGAAGACGGACCGGGCGAAGGCGGCGAAAAGGAGTTCCGCGGAAGCGGAGAAGAAGACGAAGGATATAGACAATGGCAAAGGCGAAATTTGAGCGGACGAAGCCGCACTGCAACATTGGGACGATTGGTCATGTGGACCATGGCAAGACGTCATTGACGGCGGCGATTACGAAGGTGTTGGCGGAGACGGGCGGGGCGACGTTTACGGCC
>DASZRY010000071.1:0-2794 GCA_035548975.1 Rhizomicrobium sp.
GATCAGCTCGGCCACATTGGCCAGCGAATAGCCACGTTCGAGCAGGGGAGAGATCAACCTCAGCCGGGCCAGATGGGCATTTCCGTAAATGCCGACGCGGCCACGCTTTTCCGGGGGCGGCAGCAGGCCCTTCTCCTGATAGGCGCGGACGTTGCGGACGGTCGTTCCTGCCTCGCGGGCCAGCTCATCAATCGTGAATTCGGGAGATGAAGTGGCAGGTTTCATGACGGGCAGTTCTTGACGCTTCAAGTTTAAAACATTATACACTGTGCCATTATACAATGGCGAGATTGGAAAGGGTGATCCGCTATGACCACGGCGACCATGACTGCTTCGTGGACCGACGGCAAACGCTATTGGTGGCTTTTGAGCCCGGCCTTGCCTTTGCTCGTTTTGAGCGGCCTGGTGAACTACCACGTCAACGGCGCTGTCTTCGGCGCGTGGGGCACACCTATTATTGTATATCTGATTGTGCCGCTTCTCGATCTGTTGATTGGGGCGGACAAGACCAATCCGCCGGAATCCGCTGTGGCCGAGCTTGAGCGGGACCGTTACTACCGCTGGATCGTCTATGCCTACATCCCCACGCAATATGTGGTCACGCTCTACGGCGCGTGGCTCGCCATGCAGCCGGGCACCGGCTGGGTTGCATTTGCTGGCCTGATCTTAAGCGTCGGCATGATCAACGGCATCGGCATCAACACGGCGCACGAATTGGGCCACAAGCGCGAGAGCATCGAGCGCTGGCTCAGCCGCATCGCGCTCGCACCGGTGGCTTACGGCCATTTCTTCGTCGAGCACAATCGCGGCCATCATCGCAACGTGGCAACGCCGGAAGATCCGGCGAGCGCGCGGCTGGGCGAAAGCTTCTGGGCGTTTCTCCCGCGTACCATGATCGGATCGCTGCGTTCGGCATGGAGCCTGGAACGCGAACGGCTGGCGCGGCGCGGCCACGGTCCTTGGCATTGGGAAAACGAGAATCTGCAAGCCTGGGCGATGACGGTCGTGGTGTTCGGCGCGATCGCCGCCTGGCTGGGGCCGAAGGTGCTGCCGTTCCTTTTCCTGCAAGCGTTCTATGGCGCGTCGCTGCTCGAAGTCGTGAACTATATCGAGCACTACGGCCTGCTGCGCCAGAAGGATTCAAGCGGGCGCTATGAGCGCTGCGAGCCGGAGCATTCGTGGAATAACAACCACGTCATGTCGAACCTGTTCCTCTTCCAGCTTCAGCGCCATTCCGACCATCATGCCAATCCGATGCGGCGTTTCCAGGCGCTGCGCCATTTCGATGAAAGTCCGCAATTGCCTGCAGGTTACGCCGGAATGCTGCTGCCGGCCTACATTCCGTTCGTCTGGTATCGCGTGATGGATAAGCGCGTGCTCGCGCACTACAAGGGCGATGTCACGAAGGCCAACCTGCAGCCGTCGCGCCGCGAGGAATTGCTGCGCCGCTACGGTGCAGCCGAATAGGAGAGATGCGATGGACGCCGCAACGGGTTTCAAGCTGCGCGAGGACATCGAGCCCCGCAATCTTCGCTTCGGCTTCGACAAATCGCTGCCGGAATTCTGGCACGGCGGCAATCCGGTCATCAGCTCCTATTACGATGCGTTGTCGCTCACCTTTCCGGAAGGGGAACGATTTTTCATCGAAAGCGTGAGAAACTATGCCCGCGAGATAAAAGAACCCTCCCTGAAGCGCGACGTGCGCGCCTTCACCACGCAGGAGGCGATTCACTCGCGCGAACACGATGCCTATAACGCGCTGCTCGCCGAACGCGGACTGCCCGTCCACAAATTCGAAAGAATGATCAAGTCGGTCGTGCGGATTGCGCAGAAATATCTTCCGTTCCGTGGGCAGCTCGCGGCAACTTGCGGCTATGAACATTTCACCGCGCTGTTCGCCGAGCACGCGCTTTCCGATCCGCGCGTGATCGAAGATGCGCATCCCTTCTATCGGGATTTGTGGCGCTGGCACGCAATGGAGGAAGAGGAACACAAGGCGGTGGCGTTCGACGTTTACAAGGCGATGAATCCCGGATTGCGCGGCTACCTCGTGCGCTGCATTGCCATGGTGTTCGTGACGCTCGATTTCACCTCGATGAGCACGTTCCTGCCGATGTGGCTGTTGTGGCACCGGGGCGAGCTCTTCAACATGCGGGCCTGGGCCAAATCGTTCTGGTATCATTGGGTGGCGCCCGGAGTTTGGCGCCATGTCGTGATGGGTATTCCGGGCTATTTCAGTCCTTGGTTTCACCCCTCCAAACGCAAGGTGAAGCCGCAGGTATTGGCTTGGAGGGAGCACTATCTGGAAACCCAAAAGCGGCAAGCCGATATGCCCGGCTCGATCTTCGCCCAGGGCTGATCGCTCTTTGTTGACAGGGCCTTGGCGGGCCCATACACATCCGCCCCCTGAAGTGCCCAGATGGCGGAATTGGTAGACGCACTAGTTTCAGGTACTAGCGCTTCACGGCGTGGAGGTTCGAGTCCTCTTCTGGGCACCATTTATTCCTGATCCGGGGATGCCGTGCCGGATTGTTGTCAACGCCTCTGGCGCCGCGCCTGCGACCGGTCTGTTTTACGGCAGATTTACCAACCGCCGCCCAAGATAGGCAGGAGCGGCAACGCCCTGCCGCCATTCGTTGTTTCAGACCACGGCCATCGTCATGACCGCCGGCGCGGCTCTTTTCCTGATCGACGCTCTGGCGCTTGCGATCGTCTGGCCGCCGCTGGTCTGGCTTTGTACGGACGCCGCGGCGACTCCGTATCGCTGGGTAGAGGCGGCGATTTTCGCAATACT
>DASZRY010000072.1:0-5153 GCA_035548975.1 Rhizomicrobium sp.
CGAGCTTTCGCTGGGCCCCAAAATGCTGGCCGAAGAACGCGAACGGCTGGCCAAGCTGCTGGGCCACGACGGCATGCTGGACGAATTGAACCGCGAATTGTGCAGACGGATTCGCGAGGGTTCCATGGGGCTCGATACGCCCGGCCTAGCCGCTCATCTGGAACAGACGACGCGCGACAAGGTGGCGATCGACCAACCGAATTATTCGGGATTGCGCTAGCCATTGGAGCGCATTGGACCATTGGTGAGCGTGGTCGTCGAGGTGGGACTTGAACAGTTCGGCAGGCAGACCTTCAGGCGGTTGTGCGCGCTGTCATAGACGAACGCCTCCGACACCAGCCCTTGGGCGATGGTGGCCACCATGTTGAACGACGTCCAGGTGTAGCTGCGCGACCCGCCGGCGGTGAGATTGCCGTTGGCACGATGCTCACAGCGAGGGTAACGAGCCAAGCGCTTTTATCAATGCAATCATAAGAACATTACTTGGCATTAGACTCCCATCTGGAAAGCATCGCTTGCGTGGTTTTGACTAAGATTGGGAGGCGCGGAATGTCGATTTCTCGAAAATGTACGCGCAACATTAGGTCCTTATAGAAGCTCACTCCGAAGCAGAGACCGCCTCTCTTTTCTCCTGGGCCCGCATCCGAGCAAGACGCGATGACGTAATCGCCATCCGTGTCATGAAGGGTGTAACTCCATACAGCGTGGCCCATATCGCCCATCACCTTCTTCAAATTCGCAGATGGGATCGGAGTAAATGCCGGGCGAATGATGCTTTTCAAGCTGCAAAGGTATGCCGATGGATTGGCGCCAGGCGTCAGTCCTCTCGGACAAATTCCGCTCACGGTGCTCAACTCGATAGCGTTCTGATATGGTAATTGGCTGTCTGGATTTAAAATGAACGATATGCCGTCTTCTTCAAACTTCATCCAGAAAATCTGCTTCCTAAAAAGTTGACGTTTTGGGATGAGGAATTTGTGGTCACCAACGCTCTGTACCACCGACTGAGAGCAGCCAATCAGCGCCAATGCCGATAAGATCGCGACTAATCGCTTCATTTGAGGCCCGTCAGTGACAGGTCATATACAGAGGTGCAGCGAGCGCGGCAATATCTGCTGATCCCGTAAAAAGCGAACCGCCATAGGTGTCGGCAGGAAGGCCGTGTCGACCAAACACATCAAAATGTAATGTGGCAATCGCGCGAGGATCAGCCGCCCCTCCTGATTGAACCAGCCCGGCATAACCCTGCATGATTTGTACGCCTATCTGGTTTATTTCGTCTTTAATTTGCTCTAACCCCATACTCCCTTTCGATCGTTCGCTAATTGCGTTGAATAGCACGCCATTGGCGTATTCAGCCATCAGACTGGAATTCTTTGTCATAGACAGAGCCGTTGCGGCTAACGGGTCGTTCCCGCCATCAAGACGCGCTTGCCAGAACGCAGCCCTGTCCCCACGTGCAACGTCATCCTTTTCTGCTTGAGTCAGCGGTGGAACAGGGCAGGTTTTCCCATTTGTGTCATCGGGCTTTGGTGACTCCGGTTTATGCGTTTTCCCGTCTGCCCTGCCACCCCCGCCTCCGCCGGGGCCACGGCCACCAGGCGAATTGGGGACGCCGAAACCCAACAGCCCTCGCAAGTAACCGTTAGCATAACTATCAATATCGATAGTGGAGGAGCACGGCCCTCCAAATGAAGAACAGCTAGAAATTTTCCAGGTGTCTTGGCTAAAGACCGAAATCGTATACGTGATGCACCCAAAGCATGGAGTATGTCCTGTCGGATCCGTTGCCGAGAGCGGCCCATTGTTGACGTAGGCGTAGGTGTTCCAGTCTTGGCCGTTGCCTGAGCCGGATGGACGGTCATCGGCACTTGCGAACCTTCCGAGCGAGGGATCGTAGACGCGCGCATTCATGTTGATCATGCAGGCGGCATCGATCATCTCATGGCCGGTGAAGCCTCTGGAGGTGGCCGAGGTGATGGAGCAGGTTGCGTTGTCGCTGCCGTCGGCGTTGCGGCGTCGGACGGCTAATTCAACAAGCGCAGTGTGCGAAGCCCTATCCGGCGTCGCACCAGTGCACGACGCCGGCCTCCCGGATGGGAGATAAGCATGACGTTTAAGCCCCCTGCGCTCCGATGATCGCGACCGAGCACACGTTCATCATCGGCGCGCCGCCGAGATTGTGTGTCAGGCCGATTTTCGGATTCTTCAGTTGGCGCGCGCCCGCGCGGCCGAGCAGCTGCAGATACATCTCATAGAGCATGCGAAGGCCGCTTGCGCCGATGGGATGGCCGAAGCATTTCAATCCGCCGTCGATCTGGCACGGCACCTGGCCGTCCGCATCGTAGAAGCCGTTCATCACGTCCTTCCACGCCTCGCCTTCCTTGGAGATGTGCAGGTCTTCCATTGTGACGAGTTCGGTGATGGAGAAGCAATCGTGCACTTCCATCATCGAGACTTCGTTGCGCGGATCCTTGATGCCGGCCTCTTCATAGGCGCGCTTGGAGGCGATGCGCGCGGTATGGAAATAGCTGCCGTCCCACGAATTGTGCTGGCTTTCGGTGCCGTTCGAGAGCGCAAGCTGCAGCGCCTTGACGGTGATGATATCCTTCTTGCCGAGACTGCGCGCGATTTCCGGCGTCGTCACGATCGCGCAGGCCGCGCCATCCGACACGCCGCAGCAATCGAAGAGGCCGAGCGGTTCGGCGATCATCGGCGCGTTGAGGCATTGCTCTTCGGTGATCGGTTTTTGCAGATGCGCCTTCGGATTCTTGGCGCCGTTGGCATGGCTCTTCACCGACACATGCGCGATGGCGCGCTTGAGATCGTCTTTCGAAACCTTGTGCTTGGCGCGATAGGCTGAAGCCAGCTGCGCGAAATTGCCCGGCGCGGAACCGTTGGCGTTCCACAACGGATTGAGCGTGCCCTGTTCGCGTTGCGGCAGGCCGCCATAGCCGGTGTCTTTCAACTTCTCGACGCCCAGCGCAAGTGCGATGTCGCAAGCACCTGCAGCAACGGCATAGACGGCGCCGCGAAACGCTTCCGATCCCGAAGCGCAGAAATTCTCGACATGCGTGACGGGAATGTTGGGAAGACGCAAGGCAACGGAGAGCGGCGTGCCGCCCTTGCCGACATTGACCTCGTCCATCGCGGTGGAAAACCAGCCGGCCTGTATCTGGCTGGTCTCGATGCCCGCGTCCTGCATCGCCTCCAGATAGGCTTCGACCATCAATTCTTCCGCGCCGGATTCCCAGCGCTCGCCGAATTTCGAACAACCCATTCCGAGGATCGCGACTTTATCTCTGATGCCTGTGGCCACTTTGTTCTCCCTTAGCTGGCTGATTGCCATTTAGCGGCGGGTTTCGGCCGCTGTAAAGCGTCTGCGCGGCCGCTGACCATTTCTAACCGCTTGGAATCACACAGAAAGAAGGGGAAGGGCATCGCGGAATTTTTGCGCTAGGGCGGCAACAGGCCGTTTCAAGGCCGGCACTTATGCACGGTTGTAATGGAACAATTGTACGGGATTCGGGAACATTGGCGGGGCGGATACGTTCTCTGACCCGGCGGACGGGATATGATCCCGGCTCGCCCACCGGGTGCGGCCCTGGCAACCGGCCCAATATCGGGAGAGCGAGCGTTATCGTCTGGGAAAATACCTTTCACCACAAAAGGAGCTGATTGCATGTCGAAGAAATTCTTGAGTGCTGCCGTCGTCGCTGCGGCGGCCGTTGCATTTGCGGCGCCCGCTTCGGCCGCAGGCGGCGTGAAGGTCGGCACGCTGACCTGCAACGTGGCGAGCGGCTGGGGCTTTGTGTTCGGTTCGTCGAAGGACATCCGCTGCAATTATCGCCCCAACAAAAGTCACGGCGAACATTATGAAGGCAGCATCGACAAGTTCGGCGTCGATATCGGATACACCGAAGGCGGCGTGATGGTCTGGGCAGTGATCGCGCCGACTTCCGACATCAAGCCGGGCGCACTCGAAGGCAGCTATGCCGGCGTGACGGCGGGCGCTTCCGTCGGCGTCGGCGCTTCGGCGAATGCGCTTGTCGGCGGCTTCGACAAGTCCATCACGCTGCAGCCGCTTTCGATCGAAGGCAATACGGGCCTGAATGTGGCGGCCGGTATCGGCGCGCTGCACCTGAAATATGTGCCATAGCATTCGGCATATGCGAAAAACCCGTCGCAAGAGCGGCGGGTTTTTTGTTTTTTCAATTGCGATGAACCAACCGGGCCTTGCGCGTGCGGAGCAATTCGAGAAATCGCTCTTTCATTCTGTGGTACAGAATTTCAGGCAATAGTCCATATGCCACATCGCCTGCATCGGCGTTCGGAGGCCAACGCAAATCCGGACCTGGCCAGACAAACTGATTTGCTTCCGCCAGAACAATCCAGGAAGGATTTTCGTCAAGGCCAAGACGCTTCTTCACAGCGGGCGGCAACTCCAAAGCGAAGGATGGATCTGACGGCACCGAATGTGTGACCGGCACCACCGTCACGACTTTCTTTCCATGCCTATTCGCCAATGCAACGACAATAGCGCAGGGTCTGTCCTTGACGCCTTCCTCGCGTCCTGCCGCGAATTCCGAGTGCCAGAGATAGCAATAGCGAATGACGAGGCCGGGTTGAGGTTCCGGAAAATTGCCTGTCGTCATTCGACTTCATGATTGTACTGAGCCGCCTCCGGCGGAATCTCGGCCTGCTCAATGGCCGCAATATCTTCATCGGTGAAATCGTCGAGCGTCATCACCCGGCGGTCGCGGCGCTTGAGGCGGTCATATTCGTCGATCGACAGAAGGACCGTGCGCTCCCGCCCATTGCGCGTCACCATCACGGGTTCCTTCAATGCAACATCTTGATAACGGCCGAAATTCTTCTGGAATTCGGCAGAGGAAACCTTCACCATGTGCTACCCGCAAGTTACGGAACTTACGTAATATACGGAATATTCTTCCGGGGTTCAAGCCGCCGCAAGCCTGGCCGGACGCCTGAGATCGGCGGCAAGTCCCTCCCCCATCAGGTCGATGAAATTGTCGCAATAGAAGCGTTCCACCGCCCGCGGCGGGATGCCGGTGAGCGACTCGTTGAAACGCTTGAGCGGATTGCGCCCGCCTTCGACATGGGGGAAGTCGGAAGAGAATAGACAGATCTCC
>DASZRY010000073.1:0-11023 GCA_035548975.1 Rhizomicrobium sp.
ATCTTCCGGTTGATCAGGCACTCGGCGATCTGCACCGCGTTGAGCGCCGCGCCTTTGCGCAGATTGTCGGAGACGACCCACATGGAAAGCCCATGCTCGACCGTGGGGTCGCGGCGGATGCGCGACACATAGGTTGCGTCTTCGCCCGCGCATTCCACCGGCGTGACATAGCCTTCGTCCTCGCGCTTGTCGACGACAAGTACGCCCGGCGCCTCGCGCAGAATGCTGCGTGCTTTTTCGGCCGTGATCGGATTTTCGAATTCGATATTGATCGCTTCGGAATGCCCGATGAACACCGGCACGCGCACACACGTCGCCACAAGCTGGATATCGGGATCGAGAATCTTCTGCACCTCAACCATCATCTTCCATTCTTCCTTGGTGAAGCCGGAATCCAGGAAAACGTCGATATGCGGGATCACGTTAAAGGCGATCTGTTTGGTGAATTTCACCTTCTCGATCGGATCGGCCACGAACACCGCGCGCGTCTGGCGGAAGAGCTCGTCCATCGCCTCCTTGCCCGCGCCCGATACCGATTGATAGGTGGCCACGACCACGCGCTTGATCTTCGCTGCGTCATGCAGCGGCTTCAGCGCGACCACAAGCTGCGCCGTCGAGCAGTTGGGATTTGCGATAATGCCCTTCTTGATTTCGTCGAGCGCGGACGCATTCACTTCCGGCACGACCAGCGGAACGTCGCGATCCATCCGCCATTGCGAGGAATTGTCGATGACGATGCAGCCCTGGCCGGCGATCTTGGGCGACCATTCCTTGGAGATCTTCCCGCCCGCGCTCATCAGGCAGATGTCGGTGCCCTTGAAGTCGTAATAGTCGAGCGCCTTCACCTTCAGCGTCTTGTCGCCGAACGAAACATCCGTGCCGACCGACCGCGTAGAGGCCAGCGCCACGACTTCGCTTGCGGGGAACTGGCGCTCGGCCAGCACGTCCAGCATCTCCCGGCCCACATTGCCGGTCGCACCGACGACAGCGACTTTGTACGACATATTCTTTCTCCAGCCCGGCCGCATGCCGGGGCGCGGACACATACTGTATGCGCAACGGTTAGAAAAGTGCGCTCGCGGCGCGTTCCGTCATGGCGGCCATGACAGGATCAGGTGGAAGCCCTTGCCGTCCAGCGTCCCAGACATCCTCGCCTCCGGGAAGCCCTCGTTCCGGGACTGGAACAAATAGGCCCGGCCGCTGCGGACTGTAATATCCCTGCCCAGCCGGAACACGTCGTCGGAGTCTCCCCGGCCGGCGTCATGATTGCGGGAAAGAAGCCGCAGCATCGGCATGGAACGGCCGGGCAATTGGAATGCCGCCATGCGCTGATCCTGCCAGCCAATCGGCTCGCCCAAGGCCGCAGCGGGAATGCCGGCAAGCGCGGCAGCAAAAAACAGAAACAGCGGCAATGTCCGGTGCGCACGCATCGCGGGCAGGCCTTTGGACCATCGCTAGGATAAACGCTGCGCCTTGCCGTCTCGTTGCGCTATCGCAACTTTGGAAGATGATTAATTGGCCCGGTATTCAGCCATCCAATTCCGGATAATGACGAACGATCTGCTCGCGCGTGAACGCGAGGCACAGATCATCGGAAGGAAACTCGCGAAACGGTTCGGCGATCCCTAGCCTATCACCGACTTTGCACGCAGGTCTTCCATGGCCTTGCCGTCAAGCCCCAGCACGTTTTGCAGCACGTCATCGGTATGTTCGCCCAGAACCGGCGGCGGCAGGCGGTATTCGGGCGGTGTTCTGGCGAGCCGCAAGGGACTTGCCACCAGGTCGATCGGGCCCGCCGCGGCATGTTGCATGGAGATGGTCAATCCGCGCGCTATGGCCTGCGGGTCGGAAAACACCTGATCCACGCGGTTAATCGGCCCGCATGGCACGTTCGCGCCTTCCAGAAGGTCGGTCCATTCCTTGCTCGTGCGCGTGGCGAAGATCGGCTTGAGGATTGCGATCAGTTCGTCGCGATGGGCGACGCGCGCGGCGTTGCTGGAAAATTTTTTATCGGCGAACAGGCTTTCAAGCTTTGCCGCGCGCACGAAACGGCGGAACTGCGCCTCGTTGGTGGCGGCGAAGATCAGGTGGCCGTCCTTCGTTTCGAACACCTGATAGGGAACGATGTTGGGATGGGCGTTGCCCAGCCGCTTCGGCACCATTCCGCCCGCCAGATAGTTCGCGGCCTGATTGGCAAGGCCGGCGGCCTGGCAATCGAAAAGCGCCATGTCGATGGATTGACCTTCGCCGGTGCGCGATTGATGGATGAGGGCGGCAAGAATGGCGACGGCCGAGTAAAGTCCCGCGACCAGATCGCTCACCGCCACGCCCACTTTCATGGGTTCTGCGCCGGGCGATCCGTCCGGCTGGCCGGTGATACTCATCAATCCGCCCATACCCTGGATGATGTAGTCGTAGCCGACGCGGTTCGCATAAGGCCCGTCATGTCCGAAGCCGGTGAGCGAACAATAGATGAGGCCGGGATTTTCCGCGGCGAGCGAAGGGTAATCGAGGCCGTATTTCGCAAGGCCGCCTGTCTTGTAGTTTTCGACGACGACATGGGCGCGGCGCGCGAGGCGTTTCACCAGTGCTGCGCCTTGGGCTTGCGAAAAATCGATGGCCACCGATTTCTTGTTGCGGTTGGCGGTGAGGAAATAGGTTGCATCGGCCTTGTTGCCGTTTGCGTCCTTCAGAAAGGGCGGACCGAAATGACGCGTCTCGTCGCCTTCGCCGGGCTTTTCGATCTTGATCACTTCGGCGCCGAGATCGCCCAAGATCTGCGTGGCCCAGGGTGCAGCCAGGACGCGGCTCAAATCCAAAACGCGAATATGCGAAAGCGCACCCAATCTTTTCTCCAGTTCAGATTTCCGTCCGGACGGCCCACAGCTCGGGATAGAAAGTAAGATCCAGCGCCTTTTTCAGATAAGACACACCGCTCGATCCGCCGGTGCCCGGCTTGTGGCCGATGATCCGTTCCACCGTTTTCATATGGCTGAAGCGCCACAAATGAAAGCGGTATTCCAGATCGACCAGCTTCTCGGCAAGCTCGTACAAGTCCCAATGCGTTTCGACGTCGCGATAGACCGAACGCCAGGCTTCGGTGACGCGCGGGTCGGCGCGGTATGGCTTTGAGAAATCGCGCTTGAGTATTTCTTCCGGCACGGCAAATCCGCGGCGCGCCAATAGCGCGAGCGACTCGTCGTAGACGCTGGGCTCTTCGAGCGCGGTTCTCACTTGTGCGGCGATTTCGGGGTGGGAATCGAACACGCGCGCCATTTCGGCTGTCTTGTTGCCCAGCCGGTATTCGAGCATGCGATACTGGAACGACTGGAAGCCCGAACTCTTGCCCAGGCTTTCCCGGAAACCCGCATAGTCGAAGGGCGTCATGGTCGAAAGGATTTCCCACGATTGGATCAGGTTCGCCTGAATGCGCGCGATACGCGCCATCATCTTGAAGGCCGCGCCCAGCTCGTCGCGCCGGATCGCGGAAATCGCGCCTGCAAGTTCGTGCAGGCAAAGTTTCATCCAGAGTTCGCTCGATTGGTGGATGACGATGAACAGCATTTCGTCATGGCGATCCGTCAAGGGCTTCTGGGCCGTGAGAAGTTGCGGCAAATTGAGATAATCCGCATAGGACATCGTTTCCCGAAAATCCCAATAGATGGGCTCGTCGGAGAGATCGACAGTTCCCGGAATTCGTTTTTCGCCCATTTCTGCGGCCATCTGTCAGGCGGGGGAATCGAAAGCACGCACCGGATCATGCTATGCTGACGCCCGTAGCACAAAAATGGGCAGCCGGGATGGGACGTACCTTGAGGATGGGGGCTTGCGCGTTTGCATGGGCTGTGGGCCAGGCGGCGATCTGCGGTCAGGCCGCAGCCGCGCCCCCTTGCGCCAGGGACAACGAAGTCACAGCGATCCAGGCCGCGTCGATCCAGCAGCAATTGATGGTGGCGGCGCTGACCTGCAATGCGGTTGCCAATTTCAACGCTTTCCAGCGGGGCTATGCCAGCGAACTGCGCAAATCCGATGCGGACCTCATGAGGATGTTCAAGCGATTTTATGGCCGCGGCGGCGAGCGCGAGTATCACGCCTTCAAGACGCGGCTCGCCAACGATTCATCGATGCGCAGCATTCACGACAATCCGGGCTATTGCGCCGCGGCCCGGGCGGTGTTCGACGCCGCGCTCGCGCCGCAAAAGCCGACGCTCGCCAATTTCGTATCGGGCGTCGAGGTGCAGGAAACGAACCCGTTCAGCTCCTGCAACATCCGGGTGGCAATCGGGCTTAAAGGCGCGGCTGCATCCATCGGCACACCCGGCATCGTACCCACGCCGAAACCTGCCGATCTCGGCGGCACCGCGGTCGCAGGTTCCGATGGTGCAAACAGCCCCATCTGGAAGCGGCCGGAAGGTACGTCCTCCGTGGCCTACCCGTCGAACTGACGGACTTTGCTTTCCGCGATTTCGCAAAATTGAACGGACGCGCATCTTCGATCGCTGCGCGCAGGATGCGATTTGGCCGCGCGGGCTTTTCGGCTCAGTAGCGCAGACTTAGTAGCGCAGACAAAGAAAAAGGGCGGACCCCAAAAGGTCCGCCCTTTCTTGTCTTGGCTGGTGAAGCCCGGACTTACGTGCCCGAACCGTCACCCAGGACGATCACCGCGCGCCGGTTCTGCGGTTCGCGGACGCCCGGACCAGTCGGCACGAGCGGATCGTCGAAGGACTTGCCGGAGGTCGCGATCTGCGAACCGTCCATGCCCTGCGCGACCATCGCATCCTTCACCGAAGCCGAGCGGCGTTCGGAGAGTCCCTGGTTGTAGCGGTGCGAGCCAACCGTGTCGGTATGGCCGGTGATGACCACCTTCACGATGTTGTTGGCTTTCGCCGTCTTCACAGCTTCGGTCACGACCTGCTGCGCTTCCGCGGTCAGATCCGACTTGTCGAAGTCGAAGAAGACGATGAACGTCTTGACCGGCGGCGGAGGCGGCGGAGGAGGTGGCGGCGGCGGAGGTGGCGGAGGAGGCGGTGGTGGCGGCGGCGGGGGAGGCGGAGGACCTTCCAGATAGAACCGCAGGCCGGCCATGATGATGTGCTCGTTCGCGTTGTTCACGTGAATCGGCACACCGAAATCGGAGCCATACGTTCCGTCGATGTGAGCCTGACGGAAGCGATATTCGCCGAACAGATCCCACTGATCGCCGACCTGCCAGGACAGGCCGCCAATTGCCTGCCACATGAAGCCGGTGTTGCCGCAGCAAGCGATGGTCCCGCCCGTAGAAATTTCACGGATGTCGGTACGCAGGCTGCCCGCACCGATACCGGCGCCGAGAGACAGATCGAGATGAGGCGTCAGCGGAACGTCGTAGATCGCATTGACCATGCCCGAAAGCAGCGAGGCCGATCCGTGCACGCCGAAATTGGATGGCAGGAAACCACTGAAATCCGACAACGCCGTGTCGATCGCATCGCCGTTGATGCCGTGCGAGTCGTAGCCGATTTCCGCTTCGATGCGGATCGGGATGCTGTCCAGCTTGTAGCCGACGCCGCCAACGACAACCGCACTGTTGTTGAACGGAGCCTCGTCTTCTGCGCCAGGAACAGACGGCGACGTGACCTTCACATCCTGCAGTTGATCCCAGCCGGCACCGATCGTGAAGTACCAGCCCGTCTCGCTTCCGGCGAGCGCCGGGGTCGAGATGGCAAGCGCAGCGGCGCCAGCCAAGGCGATCAAACGGAGCTTCATTATTTTCCCTCGCTGTTGAATGTTCGACGGACAGGAGAACCCGCCAGTCGTCCGGTTTTGGCCGGTACGCAATTGCAAATGTGCCGAATATCTCAGGCGGTTGTCCATGATTCACATTGGTTTTGCGGTTCGGGCCGGGGAGATTGGCGCAAGCCTGTGACCAGCCTGCAACAATCTATCCCGACTGCAGAATCGGGTCGTCCCGGCCCGCAGAAGCAACAAAAGAATAACGTCCCGGCAGCAGTTGAAGGCGCCGGGATGTCCCCCTCTCACGCGATTCAAGGGCCGCAAGCAGGCAATCGCGCGGTACAACCTGAAATTTGTTGAGCCACGCCCTGAGCATGGCCTCCGCCGGCCGGGGCAGGCCCTTGAGGTCACCAAAGTCGACCATGTGAACGAGGCCATCGGGCCCAAGCGCTCCTGCTGCTGCCGCAAGTGCCCCCCGCCAGTCCGGTATCATCGACAGGCTGTAGGAAAAGACTATATGATTCAGTGGTTTATCTAAACCGAAGGTCTGCGGGCTCAGCATTTCGGCGTAACCTTGGGCCAACCCAATCCGGTCCGACAGGCCGGAGCGCCGGACCGCCGCATCCGCCGTCTTGAGCATCTCGGACGAAGCATCGAGCCCATAGAGCTTGGCGCCGGGATAACGCCTTGCGATGGCAATGAGATTGCGGGCCGTGCCGCAGCCGATCTCGGCCAGGGTCTGCCCCGGCTCAAGTCCAAGGTTCCCGATCAGCCGGTCGCGCCCGAAGAGGTAATATTTGCGGGTGAGATCGTAGAAGCGCCGCTGCGTCCGGTAGATCCGGTCCATCGCCTCGGCATGAGTGGCCGGCCCGTGTTCGGTCATGCCGCACGCACATAGACGTGGAAGCCGCCATAGATCGATGAACGGTCGCGCGCGTGCCAGGCGTTGCTTTCCTCCTCCAGATAGCGCCAGGGCGAGAGCAGTTCGGGCGGCAATTTGCGCGGCAGCGGCGAATCGGCGCCGGCCGTGCGGAAGATCACGCGCGCGTCGGTTTCGTGCGCGGTGCGGTCGATCTCCGTCCAGAGCGCGGCGAGCTGGTCGGGCGTCATCCAGTCCTGTGCGTCGAGCAGGACGTAGCGATGGAGCGCGCGCGCATCGTGGCTCTTGAGAAAATCGGTGAGCGAGGCAAGGTGGGTTTCGATGCGGTCCGTCCGCGCGCGGATCTTTTCGTAGGTCTCCTTGCGCAGATAGTCGGGCACGGCCTCCCGGCGCTCGGTATCGTAACCGCGCCCGAACGCCTGCCAGGCGAAATAATTGTCCTTGATCGGAAAATCGCAAGCGAGCCGCTCCACTCTTTCGCGCAACACCGAAACCGGATTGCCGCTGGAGGAGGCGACCAGCTCATCGTATTGGGCGGGCGGAATTCCCAGCGCGTAGAGCGAAACGGGCGAACGCGACAGAAGGCGCACCGGACGGCTGTCGAACAAGGGCGCGACGATGCGCTCGAAGGCTTCGCGCTGTTCGGCGAGCGTGCGCGAATCGAGCAGCGGCGCAAGCCTCTTGCCATGCAGGCGGGCGACGGCGTGAAGCAGGCCGATGAATCTGCCCAATAGGCTGTAGCGGTAGAGATCGTGCGCGAACATGTCGATGCGGCGGCCTTTCAGGCGCACGCGCTTGTCCCAATAGGCGCGGGTCTCGGGATCGAGGCGCTGCTTGATGATTTCATCATAGGCATCGCGGTTGGCCGCATCGTTGCCGCATCCGTAGAAGCGGAAGAACGATTCGTAGGACGGCAGATGGGCAAGTGCGGCGATCTTGAGGCGGGTAAACGCGATGTGATTGGGGTTGAGGTCGACAGCGATGATCTTCGCGGGATCGGCGGCCAGATAGTTCAGTATGTTGCAGCCGCCCGAGGCAATGGTGATCAGGCGGTGATGCGGTTCCAGCGCAAGCGCTTCGAGATCGATATCGGGATCTTCCCAGATCTGGTTATAGACAAATCCCCTGAACATCAGCGTGAAAAGGCGCTCCATAGCGCCGCGCCGCGTGGTGGCCGGCTCCTGATGCGCGGCGGTGGCTAGAAGTGATTGTGCCATGGCGTCTTTCGGTGCCTCTTTCCCGGGACTTGAGCGGCGGTAGGGCCGCGCCCGGCAGGACGCGACGCGATTCCCTCGTCTTGCACCCTTTCAAGCCTCGCATTATGTGACTTTTATGAACGCTTCCGAAAAATCCGCTCTCGACGATGTACTCGATCTGCTCGATCTGGAACCGATCGAGGTCAACATCTTCCGCGGCGTCTCGCCAAAGGACCGCATGCAGCGCGTCTTCGGCGGCCAGGTGCTGGGTCAGGCGCTCGTGGCGGCTTATCGCACGGTTGAAAATCGCGTCTGCCATTCGCTGCACGCCTATTTCCTGCGCGGCGGCGATCCCAAAGTGCCGATCCTCTATGAAGTCGACCGCAGCCGCGACGGCGCAAGTTTCACCTCGCGCCGCGTGGTGGCGATCCAGCACGGTCATCAGATCTTCACAATGGCCGCCTCATTTCAGACGGTGGAGGAAGGCTTCGAACACCAGTTCGACATGCCGCAATCGCCCGATCCCGAAACCTTGCGCACTGAAGAGGAATTGCGGGCGGAAGTCGCCGGCAGATTGCCGGAGGAAGAACGCAGCTGGTTCACGCGCCCCCAGCCGATAGAGATGCGCCATGTCGAGCCGGTGGAATTCTTCCAGCCCAAAAAACGCGAACCGCACCAGCGCGTGTGGTTCCGCGCGAGGGATAAGCTGCCGGACGATCTGTCGCTGCATCAGTGCTTACTTGCCTATGCCTCGGACATGACGCTTCTCGATACCGCGACGCGGCCTCACCGCATCGGCTGGTTCGACCGTTCCATCCAGATGGCCAGCATCGATCACGCGATGTGGTTTCACCGCCCGTTCCGTGCCGACGAATGGCTGCTCTATGCGCAGGATGCCCCCAGCGCGTCCGGCGCGCGCGGCTTCAACCGCGGCGCGATCTATACGCGCGCGGGCGTTCTTGTCGCTTCGGTGGCGCAGGAAGGATTGATGCGCTCGCGCAAACCCGGATGATTGAGGATCAGCCGGCGCAGTCCGAGCAGGTGACCGACACCACCCGGCGCGGCTTGCTGTAGAAAAGGTCCGTCATGTCGAGCTGCCCCACGATGAATTTGCCGTAGGGCGATTCGTAATTGTAGCTCACCTCGGCAAGGATGATCGTGCATTGGGCCGAACTGGTGCAGCTCGCCGGCAACAGACCCTGATCGGAGGCCGAAAGGGTCGAGGGATCGCCGATGGTGATCGTGGAGCCGACCGCATGGGCCGTTCCATGTCCGTTGGTCTGGCTCCACAGAACCGTTCCTTCGTTGCGGTTGCCGTCTCCTGCGATGCTGGTCACGACGATCGAGATGTTATTGAGCGAGAACGGCGACATGATGGCCGACGACGCCGCGAAGATATCGTTCAGGTCGGAGGTGCTCACAGTCGTCGCCTGCGCGGTGAGGTCCGCCGCTGTGGAAGCGACCGAGGTCACCTTCTGGTGCGCGCTCAACGCGTTGCACACTTCCACCAGGCCGAAGAACAGGGCCACCATCACCGGCGCGATCAACGCGAACTCCACGGCTGCCATGCCGCCTTGGGCGGTTTTGAGAATGCGGGCGCGTTTCAGCATAGCGCGGTCGCCTGCCGTGTGGCGTCGGGATAGGGTTCGGTGCGGAAGGCCTGCGCCGCGCCCAGAAGCACGTCGGTCCCGCTTGGCATGTTCGACATCAGCGGCGCCAGGAAAGGCGTCAGTATGTGCCAGGGATAATAGGCGCGGAACAGCACCACCTTGCAGGCATCCGTCGCCTGTACCGTCATGTTGTTCACGTCGAGATTGCCGTCCGCGGTGATGACGTTCGGATACGATGCGCCCGAGAAGCCGTCGAACACGCGCATGTCGACCTGCAGCGTATTCATGCAGGTCTGCCAGCTCATCAGCCCCAATCGCGTGCCGTCCTGCGAGGAGGCGAACTCATTGCACACCGCCGTCCTCATCTCGTCGGCGGTCAGCGTGCCCTTGAGCTGTCCCGTGCGCACGGCGCGCGCTGCGTCCTCCACCGCGTTGGTGAGCGTGGACTGAGCGAAATAGATCACGCCGGTCTCGATGACGCCAAACAGAAAGAGAAAGAAGACCGGCGCGATCATTGCGAACTCGATTGCCGCGGAGCCGCGGCGCGAGTCCTCGCGCACGCGTTTGCGCAGATTCTTCAATTTCGAAGCGAATGTACCCGGCACCAGCATTTCGTTTCGCGCGGACGGCGTCCCAATTTGCAGCTTTCCTTAACGCGGGCTTGCTTGAAAACGAAGCGAAAGGGCGAAGCGTGATGAAGGAAGCGTTATCGGGACAACTCTACGATTAATATTTGCGGATAATCCGGGCGATTTCCGCAACGCTTCGTTCATCATGGTTTATTTTGACGCAAGTTGGACGGGCCATGGTAACCGGGCCGTAACCAAAAGAACGGATCGAAAGCGAATCTTCACTGGCATACCCGATAATGCAAGCCGTATCGGATGTATCGGAGCTGGGGATGCGTGTCGGCATCGTATTGCGCAACGTGATAACCGGTTTGCGGCGTTTTGCCAGGGCCGATCGCGGCAACATCGCGATGATTTTCGGCCTGTCGCTGATTCCGATCTGCCTTGCGGTGGGTGTGGGCCTCGACATGTCGCGTGCGATGATCACGCGCGCGCGTCTGGGCGCGGCGCTGGATGCGGCGGGCCTCGCCGTCGGCAGCCAGCCCAGCCTGACGCAGGATCAAATGCAGAGCTTGGCGCGCGAATACTTCAATCAAAACTATACCGTCGACACATCCCAATATGGCGTGCCCGAACCAGTCACGCTGACACGCCCCGCAGGATCGCAGACGATCACGCTCACCACCAGCGTGGCGATGCCGACGATATTGATGCGGATCGTGGGCATCGACACGATGAGCGTGGGGGCGTCCTCGCAGATCACCTGGGGTCAGACGAAATTGTGGGTGGCGCTGGTGCTCGACAACACCGGATCGATGTGCGAGCCGGGAAGCCAGCCTTGCACGACGCCGCTGACGACATCGAAGATCTACGCGTTGAAGCAGGCGACGCACAATCTGCTCCAGATGCTCCAGAACGCTGCAGCCAACGACGGCGACGTGAAGGTCTCGATCGTTCCCTTCAGCAAGGACGTCAATGTCGGCACCGACAAGGTTTCGCAAAGCTGGATCGACTGGACCAATTGGGAGGCCCCGCCGCCGAGCTCCATGCCGGCGA
>DASZRY010000074.1:0-10086 GCA_035548975.1 Rhizomicrobium sp.
GCGCAACGGCTTTGCAGGCGACGTGCTGCAAAAATTCCGGAACTATCGCTGCAGGTTTGCCATTATCGGGGACATATCGCCTTACACATCGAAGAGCGAGGCCTTGCGCGCGCTGGTGCGGGAAAGCAATCGCGGCAAAGACGTATGGTTCGCGCCGACCATCGATACGATCCTCAACAGCGGATGGTAGTTACAGCCAGTGAATGTTGGAATTCAAATACTCCAAAATGAACACGTAGCCTGCGACGGCAGCGGTAATCTTCAAAAAAAACAGCCCGTCCATCGGCATCAGCAGCCAATTCGGCTGCTGAAAGGCTTCGTTTTCAGATACCCTTTTTTCTTTGTAACTGCCGTAAATCTGGTACGTAATGGAACCAATCACGTACTGTAGGAAATCAAATACAATGCAAAGACCAAGCAGAAACGCCGCGACGAAAAGCTGTTTTGGTATGCGTATCCCATCGGGAGACGAAATCTTAAACACCCAGATCAACGCTATTCCCGCGTAGGAAACCTGACGCGAAATCTCGTTTACCGACTTATTATACGCGTCGTAGAAGCCCCAAACATCCTGAAGCTTAATACCCGGTTGCCGGGGTTTCTTTGGCATTACTTGCGAGCTTTGCGCGGAGGTCTCGTAGTGCCTTTGCGTTTCGCGGCCCGCTTGGTTGTCAATTTCTTAGCTGACTTTCTGGAAGATTTCTTTTTGGACCGAGATTTGACAGCCATAGCCCTATGCCCCAATCGATTCGCGAAACAAGTATAGCGTGCAACTGTATGGGTTGCACGTCAGTCTGGCATATGCGCTAGAGCAGCGGATTCGAGTTCAGCCATGCGCTCGCTTGCGCGCTGCTTCACGCTTTCGCTTTTGAGCTGGCCGCACGCCGCCATGATGTCCCGGCCGCGCGGCGTGCGCACGGGCGAGGCGTAGCCCGCGCGATTCACGATCTCGGCGAATTTCTCGATCTGATCCCAATCGCTGCACTCATAGGGCGCGCCGGGCCAGGGATTGAACGGGATTAGGTTGATCTTGGCCGGAATGCCGCGAATGATCTTCACCAACTCGCGCGCATCGGCCAGCGAATCGTTCACCCCCTTGAGCATCACATACTCGAAGGTGATACGGCGCGCATTCGACAGGCCCGGATAGGCGCGGCAGGCGGCAAGCAATTCTTCGATCGGATATTTCTTGTTGAGCGGCACGATGACGTCGCGGATGCCGTTGCGGACGGCATGCAAAGAAATGGCAAGCGCAGAACCGATTTCCTCACCCGCACGCGGGATCATGGGGACGACGCCGGCGGTCGACAACGTGACGCGGCGCCTGGAGAGCGCGAGCGCATCGCCATCGGCGACGATGGAGAGTGCGGACTTCACATTGTCGAAATTGTAGAGCGGTTCGCCCATGCCCATCATCACCACGTTGGTGATGCGGCGGTTTTCACCTGTACTTGGCCAGTCGCCCAGAGCATCGCGGGCTATCATCACCTGGCCCACGATTTCGTTGGACGTAAGATTGCGCACGAGTCTCTGCGTGCCGGTGTGGCAGAAGCGGCAGTTGAGCGTGCAGCCGACCTGGCTGGAGACGCAAAGCGTTCCGCGGCCGGGTTCGGGAATGAAAACGGTCTCGAATTCGATTCCAGGGCCGGCGCGCAACAGCCATTTACGCGTGCCATCGTTCGAAATCTGTTCGGTCACCGTTTCCGGCCGCGAAAGCGTAAAGCGATCCGTCAGCAGCGCGCGGAAATCCTTCGACAGATTCGTCATGGCAGCGAAATCGCGCGCGCCATGGACATAGATCCAGTTCCACAACTGGCGCACGCGCATGGGCGCGGCTTTGGGCTCGACGCCCGCTTCAACGAGCGCCGTCTTCAATTCGTCCTGAGTCAGGCCGATCAGCGATGGTTTCACATCTTGCACTCGGCGTGGGCCTTCTGAAGGGCGGCGGTGATGCCGGAGAGGGAGTATGCGTCGGTCGTTGTCGTGCCGCGCGCGGAGGTACCGGTGACCACCATGCGGCTGCCCTTCTGCATGGCGGCGACGAGTTTGGCTTCATCATCGCGCGACTTGAGCCAAGCGCCGCCATTGTCGCCTTCGTTCTTGGTGAAGAACGTCCATTTGTCCGAGCCTACCGTCACGCTAACAGTGCCGTTGGCCGGATAGGCATAGCCGGGAACGATCTGCGGCTCGGCCTTCACCTTGCGCGAGGGAAAATCGCTGATGAGGAAATAGGCCTGGCCGCGCGTCACGCCCTTGGGATCGCTCGCCACGGGCTGGGACACCGCATAGCAGGTCTTGTCCGCGCCGGAGCCGGCAGTCAGAGCCGACCAGTCCTTGAAACGGCCAAGCTGGATAGGTTTTTCGGCCGCGACGGCCGAGCTGGCAAAGACAAGAGCGAGGCAAAAACCTGAAAACAAACGCATACGCAAGAACCCTTTGTATTCATTGGGAACCGGAGACAAGCGGCACCGCTCGCGCCCGGATATGAGGGGCAGACTTACCCTCGGCAACCGCAGGAAGGCAACCCGCCGCACCTTTCGGGAACCTGACGGTTGATCAATGGAGAAATCTAGCCCGCCTGACGGCGAATTTCCGCTTCCACATCGGGCAGGCGGTCTTTGCCGAAAAATATCTCGCCGCCGACGAAAAAAGTCGGCGCGCCGAACGCCCCGCGCGCGACCGCACTTTCAGTGTTGTCCATAAGGCCCTGCTTGATCTCCGGCGTTTGCGCGGCAGCGAGAATCGCATCGGCATCGAGACCGGACTCAAGGAGGGCTGCGCGGATCACCGCCGGATCGTCCATCTTCTTGGGCTCTTCCCACATGTGATGGAAAACGGCATCGGCATAACGCGGCAGTATGCCCATCTTCTGCGCCGCCACCGCTCCGCGCATGAGCGAAAGCGTGTTCACCGGAAAGAACGGGTTGAAACGGAAGCGGGCGATGTTGTGTTTCCTGATAAAGCGCGCGGTCTCGAGCTGTTCGTACTGCAGCTTGTTTTTGATGTGACCGAAGGCGGTCATCGGGGACTGGTTGCCGGTCGCCTTGAAGATGCCGCCCAAGAGAATGGGCACATATTCGAATTGCGAGCCGGTGCGTGCTTCGATTTCAGGGATCACCTGGTGGGCGAGATAGGCGTTGGGACTTCCGAAATCGAACAGGAATTCGACGCGCGGCATCACCAGGTCTCCTTGTAGGGGCGGAGGTCGAGTTCGAATGTCCAGCCGTCGCGCGTCTGGCTGTGCAGCATCCAATAGGCGTTGGCGACAGATTCCGGATTCATCAATTGATCGGGCTGGATATTGGCCACCGCCTGTTCGCCGCCGCGCGCCCTGATGCGCTCGCGCACGAAAGCGGTATCGACGCCAGCGTCGATGATAAGATGGGCGACGTGGATGTTCTTCGGACCCAATTCGCGCGCCATGCTTTGCGCAACTGCGCGCAGGCCGAATTTCGCGCTGGCGAACGCCGCATAGCCAATGCCGCCGCGAAGGGACGCAGTGGCGCCGGTGAAGAGGATGGTGCCCTTGCCATGCGGCAACATGAGACGCGCGGCTTCGCGCCCCGTCAGAAAACCGCCATAACACGCCATTTCCCACACCTTGCGGAACACGCGCTCAGTGGTTTCCAGAATCGGGAAATTGACGTTCGCGCCGGGATTGAAAATGCACACTTCGAGCGGGGCGTGCGCATCGGCTTCGTTCAGGAAGGATGTGATGTCTTCTTCCTTCCGCGCATCGAGACCGCGGGCGAAGCATTTGCCGCCTTCCGATTCGATCTGTTGTTTGAGGGCGGCGAGTTTGTCCGCCGTGCGGCGGCCGGCGAAGATCGTGTAGCCCTCGGCAGCGAAACGCCTGGCGATGGCGGAACCGATATAATCCCCCGCCCCCACGATCGCCGCGGTCGCGTTTCGCTGTTTCATTTCATTCCCTTAAGCCAAACCCCGTCGAGTATAGCCGCAACACAAACGCAAACATAATCGCGGCCAACATAAGCGTGACGCCGATGCCCAGTGCTTCCGGCGCTTCCGTGAAGCCGATCATCGAATGACGCAGGCCGTTGATGAAATAGAAAAACGGATTGGCCCAGGCCATCCAGCGCAGCCACGGCGGCAACATCTCAATGGTATTGAACACCCCTCCCACGAAGGAAAGCGGCGTGATGAAGAACACGTTGAGAATGGTGAGCTGCTCGAAATTCTTGGCCCAGAGGCCGACAATGTTTCCAAGCAGTCCGAACGCCGCGGAAACGCCGACCACCCAGAATACGAACTCGCCGATGCCTTGAACGGACGATGCGCCGAAGACGGCGGCGATGATCAGGATGCCGACGGCCGTGATCACCGAGCGAATGATGACAGGAACCAGAACGCCGGCAATCATTTCCGCATAGGATAGCGGAGAAACGAGCGTTTCCTCCACATACCGGAGAAAGCGGGAGAAATAGACCTGCGACGTCGATTGCAGGAACGCGGCATTGACCACGTTGAGCATGACCACACCAGGCAGCACGAATTCGAGATAGCGGTGGCCGCCGATGGTGGAGATGCGCCCGCCCACGACATAACCGAAGATGAATATAAACAGGAGCGCGGAAATCCACGGCGCCACGAACGCCTGAATCGGCACGCGCATGAGCCGGGACATTTCCCGGCGGATGATTGTCCAAAGTCCGGTCCAGTTGACGGTCATCGCCCAGCCCCAGCAGCTATATGCTCCGGCGTGGCGCCGGTGGCGCGCAAATAGGCCGCTTCAAGCCCGCCCGGTTCGGTGAAGAATTCGTGTTTCGGTCCATTTTGCACAATGCGGCCACGCGCAACGATAGCAATGTTGCGGCAGAGACGTTCGACCTCTTCCAGATAATGCGAAGTAAGCAGGATCGTCTTGCCTTCCGTATTCAATTCCTGGAGGTAACGCCACAGATCGCGCCGCAGTTCGACATCCACACCGGCAGTCGGCTCGTCGAGAATGAGGAGATCGGGGTCGTGGATCAGCGCGCGCGCCAGCACCACGCGGCGCTTCAATCCACCGGAAAGTTCGCGAAACTGCTTTTTGGCATGCGGCACCAGATCGAATTTCCGGATCAGCATGTCGGCGCGTTCCTTGCGCTCGGCGCGGCTCATGCCGAAATAGCCGCCCATCCAGTCCAGAATCTGGATGCAACTGGCGAAGGTGTCGACATTGAATTCCTGCGGGCTGAGACCGATGCGGCGGCGCGCTTCGCGATAGTTCTTCACCGCGTCGATACCGAACACCTCGATAGTACCGGAGGTAATGGTAGCTATGCCCGTGACGCAATGGATGGTGGTCGATTTCCCCGCGCCGTTCGGCCCTAAAAAGCCGAAAAAATCGCCCGGGGCTATCTCGAGCGACAGGTCGTCGACGGCGACAGTCCCGCCTTTATAAACTTTACGCAGGTGACGGATGGAAAGTGCGGGGGTCATATGTTCGTCGAGTCGTTGACCCTGTTATATAGGAGCGCACTGAAAGGCCAACAAGATGATACGGGTGGGGATTGGCGGCTGGACCTATGAGCCATGGCGGGGACTGTTTTACCCAAAGGGTCTGGCCCAAACCCGCGAACTGGAACATGCGAGCCGTGCTGTCACCAGCATCGAGATCAATGGCACATATTACAGTACTCAGAAGGCCGAAAGTTTCCGCAAATGGGCGAAAGAGACCCCGGACGGCTTCGTGTTTTCGGTCAAGGCAATCCGCTTTGCGACAAACCGGCGGGTGCTCGCTGAAGCCGGTCCTTCGATCGAAAAATTCATTACCAGCGGCATCACCGGGCTGGGAAAGAAGCTGGGGCCAATCCTTTGGCAATTCATGCCGGCCAAGAAATTCGACGCCGGGGATTTCGATGCGTTCCTTCAACAGTTACCGAAGACGGCGGACGGGTTGAAGCTTCGCCATGCGGTGGAAGTGCGCCATGAAAGTTTTGCCACCAAGGAATTCGTCGCGCTGGCGCGCAAATACGGCGTTGCCATAGTTCTTGCCGATTCTGCGAAATATCCGACAATCGCCGATGTGACGGCGGATTTCATCTATGCACGGCTGCAACAGGCAGACGCGAAAGTCGCCAACGGCTATGCGCCTGCCGCCATCGCGAAATGGGCAAAGCGCGCAATGACGTGGGAGAGCGGCGGCGTCCCGAAAGACATTCCGCTATTGTCGATAGCGCCGAAGCCCGAAAAGCGGGACGTTTTCATCTATATGATCAACGGCGCGAAGGAGCGTGCGCCCGCTGCGGCAATGGCGCTGCTCAAAGAGTTGAAGTAAGCGTCCCGGTTTCACTGCGCGTGCTCTCCGGCTCTAGCCATACTGCTTGCCCATCCTTGCGCAGACGTCGTGGAATTCCGCGATCGTTTCGCCGATGATCTGCGCCACCGGCTTCACCTCATTGATGCGGCCCGCCACCTGGCCGGATAACGCGATTGAGGCTTCCATGTCGCCGCCAAAATAGAGCTTCAGGGCATTGGCGAATTCGCTCATGATGTTTTGCGGCGGCTCCTTTTCGAAGCGCGTCGTCTTCTCCGTGCGCAGCGCACGCAAGGCCGGGCCGGGCCCGAAGCGGTTGAGAAACACGGTGTCGGTTTCCTGCGCTTCGAGGATCATGTTCTTCCAGTTGGCATGAACAGGCGACTCCGCGGCGGAAACCATGCGCGTGCCCATCTGAATTCCTTCCGCGCCGAGCGCGAACGCCGCCGCCATCGTGCGGCCATCGACCATGCCGCCTGCGGCGATCACAGGCACCTTCACGTTCTCGCAGACAAGCGGCAGCAGCACCATGGATGCGACTTCGCGCGGATTCTTGAATCCGCCGCCCTCGCCCCCTTCGACGACAAGGCCATCGACGCCTGCATCGACTGCGCGCAGCGCCGCTTTCAGCGAAGGCACAACGTGGAAAACGGTGAGGCCCGCTTCCTTCAGCGCAGCGCAATATTTCTGCGGATCGCCTGCGGAAGTGGTGACGAATTTCACGCCCTGGTCGATGACGAATTTCACGATGTCGGGATCTCGCACGAATGCCTGCGCTATGTTCACGCCAAAGGGCTTCTTCGTCAGCTCGCGCATCTTCTTGATTTCGCCCCGAACCTCCTCCAACTGGCCCGAAGATGTCTCGATGATGCCCATGCCCCCGGCGTTCGAGACGGCGGAGGCCAGTTGAGCACGGGCAATCCACCCCATTGGCGCCTGAACGATTGGATATTCCACTCCCAGCATTTTGGTGATGCGGTTTTCGATCGGCTTCGACATAGCGTTTCCCTGTTGCGGCTGTGCCAAGCGTAGCCCTAGACTTTTCGGCAAAGCAAATCCGGGAAACGCTCCATGCCGAAACTCAACCGAAATGGCGTGCAAATCTATTACGAAATACACGGCAAAGGGCCGGTTATCCTGTTAACTCACGGCTATTCGGCCACCTTGCAAATGTGGAAAGGTCAGATCGCGCCGCTATCGAAGAGCCACCAGCTGGTGATCTGGGACATGCGCGGGCACGGGCAGAGCGACTATCCGGACGACCAGTCGGAATACAGCGAAGAGGCAACGGTGGGCGATATGCTGGCGCTGCTGGATGCGGCCGGTGCGAGGACTGCGGTTGTGGGCGGGCTTTCGCTGGGCGGGTACATGTCGCTCGCGTTTTATCGCGCCCATCCCGATCGCGTTTCGTCTCTGCTAATCATCGACACAGGGCCAGGGTTCAAGAACGACGAAGCCCGCGAAGGCTGGAACAGATATGCGCGCGAAACCGCGGACCGCTTCGAACGGCAGGGATTGGAACCGCTGCAATCGGCGAGCAAGGAGCGTTCCACCGCCGCCCACCGTTCTGCAGACGGATTGGTGCGCGCAGGCCGCGGGATGCTGACACAAAGAGACGACCGTGTGATGCGGCTGTTGCCGGAAATCAAGGTGCCGTCGCTCGTCATCGCCGGCAGCGAGGACAAGCCATTCCTGAATGCCGCGGATTACATGGCTGCGAAGATCCCCGGAGCCCGGAAGGTGGTCATTTCAGGTGCTGGCCACGCCGCCAATATCGACCAACCGGAAACATTCAACCGGGAAGTTCTTGATTTCCTTGGACAATAAGCCTGAGCAGATTGCTTGACGCGCCCGTCACCTCGGCCAAAAATGCCTTCAAAGCTATTCAGGGAAACGTCATGGCCATCGACCTCTCCAACATCGATCTGGCACTCGATCAAGCGCACTATCCCGCGCTGCTCGTCGCCCTTTCGCACATCACCGGAAACACCGATCAACTGACCGAACGTTACAAGCCGGTCTATGACTTCTTTTCAGACAGCCGAGTGGGAGGTTTGCCGGAAGAAAAGCAGGCCGAGATCAAGGCACTGGCGAAAAAAATCATCACCGACTATTTCGCCGGCGGCAAAAAGCCGGGTCCGCAGCTTTCGGCAGCCGATCTGCGCAAAATGATGGACTTCGTTGTCGGTGCGCCGATACCGGAACATTACGTTCCGTTTCTGACCGAAGAACTCGGCATGAGCGGCGATGCCAAGCTTCCGCAATGGACGAGCCCGAAACTGAAATCAGCCGCCCAAAAAATGCACGTGTTGATCGTCGGCGCAGGCATGTCCGGCATCCTGTCGGGTATCCGGCTGCAGCAGGCAGGCGTCTCGTTCGAAATTATCGAGAAAAACGCCGATGTCGGCGGGACATGGTTCGAAAATACCTATCCCGGCTGCCGCGTGGACAATCCCAATCACATGTATTCGTTCTCGTTCGAGCCCAACCACGATTGGCCGTACCATTTCTCGACGCAGGATGTGCTGCTCGACTATTTCCGCCGCACCGCCGACAAATACAATTTGCGCAAGCACATACGCTTCGAAACCCAGGTCGTGGAAGCGCGCTTCGACGAAGCTGCCGCACAATGGCACGTGCGCATCAGGGACAAGAACGGCCGCGAGGAAACGCGCCTAGCAGATGCAGTGATCAGTGCGGTGGGCCAGCTGAACCAGCCCCGTTTTCCGGACATCAAGGGCGTTGGGACATTCAAGGGGCCTGCCTTTCATTCCGCGCAATGGCGTCACGATGTCGATCTGAAGGGCAAGCGCGTGCTTGTCATCGGCACGGGCGCATCCGCCTTCCAGTTCGTGCCGGAAATCGCTCCCCATGTTTCCAGCATGAAAGTGTTCCAGCGTACCCCGCCGTGGATGGGGCCAACCCCCGACTATCACGAGAAGGTAGGCGAAGGGAAAAAGTGGCTGCTGGAGCACGTACCGTTCTACGGCAAATGGTACCGCTTCTGGCTGTTCTGGATGCTAACCGACGGCGTATACGAATTCGTCAAATCAGACCCGGCCTATAACGGACCTCCGGGTGCGGTCAGCGCGAACAACGCAATGCTGCGGGAAATGTTGTGCGAAGCGATCAAGATGCAGGCCGGCAACGCGCCAGATCTGCTCGACAAGATCATTCCTGCCTACCCCTATGGCGGCAAGCGGCCGCTGCGCGACAACGGCGTGTGGGTGCAGGCGCTCAAGCGGCCCAACGTGGAACTCGTGACCGATCCGATCGAGGAGATCAACGCAAACGGCGTGAAAACGAAAAGCGGCAAGCAGTACGACGCCGATGTGCTCATCTATGGCACCGGCTTCCACGCAAGCGACTTCCTGCGCACGTTCAAGGTATATGGCCGCGGCGGCGAAGAGCTGCACCAGCATTGGCATGGCGATGCGCGCGCCTATCTCGGCATGACCGTTCCGGGATTCCCGAACTTCTTCATCATCTACGGGCCGAATACCAATATCGTGGTCAATGGCAGCATCATTTTCTTCAGCGAATGCAGCGTCCGCTACATCGTGGGAAGCCTGAAGATGCTCGCAGAAACCGGCCACGCCACGATGGAGGTAAAGCCGCAAGTCCACGACGCCTTCAATGAAAAGGTCGATGCGGCCAACAAGTTGATGGCTTGGGGCGCCCCACAGGTCACAAGCTGGTACAAGAATGCCACTGGCCGCGTGAGCCAGAACTGGCCGTTCCCGCTGGTCGATTATTGGAAGGCGACCTTGCAGCCAAATCCCAACGACTTCATTTTTGGAGACAGGCAGTCGCAAGAGGCGGCGTAG
>DASZRY010000075.1:0-52287 GCA_035548975.1 Rhizomicrobium sp.
CCTCGCCCGCCTGTCACGGACTGCCGATGGGCTATCTCACCGATCCGATCGAGATCGTGGCAGCTTGGAAGGGCGGCATGTCGTTCCATGGCGGACTGTTGGGCGTTGCCATCGCGCTCATCCTCTTTGCCCGCAAGAACAGGCTCGACACGATTGCGCTCGCCGATTTTGTCGCCACCATCGCGCCCATCGGCCTTTTTTTCGGGCGCATCGCCAATTTCATCAACGGCGAGTTGTGGGGGAAAGTGACAGATGTGCCGTGGGCAATGGTTTTCTGCACAGAAAATATCATCCGCGCCAATGGCGGTTGTCCTGCCGGCAATCTTCCGCGCCACCCGAGCCAGCTCTACGAAGCGGCGATGGAGGGACTGCTGCTTCTCATCGTGATGCAGGTATGCGCACGCATCTTCCGGCTGCATGAGCGGCCCGGGCTTCTGACCGGCATATTTTTCACCGGCTATGGCATCGCGCGCGCGGCGGCGGAGGTTTTTCGCGATTCCGACACTGTTTATTTCGGTTGGTTCAGTGTCGGCATGTCGCTCAGCATCCCCATGTGGATCGCGGCCGCCTACTTCTTCTGGTATGCGGCCGGGCAACGGAAGCCGGTGTGAGCCCGCTCGGGCAGAAAATCGTCCGCCTGATCGAGGCGCAGGGTCCGATTCCCGTCTCGCAATTCATGATGCTGGCGCTCCACGATCCCGAATATGGTGTCTATGCCTCGCGCAATGCCATCGGGAGGAAAGGCGATTTCATCACGGCTCCCGAAGTCTCCCAGATGTTCGGGGAGTTGATCGGGCTGTGGCTGCTGGAAGTCTGGCGGCAGCAGGACAGGCCCAAACAGGTTCGACTCGCTGAACTTGGGCCGGGGCGCGGCACGCTGATGAAAGATGTGCTGCGCGCGGCGCGGCTCGATGCACAGTTTGTTGCGGCGGTCGAGGTGTTGCTTGTGGAAGCAAGCCCTGCCCTTCAGGCGGCGCAGGCCAAGACGCTGCACGATTCGCCCACAGCCATTCGCTGGTCGTCGAAGACTTCAGACATTTTTGGCGATAAGCCGCTATTTCTTGTCGCCAACGAATTCTTCGATGCCCTGCCGATTCATCAATATGTGAAAACGGAGACAGGCTGGCATGAGCGCATGGTAACGGCGAGCAATGGCAATCTCACTTTCGCGCTCGCGCCGATACCAGTGAACGGCCTGGCTGTCCCGGAATCCCGCGGCGAAGCGGAGACGGGGGCAGTGTTCGAAACTTCGCCCGCCTCCACCGCGCTTGCTGAAGAGATTGGCGCCCACATTGCAGAACATGGCGGCGCGGCGCTGATCGTCGATTACGGCTACATGGCGGCGGGATTCGGAGAGACTCTGCAGGGAATATCCGGACACAAGATTGCACCGGTCCTGGAATCCCCGGGCAGTGCCGACCTATCCGCACATGTGGACTTTTCGGCGCTGGCCGAAGCGGTGGCGCGCGGCGGAGCGAAACCCTATGGTCCGGTAACGCAGGGTGCATATCTCGAAGCACTCGGCATTGCCCATCGCGCTGAAACGCTGGCGAAAAAGAATCCCGCGCAATCGGGATCCATTGAATCGGCGCTTCGGCGGTTGACCGCGCCTGACCAGATGGGAAAATTGTTCAAGGCGTTGGCGATCCTTCCCGGCATTGCGCCACAACCGCCGGGGTTTTGACATGTTGATGCGCAACGCTCCCTCACTCTCGCATGCGCCCGGCATCGCCCACGGATTCTTCTGCCGGAAAGGCGGCGTGTCCGAAGGTATCTACGCTTCTCTCAATTGCGGACCGGGTTCCGGCGACGTACGCGGGCATGTCATCGAGAATCGCCGCCGCGTGCTCAATGCACTGGGCGGAAAGAACCTCGTCACGCTTTATCAAATTCACAGCCCGAATGCAGTTGTAGTAACCGAGCCGTGGGAGCAAGGGCCGCAAGCCGATGCGATGGCCACCAACGTGCCCGGACTGGCGCTCGGCATCCTCACGGCCGATTGCGCGCCGGTGCTCTTGGCCGATTCACAGGCGCGCGTGATCGGCGCGGCGCACGCCGGATGGAAGGGGGCGATTTCCGGCGTCATCGAATCCGCCTTGGAGAAAATGGAATTGTTGGGCGCCGATCGCAGGCGCATTGTCGCCGCCATTGGGCCCTGCATCAGCCAGACGAACTATGAAGTGGGTCCGGAATTCATCGCCCGTTTTGCCGAGGCCGGCAAAAGCAATACGCGATACTTTGTACCGTCGAACAAGGCCGATCGCTGGCGTTTCGATCTGGAAGGCTTTGTCTCGGACCGGCTTCGGACAGCCCGCGTGGCCAAGGTCGAATCGCTGGGCGTGTGCACTTATGCTCGCGACGAGGATTACTTCAGCTTCCGGCGTGCCACCCATCGCGGCGAACAGGACTATGGCAGGCAGGTTTCGGCCATAGTGCTGAGATGACGCAAGTCCTGAGGAACTGCGGAAATGACGGAGCTGGGGACAGGCCGGCGCAGGGCAATAATTCCGTTTACCGGCCCCGGTTGGCTGCGCTAGAACCCCGTCATCAAACCGTCATTGCGAAGAGGGGCCGGCGCGCATGAGCGAGAGAAACGGAGCGCGAGGAATGCGGCTTCTCGCGGGCAATTCCAACCGCGCACTGGCCGAAGCGATCGCGCAATATCTCAAGCTGCCCATGACCAAGGCAGTCGTCCGCCGCTTTGCCGACATGGAGGTCTTCGTCGAAGTGCAGGAAAACGTGCGCGGCGAGGACATGTTCGTCATCCAGTCCACGAGTTTCCCCGCCAACGACCACCTGATGGAATTGCTGATCGTGATCGACGCATTGAAGCGCGCGTCGGCCCGCCGCATCACTGCGGTGATCCCCTATTTCGGCTATGCACGGCAGGACCGCAAGGTGGGGCCCCGCACCCCGATCTCCGCCAAGCTCGTGGCGAACCTCATCACCGAAGCAGGCGCCAATCGCGTGCTGACGGTCGATCTGCACGCGGGGCAGATCCAGGGCTTCTTCGATATCCCGACCGACAATCTCTATGCCATGCCCGTGATCGTAAAAGACATCGAGGATTATCTTGGCACGGGCGACCACCTTATGGTCGTGTCGCCGGACGTGGGCGGCGTGGTACGCGCGCGCGCGCTCGCCAAACGGCTGGGCACCGATCTGGCCATTGTGGACAAGCGCCGCGAACGCGCGGGCGAATCCGAAGTGATGAACATTATCGGCGATGTGGACGGGCGCTCCTGCATTCTCATTGACGATATCGTCGATTCCGGCGGCACGATCTGTAACGCAGCCGAGGCATTGTTGAGAGCTGGTGCGAAGGACGTTTGCGCCTATGCCACCCACGGCGTGCTGTCGGGCGGAGCGGTTGCGCGCATTCAGTCGTCGAAATTGAAATCGATGGTCATCACCGATTCCATCGCGGCGACCGATGCCGTGATGAAATGCCCGAACATCCGGCGCATCTCCATCGCGCCTCTCATCGGCGAAGCGATGCGCCGCATCAACAACGAAGAAAGCGTGTCGAGTTTGTTTGATTAACCTCAGAAGAATTGGGGTACATTCTTTTCGAGAAAACTCTCATAGCCGTTGATATCGGAGATTACAGGCGCATTGGGGCCTCCGGGGAGTTCGCGCCCGAAGTCGTAAAACAACCAAGCAAGATCGTCGTGAAAGGATTCGCGAAAGAAATCGCCGAAATCTTTGTAGTAACCGGCGACGTATGGATTGCCGCGGATCGCATTGCTGAACAGGGGGATGGCTTCTTGGCCGCGGCCAGTGTCTGCCAAAGTGCTTCCCAGAAAATCATCAACCACATAGCTGTTTGACACACCGGTCCGGTCGATACTTCGTTCCATTGCTATCGCCTTCGCGGCGTCTGATTTCTCCGTGGCCAATGCCTGTACCAAGGTCGCGGTACGCAAATCCTTTTTCGCGGCGTCGGCCAAATCGGACGAACGATGACAGCCCGCCGTTTGATCGGCTTTGCAGATGCCAGCGCCTTGTCCGTATTGCAGGGTCATTTCCAGATAGGTCAGAAACGCCTCGAAATAATTATCCTGCTTGAGCGCGCCATCGATCTGCGAATTATAGTCCGACAGGCTGCGCATTCCGGGCGCCTTTCCGGCGACTGCAGAAAGCATTACAGGCATCAGATCGGCCACCGCTTGGTCGCTAGGGCCGACACTCAGCGACTTGTTGGCGCTTTCTGGCTCCAGGGGATAGGCCGCCGTCGACCGCGCGACCGACGACAACGTCCATTGCACGGATTTACGTTTCCCCACGATCATTGTTACGTAGAAAAGCTGCTTTGGAACCGCCCCACTTGCCAAAATGGCATTGATAATCTGCGGATGCAGCGAAGCACTACCGTAAAGGAAGCGCGAGAATTCCGCTCGCTCGGCAAGCGAGAGATGATTGTCCGAAGGTGTAAAGTTCGCGACGACCTCCCCGGCAGATGTAAACTTCGTGCTGCCGCCTTCGGCAGACGTAGCGGAGATTTCGACGGCTCCGTCTTCCGGATCCTCAACGCCCAATTCCTGCTGCGCCCAGAATGCGTTTCGCATATCGGGAGGTGCATTGTTCACGCCGGCCTTTGCCAGCATCTTGCGCAAAAATCTTCTGTTGTATGCCTCGGCATAGTGCCGCTCTGCTTCCGCATACAACGAGATGTTCACAAAAGTCCTCTTGGTGTTGTCGATAAAGATCACCCGTTTCAACGCGTAGTCTGTGAGAACGGATTGGTCCGGCCTCTTCACGAATATGTACGTGTCAGCGATGTCTGCCGTAACGGTATGTGCGGGGTTCTGGTCGAGTTTTTCCGAAAAGGTGATGTGCAACGCCGTACTTTCGACCGGTCCATGGGCCGCAATGATCTGCGCGGCAGACGCCTGCGGACCTGTTTGATTCAAATCTGCGGCGAGACAATCGGCTTGAAGAGCAAAAACGAAGGCAACAGACGGTAGAACTCCTGCCAACTGGCCAAAAGAAAACCGCATATGCGCCCCATATATATTTGCGATTTATTTAGAAGCATCGTTGAATAGAACGCAAGAATGGCGACCATCCGCGATATCAAAAAACTTGCTCTTTCGCTGCCCGGCGTCAGCGAGGTGGATCACTTCGGGCGCCCCTCTTTCCGCACCAGGAAGCGCATCTTCGCCGTCATCCGGCCGGACGGGCTGTTTCTGCATCTGCCGGAAGAGCGAAAGGAATTCCTGTTCGAGGCAGCGCCCGACGTGTTCGTGAAGAAGATGTGGGGCAAGCGAAGCTATATGGTGGTCCAGTTGGACAGGATCGGAAAAGCCGAGCTGGAAGGCCTGATCCGGGAGGCGCATGCGGGCGCCATACCTGCCGCCAAACCGAGGCGGCCGGCCAAGGCCAAAGCCGGGACTCGGCGGCGCTAAAGAGGACTTGGCCGGGCCGCGAGCATCGCCTATATGGCGAGAACTGCGCCATCGTCGGCGCCAGACCCCGGCAGGGGGAGGGGGGTGCACCAAATTGAAAAACGACTAAGGCATTGAATTTGTGATATAAAATATCATCCAAGAGCGCGTCAGCACGTTTTTCCAGGGCTGATTGCACCTGCCGCATCCTTCCGCTAAAAGCCGCGCTTTCCCGCGCCAGAAAACAGCCGGATCGAGGACGTCGACCATGCGTGAAGTACAGCAATTGAGCGCCGAAGCGCGCAACGAAACCGGCAAGGGCGCCGCCTTCCGCGCCCGGCAGAAGGGCTTCATCCCCGGCGTCGTCTATGGCGGCGGCAGCGATCCGCAGAACGTTTCGGTCGACAAGCGCATTCTGGAGCGCCACGTCGAGACCGGCCATTTCCTCACCACACTGTTCGAACTGGACGTGGCAGGCGCCAAGACGCGCGTCATACCGCGCCAGATACAGCTGGATCCCGTCACTGACCGCGTGGTGCATGTCGATTTCATGCGGCTGCCGAAGGGCGCAAAGGTTCGCCTGGCAATTCCGGTTCGCTTCAAGGGCCAGGAGGCCTCGCCCGGCCTGAAGCGCGGCGGCGTGCTCAACATCGTGCGTCACGAAGTCGAAATGTTCTGCCCGGCCGAGAACATTCCCGATTACATTGAAGGCGATCTGTCCGCTCTCGACATTCACGACTCGCTGCACATTTCCGACTTCTCGATGCCTGAAGGCGTGGTACCGACCATTCGCGACCGCAATTTCACCGTTGCTTCCATCGTGGCGCCGACCAGCGTTATCGAAGAACAACGCGCAGCAGCCGCGGCCGCCGCAGCTGCCGCAGCCGCTCCGGTTGTCGAAGAAGGCGCCGCTGCTCCGGTCGAAGGTGCCGCCGCTCCGGCTGCCGGTGCCGCTCCCGCCGCCGGTGCCGCCGCAAAAGCACCTGCTGCAGCTCCCGCAAAGAAGTAAGAAGGCCGCGCCCACGCGCGGGCGCGCGAGATGCCCGATACGCCGCTTCTCATCGCCGGACTTGGCAACCCCGGCGCAGACTATGCGCGCAACCGCCACAATGCGGGTTTCATGGCGGTCGATACGATTCACGAAAGCTACAAATTCGGCCCGTGGAGGGCGCGCTTTCAGGGCGCAATCAGCGAAGGCGCAATTGCGGGCAGGAAGGTCTATCTGCTGAAGCCCGGTACCTATATGAACGAGAGCGGCAACTCAGTGGGGCCCGCCGCCCGCTTTTTCAAGATTCCTGCAAGCGCCATTGTCGTCATGCACGACGAGATCGATCTTGCCGCCGGAAAGTTGAAGGCAAAGACCGGCGGAAGCGACGCGGGGCACAACGGATTGCGCTCAATCACCGCCACGTTGGGGCCGGATTACCGCCGCGTTCGGATCGGTGTTGGCAAGCAAGCGGAGAAGGGCCGGGCCGCCGGACACGTTCTGGCCAATTTCTCGAAAGCCGACGAAAAATGGCTGGTGCCGATGTTGAATGCGATTGCGGATGCAACGCCGCTGCTTGCGAAAGATGACGATGTGGGATTCATGAACAGGGTAGTGCTTCTGACACATCCGCCGAAGCCCAAGCCGGAAAAGAAAGTCGAAGAATAATGGGATTCAAATGCGGCATCGTCGGGTTGCCAAATGTCGGCAAATCGACCCTCTTCAACGCACTGACGCAGACGGCCGCGGCACAGGCTGCAAATTACCCCTTCTGCACCATCGAACCGAATGTGGGCGACGTGGCGGTGCCCGATCCACGGCTGGAAAAACTCGCAGCCATCGCAAAATCGGCCGAGATCATTCCGACGCGCATTACATTCGTGGATATCGCCGGCTTGGTGCGCGGTGCATCCAAAGGCGAAGGGTTGGGTAACCAGTTCCTCGCCAACATTCGCGAAGTCGACGCCATCGCCCATGTGTTGCGCTGCTTCGAGGACGATGACATCACCCATGTCGAGGGGCGTATCGATCCGGTGGGAGATGCGGATACGGTTGAGACGGAGCTGATGCTCGCCGATCTGGAGTCGCTGGAACGGCGCATCATCCCGATCGAAAAGAAGGCTAAAGGCGGTGAGAAGGAAGCCAAAGAACAATTGGCGCTCATGAACAAGGCGATTGCGCTTCTGCGCGAAGGAAAGCCTGCGCGGCTCGCGGAATTGACACCGGAAGAGCGCGAGCCGTACCGCCAATTGGGGCTGATGACGCAAAAGCCGGTTCTCTACGTATGCAATGTGGATGAAGGTTCGGCAGCGACAGGCAACACATTTTCCAAGCAAGTCGAAGAAAAGGCTCAGCGCGAAGGAGCCAGGAGCGTGGTGATTTCGGCGCGGATTGAAGAAGAAGTTGCGCAGCTACCGGCCGGCGAACGCGAAGAGTTTCTGCAGAGCATCGGGCTGGAAGAGCCGGGTCTGAACAGAATGATCCGCGCTGGCTACGATCTGCTCGGGCTCATCACCTTTTTCACGGTGGGACCCAAGGAAGCGAGAGCTTGGACGGTGACAAGGGGCTCGAGGGCGCCGCAAGCGGCCGGGGTGATACATACCGATTTCGAGCATGGGTTCATCCGCGCCGAGACCATTGCTTACGACGATTACATAGCGGGAAACGGTGAGGCCGGAGCGCGCGATGCTGGAAAATTCCGCCTGGAAGGCAAAGATTACATCGTTGCGGATGGCGACGTGATGCATTTCCGGTTTAATGCCTGATCATGGACCTGCAGAAATTCGAAGACTTTCCGGTTGGCCGCGTCATCGATTGCGGTACCTATCGCGTCACCAAAGACGAGATTCTGGAGTTCGCGCGCCAATTCGATCCTCAGCCTCATCATCTGGATGATGAGGCTGGCAAGAAAACCATGCTCGGCGGTCTTTCTGCCTCCGGCTGGCATGTCTGCGCCATTGCGATGCGCCTGTTCGCCGAAGGGGTGGTGCTGAACGCGGACAACAAGGGTGGCGCGGGCGCACGCGAAGCGCGCTGGATGAAGCCGGTCCGCCCCAACGATCTATTGCGCATGGAAGCGCACGTCGTTGAAGCAAAACCTTCGCAGAGCAAGCCCTTCGGCTTCGTCACATTCGAATGCCGTATCTTCAACGAGCGCGAGCAGGTGGCAATGGTTTCCATGACGCCGATCATCGGGAGGCGGGCGTGAGCGGCGGTTGGTTCGAGGATATCGAGATCGGATCGCACCGTGTTCTCGGCTCGCACACATTCACGCAGGACGAGATCATCGCGTTTGCGAAGAAATACGACCCGCAAGTGTTTCACGTCGATCCTGAAGCCGCGAAGCATTCGATGTTCGGCGGGATCATCGCGTCCGGCTGGCACACGGCGGCAATGTGGATGCGGCTTGCCATCGAAAGCCGGAAAACCAGCGGCGGTGGCGGATTGGCGCGTGCCGGCGTTTCACCGGGCTTTGAAGACATGCGCTGGCTCAAACCAGTCCGGCCCGGAATGACGCTCACCTATTCGACGGAAGTGATCCAGAAGGTGGAACTGAAATCGCGGCCGGAATTCGGGCTTGTGAAAAGCCGCAACGAAGGGCGCGACGAGGATGGCGAATTGTGCTTCAGTTTCATCGGCAAGGGATTTGTACCGAAAAGGCCAAAAGGAGAAACGTCATGAGCGCACGTGGCAAGATGGTTCCCATGAAGATGAAGGATGGCGCAGAGATCGGCGTCTATCAGGTGCAGCCCAAGGGAACGCGGCGCGGCGGGCTCGTTCTCATTCAGGAAATATTCGGCGTGACCGAGCACATCAAGGAATTGTGCGACGGATATGCGGGCGAAGGTTATGAAGTCTGGGCACCGGCTCTTTACGATCGCGAGGAGCCGAACTTCCAGGCGACCTATTCACCCGAAGACATTCAGAAGGCGATCAAGATCGCGCGCGGCCAGCACCCGTTCGATCTTTCAATTGCAGATGCGCAGGTCTGCATCGATGGACTGAAGGTGAAGGGTCCGGTGTTCATGACCGGCTATTGCTATGGCGGCTCGGTGACATGGGCGGCGGCCTGCAGGTGTGTCGGACTCGCGGCGGCTTCGGCCTATTACGGTAGTCTCATTCCGCAATTCGCGAACGAAACGCCGAAATGCCCGACGATTTGCCATTTCGGCAAGCACGATCACGGCATTCCGATGGAGGGCGTCAACAAGGTCAAAGAGCTGCACCCGGAAGTGCAGGTTTATATCTATGACGCCGGGCACGGTTTCAACTCCGACCGCCGCGACGACTATAACGAGGCGGCCGCGAAACTCGGGCGGCAACGGACGCTGGAACTGTTCCGGGCCAACGGGGGCTAACGCATACTCGCCTCAATATTTCCTCCATCGACGGTGATCACGCCTGCGGTCGTTTTTTCTGCATGGGCGAGATAGACGAAGGCTTCGGCAACTTCGGAGGCATAGACTTCGCGGCCCAATAGATTGCCGCTCATATAGCTCTGTTCGGAAACGCCGCGCGCCTTTGCGCGAGCGGCCACCATTTCGTCTGTCAGCAGGCCGGAGCGGATTCGGTCGGCGTTGACGGCGTTGGCGCGGATGCCGTCCTTGCCGTGATCCAACGCATATTGCTTCACGAGAAACAGCGTTGCGGCTTTCGGCAGGCCATAGGGGCCGAAATCCTTGCCGGGATTCACGGCCTGTTTCGATGTGTTGAACAGCAGGCAGCCATAGGTGCCTTGCGCCTTCATCACACGCACGGCGTTCTGCGCCACCGTCTGATGGGCAAAGAAATTGAGCTCGAAGCTCTTGCGCAAGATTTCATCGTCCACCGCGCCGATCGTGCCCTGCCAGGCCGCACCGGCGTTGGAAACGACGATATCCATTCCGCCGAAGCGTTCGACCACCCTGTTGAAGGCCCGGCGAACGTCATCCGGTTTCGTCACGTCGCATTGCAAGGCAAGCGCGGTCTTGCCGATCGACTTGGCGATTTTGGTGGCGGCCTCCAGATCGAGATCGAGAACGGCGACTTCCGCGCCTTCCGCCGCCATCGCTTTTGCAGTGGCCGCACCGATGCCCGAACCGCCGCCGGTGACGACACAGACTTGTCGCGCGAGAACCTTTTCCGCGCTCTTGCCGAGTTTGGCCTGTTCCAGCGACCAATATTCGACGTCGAACATGTCGGCTTCGCTGATCGGCTGATAGGACGTAACGCCTTCGGCATCGGTGATGACTTCTATCGTGTTCTCCGCGATGTCGGCGGCGATTGCTGCGTCTTTCGCAGAAGCGCCCGCCCCGAACAGGCCTACGCCAGGCACGAGTACCACGCGCGGCAGAGGATCGAGTTCTTTCTTCTTCGGCTCGGCGCGCGCGTTGTTGCGGGCAAAATAAGCATGGTAGTCCGCGACATACTTTTCGACGGCCGCTTCAACATCCTTTGTCCACTGGTCGAGCTTGCCTGCCTCGGGCGCGGGCACGATGAGCGGCAAGTTCTTGGTGCGGATGTTGTGATCCGGCGTGACAACGCCCTGCTGGCTATAACGCGAAAGCTCAGCGCCGTTCACATAGTTGAGGATCGCGGGGCTGGTGCGGAAATCTAGGATCTGGCGTTTCACCGTGCCCGCCATCGCATCGCGTGAAATAGCGAGACGTCCGCGCAGGATGGGCGCGATTTCGGCGACGGACGCAAGCGATTTCGGAATCGTGGCTTGCTTCAGCGGCTTCTTGTTTTGTGCGAGACGTTGTTCGGCCATCGTCACGAATTCGATCATGCGTTCGTAAGCGGTCTTCGCGTCGCCGGCGAAAGTGAAGATGCCATGACGCAGGAGAATGAGGCCTTCAACATCCGGGTTCTTGTCGAAAATGTCGGCCACCGACTTGGCAAGCGCGAAGCCGGGGATCGTGTAGGGGACATAGGCCACGCGCTTGCCGAACACATCGCGCGCCAAGGCTTCGCCCTCAGGCTGGTCAGTGATGGCGAGCACGGCCGTGGAATGGGTGTGGTCGATGAATTTGTGCGGCAGGAATGCGTGCAGCAGGGTTTCGACGGAGGGATTGGGTGCCGAGGAATCCAGCAGATTCACGCGCTGATAGTTGACCATGTCTTCGTCGGAAAGCTTGGCGAGCGCGCGCAAGCGGCGCAACGGCGCAAGGCGCACGGCGGGAAGACCCGGCGGCTCGATGTTGCCCATGTCCCAGCCCGAGCCCTTGACGCAGATCACATCGACGTCTTCACCCAGAAGATCCTTCATCTTCGTCTTGACCGACGTGTTGCCGCCGCCGTGGAGCACGAGTTTCGGATCGCCGCCGAGAAGTCGAGTGGTGTAGGTGCGCAGCGCGAGATCTTCGCCGATGCCCTTTTCGGCATAGTGCTTGATGGCGGCTTGCGCGTCGGAATCGGACCAGCAGGATTTCATTTCTTCTCACTCCGTGAGCGAATGGCGAATGGCGAGTTGCGAATGGGGCAGTTTCTATTCGCCATTCGCTACTCGCTATTCGCTGGAAACAAGCTATGCAAACCTTCTGCCGTCGCCGCACAAGTGCCGCGTTCGGTGATAAAGCCCGTGACGAGGCGAGCGGGTGTCACGTCGAAGGCGGGGTTTGCGCCGGGGCTACCGGGGGCGGCGATTTCCACCGTAGCCAAGCCACCATTCGGCAGTCGGCCTGTCATTTTCAGGAGCTCGTCGGAACTGCGTTCTTCGATGGGGATGTCGCGGCCGTTTGTGAGCGTCCAGTCGATGGTGGAGGACGGGAGTGCCACGTAGAACGGGACGTTGTTGTCTTTCGCGGCCAGCGCCTTCAGGTACGTGCCGATCTTGTTGGCGACGTCGCCGTTGGCGGTGACGCGGTCGGTGCCGACGATGCAGAGATCGACCTTGCCCGCCTGCATGTAATGGCCGCCAGCGTTGTCTGCGATGATGGTGTGCGGGACACCGTGGCTTCCCAGTTCATATGCGGTGAGCGAGGCACCCTGGTTGCGGGGGCGGGTTTCATCGACCCAGACGTGGAGATCGATGCCCGCGTCATATGCCATGTAGATGGGCGCAAGCGCTGTGCCCCAGTCGACGCAGGCGAGCCAGCCGGCGTTGCAATGAGTGAGCACGTTCAGTTTGCGGTTCTTCGTGACAGCCAGCTCGCGGACAATCTTGAGGCCGTGTTCGCCGATGGAACGGCAGACTTCGACGTCTTCATCGCAGATGGCGGCTGCTTCTTTCCACGCAATCGCTGCGCGTCGATCGCGTGGTTGGTTGCGCAAACGCTCGCGCATTCTGGTGAGTGCCCAGCGCAGGTTGATGGCGGTGGGGCGGGTGGCGAGCAGCGCGTCGTGGGCTCGGTCGAGCGCTTCGTCGCTAGTGTCTTTCCGCATGGCGATAGCCAGACCATAGGCCGCAGTCGCGCCGATCAGGGGGGCGCCCCGGACGATCATCGCGCTTATGGCGTGGGCGGCGTCTTCGAGGGTTTCGAGGCGCTGGGTGGCGAAAGCATGGGGGAGCTTCGTCTGGTCGATGACCTCAACCGCCGCCTCACCAACCGGCCAGATGGTCCGGTAAGGTTTGCCGTTTATCCTCATCCAGGCACCAACCCATTGGAATAACATGCGTTATTCGTTTTCGGATTCTGGAATCCCCCCCTCCCCCCTCGCCGTTCCGGGCGGTGCGCACGCGCCTTTTCCATAGGGTCTCCTATATAGGGCCCCGCTCCCAGAATGTAAGCGTCAGTGCCCGCCGAACGCGACCAAGGTGGTCACTTCCTTGCCCAGTGCGCGGATCTTGTCGGCACCGCCGAGGTCGGGCAGGTCGATCACGAAGGAGCAACCGATCACCCTGGCCCCTGCCCGCTCCAAGAGCTTGATAGCGGCGAACGCCGTGCCGCCGGTGGCGATGAGATCGTCCACCACGATCACGTTTTCGCCGTGCTTCACGGCGTCGGCGTGAATCTCCACGCGGTCCTTGCCGTATTCGAGATCGTAATCTTCGCCGATGACGGTGTGCGGAAGCTTTCCCTTCTTGCGGATCGGCACGAAACCGGTCGAAAGCTGGTGCGCCACCGCGCCGCCGAGAATGAACCCGCGCGCTTCGATGCCCGCCACCTTGTCGATGCGCACGCCGGCATAGGGTTGCACCAGCTGATCGACGGCGGCGCGAAACGCGCGCGGATTGCCGAGAAGCGTGGTGATGTCACGGAACATGATCCCTTTCTTGGGATAGTCCGGAATGGTGCGGATGGCATCGGCGAAGTTCATGGTCTCACCCCTTTCGGTGAAAGTTCACACGGAGGCGCGGAGCGCGCGGGGATTTTCCGGCCTTCCGCGTCTGCGCGTGCAAATCATTTTTTCAACACCCTTCCCGCCACCGCATCGAGTTTCGCGAAGAGTTTGGGATCGCGTTTTTCGGGGGCGGTGATGAAGGCGGTATCCAACACATTGTCGATGCCCGGAGACGGCACACGTTCAGGACCAAGCCTGGGAGCGACGGCCATCACCAATTGGCGGGCGTTTTCGGCGTTGGCGGTCAGAACCTTGATCACCTGATCCACCGTGACGTGGTCGTGATCGGGATGCCAGCAATCGTAATCGGTCACCATGGCGACCAGCGCGTATGGCAACTCCGCTTCGCGGGCGAGCTTGGCTTCGGGCATGGCTGTCATGCCGATCACCGAACAGCCCCAGGAGCGATAGAGATTGGACTCGGCGAGGGTAGAGAATTGCGGGCCTTCCATCGCGAGATAGGTGCCGCCTTTGACGTGTTTGATACCAACCTCTTTCGCGGCGGCATCCAGCGCATCGGTCAACTTGGCGCAGACGGGATGGGCCATGGAAACGTGGGCGACGAAGCCGGGGCCGAAGAAGCTTTTCTCGCGGGCGAAGGTGCGGTCAATGAACTGGTCGACCAGCACGAAGCTTCCGGGCGGGAGATGTTCCTGCAGCGAGCCGCAGGCCGAGACCGAGATCACATCGGTGACGCCGGCGCGTTTCAACGCGTCAATGTTGGCGCGATAGTTGATGGAGGTCGGCGATTGCATGTGACCGCGGCCGTGGCGCGGCAGGAAAACGAGGTCCACACCTTTGAAGGTTCCGAACAAGAGCTCGTCGCTGGCCTGCCCCCACGGGCTTTCCACGCGCTTCCAACGCGGGTTTTCGAGGCCCGGAATGTCGTACACGCCGCTGCCGCCGATGATACCGAGAACCGTTCGCGCCATGTGAAAACCTGCAGTTTCAGGGGCCTTTTAGCACGCGTTCCCTGCCAGGCAAGCAAACGGCTTGACCCGGAGGCCCTGCAGTGGTGGTTTGGGGCATGTCCAAGCACATTGCAGGATTGATCGGACTTCTGGTCGGGATCGTGGTGGTGATCGTCATGGGCATCGTGTGGAACGCGATGCTCGAAAGCATTCCGCACTCAAAGCCCGAGCCGAATAAGGCTCCGCCGACGGAAGTGAGCGTAGGCGTGATACCGGAGCCGGCGCCAGCCAAAAGTCCTTGAGCTCAAAATTGTCATGGCCCGGGAATGCGGCTCATTCAGGCGATCGAAAAAATCTCGTCGCCGCGCGGACGCGCGCCGGATAGGTGGCCCGGACAAGCCGGGCCATGACAATCATATGGAGACTGGCGTTAGTGCTGATCCGCCCACATCTTGCGGTAGGCGAGATACAGCACGCCCGCAAAGGCCATGAGGAACAACATCACGCCGAAACCCAGGCGCTTGCGTTCTTCCATCTTCGGCTCGCCTGCCCAAGCAAGGAATGTGACCACATCGTGGGCTTCCTGCTCCACCGTCGCCTTGGTGCCATCGGAATAGGTCACGCTATTGGCATTGAGAGGCGGCGGCATGGAGATGTTCCAGCCGGGGAAATAAGGATTGTAATACTTGCCGTCGAGCACTTTGAATCCGGCCGGCGGCTTTTGGCCGAAACCGGTCAGGATCGAATAGACGTAGTGAGCGCCGCCATTGCGCGCCTTCTCAATGATCGAGAGGTCGGGCGGCAGCGCGCCGTTATTGGCGGTGCGGGCGGCCTCATCGTTCGGGAAGGGCGGCGGGAAGTGATCGGCCAGGATGCCCGGGCGTGTCAGCGGATTGCCGTTGGCGTCCGTGGTTTCGCCCTTGTCGTTCGGACCGGCGGGAATCTTGTAGCTTGCGGCGATGGCCTTCGCCTGCGCTTCCGTGAAGCCGGGCCCGCCTTCATCGGCAAGCGCATGGAACGCCACTCGATTCAGGCTGTGACAAGCCGAGCAGACTTCCTTGTAAACCTGGAAACCGCGCTGCAGGGCGGCGCGATCGTATGTGCCGAAGGGGCCCTCGAACGAAAACGACACGTCGCTCTTCGGAGGCAGAGCTACGCCTGGACCGGATTCAGCGGCCAGGACACCGGTCGAGACCAGAGCGGCGAGTGCCAGACCGAGCGGAAGAGAAATGCGCATGGGTCTCACTCCGCAGCCGCAAGCACCGGTTTGGCGATGCTATCGGGCAATGGTTTGGGTGTTTCGAGGATGCCGATCAGCGGCAACAGCAGCCAGAAATAGGCGTAGTAATAAAGCGTGCCCAGGCGCGCCGGCCAAACGAGAGCAATCTCGATGCCGCCGAGATTCCACGTGGCATCCGGACGGTTGGCGCCGAGATAGCCCAGCAGAATGCAATCGGCGACAAGCAGCCAGAAGAACGGCCTTATCATCGGGCGGAAGCGCATGGAGCGCACTTTCGACGTATCCAGCCACGGGGTGAAGGCGAGCGTTGCAAGCGCACCGAACAGCACGATCACGCCGATGAGCTTTTGCGGGATCGAGCGCAGCATCGCGTAGAACGGAAGCAGATACCATTCCGGCACGATTTCCGGCGGCGTCACCAGCGGGTTCGCAGGCTGATAGTTTTCGACGTCGCCAACGAAGTTCGGAGCGTAGAAGACCAGTGCGGCGAACAGAATGAAGAACAGGACAAGATAGAACCCATCCTTAATCGTGTAATAAGGATGGAACGGAACCGTGTCCTGCGGGCCTTTCACGTCGATGCCGAGCGGATTGTTGTTGCCGGGGACATGCAGAGCCCAAATGTGCAGCGCCACCACCGCAAAGATCACGAACGGCAGCAGGTAGTGCAGCGAGAAGAAGCGATTGAGCGTGGGATCGCCCACCGCAAAGCCACCCCACAGCCAGGTGGAGATCGCCGTGCCCAGATGCGGGACGATCTGGTCGATCGACGAGAACAGGTTGGTGATGACGGTAGCCGCCCAGAACGACATCTGCCCCCATGGCAGCACGTAACCGAGGAAGGCAGTCGCGATCATCAGCACATAGATGATGACACCCAGAATCCAGAGCACCTCGCGCGGGGCCTTGTAGGAGCCGTAATAGAGACCGCGGAAGATGTGGACATAGACTGCGAGGAAGAACATCGAGGCGCCGTTGGCATGCGCGTAACGCAGCAGCCAGCCGTAATTCACGTCGCGCATGATGTTTTCGACGGAATCGAATGCCAGCTTATCGTTGGCGACGTAGTGCATCGCCAGGACAATGCCCGTCACGATCTGCGAGACCAGCATGACGGCGAGAATGCCGCCGAACGTGTACCAGATGTTGAGATTCTTCGGCGTCGGATAGGTCAGCATCGTATCGTGCGCGAAGCGCATGATCGGCAAGCGGCTATCGAGCCAGCGCGTAAAGCCGGTTTTCGGGACGTAAGTCGATTCCCCTGCGGACATTCGGTGCTCCGTTACCCGATCTTGATGCGGGTGTCGTTCATGAAACTGTACGGCGGAATGAAGAGGTTTTCCGGCGCCGGGCCTTTGCGGATGCGGCCGGCCGTATCGTATTGCGAGCCGTGGCACGGGCAGAGATAGCCGCCGAATTCGCCCTGATCGAACAGCGGAATGCAGCCCAGATGCGTGCAGATGCCGATCAGCACGAGCCATTCCGGCTTGATCGTGCGATTGGCGTCGGTCGCGGGCGCGGTGTCGGCGAGATTGGCATTGCGCGCAAGACCGTCCGGCAATTCCGCCACGTTCACCGACTTGGCTTCCTCAATTTCCTTTTTGGTACGGCGGCGCACAAAAACCGGCTTGGAACGCCACATGATGGTGATCTGCTGGCCTTCCTGAACGGGGGTCAAATCAACCTCGGTCGAGGACAGGGCCAGAACCGCCGCCGAAGGGTTCATCTGATCGATGAACGGCCAGGCCGCCAGGCCCACACCCACCGCACCCATCGCGCCGGAAGCGACGTAGAGAAAGTCGCGGCGCGTGGTGCCATCCGAAGTCGCTGATGCCACGGAATAACCTCTGAAACTGACCTCCGGGGTGCGGATGACAGCGCGCGCACCAACCCCCGGAATCCCGGCGCGCGGGGCTAAAATAGAGAGTCGACCCTAGGGGGTCTCGCGGCACGATGACGCAGAAATTCGGGCGATTTCACAGGGTTGGCAGAAAACCCGGCTCAACATTCCAATGCGCGCAAGTGCCCGGCCGCCGCATAGTCCAGAAGGGCGCGGTCGCGGGTAATGACGGTATAGCCGTACTCCCGCGCCGTTGCGGCAATGATGCGATCGGCAGGGTCGCGATGAAGGTCGCCTGGCAGGAAGGATGATTCCAGCAGGACTTCAGAAGTCAGCTCGCAAAGCGCAATTTCGCGAAATGAAAGAAGCCGATCCAGCCATCGCCTGGGCGTGAGCGACGACTTGAACCGGCCTTTCTTTGCCAGAAGCCCAATTTCCCAGGCCGTGATGGGCGAAAGATAAACCGGCCGTCCTTGATCGGACGACGTATCGATCGCCTCGATAGCCTGTGGCTTCAACCACTCATTGTCACCGATGTAGATGGCGGCACAGGTGTCGAGCAGGAAATGGGCGCTCATTTCTTGCCCTTCAGACCCTGCTCGATTTGATCCCAATCTTCTTCCATTTCCTTTTCGATACCTTTCCATTCCTCATCGGTGAACATTGGGCTGGTGAGATCGTAGCCGGGTTCGATGGTGAAAGTGCCCTTCATGCACCCGAAGAGCGGGCTGCGACGGGGCGACTTTGCGGTAACCGGCGCCGGTTCAAATGTGCGATGCATGTCTGACATTCCTCTCACTTCCTTTCTCTCGCGCGTCAGTGGAGCCTTGCTGCGCCTGAACACCACCGTCTGAGCCACCCTATCCACACTCTCCCGCTCGAAACCGGCTGCAAGCCACGCCTTTGCCTGCGAATGGCCAGTGGGATTATTGGTCCACCAAGTGTCGTTGCCATATGCAGTCGCCGGCAGTCTGAAACCGAGAATTTCCTCGACTTCCTTGAAGGAAAGAGAGATTTCCGAACCCGAGACATCTCTTAGGAATTCTTCAAGTGGTTGATATATATGTGATCTTTTCATTTCCTAGTCCTCGGATGACAGGAATTTAGGAAATAATTAGGAGAAAGTCAACTTCCATGCGCCTCGCCCTGTTCCAGCCCGATATTCCGCAGAACGCGGGCACCCTGATCCGGCTGGGGGCGTGCCTGGGGGTGCCGGTCGATATCATCGAGCCGTGCGGGTTCGTGTTTAGCGATGCAGGATTCCGGCGTGCAGGGATGGACTATCTGGAGATGGCGGCGGTCACCCGCCATGCTTCTTGGGAAGCGTTCCGGGGTGCGCTTTCCGGACGCCTTGTTCTTTTGACCTCGAAGGGTAGCGATCCTTACACAGAATTCCTGTTCAGACCGGAGGATACGCTGTTGCTGGGACGCGAAAGCGCCGGCGTGCCGGAGAAGGTTCACAATGCGTCGGATGCGCGATTGCGCATTCCGCTAAAGCCCGGCTTGCGCTCGCTCAATGTGGCACAGGCCGGAGCGATGGTATTGGGTGAGGCGTTGCGCCAGACAAAGGGATTTCCGTGACCGCCCCTCCGCCGGAAGATCGCAAGGCTTTCGCGCGCGCCTGGTTCGAGGATCTGCGCGACCGGATCTGCGCGGAATTCGAGAAGATCGAGGATGAACTTCAAGGCCAGTTGAAAGATCGGCCTGCCGGGCGTTTCGAGCGCAAGGCATGGTCGCGGCCATCTGCGGATGGCGCCGACGCGGGCGGCGGCGTGATGAGCATCATGCGCGGACGCGTGTTCGAGAAAGTGGGTGTCAACGTTTCGACCGTATACGGATCGTTTGCGCCGGACTTCGCCAAAACCATTCCGGGCGCAGAAAACGATCCGCGGTTCTGGGCGAGCGGGATTTCATTGGTGGCGCACATGCAGAATCCGCATGTACCGGCCGTCCATATGAACACCCGCCATATCGTCACAACGAAAGGCTGGTTCGGCGGCGGTACGGATCTGACGCCCATGTATCCCAACCGGGAAGACGCCGAAACCTTTCATGCAGCGCTCAAACGGGCGTGCGATCTGCACGATCAAGGTTACTATCCGCGCTTCAAACAGTGGTGTGACGAATACTTCTTCTTGCCGCACCGCAACGAACCCCGCGGCGCGGGCGGAATCTTTTACGATCATCTGGATTCGGGGGATTGGGATGCCGATTTTGCCTTTACCCGGGAGGTGGGACTCGCATTTCTGGATGTCTATCCCCAGATCGTAAGAAGGCGGATGCAAATGCCCTGGAGCGAAGCTGAACGCCAGGCGCAGCTGGTCCGCCGGGGGAGATATGCGGAGTTCAACCTGCTGTACGACCGCGGGACTCAGTTCGGGCTGAAGACGGGGGGGAATGTCGAAGCCATCCTGATGTCGCTGCCGCCAGAAGCGCGGTGGCCGTGAATGCTCGACCCAGCGATCTTCGCCCTTCTTCAAGTCATATTGATCGATATCGTCCTTGCAGGCGACAACGCCGTCGTCATCGGCATGGCGGCGGCGCACGTTCCAAGGGAGCACCGCTCCAAGGTGATCTTCTGGGGCTTGGTCGCTGCGGTGGTGCTTCGCATCGCGCTGGCCTCCATCACCACGGTTCTGCTCGATGTCCTGGGTTTGATGCTGGCGGGCGGCGTTCTTCTTCTGTGGGTGTCATGGCGGCTTTATCGCGACCTGCGCCATCCGCATGCGCCGACCGAAGAAACGGAGGCGCTGGACGAAGCGGCGTTGGCGGTTCGCAGCCGCGAAACCGTGCGCCAAGCCATCATTCACATCACCCTGGCCGATCTTTCGATGTCGCTCGACAACGTGCTCGCGGTTGCGGGTGCGGCCATGCATCACGTCTGGGTTCTGGCGGTGGGACTGGTTCTATCGGTTGCGTTGATGGGGGCGGCAGCAAACTTCATCGCAAATGTGCTCGACCGGCACCGGTGGATTGGATACGCCGGTCTGCTGCTTGTCCTCTATGTTGCCTGCTCGATGATCTATCATGGCGGCGACAAGGTTCTGGACGCGGTTATTTAAAGTCCGGTACCGGCATGGAACTTGGGACACACAACCGGTATCAATAAGACCTAGATGATCGGATATCCCGGACATGCAGCAAAACGAACCCGCTGCCGATCCTTCCGCGCGCGGCAAGCACGGCTTGCTGAACGGCAAGTACCTGCTGGTGACGCTGGCGGTGACGGCCGTCGTCCTGCACGGCTCGCTCTATCCTTACGAATTCCATACGCCGCCGGATTCCTTGGGCCCGGTAACCGCGTTGCTCGGAAGCGGACTATCGCCGCGTGACAGTTTCGGCGAGATGATCGCCAATATTTTGCTCTACTTGCCTTTCGGCTTTTTCGCGATGCTGAGTTTGCGCAGCCGATGGCGGTTTGCAATCGTCACGGCAGTGGGACTTGCGCTATGCACCGCCATCGAGCTCGCACAATTCTACGACGCGGGCCGGGTGACGAGCCTTTCGGATGTCTGCCTGAATACGCTGGGCACCATGATTGGAGCGCTCGCCGTGTCGATCATGCGGACGCCGCCGATATCGATTTCCCTGCGAAAATCACTGACACAGCCGGTGCCGCTCATTCTCCTGTTCGCGATGCTCGGCTATCGTCTTTATCCATATGTCCCCGCCATCGACTTGCACAAATACTGGCACACGGTGAAACCGATCCTCTTGCATCCCGCGATCGACGCGACCGATGCATTGCGATATTTCGCCCTGTGGCTGACCGCTTCATTTCTGATTTCGGACGCCGTTCGCGTCCGGGCCACGCTTTTGGCGATTGGATTTGCCATCTTCGTGCTGGGCGCAAAAATAATAATCGTCAATCAATCGCTTTCGCTTTCGGAAATAGTGGGGGCTGCGACCGCGGTCCTGCTATGGCTGGCGGTTATCCGGCGCACGCGGCGGCCTGCGGCGATCGTTGCGGCCGTACTTTGCGCAATGATCGTCATGTGGCGATTGCAGCCGTTCGAGTTTTACGGGATTGGCGGTCCGTTCGGCTGGGTGCCGTTCCGCAGCTTGTTGCACGGCTCGTTCGGTATCAACGTACAATCGTTCTGCGAGAAGGCATTCCTCTACGGAAGCCTTGTCTGGGTTTTGGCCCGCGCGGGCTTCGACCTGCGTGTGTCCACCGCGGCGGCGGCCATTCTCGTTCTGCTGACAAGCGTGGCGGAGACGCATCTGCCCGGCCGCTCGGCGGAAATCACCGATGCGGTTATCACGCTTATCATGGGCGGGATATTCATCGCGCTTTCGGGAGGGTATGTCAGTGAACGCCGCTTACCTTCACCAGTAACGCCGTCGCATCGTCGCTTTTCTTGAAGCGCGGATATTTGCGGCCCTCGGGATCGGCTTCTTCGATGGCGCGCAATTCACCGTAGAGAGCGCGCAGGCCTTTCGATTTCGCGGCTTCGAGAAGCGTCTCGGCGTCATAGCTGAGATAGTCGCTGGCGAGCGCGAGGAATCCGTCGGACACCAGGAGCATGTGCGTATCGCGCGGTGCTACGAATGTCAGGCGTTGCGCATGATCTGCGCAAGCGGCATCGGGGCAGAAGGCCCAGCTTCCTTCGACTGTGTTCATGCAATTTCGCGCGGCGCGCAGCGCGGGAAGATATTCGGCGCGGCTGACGCCGGCGGCGGGTGCGAGATTGCGCGCGGCGGCGAGCCTGGCGACGCGCGCGGCTTCGGCGGCGCGTTTGTCGAGCGCATCGCCGACGATGTGCGCGGGCTCGTGTGGCCGTTTCACAAGCACGGCGCAATCTCCGAACCATAAGGCTTCCATGCGGCCGGGCCGCGCGGATACGTACATCATCGAAGCAAAGGGAATTTCGTAGGTTTCGGCGGGCGGACGAAGACGCAGCTCGTGAAACTGCTTTTCGGCATCGAACGCCGCGCGGAAAAGTATTTCGCGGGGAGCAAGGTGAGGCGCTTCGTGCAGGATCAGACCTTCGGCGCCGCGGCGCGCGATCCAGGCCGCATCGCTATCGACCGGCAAAAGCTGCTCGCCCAACCCCGTTGCGCCGTCGAACACGGCCGCCAAGGTTTCGGAATGGCAGAATGCATCGTCGTTCGGCTTGGCCGGATCGCCCGGCAGACTGAGCATGTCGAGGATTTCGAGCATCAATAGGCGGTCGCCTGCACGACGGCTTTCAAACGCTCGGCAAGAGAAAATTCGTCTTCGGTGAAATCGGAGTCGATCCACCAGTCTTCCACTTCGGCGAGAATGCGGCCGACCAGCGGGCCTTCGGGAACGCCTGCGGCCATCACTTCGCGGCCGGTGAGCGGGAACTCCGGACGGTCCCATGCGTCGGCGACGGCGAGCAGCGCACGCCACTGGATGGAATTCGATTCCTTCGGGTCCTCGGCCCAGCGCAATACGGCACGATCTTTGAAGGCCTTGGGGCCCAGGCGATAGAGAAGTTTGCGGACTTCCTTGATCGAGAGATAGGAGACGATTTTTTCCTTGCTGCCCGCAATGTCTTCAAGACGCGCGCGGTCGGCATTGGAAAGTTTGAAACGGCCGGCAATGTCGCTCGCCGCGGCGGCATCAGGGAGCAACGCGGCAAGACGCAGGATCGGATCGGGCGTGAAGAAATTGTTCGCATCAATCTGTGCGAGGCGTTCGAGGCGCGAAATCCGGAGATTGCCGGGGAGAATTTCGACCAGAACTCCTGCCGATGCCATCAGGCGCAATACGAAAACGGGGTTTTCGGCTTCGAGAAGGCGCAGCATTTCCTTGGCGATGCGTTCGCCCGAAAGTTGGGCGAGGCCCGCTTTTTCGGCGGCGGCAGCGCGCAGGGCATCGCTATCGATGTCGCCCTTGCCGTACCAAGCGTGGAAACGGAACAGGCGCAGGATACGGAGATAGTCTTCGCGGATGCGCGTTGTGGGATCGCCCACAAAACGCACTTTGCCCGCCTCGAGATCGGCGACGCCATTGAAGTAATCGAAGATTTCGCCATCCGCGGAGGCATAGAGCGCGTTCATGGTGAAATCGCGGCGGGCGGCGTCTTCTTTCCAGTCGGCGGTAAACGCCACAACCGCCCTGCGTCCGTCGGTGGCGACGTCGCGGCGCAAGGTGGTGACTTCGAACGATTTGCCGTTGGAGATCGCGGTGACAGTGCCGTGTTCAATGCCGGTAGGGACGGCTTTGAGCTTTGCGGCTTCGAGGCGCTTGGTGACCTCTTGGGGGGTGAGAGGCGTGGCGATGTCGACCTCGGTGACAGGCTGGCCGAGAAGTGCGTTGCGCACGGCACCGCCGACAAAACGGGCATCGCCCAGCGCGTTCAGCACCGCTTGCGTTTCGGGAGCGCGCATCCAGCTGTGGAAATTGGGATCGAGGTGCTTCATCTCATGGTTTCTTTTCGACATGGCCGGGGACGATCTTCCCGTTCTCCACATGGGGCGGAATATACACGCCTTGCGTGCTTTCGCCTTCCGTCAAGCCCAGCACGATGAAACTGAGCACTACCAGCGAAAGACCCGCAATGAAGAGCGGCGTCCAGGGCGTTTGGGGGCGAACGGCATTGGGACGCCACCGCAAAAGAAGCAAGTACAGACCATAAAGCGCGAATGGCAGCAGGAACAGCGCCAGGCGCGTGAGCACAATGCGGATCATCGCGAGAACCGTTCGGTGAAATTGACGATCATGGCGGCAGTGGCGCCCCAGATTCGGTGACCCGCATAGTGATAGGTGTAATAAGTGCGCTTCTGACCCTGCCACTGGCCGTGACCCTGTTCGCGATTCTTGGGATCGAGCAAAAAGGCGAGAGGCACTTCGAAGATGCGTTCGACTTCCGCCGCACCGGGGCGGAGCGCGAAGCCTTCGGTGAGAACGCCTACGACGGGCAGGATCGCGTAGCCCGTTCCCGTTTCATAGGTGTCCAGAAAACCCGCAACGGAAACAAAGGCGGGTTCGATGCCAGTTTCTTCATGGGTTTCGCGCAAAGCGGTCTGCACGAGGGAAATGTCGGTGTCGTCGGCGCGTCCGCCGGGGAAACTCACCTGTCCCGCATGGCGTGTAAGATGGGGGCTGCGCTCGGTGAAAAGCACACGCGGCGTGGTGCCGGAAATGATCGGCATCAGGACGGCGGCAGGTTGCAGCTTGCGTTCTTCCTTCGGGCGGATCGAGGGGTTGAGATCGAAATCGCTGCGCGTGGGCTTGAGCGGAAGCGGCGGAGCTTCTTTCAACAGAGCGGCGCGCAAGCTGCCGGTCTCACCGGACTCCAGTTCGGCGATGAGACGATGGGGAATTCGATCTGGGGGCGTATCGCGGGCGTTCATTCGGGCTTGCCGATGGGGAAAAACATGCCGCCGCTCCATACACCAAGCCGATCGCCCTTTTCTTCCGGCACGGCGATCTCGGCCAGCTGATAAAAGACCGCGCGCGCGATGCGGGCTTCGAGGCCTTTGCGCACATGAACGTAAGGCGCCGGTTCCTGCGTATGGGGATCGGTTTCGACACGGATAGGGTTATCCGCATCGGCCACCACTTCGTCGCCCACATTGGTGGTGAAATGCAGACGTTGATTTCTGCCCCCGCCTTCCACATCCATCAAGACGGCGAGGAACGGCACGTCGTCCACCTTGATGCGCATTTTCTCGACGGGGGTGACGAGGACGTAACCTTCCGGGTCCTTGCGAAGGATGGTGGAGAACAGACGGACAAGTTCGCGGCGGCCGATGGGCGTGCCCTGATGGTACCAGGTGCCATCGCGCGCGATCCGCATGTCGATATCGCCGCAATGGGCGGGGTTCCATTTCTCGACCGGCGGCAGCTTTCGGCCCTGCGCGGTTTCCCGCTGCAGGCTCGCCAATCCCAGTGGTAAATCTCCTGTCATTATTTTTGCCGAACTTGCCTAGTTTTTCACGCCTCACGGCGATGTGCGGTTGCACGCCAGCATGCCAGATGCGACATAGCAAACCGCCCCCTTATGGTAGGCTTGGGGGTTCGAACCGGCAAGAATCGTGGGCCACCCTGAGCGATACCATGAGCGATGCGTTGACATCCGAACCTTTGAAAGGACCCGCCGTCGTCCAGGCCGAACGGGCTGCCGACACGTTCAAGCGCGTGCGAGAGGGCATTGGACGGACGATCTTCGGCCAGCGCGAGGTCATCGACCAGGCGCTTGTCACTTTGCTCTCTGGCGGCCATGGCTTGCTGATCGGCGTGCCGGGATTGGCCAAGACGCGGCTGGTGGAGGCGCTTGGCGTCGTTCTGGGTCTGGACTGGAAACGCATCCAGTTCACGCCCGATCTGATGCCTGCAGATATCATCGGTTCGGAGGTGCTGGACGACGCGAACGGGACGCGGACCTTCCGATTCATCAAGGGGCCGGTGTTCGGCCAATTGCTGATGGCGGACGAAATCAACCGCGCAAGCCCACGTACGCAATCCGCGCTTCTTCAGGCGATGCAGGAGCGGCATGTGACGGTGGCAGGCGCGCGCTACGATTTGCCGACACCGTTTCATGTGATCGCCACACAGAATCCCTTGGAACAGGAAGGCACCTATCCGTTGCCCGAAGCGCAATTGGACCGGTTTCTGTTGCAGATCGACGTCGGCTATCCCGATGAACAAGCCGAGCGAAAGATGCTGCTCGCCACCACCTTCGGCGATGAGGAAGGAATATCGACGCTCTGCGGTCCGAACGATCTCATGGAAGCGCAGAAGATCGTGCGGCGTATTCCCGTCGGCGAGAAAGTCGTCGATGCGATTTTGAAACTGGTTCGTTCGGCGCGGCCGGGTGAAGCGAGCGCGGGCGATCTGCGCGACTTCATCGCTTGGGGACCGGGGCCGCGCGCGAGCCAGGCATTCATGCTGGCAGTGCGCGCACGCGCGCTGCTCGACGGGCGATTTGCGCCGAGCGTAGACGACGTGATTGCGCTTGCCCATCCCATTCTCAAGCATCGCATGGCGCTGAATTTCTCGGCGCGGGCCGAGGGCACCACGATCACAGGCGTCATCGATCGCTTATGCCAGAGCCTCTGACGGATCGGGTTTCGCAGTCTTCTCTCCTGCGCGGAAAGGCGGAGCGGGCCGCGGGCGCGCTGCCGCCGCTTCTGGTGGCGGCCGAAAGACTGGCCTCGACTGTCGCGCTCGGCGTGCACGGACGGCGCAAGGCAGGAATGGGCGAGACATTCTGGCAATTCCGGCGCTATCGCACGGAAGATCCGGCAGGCGCGATAGACTGGCGGCAATCGGCGAGGTCGCAGCATCTGTTCGTGCGCGAGCGCGAATGGGAAGCGGCCGAAGCGGTTTGGTTCTGGCGCGACGGATCGGCGGGAATGCGGTTTTCTTCCCTGCCCGAAATCCAGAGCAAGGTGGACCGGGCAAGCCTGCTGTCGCTGGCATTGTGTTCGCTGCTGGTGCGCGGCGGGGAGCGCATTGCATTGCTCGGCGAAGGGCGGCTGCCATCAAGCGGGCGGGCAACGCTCAACCGCATCGGACATTCGCTGGCGGAAATTCTGGCAGATGAAGCGTTGCCGCCGGATGCGCGGATGACGCGCAACGGGCATTTCGTGTGGCTGAGCGATTTTCTTTCTCCGTTCGAGGAGATCGAGAAAGTTCTGCGGCGGCTGGCAAGTAATGGCTTGCATGCGCATCTGGTTCACATTGTCGATCCGGCGGAGGAGGATTTCCCATTCGCCGGGCGCACGCGATTTGAGACGGCTGACGGGCGGCTGAGGGAGATTTTCGGGCGCGCGGAAAGTGTGCGCGAGGAATATCGCGCGCGGTTCAAGGCGCATTCTGAAGGCATCTCGGATTTGGCGCGGCGTTTGGGATTTTTCTATCTGGCGCATCGCACGGATCATCGCCCCGAACTGGCGTTGATTGCGCTGTACGCCGCGCTGGGTGGCCCCCGCGCGTTGACGGCGCAGAGATAGGCTATGGGCTGGCTCGGCAATATCAGTTTCGGTGCGCCGCTGGTGCTGGCGGCGCTGGCGGTGCTGCCGGTGATATTCTGGCTGCTGCGGGTGACGCCGCCAGTGCCGCGCCGGGTGGTGTTTCCTCCGTTGCGGCTGTTGCTGGGATTGTCTGCAACCGAAGAAACGCCGGCGCGAACGCCCCTTTGGCTGTTGCTGTTCCGGTTGTCGATCGCGGCGCTGGCGATTGTGGCGCTGGCGGGACCGATGCTCGGCGAGCCGAAAGCGCCGCCAGCATCCAATCCGCTGGTGCTGTTTGTCGACAACGACTGGATGGCCGCGCATGAATGGAAGGCACGCGAAGACGCCATGATGGAAGCGCTACGCGGCGCGGCGCGCGATGGGCGGGCAGTCGCGATTGTGGTGACGGCGGATTCGCGGCAGAACATTTCTCTGCTCAATGCGGGTCAGGCCGAGCGGTTGGCGCATAGCATAGCGCCGCAAGCCTGGACGCCGGACCGCATGGCGGCAGCGGAAGCATTGGCCAAGACGAAATTCGCCGCGAAGCCCGATATTCTTTGGCTGAGCGACGGTGTCGATCACGGGCAGGCTGAGGCAGTGGCGGCGCGACTTTCGATGATCGGCAATCTAACCGTCGTCGCGGACGGGCCGGGCAAGGGCGCGATGGCGCTGTTGCCGCCAGCGAACGGCACGGATGGATTCACCGTGAAGGCTGAGCGGCTTTCCTCGCTGGGGGATCGCTCCGTCGAGATCGAGGCATTGGGGCAGCATGGGGAAGTTCTCTCGACATCGCATTTGAATTTCGTGCGCGGAGAGACGGATGCTTCGGTGAAGCTGTCCCTGCCGCTGGAGATGCGCAACCGGACGGCTCGCATCGCAATTGCCAACGGGAATGCGGCAGGCAGCGTTCAGCTTCTGGATTCCAGCAATCGCAGGCGCTCTGTCGGGCTGGTGTCAGCGAGCAGTCTGGAGACGCAGCAGCCGCTTCTATCCGATGTATTCTATCTGCAGCGTGCGTTGTCGCCTTATGCGGATTTGACCAAAGGATCCATCGACAAGGCGCTATCGCGCGGGGTTTCGGTACTGGTATTGGCCGATATCGGCAAGATCGTTCAGCCGGAATACGGGAAGGTTTCGAAATTCATCGATGATGGCGGCGTGCTTGTACGCTTTGCGGGCGCGCGGATGACGGATGGTGCAGACGATCTTGTGCCGGTGCGGTTGCGCGGCGGCGGGCGGTATCTCGACGGCGCGCTTGCGTGGGCGGAGCCGCAGCATCTGGCAGCGTTTCCGGAAGCCAGTCCGTTCAACGGACTTTCGATACCGAAGGACGTCACCGTTTCGCGTCAGATACTGGCGGAACCTTCCGTCGAACTGGGGCCGCACACATGGGCTCGGCTGGCCGACGGAACGCCGTTGGTCACCGCCGCACAACGCGGCAAGGGGTGGATCGTTTTGTTCCATGTGACGGCAAGCCCGGCATGGTCTTCGCTTCCGCTGTCGGGTCTTTATGTCGATATGCTGCGGCGGGTTCTCGAATTGTCGAGCGGATCGCGCCCTGCGGCAATTGGGGCGAATGTTTCGCTGGCGCCGGTGCAGGTCTTGGACGGGTTCGGGCGGTTGCAAAAGGCGCCTGCGGAGGCGCTGCCGCTGAGCGGGAGCCAAATTGGGAAAGTGAAACCTTCGGCTACGCATCCTCCCGGCTATTATGGCGGCGAAGGAGCGGAAGTCGCACTGAATTCTGTGGCCGGCGATTTCTCGTTCGATCCGCTCGATCTGCCGGGGAAACGCGTGGAATACTATGCGGCGAGCAACGCGATTTCGCTGGGAGCGCCGCTATTGGCGATTGCGTTTGCGCTGCTGTTAATCGATGCACTGGTTTCGCTCGCGTTGCGCGGGCTTTTGACCGTACCGCGCGGGATGCCGGCACGGGCGGCGGCGTTGCTTCTGTTGTTTGTACTGCTGCCGCCGCAAGCGCGCGCAGACGATACGTTCGACATGAAGGCGGCACTGGACACGCGCCTTGCCTATGTGAAGACCGGATTGCCGGATGTGGACAACATGAGCCATGCGGGCCTTGTGGGACTCGACGTGGCGCTGACGCAGCGCACGTCCTACGAACCGCAGGATCCGATGGGCGTCAATCTGGAGAATGACGATCTATCGTTTTTTCCCCTGCTCTACTGGCCGATGGACCCGCGGGAGAAGGATCCTTCGCCAGCCGTCATCCAGAAGCTGATCGACTACATGAAGAACGGCGGGACCATTCTGTTCGATACGCGCGATCTCACGCTCGGCGCCGTCCGCGGACCTCAATCGCCCGGCGAACAGACGCTGCGGAGGATCGCATCGAAACTCGATCTTCCGCCGCTTGAACCCATTCCGCCGGACCATGTTCTGACGAAAGCATTTTACCTCTTGCAGAGCTTTCCCGGCCGCTGGGACGGAGGGAAAGTTTGGGTGGAGAAACTTCCGCCCGCCGATCCCGACGCGGGGCCGGCGCCCGCGCGCGGCGGCGATGGCGTTTCGCCCGTGATTATTGGCGGCAACGATTGGGCGGCGGCCTGGGCGGTGGACAATCAGGGGCGGCCGCTGGTGGCCGTCGTGCCCGGCGGCGAGCGGCAGCGCGAGATGGCGTACCGCTTCGGCGTGAACGTGGTGATGTATGCGTTCACCGGCAATTACAAGACCGATCAGGTGCATGTGCCGGCACTTCTTGAGCGGCTCGGGCAATGAGCTACACGATCGACTTCGCGCCGCATATACCGCTGTGGGTGTTTTGGGCGTTTGGCGCAATCGCTGTTGTCATTACGGCATATGCATTCCTGCAACGTGCGCGCGGAGCCTGGGCGCGCGCGATTGCATTTGCGATTGTATTGCTGGCGCTTGCCAATCCGTTGATCGTGCACGAGACGCGCGAGCCGCTTTCGGATGTTGTGGCGCTGGTCATCGACAAATCGCAGAGCATGGGCGTGAACGCACGCTCTGCCGATGCGGCGAAGGCGGCAGAAGCGATACGTAAGGAACTGAAAAACGAGAAGAACCTCGAAGTGCGCGAGTCGGAAGTCGTGACGCGAACCACGGGCGATGACAACGGAACGGAAGCGTTCGCCGCAATCAATCAGGCGCTCGCCGATGTGCCGCCGGAACGGGTTGCGGGTGCAATTCTTCTCACCGACGGGGAAGTGCACGATGCGCCACCGGCGAGAAAGGTATCGCTACATGCGCCGCTGCAAGCCATCATCGTGGGCAAGCGCGATGAGAAGGACCGCAAGCTCTCCATCGCGAACGCAGCGCGTTACGCGATCGTAGGGCAACCTGCCGTCATCGCCGTGCGGGTGGACGATTTCGGGTCCGAGGCCACGGGGGATGCCAACGTGCATCTTTGGGTGGATGGATCGGACAAGGGCGTGCGGCAGGTACCTCTGGGCAAGGAAGCGAATATTCCCGTTCTCGTGGCGCATGGCGGGGAGAATGTCGTCGAGCTGGAAGCGGAGCCTGGACCATCCGAGCTGACACTGGAGAACAATCGCGCGGTGGTGACGATTTCGGGTGTGCGCGACCGGTTGCGTGTGATGCTGGTCTCAGGCGAGCCGCATGCAGGCGAGCGGGTGTGGCGCAATCTGTTGAAGGCCGATCCTTCGGTCGATCTGGTGCATTTCACCATTCTGCGTCCGCCCGACAAGCAGGATGCCACGCCGATCGACGAGCTTTCGCTGATCGCGTTTCCGACACGGCAGTTGTTCGACGAGAAACTTTCGTCGTTCGATCTGGTGATCTTCGACCGCTATTCCGAGCGCGGAATTTTGCCGCTTGCCTATTACGAGAATTTGGCGAGCTATGTGGAGAACGGTGGCGCGCTGCTCGTTTCGGCAGGACCGGAATATGCGCAGGAGATGAGCATCTATCGCACGCCGTTGGCGGCCGTGTTGCCCGCGCAGCCGACGGGCGATGTCGTGCAGCAGGGCTTCAAGCCGATGGTGACGCAAACAGGATTTGCCCACCCTGTCACGCGCGACCTGCCCGGCAGCAACGAAGGCGACAAGCCGCCGGTCTGGGGGCGCTGGTTCCGGCTGATCGGGGCGGAGAAGGTTTCGGGCGAAACCGTCATGAGCGGGCCGGGGGGCAAGCCGCTTCTGGTGCTCGATCACATCGGCAAGGGTCGCGTGGCGGAACTGCTTTCCGATCAGCCCTGGCTTTGGGCGCGCGGTTTCGAGGGCGGCGGGCCGCAAGCGGAATTGCTGCGCAGGCTGGCACATTGGCTGATGAAAGAGCCGGAACTGGAAGAGGAACGGCTTTCGGCGAACATCGATGACGGGAAAATTTCCATCGAGCGGCGATCGATGGCGGACAGCGTTGCGCCGGTCAAGCTGACGACACCATCGGGCAAGACGTCGGAACTGGCGTTGAAGAAAATCGAACCGGGAATTTGGCGCACGCAAGCCGATGCGAACGAGCTGGGGCTTTACCGGCTGACGGATGGGAAGCTGACGGCGGTGGCGGCCGCGGGGCCCCTCAATCCGAAAGAAGTGGCGGATATGCGCGCGACAGACGCCATTCTCGATGCGCCCGCCGCTGCGACGGGCGGATCGGTGCATTGGCTGGTGGATGGGTTGCCTAATATTCGCCGCGTGACGCCGGACAGCCGGACTTTCGGTGGCGACTGGATCGGCTTGCGCGCGAACGGTGCATATCGCGTGACGTCGGTGGAGCAGCAGGCGCTGTTGCCGCCATGGATTGCCGTGATCTTGCTGATCGGAACGGTGTTGTTCGCGTGGCGTATGGAAGGGCGGTGACGATCAGCCAAGCGCCGCGCTATCCGCACAGACCGGATCGTCGATGCGCGGGCGGCGGACAGGGCCGTTCAGCGACAGCAATGCGTTAGGTTGCAGCGAAAGTCCGAGCACGCGCGCCGGATCCACGGGCCCCGGCATCGCGATGCGGCCGGGCGGCAGGCGCGTGAAACCCACGCGCGCGTAATAGGGCTCATCGCCGACGAGAATTATGCAGGCGTAGTCCGTCTTGCGCGCTTCCTCGATTCCCTTGTTCATCAGTGCGATGCCGATACCGCGTCCGCGCTGATCGGACTGGACGGCGAGCGGGCCCAGAAGAAGCGCGGGCGTGCCGCCGATGCTTACGGGCCAAAAGCGGATAGAGCCGCGCAGGATTCCATCTTCGACGGCGACGAAACCCAATTTCCTTTCGCAATGGACACCTTCGCGCAACCGGTAAGCCGATTTCGCGTAACGGCCAGGGCCAAAGCTCGCATGGTTCAGTGCCTCGATGGCGCCGGCATCATCCGCGCTCTCGGGCCGAATGTCCCACATCTTTCAACGCCTCTTTTATCGAGCGCGCGCGGCTTGCTAGGCTGGCGCCAGACGTAACCCAAAGGGAGGTAAACGTGGGCGTTCTGGAAGGCAAGGTCGTTCTCATCACGGGCGGCGCAAACGGCATCGGCAAGGAATGTGCGCTGCTGGCGGCGCGGGAGGGCGCCAAGGTTGTGGTCAACGATCTGGGCGGAAGCGCTGCCGGCGGAGACGCCGGCTCGGCAGGACCGGCCGAAGCCGTGGCCGAGGAAATCCGAAAGGCGGGCGGTCAGGCCGTTTCCAATTCCGACAGTGTGTCAAACCGGGCAGGCGTGGCGCGCATGTTCGAGCAGGCAATGGACACCTACAAAGGCCTGCACGCTGTGATCAATCCGGCCGGCATCCTTCGGGACAAGATGTTCCACAAGATGACGGATGAGGAATGGGATCTCGTCATCGACGTTCATCTGAACGGCAGCTACAACGTGGCGCACGCTGCGATCAATCATTTCCGCGAACAGGAAGACGGATCGTTCGTGTTCTTCACTTCGACTTCGGGCTTGATCGGCAATATCGGACAGGCGAACTACGCCGCCGCAAAAATGGGCATCGTGGGCCTTTCGCGCATCATTGCGATGGAAGGCGTGCAGAAGAACGTGCGGTCAAACGTGATCGCTCCGTTTGCCTGGTCGCGCATGATCGCGACCATTCCGATAAAGGACGAAGCATCAGCCAAGCGCGTGGAGCGCATGAAAAACTTCATGCGGGCCGATCAGGTGGCGCAGCTCGCCATCGCGTTGGCTTCGCCCGTGTGCAAGGACGTTTCGGGGCAGATTTTCGTCGCGCGCGGCAATGAAATCTTCCTGATGAGCCAGCCCAGGCCGGTGCGCGGCCTCGCCAAGATCGAGGGCTGGACGCCGCAAACCATTGCGGAACACTGCATGCCCGCATTGAAGCCGAGCTTCCACGATCTGGGCGCCACAACCAGTGTGTTCGGCTGGGACCCGGTTTGATCACCAATAACCCGACTTCGGTGTTTCGCCTCTCAATTCGGCGAAGCGCCGAAGGGGGCCCGGACCTGCGCCAACGGGGGGCGCGTCGAGGGGAAAGAATTTTGCTTCGGCGATCTCGGCATTCGGCCTGAAATTCAACGTCGCGCCTTTGACGTGAAAGAGCGCAATCACGTTCGTCGTCCAGATGTGCTTGCGAGTGTAGAGGCCGAAAAGATCGCAAGTCTCGCAGCGTTCGAGTCCGACCTCTTCCTTCAATTCGCGCTTTACGGCATCTATCGCCGGTTCACCGCGATTCACGCCGCCGCCCGGGAAAAACCACCCCGGCATATAGGTGTGGCGGACGAGGAGCATCCTGCCCTGGCCGTCTTCAATCATTGCGTGCGCACCGTAGGCGACGGGCGCAACCACCGCCTGGGCGGCAAGACGGCCGGCCAATGCCAGGTTTTGCCAAAGCGAACGTTCCCGTAAGGGATTCGTAACCATGGAAACACTACCTTTGACGGGCATGCAGGGACTGGGACGCCATCATTGGCGGGCCTCCATCTTGCTGCAAGCACGGGCCACAGGGAACCCTGGTGGAAAAATCGCATGTCGGGGAAGCCGTTCGAACATCTCAAGGCTCTCGTGGTCGAAGACAATCCGCATATGCGGGAGCTGCTGCGCACGCTGCTCAACGCGCTCGGCATCAAACAGGTGTTCGAAGCCGCGGATGGCACAGGAGGCTTCAGTGAGCTGTGCGCCCACAAGCCCGATTTCGTGCTGACCGACCTGTCTATGAAGCCCATGGACGGCATCGAGTTCACGAAGCTGGTGCGCGCCTCACAGGAAGCGCCCAATCCCTATGTCCCGATCATCATGGTGACCGGCCACACTGAACGCCACCGGATAGAGACGGCGCGCGATTCCGGCGTGACCGAAATCATCGCCAAACCGATTACGGTGCAAAGCCTTTACAGCCGCATAGGGGAGATTGTGGAGCGTCCACGTCCCTTCGTCCGCGCCGAACAGTTCTTCGGGCCGGACCGGCGCCGCCGCGTGAAACGCGAATTCAAGGGCCCTTGGCGCCGCTTCGACGACGAGATCGAAGTCCGATGAATGCTCCAGGACAGATCATAGTGCAGGGAAAGCTGCTGGCGAACGGCGCGGAAGTCATTTCTTCCGAAGCCTATCCGCCCGTCTTGCCCAAGGCCGAGGCGGCGCAGTTCATCGCCAATCTGAAAAGCGAAGAAACGGCCAAGCGCGGCGAACAAGCGATTGCCTCTTCCCGCGACACGATGCGCCACGCATTGGCCGGCTACGTTCGCGCGCTGGCGGCTGCATCGCAATCGCTCGACATCGCCGAACTGTTCGCGCAGGCTCATGAAATACGCGGACTTGCAGAAACTGCGGGATTCGGCGTCGCCGGAAAGATGGCCAACGGGCTTTGTCTGTATATCGATGCGCTGGATGGCGCATCGCCCGATCACGCGACGATCCGGCTGCATGTCGAAGCCATCGAGCGCGTGGTGAACGGCGAAGATGCGGGGGCGATCGCCAATGTGGTGGCGGAAGAGCTCACCGCGCTCGTCATCCGCAAACTGGGCGAGGCGAAGGCGCTGGGCCTTCCCGGATAAACCATCCGGTAAGAATTGGGCCAAGCGGAGCGCGGCATTTGCCCAGCCTTTATCGGTTTTTAAGCCCTTTCCTTAATAGTGTTCGCCTATCGCGTGCGCCAAAGCAGGCCGCGCGCAATTGCGAGCGGTTTCATGCTTCAGATTGGCGGCCTCGTCGTCTTGTTCGGTGCGGTTTTTGGCGGCTACCTGATGTCGGGTGGTTCGCTGGGCGTGGTCATAGAAGCGCTGCCGCACGAAATGCTGACCATTTTCGGCGCGGCGATTGCCGCACTCTTGATCGGCGGGTCCCTCTATCAGGTGAAAAAAATCGGCGGCGAACTGGGCAAGATCATTTCCGGCCCGCGCTGGAAGCACAGCGATTACACAGACCTGCTGTGTCTGCTTTATCTGCTGACAAAGACGATGAAGTCCAAGGGGCTGATCGCGCTCGAGGCGCATATCGAAAAGCCCGAAGAATCATCGATCTTCAAACGCTATCCGCGAATTTCGAAGGACCATTTCGCGCTCGCCTTCATCTGCGACACGCTTCGCATGATGACCATGAGCCTCGAAGACCCGCACCAGGTCGAGGCGGCAATGGAAAAGCAGCTGGAAAAACATCATCACGAGGCGCTTGGGCCCTCGACCGCGCTTCAGAGCATGGCGGATGCACTGCCCGCTCTCGGTATCGTGGCCGCGGTGCTCGGCGTCATCAAGACCATGGGTGCGATTTCGGAGCCGCCGGAAGTTCTGGGCCGCATGATCGGTTCGGCGCTTGTCGGCACGTTCATGGGCGTGTTTCTTGCCTACGGTATCGTGGGCCCGATCGCTACAAGGCTGAAATCCATCGTCGACGAGGATGCGCTGTTCTACCACGTGATCCGCGATATCCTTGTTGCGCATCTGCATGGAAATGCGGCGCAGGTTTCGGTGGAAATCGGACGCGGCAGCGTGCCCAGCGAAGCGCAGCCGACATTCCAGGAACTGGAAACGGCCTTACAGTCGATCCCGCCGGACGCGGCGTAACAACGGCGCACGTTCAAGCTTATCCAGCTTCCAGTCGGATAGGGTAACGAAGAAGACGGCAAGCGCGCCTGCGGCAATGCCGAGCGGCACGGCGTAAACCACATCCATGTCCGTGCCCAGCACAACGATGGCCGTCACAAACATCCCGACCCATTGCGCGTAGTTTTTCGGCACAGTCCCCTCCTCGGCATGTCCGGGGGACTTTAACGCCTTATTAACACTTTGCATGCGGAAAGAATGAATAAATGGTTAATTCCGGAACTTATCTCCCACAAGGAAGAGTTGAGAAGAAGGCTACACAGCAAACTCAATGCCCTGAGCCAAGGGAAGCGCATCGGAATAGTTGATGGTGGCGGTTTGCCGGCGCATGTAGGCCTTCCAGGAGTCGGAACCGCTTTCACGGCCGCCTCCGGTTTCCTTTTCGCCGCCGAACGCGCCGCCGATTTCCGCGCCGCTGGGGCCGATATTCACATTCGCAATTCCGCAATCGGAACCGGTGACGGCGAGGAATTTCTCGGCTTCCTGCATGTCCTGGGTGAAGACGCAGGACGACAATCCCTGCGGTACTGCATTCTGAAGCGCGATCGCCTCGTCGAATTTGCTGTAGCGCATCACATAGAGGATCGGCGCGAAGGTCTCGCGCTCGACAACGGGCGTCTGCTTGGGCATCTCCGCGATGGCGGGGCGAACGTAAAACGCATTCGGGAACCGATTTTCGAGCACGCGCCCGCCGCCTGCGATCATGCCGCCTTCGTCGCGCGCAGTTGAGAGCGCGCGTTCCATGTTGCCGAATGCAGCTTCGTCTATCAGCGGGCCTACGAGAGTTTTGCTGTCCAGCGGGTTGCCGATGGGGAGGCTTGAGTAGATCGATTTCAGCGATGGAACGAGTTTGTCGTAGACCGACTCGTGAACGAAAAGGCGGCGCAGACTGGTGCAGCGCTGGCCTGCCGTGCCGACGGCGGCAAATGTGATGGCGCGCCGGGCAAGATCGAGCTTGGCGGTAGGTGCAACGATCATCGCATTGTTGCCGCCCAATTCGAGGATCGAACGGCCAAAACGCGCGGCGACGACCGGCGCCAGTTCGCGGCCCATGCGGGTGGAGCCGGTGGCGCTGATAACGGGCAGGCGGCGATCTTTCGCCAGCTGCTCGCCGGCATCGCGCAGTCCCAACACGATCTGCGAAAGATTGGCGGGCGCGTCGCCAAAACGCTTCATGGCGCGCTCGAACAGGGATTGCGTGGCAAGCGCGGTGAGCGGCGTTTTCTCCGACGGTTTCCAGATCACGCTGTCGCCGCAGACGAGCGCAAGGGCCGCGTTCCATGACCAGACGGCGACAGGAAAGTTGAACGCGGAGACGATGCCGACCGGGCCTATCGGGTGCCACGTTTCCATCATGCGATGACCGGGGCGTTCCGACGCGATGGTGAGACCGTAAAGCTGGCGCGAGAGACCGACCGCGAAATCGCAGATATCGATCATCTCCTGCACTTCGCCGAGCCCTTCCTGGAGGATCTTTCCGGCTTCGAGCGTGACGAGGCGGCCCAATGCTTCCTTGTTGGCGCGCAGCTCTTCGCCGAACAGACGGACAAGTTCGCCCCGGCGCGGGGCGGGGATGTTTCGCCAGACGAGGAAGGCTTCGACGGACTTCCCGATCTTGGCGTCCACCGACTTTGCATCGTCATATGCCACGCGGCCGATTTCCGCGCCGTCAATGGGGGAGCGGACGATGCGATCGCCTGAAGGCGTGAGGCCGAAACGGGAGAGAATTTCCTTGGCTTGCATGCGGGTCTCCTATTTTCTGGCGGCGCGCAGTTTGGTGAGCGTCGTTGCCGGCGAGATGGCCTCGGGATCTATACTTATGTGGATAAGCGCAGGCTTTCTGGAATTCTGCGCTTCATAGAAGGCCTGCGCGAAATCGTCGGTGCGTTTCACATGGAATCCGAGCGCTCCGTAACTTCTGGCGAGCGCCACGAAATCGGGATTCTTCAGATCCGTGCCGATGACATGGCCGGGATATTCACGTTCCTGGTGCATCCGGATGGTGCCGTAAATGCCGTTGTCGAACACCAGCACGACGATCGGCAAATCGTACTGCACGGCGGTAGCGAGTTCCTGTCCGTTCATCAAAAAACACCCGTCGCCAGCGCAGGAGACGACAGTACGTTCAGGATAGATCAACTTTGCCGCGACTGAGGCCGGAACGCCGTAGCCCATTGCGCCGCTTGTGGGTCCGAGCAGGGTCGGATAGCCGCGGTAGAGATAAAAACGATGGAGCCATCCCGCATAATTGCCTGCGCCGTTGGCGAGAATAGCGTCTGCCGGAAGGTGTTTGTTGAGCCAGGCAAAAATATCGGACGGATTGACTGCACCCGGCGCATCAACCGGCTTGGCCCAAGCTTCGTAATCGGCACGTGCGTTTTCCGTTGCTTCACGCCATGCGATGCTGCGAGGCGCGTTCAGGCTTGCCGCTTCGCGCAGGAATGGAGCCACGCCCGAGAGGATGGCGAGATCGGCCTGATAAACCCGGTTCAACTCATCGGCGCCGGGATGGACATGGATGAGGGTTCCATCCGCGTTGGGAACTCTGAGGCGCGTATAGCCGTCGGTCGTCATTTCGCCCAATCGTGCGCCGACGACGATGAGAAGGTCGCTTTCCTTCAGGCGTTTGACCAGCTTGGGATCGGCGCCGATGCCCATGTCGCCGCAATAGTTCTTGTGCGTGTTGTCGAAGCGGTCTTTGGCGCGGAACGACGTGCAAACGGGCAGATCGAAATTCTCCGCAAAAGTGCGCGCGTCTTCGACGGCTTGCCTGTTCCAGCCGGCGCCGCCCAGCATCAGCAAGGGGGACTTCGCGCGGGCGAGAAGGCTTGCGAATTTCCCGATGTCCGTGCTCGAAGGCACGGGTTCGGTCTTGACGTATGGCCTGGTGGCGGGGGCAGAGCATTCGCCGAACAAGACGTCTTCCGGCAGCGACAACACCACCGGGCCGGGACGGCCGCTGACCGCAGTGTGAAAAGCGCGCGCGACATATTCGGGGATACGGTTGGGATCGCGGATTTCGGCAGCCCATTTTGCAAGCGGCGCGAACATCGCGCGGAAATCGACTTCCTGAAACGCTTCGCGATCGAGCATCGACTGATCGGCCTGGCCGATGAGGAGGATCATCGGCGTGGAATCCTGAAACGCGGTATGGACGCCGATGGAGGCATTGGTCGCGCCGGGACCGCGCGTGACGAAGCATATGCCCGGCTTTCCGGTGAGCTTGCCGTAAGCCTCCGCCATGTTGGCTGCGCCGCCTTCCTGACGGCAGGTGATCAGGCGGATGCTATCGCGCGCCAGGTAGAGCGCATCGAGGGCTGCGAGATAGCTTTCGCCGGGCACGCAGAAAACGTGATCGGCGCCGTGAATCTTCAGCGCCTCGATGAGGGCTTCGCCGCCGGTGCGCTTCATACCATTTCCTCCGCCGTGCGCGCAGCCGATCATATACGAGCCGGGAGCCGATCCCTACGCCGCTTGCGGAACCAGAAAGAAAAGAGGAACGCGCCTGCGTTGCCGCGCCACATTCATATCCCCTTGGCGTAGTAGCGGCCGAAGCGATTGGCGAGGAAATCGGAAAGCTTCGCCTGTTCCTGCTTCACGAAGCCTTTTTGCGGGAGCTTGCCTTCGACCAACAGGTCCATCATCGCGCAGATCCCGCAAGCGGTGGTGATCTGGATGGCGCTCATCAGACGGCCATTGACCGTCTGCGAATAGATCTTCTTGGCATAGCTTTCCTGCGTGAGGCGTCCGTCGATCCAGCCGTTGACCGTCACGAAGATCAAGACCACATCCTGATAGGTGATAGGGATCGCGGTTTCGAGCACGTCCTTGAAGATTTCGCGGCGCGTGCCGAGATGCAGATCGCGCACCAGAAGCTTGATGATGTCTCGATGGCCGGGATAGCGCGCGGTCTTGTAGTTCAGGTTTTCGACCTTGCCTTCCAGCGTGTCGCAGAGCGTGCCGAGACCGCCGGACGTATTGAACGCTTCATATTCAACGCCATCGAGCGTGAACTGTTCGAGTTCTTCCAATGCGGGAACTTCGCAGCGCACGCCATCGCGTACGGCTTCGCACGGGTTGCAATATTCGTTGATCAGGCCGTCTGTGGACCATGTGAGATTGTACTTCAGCGCGTTGTGAGGAAACACCGGCAACGCACCCACCCGCATCTGCACGTCGCGGAGCTTGTCGAACTTCTTGGCAAGGTCGAATGCCGCGATGGAGATGAAACCCGGTGCAAGCCCGCACTGCGGGATGAACGCGGTGTCCGCGCCTTCGGCGAGGCGCTTGATGGTGCGGGTGGATTCCACATCTTCCGTGAGATCGAGGTAGTGCGCGCCTGCGCGTTTGGCGGCTTCGGCGATGGTGGCAGTCAGCGTGTAGGGCGTGGCCATGAGCACGATGTCGTGGCCTTCGACCTCGCGGGCGAATTCCTTCGGGTCGGCAATCGTGACCTGACGCAATTCCACATTCTTTCGGGGCATGCGGTCGAGGCTTGCGCGGTCCCTGTCGGCCACGGTGACGCGGTAGTCGCCCGTCTGAGTGAGGAATTCGGTGATGGCGACGCCTATCTTGCCGCCGCCTACGAGCATGATTTTCTTCATGGATTTGTCTTTCCCGGACACCCCCACGAGATAGGCGGCAGCCCGGCCGGAAAGGAGGCGGCGAAATGCCGGAAAATCGGCTAGTCTCCGGCGATTCGCAGGGAGAACCGGCGATATGCCGATCCGGGACAAGGACGCCAAACTGCTGGACCTTTTGCGGGCCAATGCGCGCGAACCAGCGGCCTCGCTGGCGCGCAAACTGGGGATCGCACGGTCGACGCTTCAAGAGCGGATTGCGCGGCTGGAACGCGAGGGCGTCATCAAGGGATATACGGTGCGGCTGTCGGACGATGCGGCGGCAAAGAATTTTCGTGCGGTGGTAATGATCGAGGCCGATGCGCGGCAGGGCGACCGCGTGACGGCGGAGTTGAGGAAAATGCCAGAGGTGCGTTCTCTGGCGGCCGTCTCCGGCGTTTACGACATGATGGCGGTGGTTGAGACAGATACGGCTGCGCGAATGGACGGAATCCTGGATCGCATCGGAAAAGCGCATGGCGTGGCGCGCACGGTTTCCTCGATCATACTGTCGGAGAAATTCTCGCGCTAAACCGCCGCGGAAAGACCGCAGCGTCAATCCTTGTCCGGAGCGGTCAATTCCTTCAGCCGGCGCGGATCGCGCGACAGCAAGCGCAGCAACTGGGCCATCGGGCGGCTGACGGTCACTTCTCCCGACTCATATTTCTGAAATGCCCGTGGCCCGCCGCCGAGAATTTCACCTGCGCGGCGTTGGGACAATTTCAAACGCTGGCGGATCTGACGGACCTTTTCCGGCTTCAGGACATCGCCGACCATCGCCTTGAGTTCCTGCAACGCCTTGTCGGCGGCGTCCATATCGCGGCCTGCATGAATGCTGTCGCCTTTGCCTGCCGGATACCAACCTGGCAAATCGACGATTTTTGCATATCCGGCATAGCGGACGGTGAAAGGCCGCGTATCGCGAGTGAGCTTCTCGCCGGTCACGGGATGGATTTTCGACCTGGGCATTCAACGCTCCTTGAACGACAGCAAGTGAAATTCGGCAACAAGATCATCGGTAAACTTTATGTAGAGGAGCATCCCACTCCACGGAACATGATAGACATCCTGCCATCTGCGATGATCCCAATTGGTGGTCATCGATTTGTAGAAGTGTACCGGCTTCATCGAGCGGACAACGGATGCAACGCCGCTGAGATCGAACCCCAATGCCCCGGAATCCCGGATGGCCGTTCGTGTCATGCGAAGCCGCCGGGGATCGCCGCAGACGGACTTGAACGCCTCAAGGTCGAAGCTGGGCCTGCGTTTCTCCACGGCCGGATCGTATGGCACCATTATGGTGCCACGTCAAGTCAGGTCTGAATCGGCGGCAATACCACGGTCGGCTTTGTTTTGCGGATCGTGAAGCCGGACTCCTCCAACGCCTCGCGGATCTCTTCTGCGTGGCCGGCATCGCGCGCTTCGATGACCATGCCGAGGTCCGCAGACTTGGCCGGCATGTCTGTCATCATGCGGTTGTGCGAGACCTCGAGGATGTTGCCGCCCGCCTGACCTACAAGTGTGGCAATTTTTGCAAGCAGGCCGGGCCGATCTTCGATTTCGACAACCACAGAAAGGATACGGCCCTCACGGGAGAGCTCGCGCAGTATCACATTGGAAAGCAGGCGCATGTCGATATTGCCGCCGGAAAGAACTATGCCGACCTTCCTGCCCTTGAAAATCCTGGGATTGCGCGCGACAGCGGCATAAGCCGCTGCGCCTGCACCTTCCACCACCGTCTTTTCGATTTCCAGAAGCGTTGCGATGGCCCGTTCGATTTCTTCCTCACGCACGAGGAGAATATCCTTGACGTTCTTTTCTATGATCTTGCGGGCGATGGCGCCAGGTTCCTTCACCGCGATGCCTTCGGCGATGGTCTGTCCGGCGCAAGGCAGATGCTTTTTCTTGATCGCGTCGAACATCGAAGGATAGAGCTCAGCCTCGACGCCATAAATCCGGATTTTAGGATTGATCGCCTTTGCGGCGATGGAAATGCCGGAGATCAGGCCGCCCCCGCCAATGGGCACGACCAGTGTGTCGACATCGGGAACATCCGCGAGAAGTTCGAGGGCAATGGTGCCCTGCCCTGCGATCACTTTGGGATCGTCGTAAGGGTGAATAAAGGCGAGGTCTTCCTCGCGGGCGATCTTCTGTGCATGCTGGAAAGATTCCGATAGCGTGGCGCCATCGAGGACGACACGGGCGCCGAAATCTTTTGTGTGCTTCACCTTGTTGAAGGGCGTGCCTTCGGGCATCACGATGGTCGCCGGAATTTTGAGACGGCCGGCATGGTAAGCGACGCCTTGCGCGTGGTTGCCCGCACTCATGGCGGCAACGCCGCGCTTTCTCTGTTGGGGTGAAAGCGATAACAGCTTGTTCAACGCACCGCGCTCCTTGAACGATGCGGTAAATTGCAGGTTCTCGAATTTGAGATGGATATCGCAGCCCGCAATTTTGGAGAGCGTGCGCGAATGATGGGTGGGCGTGCGTTCGACCGCGCCTTCTATCGCTTTGGCGGCTGCGCGAACATCGTCGAGCGTGATGGAGAAAATGGCGTCTTTTTTCATAGGGGGCGCGCCTTTCGGCTGGTAGCAGCGGACGGATTTGAACCGCCGACCAAGGGATTATGATTCCCCTGCTCTACCACTGAGCTACGCTGCCAAAAACCAGCCGAGGCGCGGGGTTTAAGGGCGGGGTTGGGGACTGTCAAGGCGCGCAACTCAGGCCGCTTGGCGGGCATGCATGTCCGCCGCAATCCAGCCCCCGCCGAGCACGCGGCTGCCGTTCGGCTCATAGAAAACACAGGCCTGACCGGGCGCCACGCCTTCTTCCGCACCGTGAAGTTCGACCCGCGCCTCGTTGTTGGGGAGCGGGGTGACGCACGCCAAAACGGGCGGGCGCATCGAGCGCACTTTCACCGCGCATTCCACTGTGCCGTCATGTGGGGCGAGCCAGTTCACATCGCGCAAGGCGATTGTGCGCGTGCGCAAGGCTTCACGCGGACCTACGACGACACGGGCATCGCGCGCATCGAGCTTGATAACGAACAACGGTTCGCCGTTGCCGGACAGGCCAAGGCCCTTGCGCTGACCGATCGTGAAATGGATTACGCCATCGTGGCGGCCCATAACCTTTCCGTCGAGATCGACAATATCGCCCGGCACTGACGCATCGGGGCGCAGTTTCTCCACCAAGGAAGCGTAACGGCCTTCGGGAACGAAGCAGATGTCCTGGCTATCCGGCTTTTCGGCGACAAGCAGGCCAAGCTCCGCCGCGATCGCGCGGACCTCACGCTTTTCCATGCCGCCCAACGGGAACCGCAGGAACGACAGCTGTTCAGGCGTGGTGTTGAAGAGGAAATAGCTCTGGTCGCGCGCGGTATCCATGGCGCGGTGAAGCTCTGGGCCGTCCGCGCCCTCGATGCGGCGGACATAGTGGCCGGTTGCAAGAGCATCGGCGCCGAGTTCCTTCGCAGTGTCCAGAAGATCGGCGAACTTCACCTTGCTGTTGCACTGAATGCACGGAATGGGCGTTTCGCCGCGCGCGTAGCTATCCGCAAAATCCTGCATAACCGCTTTCTTGAACCGCTGTTCGTAGTCCAGAACGTAGTGCGGGATGGACAAACTCTGCGCGACGCGGCGGGCATCGTGGATATCCTGACCGGCGCAGCAGGCACCCTTCTTTCGGATCGCGGCACCATGATCGTAAAGCTGAAGTGTGATGCCCACGACGTCGTAGCCGGCGCGCTTCAACAACGCGGCCGTGACCGACGAATCCACGCCGCCCGACATCGCGGCGACGATGCGGGTTCCACGCGGGGGCTTGGACGCAACCTGGCTCATGGGGGCAGGCGTATAGTCCCGGCACCCCGGCGCGGCAAGCTCAATGAAAATCAGCCTGTCGGCAGGTAGTTCAGCAGCGTAACCTGCTGTAATTGGGCGGTGACCTGAACAGCGGCCTGAAGCGCCACCTGGTTCTGGTTCAATTGCGTGATCGCCGTGCCCATATCCACGTCTTCAAGGTTCGAAACAAAACCTTTGAAAAGCGTCGAAGTCGCCTTCTGCTGATCTATGACGTTTTTCAGGTGGTTGTAGACAAATCCGTTCGCCGCGGCCTGATTGTTCAGATTGGCATTGGCTGTCTGCGCGGCCTGGATCTGCGTGGTCAGGAAGTTGGACTGCGCCGTCGAGACCGTGGATCCGAAGGGGCCGCTGGGACCGGAATCGAAATTGGCGATATCGGCAAGCGACTGGAAAAGTTGCGTACCGAGATCGGAGGCGAGCAGGCCAACCTGCACAGTCTGCCCCCCGCCAATGTTGACGGATTTTCTGACGGTGCCGTTGGAGAAAGCGTTGGCTACGCTGGGCAGTGCAGCAAGATTGGCGAGCGAGTTCACGTTGACGGGCGGCACCGTATCGTTCTCGCCACCGTAAAGATAGTTCCCGTTGGCATCCTTCGAATTGAGGATCTGCTTGGCCTGATCGAAAATGCTTTGGGCCTGCGTCATCAGGGTCGAGGCGTCGTTATCGGCCATTGCCTTTGTGATCGCCTGACGCAATTGATCGGCGAGATCGGCGAGCGACGTTACTTGAGTGTCCTGCAGGTCTGCCTGGTCGACGGCAAGCTGCGTGGACGATTGAATGGCATCGGCTTGCGCGGAAGCGGAACGGGCGGCTTCGAGGACGGCAGCCTTGTCGCCCATTCCCGCGTAAGTGTCCGAGACCTTGCCGCTTGCGACCTGTTGCTGCGACTTGTTGAGGTTGGCCTCATTCTGAAGGAGCTGCGAGAGCAGCACCTGGGCCTGATTATTGGTGGCGACGCGGCCGATCATCCGCTCTCTCCCTATTGAATCTGCAAGAGCGTGTCGTAGAGCTGACCGACGACGGTCAACATTCGCGCGCCCGCGGCATAAGCCTGTTGATAGGTCATCATTTTGGTGAGTTCTTCGTCGAGATTGACGCCGGAATTCTGCGACTGTCGCGTCTGTGCTTCGGCTAGTCGGTCGCCCTGCGCGGTCGCATTTGCCGTAACCGCCTGACTGCGCGTGGCGGTATCCTGATAGAAGGAAGCGGCGTAATCACCAAGGGTCGCAACTTGCGCGCCGAGATTGCCAACGCGGGCGAAGGATTGATCCTGCGACTGGATGTTCTGGAGTGCGAGCAGACCGCGATTGTCGCCTGGGCCCGCGATGATATCCCCCGCGACACTCGCGGACGTAATATTGGATTGGGCAAAGGGCATCAGTGAGGGTTGCGTTACAAGTGCAGGATTCACCGAGAAACTGGTGGCGAGCGCACCCTTCTGCAACGAACCGATGCCGAACATGGTTGTGAAACTCATGCCGGTCGTGCCGCGTTGCGTCGTGTCATTGTTCACGTCGAGGCGGTAGCCCGCATATTGCGAGGCGGGAGTGATTGAAAAGCTACCGTCGCTGCCGAGCGAGGCAGTGGCTGCGCCGCCGAACGCCGTATTGATGGCGCTGATGATGTTACCGATCGTCATTCCCGCCGTGACATTCACCACGGCCTGTTTGGCGATGTTCCCATTTGAATCCTTCAGCGTGAAGGTCATGCTGCCGCCGGTGAAGCCGCCGGCATCCGAAGCCGACAGGCCGGTTGCCGTGTTTGCAGGCGCTCCAGTGCGGAAGATGTCGTTGAGGCCAAAGAAATTGGAAAATCCTGCCCCAGCCCGGCTCGACGGCGTGGTTGCGTCGTCCTGTACGATGATGCCGTTGCCGCCAGTGGCAGAGAGCGTTAGTACGCCGTTGGAAAAAACGGCCGAGCCGTTACCGCCGAGTGCGGTATTGAGAGCGCTGACGAAACTTCCCACAGTCGAACCGATGCCGACGGAACCGGCGCCATCGACCGACAAAGTGCCGGTATCGAAATCGACATCGATACGCGAGACGAGTTTGCCGGTCGAGTCGGCAACCGCGATGGTTGTCTTGCCGGTGAAATTGAGTGCATCGGTGGACAGCAGGCTCGTGTTGCGGCCCTGCATGACGGCGGGCGGCGGGACGGCGGTGTTGGCGTTGGCCTGCTCGTTGAAAGCAAGCGCGGTGTTCTGCGCGAAATTGCCCAATTCTTGCTGAAGTTCGGACAACGTGCCGTCGCGCATGTCGATCAGGCCCTTGATCGATCCCGACGTCAGGTGCGGATCGAGCGTCTGGCTCTGGCCCACGACCGCCCCGGTCGAGGGATTGATGTTGGAAATCGCAATCGGGCCATAGGTGCCGTTGGAACTGCCAGGCTGATAGGAAAGTTGCGCGTATGTGTCGCCGACAAGGTTCACACCATCGCCCGTCATCACGACAACGCCGCCGTTCTGCTGCGTGGCGGTACGCACATCGATGAGCGAAGAAAGGTTCTGGATTGCCGTATCGCGCTGGTCGAGAAGTCCGGTGGAGGTGTCGCCCGCGGCGGTGGCGTTCTGAATCTGCTGGTTCAGCGAATATATTTGCTGGATGAGGCTGTTGACGGTGCCGATCGACGTGCCGACTTGCTGATCCACCTGCTGCTGCAAACCGCTTATCGAGGTGGAAAGGTTGGAGATCGTGCTGGCAAGACTCTGGAAAGAGTTGAGGATGCCCTGCTGACTGGCGCTGGCGTTCGGCGCGAGGGCAGCACTGCCAAGAGCGGCATAGATGTTATCGAGCTGGGTCGTGAGCGCGGTGCCGTCGCCCGGTTTGCCCAGCATACCGTTCAACTGATCGAAAATCGTGGCCTGAGTGCTATATTGCTGGGCGCCGCTGTTGGCCGAAAGCGTTTCCCGGGTAAGAAACTGATCGGTCACCCGCTGAATGTCTGCGATGTTCACGCCCTGAAGCTGGCCGCCAGCTACAAGTACCTGCTGATTGACCACGCGGCGCGCATAGCCGGGTGTGTTCATGTTGGCGACGTTGTTGGAGACCACGCGCAACGCGGCGGTGTTCGTCTGCAGTGCGGTCAACGCGCTGGACAGGATGCCGTTGAGGCTCAAGGCGTGCTCCAAATGCTTTTTCCCGCTCAGCTATTCGCAAGGGCCGTGCCAGCGGATGGGGCTACTTCCTTGGGATTTTCGGGCATTTTCGCGCAACAGATTGGGCAGAGTTTGCCGGGTTGCGGCAGAACATGCCTCGCATAAGACGTTCAAGAAATAGCCGCGCGGGCGCGCGCGTATGGCTAAAGCGCGGAAATTGCGTGCTGAAAAACTGGTCCGGCCCTTGCTTGTTGCGTTAGCGGATCAATGCGGGATCAATCGCGTGGCAGTCATCGCCGCTCACGCAGATGCAACGAAAGCAACCGCCCATGCGCACGGCGCGATGGGGGCGCAAGCCTCCGCTGTTCCGGCAGACGAAGCAGCACTGTTCGCCGACTTGCTTTCGAAAACAGGCGATGTGAAGGCCGATGCCGCCGCCGATCCGGAAGCTTTGCTTTCCGCTCGCAAGACAGACGAAAGGCCGAAGAAATCAAAGGATGCTGCCGATTCCATACCCGGCACCGCGGACATCCAGATTCAACCGTCACAACTCGTTCTGTTGAGCGCAGGTCTCTCGGGTGCGGACGGGAAGACAACGCCCGCTGACCGGGCGGCAAACGACAACAGCGACGCCGTGAACCCGGCGGATGGCGCCAAGGCGCTGCTCAACCGGATCCTTGACGCAAAGAACAAATCGCCCGCCGGCAACAATCCTACGGCAAATAACGACAAATCCGCTTCGAATCCGATCGCAGCCGATGCGCTGGGAGCCAGTGCCGGCAACACGCCCGCTTCGAACACGGCCAACACAAATACGCCCCCCGGCACAGTCAAAGTCGCGGACGCGACGCAAAGTGCAAGGCCGCAAGCGCCAACTTCGGTTGAACTGACGGACGCGATCGGTCTGAAGTCTGCCAGCCAACCCGCGACTGCGCCCGGCGAAAACGACAAAACGGATAAGGCCGGCACTAATAGCAAATCAGACGTCAGGACTGCCGCAAAGGACGCGGTGCAGACATCGACGCCGGACAAGGCGGATGCGCTGGCGGCTGCTGCGGACAAAAGCGTTCGGCAAAGCGCGGCCACGCAGGGTTCGCAGGCGCGCGCTGTGCCGATGCAACCCGACGCCCAGGCGGCGAGCAACCCCAATACCGGCGGCGGTACGGGCGCAGACGGCAAGGGTTCGTCGCAATCATCCGCGCAGCACGCCAAAAACGACGCCGGCACTCAGCCGCAGCCCGATGCGGTTCAATCTGCGAGCCAGGCACCCGTCAACACTGCCAACGCTCCACAGTCCACATCGCATGCGCCGGTTCAGACCGACAACGTGCAGCCGGTGACAGCGCCCGCACACACTCAAACGTCCTCGCCCGTTGTGACAGCCTCATTGCAGGTGACGCAGCAGACTGCACAGAATGCGGCGCAGCCCGACGTTACAGGGCTTGCGGTGCAAATCGCCGCAAAATCCGGCGAAGGCGTGAAGCACTTCGATATCAGGCTCGATCCGCCCGAACTGGGACGCGTTGAGGTCAGACTTTCCATCGACGACACGGGGCATGCGCAGGCGCATCTCGCCGTCGAGAAGCCGCAGACGCTCGATATGCTGCAAAACGACCGGAGCAATCTGGAACGCGCGCTGAAAGACTCCGGAGTCAACCTGTCGCAGAACGGGCTCAACTTCTCGCTGAAGGGACAGGAGAAGCAGAGCGGAAATGCACAAGCCCCGCGCAGCCGCAATCTGGCCGTGACGGCCGCCATCGAAGCCACAACGGCAGCCGTTGCCGCCTCGAACAATTCCTACGCGACGGGTGATGCCCGCCTCGACATTCGAGTTTGAAGGAGATCGCGATGTCTACCGTGAACCCCACCGGTTCAAGTTCAACGGCAAGTCAGAGCCAGAGCAGCGCCGCGACGCAGCAACTTGCCGGCAATTTCGACACCTTCCTGACATTGCTTACCACGCAGCTACAGAACCAGGATCCGCTTTCGCCCATGGACTCCAACCAGTTCACGCAGCAGCTGGTCGAGTTCTCCGGTGTCGAGCAGCAGATCAACACCAACAAAAACCTCGAAACGCTGATCGGCCTTGCCCAAGGACGATCCAATGCGGACGCAGTCGGCTATCTCGGCAAGTCCGTCACGCTGTCGAACGGAAAAGGCGCGCTCATCAACGGATCGGCGACATGGACCTATGCGCTCGACGACAAGGCAAAGGCAAATACGATCACCGTCACCGACGCGAACGGCAAAGTCGTATACAGCACGTCCGGCGCACTGACGACCGGCGTCCAGACATTCAAGTGGGATGGCAAGGACAATTTCGGCAACCAGCTTCCCGATGGGCAATACACCGTCACTCTCACGCCGCAGGCTGCAGACGGTTCGGCGGTCAATTATGCGATCGCGAGCAAGGGCGTGGTCAGCCAAGTCGATTTCAGCGGCTCTGAACCTCAATTGATGATCGGGCCGATGGAAATACCGCTAACGGATGTTGCGGCACTGCAGAACTGAAGAACCGGCGGCCGAGAAACGGCGCCACCCAACAATGACCGCAAAAAGGCGAAGCCTTGAGCGGTGAATGACCGAAGGAAACATACCATGAGCCTCACCGGCGCCATGATGATCGGCGTGACCGGCCTCAACGCGAACAGCCAGGCCCTGTCGATCGCTTCATCGAATATCGCGAACGTCAACACCATCGGCTACAAGGCTGGGCAGAACAACTTCTCCACGCTTCTTGCCGACTCTATGGGGTCGGGCGACATTTCCTCGCAAGGCGTTATCTCGATCGCTTCGCAGAACGTGACGCAGCAGGGACTGCTGCAGACCACGGAGTCGCCTACCGACCTCGCGATTTCGGGCAACGGCTTCTTCGTCGTCAACCAGCTGGCAAACGGCACGGGCCGCGTGCTGTACACGCGCGCTGGCAACTTCACGCCCGACAACAACGGCGACCTGAAGAACGCGGCGGGTTTCTACCTGATGGGCTGGCCGGTCGATATCAACGGCAACATCCCGACCGACCGCAACGACATGAGCCCGGTCAACATCGCAGGTCTTTCCGGCAAGGCGCAGGCAACGACCGTGATGAGCATACAGGCGAACCTGCAGGCTTCGACCACGGCCGTCAGCGGCTATACGCCCGGCGACATGTCCAACGGGACCGTGACGCCGGCCTTCACGCGCACCATCAACGTCTACGATAGCCAGGGCGGCGCACAGCCCCTCGGTATTTCGTTCGTGAAAACAGGCGCCAACACCTGGGCCTATGAAGTGAACTATCAGGGCACGACCTCAAATCTCACGGGAACCAACCCGATTGCAACCGGGACGATGACCTTCAATTCGGACGGTACGCTGGCCAACGCGGACAGCACGGCATCTCCGGCGGTGGGTTCGATCAACGTCACCATCCCGTGGAATCCCGCGACATCGGGGCTGCAGCCGCAGACGTTGTCTCTGGCTATGGGCACCGTGGGCAATTCGGACGGCATCACTCAGTTCGACAGCCCGTCGGCGCTTGTGAACTCCTCAGTCAACGGCGCGCTATTCGGAAGCCTCACCGGGGTGAGCGTGGACCCCAACGGCTTCGTTACCGCGCAATTCTCCAACGGCTTGATCCAGAAGATCTACAAGCTGCCGATCGCCACGTTCTCCAACCCGAACGGTCTTGGCGCGGTGTCAGGCAACGCTTATGCGGTCACCAACGAATCGGGTAACGCAATAGTCGGCGAAGCGAACACTGGCGGAGCCGGTTCTATCTCGTCGAAATCGTTGGAAAGCTCGACCGTCGACCTCGCCGGCGAGTTCACGAATCTCATTACGACGCAGCGGGCATATTCCGCATCGGCGCGCATCATCACCACTGCCGATCAGATGTTGCAGCGTCTGGATCAGATTCCGACATAGCTGAAAGGGTGAGCGCCGCGTTAACGCGCGGCGCTCTCTTGCTGAATTGAGACAAGTCGAACGAAGCAATTTCGGTTTTGTTTACCTTGCTCCTTTGCCTGTTTTTTAGAAGCGGAGCGTAGTTTGACACCGGGTAGTGAAGTCAGGAGTAACAATATGGCCGACGAGCGCAGAGGGCGCGTCAGCTACGTTATCGGGCCCGATGGAAGTCCGCTGACGTTGGCTGATCTTCCGCCGCCACAAACCAAGCGCTGGGTCATCCGTCGCAAG
>DASZRY010000076.1:0-37630 GCA_035548975.1 Rhizomicrobium sp.
ACGCGGCTGATCTTTTCTCCGCCCGATTGACGGAAGGCGGGCAGGACCTCGCCGCGGCCGGCCATTCGCCTAACGTTCGGAATAGGCGGTGAAAATGTAATCCTTCTTGGCGACCGCCGTGTGACAGGAATAGCAGACGTCTTTTCCGAAGGACTTGGTGGCGCCGAAGGAACGGAATTGTGTGCGCGTACCCCCAGGAATTCAATACAAATGCATTCTGTGAAACAGGATGCAGATTTTCATCTCCGCGTGATTGCAACAGTGTTGTGAATGCGGCTAGACGAATTTGCCGGCACTGAGCAACTTTTTGCCCAGCTCCAGTCCGCCGATGAGAAGCGCGCCGGCTGCAAGACAGACCGACAAATCGTCAAGATGCAACGGTCCGAAACGAAATAACGATTGCGTTCCGTGCCAATAGATCGCGAAGGCCATCACCACAAGTACCGCACCCACCAATCCCCACAGGGCGGGATTGGGGCGGAACAACGCTTCGTAAAGCGAGGAACGGAATGATCGGTTCACGATTATCAAGCCGACATTCATCAGCACGAGCGTGGTGAACACGAAAGCGCGAAGTTCGTTTTCCGGCATGTCCAGGCGCGCTCCCATGATGAACGCCAGCGCCACGATTGCGAGCGCCCCGGCACCTTGCGCCGCCGCCCAGAGCGCGGCGGCACGCGACAGTACCGGCTCATTCGGCCGCCGCGGAGGACGGCGCATGACATCGGCCTCTTCGCGTTCCGACTCGAACACGACGGAACAAGCCGGGTCGATCACCATTTCAAGCAGTGCGATGTGTATCGGCATGAGCACGAGCGGCAGGCCGAACAGGAACGGCAGCAGCGCAAGCCCCGCAATTGGAATGTGAACCGCGACGATATATTGGATGGCCTTGCGCAGATTATCGTAGATGCGCCGCCCGAGCCGGATGGTGCTGACGATCGAGGCGAAATCGTCGTCGAGCAGAACGAGCGCGCTTGCCTCGCGCGCGACATCGGTGCCCCGCCCGCCCATGCTGATGCCGATATGCGCAGCCTTCATGGCGGGCGCATCGTTCACGCCGTCGCCCGTCATGGCCACGATCTCGCCGTCGCGCTTTAGCGCCTCCACAATTTTCAGTTTCTGCTGCGGCCGGATGCGCGCAAAGACACTAACGGTTCGTATCGCGCCGGCGAGTTCGTCTTCGGAAAGCGCTTCGAGCTCATCGCCCGAAATCACCTTTTCGCCTTCAATCCCGGCCTGGCGGGCGATGGCCCTCGCGGTGGCCGGATAATCTCCGGTGATCATGATGACGCGCACGCCTGCCGAGCGGCATTCGCCCACCGCGGCCGGAACATTTGCGCGCAGCGGATCGGCAAACCCGATCAGGCCCACATAGCGAAAAGGAATATCGCGTTGCGATTGCGGATGGCCGCCCTTCGGCGCTTCCATGGCCGCCTCGGCGACCGCCAGCAAGCGAATTCCCTGCGATGCATATTCATTGACTTCCTTCAACAACGCGTCGCGTTGCGCGCCGGAGAAGTCGCAGAGTTCGGCAATGGCTTCGGGGGCGCCTTTCGCATAGGCCATCATGGAAAGACCATCTGCGCCGCCCCACACATTCGTGGTTGCGAATAAATCCGGCCTTATGCCGTAGGATTGCAGCAGGTTTTTGGGCGCAGCCGATTCCGCCAGCGCCGCAATTTCATGGATGGCGCGGTCCATCGGATCGGTGGGGATCGGCGCGCTTGCGCCCAATGCGGCGTGGAGAACGTCTTCGATCTTCTCCGGCATCGCGGCGGCGGTTCCGAACCGCCACACCTCGCCGTTGGCCGCCGCAAGCTCAACGCGCATGCGGTTTTCGGTGAGAGTGCCCGTCTTGTCCGCGCACAGGACGGTTGCAGAACCCAATGTTTCTATGGCCGCCGCACGGCGCGTGAGAACGCGCACGCGCGATATGCGCCAGGCACCCATCGCCATGAAAACGGCGAGCACGAGCGGGATTTCCTCCGGCAACACCGACATCCCGATAGCGATGCCGCCAAGGCCCGCGTGCAACCAGGAACCGCGAAGAATTCCGAAGAGCACAATAGACAATCCGGCGACCGCGAACGCCACAAGAGCGAAATCGCGCACAAGCCAGCTGAGCTGGGCCTGCAGGCGCGGTTGTTCAAGCGTGATCGTCTGAAGCGCGCGGCCAATCTTGCCCATTTCCGAGCGCAATCCGGTGGCGGCGACGCGCGCAACGCCCATGCCGCGCGCGATCAGGGTTCCCGCGAAGACGAACGGCAAGTCCTCTCCGCCCGGACTTGTCCAAGAAACGGAGCCTGCGCCGGGCCGTTTGCGAACCGGCACGGATTCACCGGTCAATAGCGATTCATCGACCAGGAGATCGTGTCCGTCGATCAAGATCGCATCGGCGGGAACGCGGTCGCCTTCCGCGAGGATCATGATGTCGTCGGGCACCACTTCCCTGCCCGCGATGCGCTGCCGCATTCCATCACGCACGACGAGGGCGCGCGGGCTTGCAAGATTTCTGAGGGATTCCAGCACGCGCTCGCTGCGCGTTTCCTGCACGATGCCGATCGACACCGAAAGGGTTGCAAACATCGACAGGACGATGGCATCGACGGCTTCTCCCAGCAGCAGGTAAATAACCGACCCTGCCAGAAGCAGTGCGAACATCGGCTGGCGGACGACATCGTAGACGATCCTGGCGAAATTTCTTTTTTCGGGATTCGGCAATTCGTTCAAACCAAAGGTTTTCCGGCGGTCCGCGACTTCGGCGGCACTTAAACCTTTATCGATCGGTACGATCTCGCTCATCGGATTCAAAACGGCAGCCGCACGAGCTGAAAGATCAACAGAAAGGTTGCCGCGGTGAATACAAAGCCGAGCAACGCGGCAATTCCATCGTGCAGCAGGAGAGCCACGCCAAAGGCCGTAAACGCGAGAGCCGGGATCGTGGAAAGAAGCGGAATGAGTTCCAGAAACGGCATCGTCGCCGCCAGCACCAGGCAACAAAGCGCCATCATGACGAGAAACCAGCCTTGCGTCAGCCACACAAGTCGCGGGCCGATCAACCGGTCGACCCGCCGCGCACGCGGCTCAAGCCAGACAAGCGCGCGATCCAGACGGTCTGCGTTCACGGCGCGGCCGGACACGAAGTGCGGCAGCCACAACGAACGCCGGCCCAGCAGCATCTGCCCGACCGTGAGAAAAATGATTGCACCGAATGTCGTAGGCAGGCTCGGAATACTGTCGATCGGCGTGACCGCAATCAATCCAACGGCGAGCACCAGCGGCGCAAAAGATCGCGGGCCAAGCGACTTCAGGATATCGTCAACTGACACCTTCGCATGGCGATTTTTCGAGCAGATATTCCGCAGCAGTAATAGCACATCGTTGAGGCTGTGGGGTTCGGTGCCTGCGGGACCAGCTTCGACCTTCATGAACACCCGCCGAGACACCTTTTACCTTATAATATATAAGCATTATCTGCCGGGTTTTGGCAGGGCGCGTATTGCGCTGGGTCAAGGACGAACGATCCACGGCTGTGACAGTAATTGCCATGACTGCAATGCCAGACAGCACTACCCCGCGGCCCGTGGCATTCCATATCGAGGGGCTCACCAAAACCTATGGATCGGGCGAGGTGGCGGTGAAGGCGCTGCGCGGAATCGACCTCGACATTCTTCAATCCGAAGTTCTGGTGCTTCTCGGCCCATCCGGCTCCGGTAAATCGACATTTCTGAACATCCTGGGAGGGCTCGACCGGCCGACCGCCGGCCGGGCCCTGTTTCGCGATCACAATCTCGTGGAAATGTCCGATCACGAATTGACCCTCTATCGCCGCGACCACGTGGGCTTCGTTTTTCAATTCTACAATCTGGTGCCCAGCCTGACCGCGCGCGAGAACGTGGCGCTCGTCACCGAAATCGCGGCCAATCCGATGCAGCCCGCAGAAGCACTCGCCATCGTCGGCCTTGAAGACCGCATGGATCATTTTCCGGCACAGCTTTCCGGCGGCGAGCAGCAGCGCGTCGCCATTGCCCGCGCCATCGCCAAACGGCCCGAAATCCTTTTGTGCGACGAGCCAACGGGCGCGCTGGATTCGCCCACCGGCGTGATCGTGCTTCAGGCGATCGAACGTATAAATGCCGAACTCGGCACGACATCCATCGTCATCACGCACAATGTCGCCATCGCCGGCATGGGAGATCGCGTGGCGTATTTCGCCAACGGCCTGATCGCCAATGTGCAAACGAATGCAAGCCGCAAGCCGGCGAGCATGCTCAAGTGGTGAAGATGCCGGCGCTCGATCACAAACTTCTGCGCGACTTGTGGCACGTCAAGGGGCAGGCGCTCGCGATTGCGGCCGTCATCGCGTGCGGCGTCGCCATTGTGGTGATGACCTACGGCGCAATGATTTCGTTGCAGGAAACGCGCGACGCATATTACGACCAGTACCGGTTTGCGGATGTCTTTTCGCAATTGCGGCGCGCGCCGCTTCGTGTTGCAAATCAGATTGCCGAAATTCCCGGTGTCGCCGCAAGCGAGCCGCGCATAACTCATTACGCGGCCCTGGACATTGCTGGCATGAACCGGCCCGCGGCCGCCCTTCTCGTTTCCCTGCCGGAAAGCGGCGAACCGAAGCTCAACCGGATCGCATTGAGCCGGGGGCGGTATCCGATCCGCGGACGCGATGAACTCGTGATGAGTCAGAACATGGCCGAAGCCCACCAATTCCAGCCGGGCAGCAAGCTGTTCGTGTACCTCAACGGCCGCAAGCGCAGCTTCACCATCGTGGGCATCGCGCTGTCACCTGAATTCATCTACGTGCTGGCGCCGGGACAACTGATGCAGGACGACAAATCCTTCGGCATTCTCTGGATCAACCGAAAGCTTATGGAGGCGGGCTACGACCTCAACGGTGCCTTCAACGACATCAGTGTAAAGCTTTCGCCCGGCGCGTCCGAGCCGGTTGTCGTTCAGCGAATGGACAGGTTGCTTGCGCGTTACGGCGGCACCGCGGCCTACGGCAGAAACGACCAGATCAGCAACGCATTTGTCGATCAGGAACTCGATCAGCTGAAGACAATTGCCTTCGTCATCCCTCCGATTTTCCTCGCAGTTGCTGCGTTTCTCATCAATATGGTCTTGTCGCGCCTGATCGATACGGAGCGCGAATCCATAGGCCTGCTGAAATCGTTCGGTTACACCAATTGGGAAGTCGGCCGGCACTATCTGAAATTCGCTCTGCTCATCACGGGTGTGGGCGTTCTTGCTGGGTGCGGATCCGGCATCGCCCTGGGCCAATGGATGACCGGGATGTACCAGCAATATTTTCGCTTTCCCTTCCTGAACTACCAATTCGACCCGGCTGTGTTTTCTGCCGCCATATTCATTTCCTTCCTTGCGGCGGCGGCGGGGACATGGGGTGCGGTCATGCGCGCAGTACGCCTCGCGCCGGCCGCGGCCATGGTGCCGCCCGCGCCCACGATCTATCACCGCACGCTGCTCGACCGGCTGGGGCTTGAGCGCATTGTGTCCATGCCGACGCAGATGATACTGCGCCACGTCGAGCGTTGGCCGTTTCGCGCGCTACTGACGGTATCTGGCGCGGCGATGGCGGTAATGCTTCTTGTCAGCCTGTTTTTCATGTTCGACGCAATCGACGAGCTTGTTGACGGATTTTATTTTCGCGCAAACCGGCACGACGTAGTGATCGGCCTTGTCGATCAGGAAAGCGAACGCGCCCGCTACGACTTGGCGCGGCTTCCCGGCATACGGGCCGTCGAACCGGTCCTGGAGGTGCCGGCGCGTATCGCGAAAGGACATCTCGTGCAGCGACTTGCAATATCGGGCGTTGCACGGGATGCGAGATTCCGGGCGTTCTACGATTCAGAAGGCAGGAGCTTCACGATCCCCGACCGGGGTATTGTGCTATCTGACAAGCTCGCGCGGTTGCTGCGCGTGGGCATCGGGGACACTGTCGATGTCGAGGTTCTGGAAGGCAATCGCCGGCGGGCGCGCATATCGGTGGCGGCTATCACCTTCGAGAATGTCGGTTTCTCGGCCTATATGGACCGGAAGACGCTCGCCACGTTGACGGGCGAACCAAATACGTTGACCTCGGTGCAAGGCGTTGTCGATCGGCTGATGCTGACCAAGTTGCTTGAAAAATTGAAAGACGTGCCGATTGTCGCGACCGTTTCCACCCGCGAGCAAGCCATCACATCGCTGCGAGAAATCATGGCCAAAAGCATGACCATAGTTATTGATTTCTATATCGGCCTTGGCGCTGTCATCGCGTTCGGTGTCGTTTACAACGCGGCGCGTATCTCGCTTTCGGAACGGGGGCGGGAGCTTGCTACCTTGCGCGTTCTGGGATTCACGCGCGGAGAAGTCATCTATATTCTCCTGGGAGAACTGGCGTTGCTCGTTGTCGCCGCCCTGCCGATCGGCTGTCTGCTGGGATATTGGCTCGGCTGGTTCATGAGCGCCGCCATGGAGACGAAACTCTTTCGCGTGCCCTTTGTCGTGCTGCCTTCAACCTTTGGAATTGCGATGTCCATCACATTGATTTCGGCTGCGTTATCCGCGGCGGCCGTTGCCTGGCGCATCAGCCGCCTGGATCTTATCGCGGTTCTAAAGACGCGGGAGTGACCATGAGCCCATCTCTTCGGCGGCTTCTTCCCGCGATTGCAATCGGCCTGATCGTGATTGCGGCACTCGCCTGGAGTTTCTGGCCGCGCCCGGTACCCGTCGATGTGGTTTCGGTCACAGCCGGACCGATGGAGGTGACGGTTTCCGACGAAGGCAGAACGCGCGTGCGCGAAATCTATCAATTGTCCGCGCCGGTCAGCGGCCGCTTGCTGCGTGTCGAAGTGCATGCTGGCGACACGGTGAAGGGCGGAGAAAGCAACGTCGCACAATTGCTTCCGACCGCGCCTAGCTTTCTGGATGTGCGAACGCGGACGCAAGCCGAGGCTGCGGTCAAATCCGCCGAGGCCGCCAGAACATTGGCGGCTGCAGAACTCAATCGCGCCAAGGCTGAGCTTGCCTTTGCCTCTTCCGATTTGAAACGGGCAAAAATTCTGGAAAAATCGCAAGCCATTTCCACTGCAAATGTTGAGCGCGCGCAACTGGCCTACAACACGGCAAGTGCACAATACCAGACGGCCAGGGCCGCATTGCAGGCCAAGGAGTTCGACCTTGAGGCCGCCCGCGCGTTGATGATCGAGCCCCAGCAAGGAGCCGCGTCCGTGCAAAAGGGCATTCCGATTATCGCACCGGTTTCGGGCCGGGTGCTCCGCGTTCTACACGAAAACGAAACCAGCCTGGCCGCGGGCACGCCCATCATGGAAATCGGCGATCCCGGCCTGCTCGAAATCGTGGCCGAGCTTGTTTCGGAGGATGCCGTCAAGGTTCATGAGGGCGATGCCGCGATCATCACAGACTGGGGCGGCGCGGGCGATCTTCATGCGCGCGTCCGGCGAGTCGAGCCTTCGGGATTTACCAAAATTTCGGCACTCGGCGTGGAAGAGCAGCGAGTGAACGTTCTGCTGGATTTGACGGACCCTCCCGGTCGATGGAAGCAAATCGCCGACGGATTCCGGGTCACGGTTCGTATCGTCGTCTGGCGTTCGCCAAAAGTGCTGCGCGTGCCGACAACCGCCATGTTCCGGCACGGCGATGGATGGGCGGTGTTCGCCGTGCGAGGAGAGCGCGCGGTCCTCACGCCGATTTCAATCGGCCACAGCAACGACGAAGCAGCTGAACTGTTGAAAGGACTGAAGGAAGGCGATCGCATCGTCGTTCATCCGAGCGACCGCGTGACGGATGGCAGCGCAGTTGCCGCCCGCGCATCTTGACGGGTGCGGCCTCGCTTCGGGGCCTTCAAAAGAGATTTAATCCGGCGCACGCTTGCCATATCGAGGCGCATCCCCACATCTAGCGATCGGGGGCGCGGCGATCGACGCATCGTCCGCCATCGCATCCTGCAAAGACCTTAACAACAGTACGGAGAATTGTATGTCCTTCACGATCTACGAAGCATCCATTCCCACAATGATCGGCATGCTTCAGAATCTTTCGAAGATCATCGACAAGGCTGTGGCGCAGGCCAAACAGAAAGACATTCCGTTGCAATCGCTGCTGGACGCCCGGCTGGCGCCGGACATGCACCCCTTCACGCGCCAGATCCAGATTGCAAGCGATTCCGCAAAAGGCGCCGCCGCGCGGCTTTCGGGCGGCGAGCCGCCGAGTTTCCCCGATACGGAAACGACGTTTCCGGAACTACAGGCACGTATCGCCAAGACTATCGACTATCTGAAGAGCGTCGATCCGGCAAAGTTCGCCGGTGCGGAAGACCGTCAAGTGGAATTGAAGACGCCCAACCGCACTTTCACATTCACCGGCAAACAATTTCTCACCGGATTCGCGCTGCCGAATTTCTTTTTCCACGTGACGACGGCGTATGGCCTGCTTCGCCACAAGGGCATCGACATCGGCAAGATGGACTATCTCGGCGGTGCCTGAAAAGGATAGGAACCGACAAGCAGACGCGAGACGTGCTTGCCGTCGTTCGAAAGCGGCAGCACGATCTCGTTCCAGATCGCCGTTTCGCCGTTTGCTTCAATCGCCGAGACGGCAGGGACCGGGGCGCGGGTCTGGCAGGCTTCGTTCAATGCCGCGCGAAGAGTTGCATGCTCTGCGCGGCACGACCCGAGCATCCTGCCGGTTGCCTCCCCGCCAAAACGCGCAATGAGTTCGGTACCCGACAGGTGGAAATGGTAGTCGGAGCCCAGCGGCTCGAGCAGCGCGAGATGTCCCAGCCATGGCCGGAGCTCGGCGATCGTAAACAGCTCGCGCGCAGGCAATTTCTCCCCATCGCATTTCGCTGACCAGAGCGAAAAAAGTGCGATGAGCTTGGGATGCAGATCAATCTTGCGGGTGAAGGTCATCTCGCGCAAATGCTGCCAGAACATGGTCTGGGCGTGGGCGTTCGCGGCGGTGGATTGAGCGGTGCGCAGCGCATCCAGCCATGGCTTGCCGCTGGGCGTTTCGGCCTGGAACGGGGGCGCTAACCTGACTTCTGACATTTGTCTACCAATCGGAGCACGGCTTGACGCGCTCCGCGCGTCCCCCAATAAAACTCAGGTCCTGCGGATTCTGTTTGGTCAAACGCCTTGCGCCCGTGCCCGCCCCCCTAGTTTCCGAGGGGGATTGTCACGAGCGATCTAAATTTTAGTCGCGTCGGCAAATAAAGAACTCCGACAAAAGGCCGATTACCAGACACATCTTTAGGTTGTCAAGGCCATTTCTTTGGAAAAGTTAAGGTGAACCCCAAGGGGTCTAAACAAAACAAAAGCAGGACCGGCTTTTTGTCGGAGGGGCCTGTTGTATTTCGCATGGAATTGGGGGAACGCATCCGCTGGCTTCTCGACCAGTTCGAAACGCGGGCTGTTGCGGCCGAAGTCGCCGGTGTCACCCCCGAACATCTTGCTTCCTACATCGCCGGCCGCGCCAAGCCGCCCTTCGAGCTGATCGCGCGGCTTGCCCGTGCCAAAGGTGTTTCACTGGATTGGCTCGCCTCCGGCGAAGGGGAGCGCGTTCCGGGCGGCGAACTCGAAGGCTTTGCGGTCATCGCGCAGTCGCCGAAAGATTCGTCTTCCGGGCCGGGCTCCTACGCACGCGACGACGACAGCCGTGAAGACATCGCGTTTTCGCGCGCGTGGCTTTCCCACGTCATTCGCGTACCCGAGGAGAGGCTGCGCATCGTCTTCAATCGCGGCGATGCGAACGCACCCGACATCCGCGACGGAGACGCAATGCTGGTGGACACCGGCGCGAAGACGATTTCCGACGATGCCTTTTACATCTTCGACCGCGGCGGATTTCTGCTGACCAAACTGGTGGAAATGTATGTGGATGGGCGGATCGCTCTCAAAACCCGCAACCCGGATTTCGGCACGCAAATGCTCTCACGCGAGGAAGCCGCAACGGTGAATGTTTTCGGCCGCGTCGCCTGGCGGGGCGGCGTCTTCTGAAGCCGGTCAACTCTCCGAAAACCGCCGGAGCGAGGCGCGCAGCAACGCCACCTTTTCCACAAGTTCGCTGTTGGAATGGCGAAGGTCGGCGGCAGTGCGTTCCTGTTCGATCACGCGCTTGCGCGCGTTGGCTTCTTCTTTGCGAATGCGTACGAGCTCGGTCACGTCTTCAACCGAATGCACGATGAATCGCACATATCCGTCAGGCCCGAGGATCGGCGAATTATACGGACGCCAGAAGCGTTCCTCGAAGACGCCGTCGGGGCGGCGGATGTCGTATTTCTGTTCGGGCATGCGGTCGGGGATGCGAAATTTGATCACGTTGAGCAAAGAGGAGCGCAGATTTGCCACGCCGTCGGCGCGCGAATCTTCCGGATTGTCGGGAAAAACCTCGAACAGGCCGCGGCCCACAATGTCATCGCGGTTCGTCATCGTGGCGTGACAATAGGCATCCGTCGCCGCGACGATCGTGAACCGCACATCCACAATCAGATTCAGTTCCGGCGATTTTTCAAAAACCTCGCGGAAATCAGGCAATTCATAGGGAAACCGCGTCCCAGGGACGATAACGTCGGGAATGGGAGGCTCGCTCAAAGCTTGGTCACCGTTTTCCGCGCCCCGGAAACACCAAGCTGCCACAATCTGACTAAAGCTTGAAATAAAAATTCGCCAAAAGGGTGAATTATTTCAACAGCGTTTAATCCGGAAATCCCTGTTTTCGGGCTTTTTACCAGTGATCGTGGTTACCGCGGCGATGTGGCCGGTCTCTGCTGTCATCCGTGTCGTTGTCCGGCGGAGGCTGCTGGGGCTGGCTGGATTGAGGTGGCGGCGGAAGCGGGCGCGGCGCGCTCACCTGTCCGGCCGAATCGGATGAGCGCCGGTTGAAATTGCGCCCGCGATAGTCGCCGCCCTGTCCCTCGAACCGGCGGTCGTTCTGCGGTTGTGTGGTTTGCGGGCGGTTGAACCCAGGCCGATTCCACGGCGCGTTGCGGTCTCGATGCCAATCGTGATTGCGGCCCCAATCGCGGTCGCCATCGCGATCGCGGTCGCGGTGGTCGTGGTCACCGTCATGATCTCGCCGATACCAATGGTGCGAATGACGGTCGTAATAGAAGTAATACGTTCCGTCGAAATACCAGTCGGGGCCGGAGTAATAGGGATCGTAATAACCCGGCCCATAGTAGCCATAGTAGCCACCATAGTAACCGTCGCCGTCATAACCGTCGCCGTAATAATCGTCGTAGGCGCAACCGGAAAGCGCGAGCAGCGAGACCGCTCCGGCCGCGAGAACAAATTTGCGCATCACTATTCCTCCGTCGCCCCTCCTTGGGCTTCGTATGGAACGAAACGCACCACCATAGCTATCGGATGCTCATGGCGGAACTGTGGCCTAAAATTTACGGCTCGGGCTGAACGAGATGTGCCGATTTCCGGACTTTCGGGTCCCGGTGCCGGATACCGATCCGTTGCGCGACCCATCGTCAGAAGTATCCGAACATTGCTGCGATCCGCCGACAAGCACGTCAATACTCAAATTCATCGAGGCGGGACCGGGTTTGCTGCAGCGAAGACGAAGAACCATGTCGCGATGCGCGAGTTGAATGTTGCGAGGAGTATCGCGAAAAAAATTCGTGTTCCGCAGCCCGTAACGAAAAAGGCCGGAGCGAGCTCCGGCCTTTCTTCCCCGATGTCCGAACGTGCGGGGTATCAATCCCGCGGCCGTTCTAGCCCCATTATATATCTGCCAACGCAAGCAATTGCCGTGCCGGGCAAGGGAAAAGCGCCACAATGGGGCCTCACCGGTGGCAGTTTGTAAATCGGGGTTACAATTCGGAGACCTCCCCAAGAACGGGGGAAATGCCTAAGCTGGTCTCCGGCGCCCCGGGAGGTCGAAATGACGTCACTTCGGTACGTTCTGCTGGCAATGGGCATCTCGGCAGCACTGACATCGCCCGCAGCCGCCGATTGGGACCGCGTCGGTTCCGTCGACATCGACTACCAACTGGAACGCACAAGCCAGTACGGAAATTTTGGCGGCCCCGTTGAACGTGTACAGTTGCGCGCGGTGGGAAGCGACGTTGCGTGCCGCAGCATCGACGCCCATTTCGGCCGTGGCGAGGTGCGAAGCGTGTGGCGCGGTACGCTGCGCGAAGGACGGCCGGTGAATATCGACATGCCCGGCGAAGCGCGCGTTCTGCGCCGTTTGGACTTTGTCTGCCGCGCTACCGGCTATCGGGGTGCGAGCGTCGATATTCTTGCCGATACGAGGAACTGGGGACCTGAATGGCGCCCGCCGATCGGCGACGGCTATCCGCCAGTTCGCCAACACGGATGGGGAGACACAGACTGGATAGCACTTGGCTCGGCGCGCTTTACGGATCACGAAGGCCAAACCACCGTCGACGGCGCCAATGGCCGGCATTTCCAGCGCGTGGGCCTGCGCGCACGCGGCGGCGATGCGCGATGCCGCGCTGTGGTGATCCGCTTCACCAATGGCGAAAAGGTTTCGCTGCCGGTGAACGGCGGAACGGTCATGCGCGAAGGACGCCTCTATCCGGTTGAACTGCCGGGCTGGCGGCGGAACATTCTTCGGCTTGCACTGGCATGCCGCGCCGTGCGTTCGGACTACACTTCGATCCAGGTATACGCGAGCAGATGATCCCTGCCGCCTCCCTCAAGGGAGGCGGTTGCCTCTCTACTCGTGCGGATCGCCGGAGTGTTCGACCGAGGGTTTCTTCTTCTCATACGGCGTGAACGGGCCGAGCACACAAACCGACCTGGTCTCGATCGTGCGGATCGTCTGGAAATTGCCGCAAACCTGATCGGGCGGCGTCGGCATATAAATGAAACCGTTCTGGCGCAGTCCGATGCAGTCGCTCTTGAGAGTGTTCTTCCACGCCGTGCCGTTCTTCATGAAGAACAGTATCGTCTTCGTATCGGGCGTTTCGGTGTGATCGATCAATATCGTCTTCAGGCAGACATTGCCCGAGCTCGATACGGTTGCTGGCTGCGCGAAGGCAACGGTGGTTCCCAAAGTCAGCGCGATCGCGGCCAGTGACATCGTTTTGAAATTCATTTTCGTCTCCTTTTCACACCCCTCGCGGCTTTCTCCCGATCCTGAGCGGAACGGGGAGAAGTTGGTTATCCCTGATCGGTATCCTCGTCGTCGTCCGGCGGCGGTCCTTGATCCTCGTCAGGGGCATCGGGTGTGTCGAAACTGTTGTCGGGCTGGCTGTTGTCGTAGCCATCCTCGCCGTCGTCGACCGGCGGTTCATCGTCGTCGTCCGGCGCGGCCGATTGCGATCCGCGATCGTCCGGGCCCATATCCTGGTCGGGCGGACCCTGGTCGTCCGGCCCGGAATCCTCATCCGGCGGACCCTGATCGTCAGGGCTCATATCTTCGTCCGACTGGCCATGATCGCCCGGCCCCAAGTCTTCATCCGGCGGACCATTATCGTCGGGGTCATATCCCTGGTCCTGCGAATCCCGATCGTCGTTGCCGGCCTGGTTGCCGAGTGGCGGCGCCGGTGCGACGCCTTCATCCGTTTCGGCCCTAACCCGCTGTTCCAGCTTGGCTTCCAGAGACTGGATTGCGGGAGACGGGTTGGATTGATCCACAATCCTGGCGCGTTCCAGACAAGAGCTGACCTGATCGCGCGGCAAGCTGTTGCCGCCGCAGTCGCGCAGCACTTCGGCCGCCGTATCGTCGGCCGGGGCGGCGGCGGCCGGCATGGCCGAGGCCAATAGCAACGCGGTCAGAGAACCTGCAAATCCCAGACGACTCATCGAAACCTCACACCGAACGAAGCCTACTTATCATAAACGAGGTTCGGGACCGTTCGTCGCCCGTGAATACGGCTTCCTAGCTGAACGCAGCCTGAAAACCGGCCATGCCTTGACTTTGGCCCGCCGCACTCACAGATGGTCCATTCCAATAGCACCTAGGGAAATAAGCCGTGTCCGCGCCCGCTTCCACAAATGAACTGACCGTTACCCTTCCTGACGGCAAAACGCTGACGCTCGCGCGTGGCGCGACCGGCGCGGATGTGGCGGCAGCCATCGGGCCGGGACTGGCCAAAGCGGCGCTCGCCGTCGAGGTGAACGGCAAGATCTGGGACATCTTCCGCCCGCTCGAAGGCGACTCGAAGTTACGCATCATCACGCGCAAGGACCCTGAAGCGCTTGAGATGATCCGCCACGATACCGCGCACCTCCTCGCCATGGCGGTGCAAGAGCTCTATCCCGGCACACAGGTGACGATCGGTCCGACCATCGAGGATGGATTCTATTACGACTTCGCGCGCGATACCCCGTTTACGCCGGACGATCTCGGCAAGATCGAAAAGCGGATGCATGAGATCGTTGCCGAAGATGTGCCGACACGCCGTGAAGTTTGGCCGCGCGACAAGGCCATCGAACATTTCGAGAAGATCGGCGAATTCTACAAGGCCGAACTTATTCGCGCGATTCCCGCGGATGAGGACGTCTCGATCTATTTCCACGGAAGCTGGCACGATCTCTGCCGCGGACCGCACTTCGCCTCGACCGGCAAAATCGGACAGGCGTTCAAGCTGACCAAGATCGCGGGCGCCTATTGGCGCGGCGATTCCAACAATCCGATGCTCCAGCGCATCTATGGGACCGCCTGGCGCGACGACAAGGAACTGGCGGCCTATCTCCACCGGCTTGAGGAAGCGGAAAAGCGCGACCACCGCAAGATCGGCAAGGAGATGGAGCTGTTCACCTTCTCGCCGGACGTTGGCGCAGGGCTTCCGCTGTGGATGCCGAACGGCATGGTGATCCGGCAGGAACTCGAATTCCTCGCGCTGCAGGAAGAGCGCAAGGACGGATACCGACGGGTCGCGACACCGCACATCACCAAGGAGGCGCTCTATTACCGTTCGCGCCACCTGCCCTACTACAAGGAAGACATGTACTCGCCGCTTGAGATCGAGGGCGAGAACTTCTACCTGCGGCCGATGAACTGTCCGCATCATCATTTGATTTACGGAGCGACGCGGCACTCCTACCGCGAGCTGCCGATCCGCATCGCCGAATATGCGCAGGACTATCGCTATGAGGCATCGGGCGGGCTATCCGGCCTTATGCGTGTGCGCGGCTTCTGCCAGAACGATGCGCATATCTATTGCCGCTACGATCAGGCGAAGGAAGAGTTCATTCGCGTGATGCATCTGCACGCGCGCTATTACGACCTCTTCGACATCAAAGACTATTATATGCGGTTCTCGCTGCCCGATCTCGACAAGCTCGACAAATATGTCGACCAGCCGCAGAAATGGCTGGACGCGATGAGCATCATCAAGGCTGCGATGGATGAATCCGGCTACCGCTATGTCGAGGCCAAGGGCGAAGCGGCGTTCTACGGCCCCAAGGTCGACTTCATGGTCAAGAGCGTGATCGGCACCGAATATGCAATTTCGACCAACCAGCTCGATTTTCTCGCCACGCAGACCTTCGACCTGAAGTACATCGGCGAAGACGGCGCGGAGCATCCCGTCTATGTCATCCATCGCGCGCCGCTGGGCAGTCACGAACGCTTCACCGCGTTTCTGATCGAACATTATGCGGGCGCGTTCCCAACCTGGATCGCGCCGATTCAGGCGCGCGTAATTCCGATCAGCGACAAGGTGAGCGATTACGCCCACAAGGTGCTGGACGCCCTGTTCCAGACCCCGGTGGTCAACGGAACGGCGGGGCTGCGCGTGGACATCGACACCACGGCCGAGCGCATGCAGAAGAAAATCCGCGACGCACAGTTGCAGAAAATCCCCTACATGCTGGTCGTGGGCGAGCGCGAGGCGGCGGAGGGAAAAGTCGCGGTTCGTCTGCGTTCCGGAAAGGATTTGGGAGCCATGCCGCTCGAAACCTTCATCGCACGGATAAAAAAGGAAGCCGAAACCCGCAGGGAAACAGCGGATTAAGGCTTGCTAAACCCGTCCACCGCTCTATTCTGGATTCGGACCGGGGTCCTAGGGCCCTCGTGTTCGCGCGACAACCACGCCGCGCGCCCAATACCGAAGGAGCTTCCGCCTGCGCCAAGACCGAAGAAAATTCGTAGGGCCGGCAAGAAGCTCTGCGGAATTGTGTGCGCACGGCCGTTAACAGGAGAGAGTCATAGTACCCAGACGTTTTCAAACGCAGGCCCCCTCGCAGCAATCGGCGAAGGATGGCCCCCGCGTCAATGAGGAGATTTTCGCCCGCACCATCCTTCTGATCGGAGACGATGGGCACAAATACGGAGAAATCGGCATCGACGAAGCCCGCGCCATCGCGGAGGAAAAAGGTTTCGACCTGGTCGAAGTCTCCCCGGAGGCGAAGCCGCCCGTGGTCAAATTGATGGACTACGGCAAATACAAATACGAACAGCAGAAGAAGGCCGCCGAAGCCCGCAAAAAGCAGAAGGTCATCGAGATCAAGGAGATCAAGATGCGCCCCACCATCGACGATCACGATTACGACGTGAAGATGCGGGCAGTCCGGCGATTCTTCGATGAAGGCGACAAAGTGAAGGTCACGCTGCGCTTCCGCGGCCGCGAAATGGCCCATCAGCATCTAGGCATGGAATTGCTCAATCGCATCCAGAAGGATGTCGAGCCGATCGCAAAGATCGAGCAGTATCCCAAGATCGAAGGCCGTCAGATGATGATGGTGCTGGCGCCGAGGTAGTTTATTCGCCTCCCCTTGTGGGGAGGTCGAACAATTCCGAGCGGCGAGTAACGACAGCGCACGAGCGAAGATTTATCGGGTGGGGACGGTGTTCGACATTGGCCCCTCCCAAAATTTGCTCGAGTGAATTTCGTCATCCCCCCAGGGAGGCAAGGATCATTTCAAGGCTCAGGCCATTCCGCACAGCATTGCATGATCGTCTCGGGATCGGCGTTGCCGCCCGATAGAACGATTGCGATGGTTTTCCCCTCCAGTTTTCCCGCAAGCAACGCCGCCAGTCCAGCAGCACCGCCGGGTTCGACCACGAGCTTCATCCGGCGGAAGGCATAGCTCACGGCGCGCGCCAATTCGGCGCAGGTCACGGCCAGGCCGCGCACGCCCGTTTGGCGCGCAATTCCGAAGGGTATGCGGCCGGGTATGGGCGCCATGAGCGAATCCGCGATGCTCAAGCCTGTGGCAGGAGCGGACGTTCGTTCGCCCGCCTCCATCGACAGACGCATGCCATCGAAGCCTTCCGGTTCGACGCTGACCACGCGGGTCGCGGGACTGGCTTTCGACATCGCCAATGCAATTCCGCTGACCAACCCGCCGCCACTGCAGGGGACGGCGACGAGATCGAGCGGGAGCGGCGTGTCTTGCGAAATCTCCGCCCCCACCGTGCCCTGCCCGGCCACGATCCAGGGATCGTCGAATGGACGCACCATCGTCGCATGCCGTTCGCTGCAGATCTTTTGCGCGATGGCCTCACGGTCTTCACGGTGGCGATCGTAGGTCACGATCTCGGCACCAAGTTTCCGCGTGCCCTCGAGCTTCGCCAACGGTGCATCGGCGGGCATGACGATGGTGGCTCTCATGTGAAGCGCGGCGGCTGCGGCGGCCACGCCCTGAGCATGGTTACCCGATGAAAACGCGACCACGCCATTGCAGCGATTGGCCTCTGGAATGGACAGCAGGCGGTTGGTTGCGCCGCGGATCTTGAACGATCCTGTCCGTTGCAGGTTCTCGCATTTCAGGAAAATGCGCGCACCGGTCCGCGCATTGAGGTCTGCGTTCTCGACCAGCGGCGTGCGCACGACATGGGGCGCGATACGCCCTGCGGCCTGATCGATATCCTCGGCGGTCGGAAGGTCTTTCATTTTGGACAAAGGATACCATCGATCGAAGATCGTGCGCCCAGCCTTTACGGTGACGCAAAAATCCCTTAGCCCCATCGCGAGGACGGGGCTATGGTCCGGCGGTGGCGGGTTTCGCCGTCACGTCATCTCAATGGTTTGGGGAAGCGCGTGCTGAAGGCCTATCAGCTTCAGAACGGCGCCTTGAAGGGCGCTGCGATTCCGGAAGGGGGCACGATCCCCCCGGACACGCTGTGGATCGACCTGCTCACGCCCACCGCCGAAGAACGCCGCATGGTCAACGCCATGACCGCGATGGAATTGCCAACCCGCGCGGATATGGAGGAGATCGAAATCTCCAGCCGCCTCTACCAGGAGGACGGCGGCATCTTCATGACGGCGATGGTTCTGGCCAACACCGACGGTGACCGGCCGATCGCCGATGTGGTGAGCTTTGTGATCGCCCATGAGCGGCTTGTCACCATCCGCTATATCGACCCGCAACCGTTCCGCACGTTCGCCGCACGCTGCGAGCGCACCACAGTCGCCGCCGCCAAGGCGGAATCGGTGTTCATGACCCTGCTGGACGTGATCGTAGACCGCATGGCCGACGTTCTGGAACGCGCGGGCTCTGATATCGAAACCATCAGCCGCGAGATCTTCGACATCGACCCCCAGCACAAGCTGGGAACGAGCGATTTCCAGGGCATCCTGCGCAGGCTGGGCCGCAAGCACGACCTGACCAGCAAAATGCGTGAATCGCTCTTGACCATCGGTCGGATGCTCACCTTTCTCACGCAGGCCACCGAAGGCCGCGCCAGCAAGGATGTTCGCACGCACATAAAGACAATCACCCGCGACGTGCAATCGCTGCAGGACCATTCCTCGTTCCTGTCGGGCAAACTCGCCTACCTGCAGGACGCGACGCTCGGCCTCATCAACAACGAACAGAACAATATCATCAAAATCATGTCGGTGGCCGCCATAGTATTCCTGCCGCCGACGCTGTTCGCCTCTATCTGGGGCATGAACTTTACCTACATGCCGGAACTACATTCGCCGCTGGGATATCCGATCGCGTTCGGAGTGATAGTCGTTTCCGCGATAATCCCCTATCTCTGGTTCAAGCGCAGAGGCTGGCTCTGAGCCGGGCATGAACAAGCCTTCGCTCGGAATCGGGCTGAAACTCGGCGCGACGCTCGCCTTCTCGATGATGTATGCCGCAATCAAGCTCGCGGGCGAGGTGCCGCTGGGCGAGGCGATCTTCTTCCGCTCCTTCTTCGCGCTGGTACCGCTATTCGCGCTGGCCGCGTTCACGATCGGGCCCGGCAATGTGATGCGAACCAGAAAGCCGGGGATGCATCTGTTGCGTTCGCTGGCCGGCGTTTCGTCGATGTTCATGAACTTCGCGGCGCTCGAGACGCTTCCGCTGGCCGACATCACGGCCTTCAGCTTTGTCATGCCCATCTTTGCAGTCGTCCTTGCGGCGCTGATCTTGAAAGAGCGGGTCGGGCTATACCGCAGCGCTGCCGTTGCGGTTGGATTCGGCGGCGTGATGCTGATGATCGAACCTTATGGCGGGATCGGCGCGGTACTTTCCTCCGGCGCGTCCAAAGGCGCGGGGCTGGCGCTGGGGGGATCGCTGTTCTCGGCCTTCGTGGTGGTGTTCATCCGGCAGATGAGCACGACCGAGAAAAGCGAAACCATAGTGTTCTATTTCATGTTGACCGCTGCAATCGCGGGCGCATTGGTGATGATCGGCGATTTCGTCAGGCCCGATGCGCAGATGGCGTTTTGGCTTGTAATATCCGGCATTCTGGGCGGCATCGGTCAGGTTTGCATGACGTATTCCTATCGCTTCGCAGAGCCCTCTCTGCTGGCGCCGTTCGACTATGTGGCGATGGTGTGGGCGACAGGTCTCGGCTTTCTGCTGTTCGCGGAGGTGCCGCAGAAAATGGTGTTGATCGGTGCGGGCACGGTGATTGCAGCTGGGCTCTTCATCGTCTGGCGCGAACGCAGGCTGCACAAGAAAGGTTTGCCGCTGCCGGCTTCGGTTTGACCGGTCAAGCCGGTCCATCCATGCTGACGGCCCAGATCATTGCGCCGACGACGGCGGCCACGAGAATGACGCCTTTGGCGAACCCCACAAGACCCTGCGGTCCGCAACCGGCATCGCAGGCTTCCCTGAAAGCGGGCGCCCAATAGGGCGAGGCCGCCGCGATCAATGCCACCAGCGACAGCTTGTATCGGCGTTTCACTGTTCAGGACGGGGATATGTTTCCCGATCCAACTAGCGCCGCTTCGACGATCCTGCGAATTAATTCGCGATAATCATAGCCCGCCTCGCGGGCTGCGGCGCCGAAACCCGCTTCCGGCTCGATGCAGGGATTGGGATTGAGTTCGAGAATGGTGGGATTGCCAAATACATCGACCCGGAAATCGACGCGCGCATATCCGCGCAGGTCGAACAAATCCCAGGCGCGCACGGCCAGATCGCGCAGCTTCGCATCCAGTTGCGGCTCTCGCCCGGCCCAAGAGAAATCGCGGACGGTGTGGGTGGAGTCGAGGGAGTTCTCATCCCACTTCGCAGTGTAACCGACGATCTTCGGCTTGCCTTGCGGCCATTCCTCAAACCGCATCTCGGCCATCGGGAGCACCCGAGGGCGGCCGTTTTCCTCGAGCACTGCGACATTGAATTCGCGGCCGTCGACGAAGGCTTCCGCGAACCAATCGCCGCCATGAAGCTTCGCACAAAATTCCGCACGGGCGCGGATGCGATCGCGGCCCGACACCACCGCGTCGTCATCGATGCCGACCGAAGCGTCTTCCCGGGCGGATTTCACGATGTAGGCATGGCCGTTGAAGATGCCGTTCCATTGGGGCGGGACGGTCCAGGCAGGCGTCGGCAATCCGGCGGCAGCAAGCTTTTGTTTGGTCAGCGGTTTGTCGCAGGTCGTCACCACCGGTTCGGACCGGTTGCCGGTGTATGGAATGCCGAGTTCATCGAACATCGCGATGGCTTGCGCTGCGAGGTAGCCGGAGCCCTCCACCGCCTCTACAACATTGAACAGGAGATCGGCGCGGACCTCGCGCACGAGGGATTTCAGTTCGCCGAGCCGCGGTGTGAAAGGCGCCTTCTCGATGCTATGGCCAAGCGAGGTAAGCGCTTCGGCAATTGCGTCGGCCTGGATGAGCGTGTCCAACTCATCCGGTGGCGCGTCCGGTGGGATGTCGGAGTGGAGTACGAGAACGCGCATGGTCAGCCGCGCGGACTCAAATGCGGATGACGTTTCAGAAACGCCTCCATGATCAGTCCGATCAGCTGAGCATGCGAAATGCCGCGGTAATTCGCGATGAAGCACAAATCGGAGTAGTCGGGCCGAAGTCCGGCCAGCGGATTGACCTCGATGAAATGCGGTTTTCCGTGCGCGTCGTTGCGGATATCGACCCTGCCGCCGTCGCGGCAACGAAGCGCACGCCAAGCGGCCAACGCCACTTCGCCTGCAGCGTTGGCGGATGCAGGGTCGGCTTCGCGGATATCGACCTTGTCTTCCCAATATTCCTTGTTCTCGAACCCGTAGCCGTGGCCGACGTAATTTGCCTTTTGGCGGATCTCGGAAACGCCCAAAACTTCGGCGGCGTCGCCGGTGCCGATGATGCCGACGGTGAATTCGCGGCCGGGAAGAAATGTCTCGGCAAGGACAGGCTGCTGAAATCGCTCTAGCAATCCAGTCGCGACGCAGGTCAGTTCATTCAGATTGGTCACGCGCGACTTGCCGTTGACCCCTTTGCCTGAACCTTCGGCGACCGGTTTCAGGAACAATGGATAGGGTAGCTTGATCCGGCCGACATCCGCGATCTTTTCGATCAGCTCAAAATCCGGCGTGGGTACGCCCTGATCGCGCGCCACACGCTTGGCCATCGCCTTGTCAAGCGTCACGGCGAGCGTCAAGGGATCGGAGAAGACATATGGAATATCGTAGGCTTCGAGGATCGCGGGCACCTGTGCCTCGCGCGAGACGCCTTTCAAGCCCTCGCAGAAATTGAACACCGCATCCCAGCGTTCGCCCGCTGCCAGTCTTTCGACCAGCCGTCGCACATTTCCGATACGCGAAACCTCCCAACCTTGGCCTGCGAGCGCGGAACAAATGGCGTCGATAGTGACTTCGCTATCGAATTCAGCCGCGTCTTCCTCGCTGTAACCGAGGGCCAGGTAGTCAGATTTGAGGTCGTACGTGACCCCGATGCGCATGGCTGCCTATTCCGCGGCGTGAGCCGGCTTGTCGTTTCCCAGCGTGCCCGCCGGGTCGGGATAGCGGTAGACCTTGCCTTCGAAATTGCGCAGCAGAAGGTCGTCGCCGTCGCGGCCGACAATGGAATCCGGCGCAATGAGGATTTTGCCGCCGCCGCCCGGCGCATCGACGCAGAACATCGGTGTGGCATAGCCGGTCGTGTGACCCCGCAAGGCGCGGATGATCTCGATACCCTTCTCCACGGTCGTGCGGAAATGGGCGGAACCGCGGATCGGATCCATCTGGTAGAGATAATAGGGCTTCACGCGGCGCATAAGAAGGCCATGCATCAGCTCAGTCATGATAGCGGGATCGTCGTTGATGCCTTTCATCAGTACCGTCTGCGAGCCCAACGGTATTCCCGCATCGGCTAGACGCGAGAATGACTCCGTCACCTCTTCAGTAAATTCGCGCGGATGGGTGACGTGAAGACTCATCCAGAGCGGATGATGTTTCTTCAAGATCTTCACCAGATCCTTGGTAATGCGCTGCGGTGTGACGACAGGCACCTTGCTGCCGATGCGCAGGAATTCGATGTGCGGAATCGCGCGCAGGCGCGTGAGCAGCCAATCGAGCTTGTCATCGCCGATGGTCAGCGGGTCGCCGCCGGAGAGCAGCACGTCACGCACTTCGGTGTGTTTTTCGAGATAGGCGAGCGCCTTTTCCCATTGCCTGGTCGAAAACTGATATTCGCCGCCCGGATTGCCCACCAGCCGCGAGCGCGTGCAATAGCGGCAATAGGTCGAGCAGGTGCCGGTGGTCAGGAACAACACGCGATCGGGGTAGCGGTGCACAAGGCCGGGGACGACCGTATCGTGGTCTTCACCCAGCGGATCGTCCGTTTCGCCGGGCGAGCGGAGATATTCGTCGCCCGTCATTACATGCGTGCGGCGCAGCGGTTCAGCCGGGTCATCCAGACCCATTAAACTTGCGTAATAGGGCGTGATGCCGACAGGCAGCGAGCCCTTGTGGCGTTCGACGGCGGAGCGCTCGTCTTCCGACAGTGTGAAGATGCGCGAGAGTTCCTCGAGAGTGCGAATGCGCGTGCGCATTTGCCAGCGCCAGTCGTTCCACTCGGCAGTGGACGTTCCGGGATAAAAGCGGCGGTAGAAGGAACGTGTGTCCGGATTGACGGGGAAGCGGAGAAGCGGCTTGCGGACGGGAGCCTTGGAAGGAAGAGGAAGCGGAATAGTTTCGGGAATATCGGGGGCAGTTGTTAAGGCCGGTCTTGCACGTACCGCCCGCGACGGAGGTTTCGCGTCGCGCCCCCGCACAATCTGGAGACTCATCGATGTCTCATGTGCACCAGCGACTGTGCCTCGAAAGCCCCTTCGACTTCCCATCAAACGGCACGCCGAACCCGCGAGATCATTAGAGCGATCCCAACAATCGTCAAGAGAGCGGGGGGTCACTCACCCGGCGGCGCGATCACCTGATGCACGGGTTGGACACGAAACACGTCGATGGTTACCGGCTTGCCACGGGAATAGTTCAAACCCGACAGCGTATCGACCCGCGTCACCTCCGCCCCCATTTCTGTAAGACGGCCAGTGAAGGATTTGCGTTCGCGGCGCTCGACAAGGGCAAGCCCGCCCTGATCGGCGAACGCATCGGCCGCGGCCGCTCCATCGACCGCAAGGCGCGTGTTGGTGCCGAGAAGGAAGACGAGGCTCGGTTCTTCGTAGCCGGCGAGCACAACCGGCGGATCGCCCGGTCTTGCATCCTTCGCGACCATGGCGGCGGCGCGCGGCGACACCCATAGCCATTGCAACATCGGTGCGGCGCCCAGCGTTATCGCGCCATAAAGGATGACAGCGGCAGCAGCCGCACAACCAATGGCGCCCGGTGCATCCCCTTTGAAGAAACGCGGGATTGCGACAAGGCCGATGGAACCGCCGGCGGCGCACAGAGTCGTGAGCCAGATGGGCGAATGACCGGCGTAAAATATGGCAGCAATCACTGGCGCGGCAGCGATTGCGATGGTGCCGAGGCCGTATTGAATGAAGGCGAAGAAGGCGAGAAGGCGTTCGCGTTTGAGGGTTATCTCACTGCCGATCCACAGCGCCATCAGCACGGTCAAGGCCGGATAAGCCGGAAGGACATAGTGCGGAAGCTTGGTCGGCACGATCTCGGCCACGACCCAGACCGACGCTGCCCATGCAATCAGGAACCGGACGGCAGGCACCTCCCTGCGCGCGAGCGCATAGGCGACAGATGGAATGAGGAACAGCGTGGCGGGCCAAAGAGCGGCGCTCACAAGTACGAGGTAATAGCCCGGTGGGGCGCCATGCGACTCCTGCCCGCCGGCGAGTTTGGCAGCGAAGTCGTTGCCTACCGATTGGGCAAAGAAGGCGCCGTGGCTTTGTATCCAGATGGCGATCCCCCATGGCAACGCGATCAACAGCATCAGCGCGATACCCGCCACCGGCCGGGTGCGCGTGAGCCAGCGCGCATCGCGATCCCAAAAGCAGAGGGTCAGGATGGTCAGCACGCAGATGCCGGGCGTGATGCCCTTCACCAATATGCCGATGCCGATGGCAGCCCACCCGGCCAGCGCCACGGGCCATGTCAGAGGCTCTCGGGAAAGATAGGCCCGCAGAAACATCGCCTGCGAAGCGACGATTGTGGCAAGCAACACGGCATCGGTTGTGGCAATAATCGATTCTACGGAGAGAAGGAGCGTGCCAGCGAGAAGCAACGCGGCAGTGAAAGCGGTCAGCGGTGGCGCGATCGGGCGGGCGAGCCAGAAGGTGAGCCAGGCTGCGAGCAACCCGCCAAGGAAGGACGGCAGCCGGTACGTCCAGATATGGGTCCGGTTGCCGAAGCCGGTGACGGCGGTCGAGGCCGCCTGCAACCAGTAGATGCCGACAGGCTTCTTGTAGCGGGGAACGAAGCCGAAGCGGATGTCGACGAAGTTGCCCGTCTCCAGCATCTGTTTGGAGGATTGGGCAAAGCGGCTTTCATCGCGATCGAGCGGCGGCATGCTGAAAACGCCCGGCAGCCACAGAAGCGCGCAGAAGACGAACAGCGCGATGAACGGGCGGCGCGATGCGAGTTCCAGGAACCGGGCGGGTCTTGCGGCGTCGGCGATGGCGAAATCCCCCGGCTGTTGATGCGGCCCCCGGCCCTGTATAAGGCCCGGCGCGCGGGGAGTGGAGGGCCAAGGCCCCCCAGCACCTGAGAAATTTGGCCGGACCCTTTGAATGCCCGTTTCGCTTTCTGTTGTCGTGCCGGTGAAGGACGAGGCCGGGAATGTCGTCCCGCTGGCCCGCGAGATTGCGGCCGCGGTTGCGGGCGAGGCGGCAGAGATCATCTTTGTGGATGATGGCTCCATCGATTCGACGGCTGCCGAGCTTGCGGCGCTCAAATCCGAACTGCCGAATTTGCGGGTGATCCGGCACGGGCGCAATTCGGGACAGAGCCGGGCGATCCGCACGGGGGTAAGGGCTGCGAGCGGGCCGATCGTGGCCACACTCGACGGCGACGGACAAAACGATCCGGCAGATCTTCCGAAGCTCGTCGCCGCGCTTCGCGCGCATGACAGGCTGGGGATGGTTTCAGGCGTGCGTGCCAGGAGGAAAGATACGCTCTCGCGCAGGCTGGCCTCTGCCCTTGCCAACGGATTTCGCCGTCGTGTGCTGCGCGACACGGCCGTGGACTCCGGCTGCGGGATAAAGGCCTTCCGCCGTGACGCCTATCTGGCCCTGCCCTATTTCGATCATCAGCACCGTTTCATGACCACGCTGATGCTGCGAGAAGGCTATGAAGTCGCCTTTGCCGACGTGAACCATCGCCCGCGCGTGCATGGGCGATCGAAATATACCAATCTGCAACGCATGTTTGCGGGCATCTCCGACGTGCTGGGCGTGCGCTGGCTGCAATCCCGGCACAAGGGCGATCCCGAACCGACGGAGTTATGAATGTCCTTTCTTTTCGGCTGGCTCACCATCGAACATGTCTGGCTTCTCATCGGCTTTGCCGGACAGGCGCTGTTCGCCTCGCGCTTCCTTGTGCAGTGGTTCAAGAGCGAAATCGAAGGACGCAGCGTGATCCCGGTGACCTTCTGGTATTTCAGTATCGGCGGCGGGATCATCACGCTCGTCTATGCAATTCATGTCGGCAAGGACGCGGCACCTTTCATCCTGGGCCAGCTGGGCGGGCTGGTCGTGTATACGCGCAATCTCTATCTGATCTTCCGCGAGCGCACCGCGCTGCGCGAGGCCGCACAGCGCTAGGCAAATTGTGATAAAACGCCCTTGCTGATTTGGCAGGAGGCGCGCCTTGCGGTCCTTTCCCCTGATGATCTTCGCCGTGCTGGCCTACAACATGGCGGCATTTGGCGGCTTCATGTTCGCCGGCGAACCGGATGGCATGGTGAAGCTGCTCGCCGCCGGTCATCCGGTGCCGCTATTCTCCGGCGATGTGTGGAGCTTCACCCTGGGAGATACGCTGCTGTTGCTGGGCTTCGTTCTTCTGTTCGCCGAGATTATCAAGGCAACCCGCACGACATCGGTTGAGATCGTCAACCACGCCTTCTCGGTGCTGGTGTTCATCGGGGCGCTGGTGGAATTTCTGGTCGTGCACAATTTTGCGACGTCGGTGTTCTTCTTTATTGTCCTGATGTGCCTGTTCGATGTGGTCGCGGGTTACACGATCTCGATAGTCGCAGCCAAGCGCGATCTGGGAATCGCCGCTGTTACTCCGGCCGATTAAATCCCAATTCCGTCATCGCCCGGTTTATCCGGGCTGCCCAATTTTCTTTCATTGCGACGAAGGAGATTCGGTCCCCCGGATCGCGCAAGAATGCGCGGCCTGGGGATGACGAAGCACGATTGAGAAAATTAATCAGCTCGCGCTGGCAAGTTCCTTCAGCAATCCGGCGGCTGCGGGATTGCGAACCTTGTGCGCGAGGATTTCCTTGAGGGTCACTGTGCGGCCATAGAATTCGTTGTTCCAGCCTTCGCGCGGCTTGATCACCGAGCCGTTGAGCGTTAACCCGCCATACGCACCCTTGGCGCTTGTCCAGACGATGATATCGCCGGACAGATTGCCGCTGGTGGCGCCTTCCGCCGATGCACCCACCGTGACGACAGTAAGGCCCGCTCCGGCTCCGAATTTGAACTCGCTGCGTTCGACCGCGCGCAATGCCTTGTCGCTCATGATGAAGAGCACAAGTTGCGCCTGCTCAAGACCGATTTGCAGACCGAATGACGCCGAGCCCATCGTGTAGAAGGCGGGCGAACTCCAGCCCGACTTGTTGTGCGCGACGAGCACGCCGTCGCCGCCTTCGCCGCCGAAGATGAATCCGGCTTTCACAAGTTTCGGGATTATCAGAACGGCTCGCGCCCGGCGAATGAGATCCTTGGAGGGGCCGAAGGTACTGTCATGTTTCATGTCCACCACGGTCGATTGCGCATTGGCAAGCACCGAGGTCTGGTCGGAGGACGCAGCGCCGGCCGGCGGCGCGAGCACGGCGCAAGCGGCCAGCATCGCGGCCGCTGCAAGCTTCGAAAACGGTTTCATGTCTATCCCCTTGGCTTGAAATGGCTGCGGCGCGGCTGCCGACAGGCCTGCCGGCAGTGACGCGCCATTCGGTGTGAATACGCAGAAGTTCCAAAAAGGCTGCGGACCGTCAGTTTATCTTTTCCGGCCGCTGGTAGACCAGCGTCTTGCCGTCCCAGACCTCGATTTTTCTCGTGCCTGCCATTTTCATGGCGTGTGCGAGGATCTTGGCCTGCTTTTCGTCGGTGCAGAGGGCCGAAAGTTTGGCCGCCAGCGTGTTGTCCTCGTTGAGATAGCAGATGTCGTATGTCGGCATGGGTGTCACTCCTTCGACCTCCCCCGATGCTCGTACGCACCGTTGCGTACAGCAGGATGTAAGTCGAGTGACAATCGGTGTCACAAACATCACGCTTGATGTCTTTTGCTTCACAAAGTCAGGTGTGAACTCATTTTCATCGAATTTGTGCGATGCAGAAAAACGCGCGCGCATATGTTAAGGCTGGACCGTTCTGAGATTGAACACAACCACCACCGCGGTTTCAGACGCAATCGCATTGTCGTGCGCGGCGGCACTGCGCGATGTGCTATTCGTTTGCCTGGATCTCGGGGAACGCAATCACGACACGCTTCTGGCCCGAAGACGGAATGGCGAATGTCGCGCTTTTGACGGGAGAATCCGCGCGGCCCGCGAGCGAAGCGGTGAGCTTGTAGTTTCCGCCGGATGGCGCCTTGAACAACACCCATGGTGCCCAGCAGGTGAATTGGGCAACGGTGTTCGATCCGTCGCTGAGTTTCACATTCATGCCGGAGAGAAATTGCGCTGCCGCATTCGAGAACTCGACGCGAACGGGATAGCTCTGCCAATCGACCGTGTCCTTCGACGAGCCGGTGCCCGTGCAGAGCACGACGAGACTGCCGATCGTGACCGGCTTGTCCTGAGGAAGGTTCAGGCTTTCGTCGTCGGTTTCAGGTGCGCCCGGCTTCAGCGAGTCCGGCGGCGGAAGAGGAGTCGCGTGCGGCAGGGGTTTTTCCTCGGGTTCGGGCTGGGCCTGGACCAGGGCGTTCGTCGCCGTGCCCGCAAGCAGCGTCGCCGCAAGCGCGAAGACCGTCAGATTTCCACACCGCATGACCTTCCTCCAATGTTTTCGAACCATCCTATTCACCAATAGGCCTTGGCTTCGCCCGCAGACGAGGCAAAATCCCCTCATACGACCGGCGCGGCACCATAAGGGTTCCTGCGAGCGAGGGGGAGAGACGATGCGTGCGATACTGGCGGCCGCCATGCTGGCGGTATTGGGGGCGGCAGGAACGGCAGGAGCGGCCTCCACCCCCATGGCGAGCGCCCGCTTGATCGGGCTGGACGGCAAGCCGGTGGGCACCGCGAAATTCACCCAGGCCGGTCACGGGGTGCTGATCGATTTGGACGTGCGCGGGCTCAAGCCCGGACCGCACGGCGTGCACATCCATTCGGCTGGCCAATGCGATTCCAGGACGAAATTCGAAACCGCGGGCGGCCACTTCTCGCCCGTGCCGAAGAACCACGGCTTCATGGACAAGCATGGACCGCATGCCGGCGACATGACCAATCAATTTGCGGACGCGAACGGAAACATCCGTGCCTCGATCTTCAATCCGAATGTCACTCTGCGCCGCGGTGAGCGCTCGCTGTTCGACAAGGACGGCTCGTCCATCGTCATTCATGCGGCGACCGACGACTACAGGAGCCAGCCTGCGGGCAATGCAGGCGCTCGAGTCGCGTGCGGTGTCATAACGCGCATGTAGCCGGCGCAGGGCATAGGCGTCACGTCCTCCACGCATGACGGAATCGTGGGAGAGTATGCCCGCTGAACGAAGCGAGGCGCGCCATGATCCTTCACCAGATGCAGATGTCCGGCAATTGCTACAAGATCCGGCTGGCCGCACGGCAATTGGGCATACGGATCGCCCTGAAAGAATATCCGCTGATGGCGGGCGACACCCGCAAACCGGAATTTCTGAAGCTCAATCCCAACGGGCGGGTGCCGCTTCTCGAAATGGACGACGGACGAACGCTCGCCGAATCGGGCGCGATCCTGTTCTATCTGACCGAGGGCTCCCATCTTCAGCCCACGGATAAATGGGCGCGCGCGCAGATGCTGCAGTGGATGTTCTTCGAACAGTACAGCCACGAGCCCTATATCGCGGTGGTGCGCTTTCTTGTTGCGTATGCGAACAAGGAATTGCTGGAGAAACGCCGTCCCGAACTCCCGCGCCTGATCGAAAACGGATACGCGGCGCTCGGCGTGATGGAAACCCACCTTTCGAAAAACGAATGGTTCACGGGCGGCGCCTATTCCATCGCCGATATCGCGCTCTATGGCTACACCCATTGCGCTCGCGAAGGCGGCTTTGAACTCGAACGCTATCCGCATCTGCTGGCGTGGCTCGCTCGCGTGGCGTCGGTTCCGGGGCACATTCCGCTTTCCGAACGCTGGTAGCCTTCTTGTCAGACCCTTCCCGACTGCCTATACATTTCGCGTTCGAGGCAGCGCGAGCCAGTTCATTCCCAGCGCTGCCACCGGAAAACAAAACAAACCCGGTGCGAGAGGGATAGAAATCAGCTTTCCAAAATCGCTGCTTCGACAACCGCCGCGTGCATGGGGTGCGCAGTGGGTTCAAGTTTTTTCAGGAGATGCCGTTATGGCCACTACCGGTCAGGTCAAGTTTTTCAATTCCGCAAAAGGCTTCGGATTCATCGCGCCGGAAGGCGGCGGCAAGGATGTGTTCGTGCACATCAGCGCAGTCGAGGCGGCGGGACTTCGCACGCTGAATGAAGGCCAGCGTATCTCCTTCGATGTCGAGGCCGACAAGCGCGGCCCCAAGGCGGTGAACCTGAAGTTGGTTTGACCTCTGACCGGCCAGACCTTTGTAAAGACGGCGTGGGAAATCCCTGCGCCGTTTTTATTTCGGCTGCCAGAGTTCGATCTTGGTACCGTCCGGATCCATGATCCAGGCGAATTTTCCGTTCGGATCGCTATCGTCGCGTTTCAGAACTTTCACGCCTTTCGCTTCGATCCGCGCGAGAAACGCATCCATGTCATCGACCGCGAAGTTCACCATGTATTCCCGTGACGACGGAGCGAAATAATCGGTTCTCTCGGAAAACGGACTCCAGACCACCGCAGGCGGGTGACCGGCCGCATCGTAGCGCAGCGCCGCCCCGCCCCATTCTTCCAGCGCGATGCCAAGCACATCGCGATACCAGGCGGCGAGCGCCTTGGGATCCTTGCTCTTGAAGAAGATGCCGCCAACGCCGGTGATATGCCCGGCAGCCGGTTCGGCATTGCCCGCTGCTGAAAAGGTCATCGACGCCAAGATCCCCATCAGAATTAAACCGGCCCGCATCGCTGCCCCCGTGTTTGCGCCAGTCTAGACTTTGTCCCGAGGTCGAAACAACATGGCGGCATGGCCTCCAGCGAATTCGTATTCGTTTATTCGACTTTTCCGGATGACGCTTCGGCGCGGCGCGTAGCCGAGACGCTCGTCACAAAAAAGCTCGCTGCTTGCGTGAACATCTATCCGCCCATGACGAGTATCTATGAGTGGCAGGGAAAGCTGGAGATTGGACCTGAGATCGCCGCATTCATCAAGACGCGAAGGTCTCTCGTCGACGATGTTGTTGCGGCAGCCAAGCCGCTGCATCCTTACACGGTGCCGTGCTTTCTCGTTCTGCCGATCGAATCGGGAAATGCCGGCTATCTCGACTGGGCGCGGAATCAGACCGGAGACTGACTGCCGCCGAATCGTTTGAGGGTGTATGATCTCCTTGCGCTCGCATTCGAATGAGCGAATTCCAGTCAGGGAGATTCGATCATGGATATGTCGCGTAGATTGGCAGCGGAGTTCATCGGCACATTCTGGCTTGTTTTGGGCGGTTGCGGCAGTGCTGTGCTGGCCGCAGCGATTCCCGATCTCGGCATCGGTTATGCCGGCGTGGCGTTGGCATTCGGTCTCACCGTCGTCACCGGCGCCTATGCGCTGGGGCATATTTCAGGCGGCCATTTCAATCCCGCGGTGACATTCGGCGTATGGAGCGCGGGACGCTTTCCTGCTGCCATGGTCGTGCCCTATTGGGTGGCGCAGGTGATCGGCGGACTGGCGGCGGGCGGCGTGCTTTTTGTCATCGCGAGCGGCGCCGCAGGCTTCGATCCCTCGGCGGGATTTGCCTCGAACGGATTCGGCGAGCACTCGCCGCATGGTTATTCGATGCAGGCAGCTCTGATCTGCGAAGTCGTGATGACCTTCATGTTCCTGATCGTCATCCTGGGATCCACCTCGGAGAAGGCGCCCGCCGGTTTCGCTCCGCTCGCGATAGGGCTTGCGCTTACCCTGATTCATCTGATCTCGATCCCGGTGACCAACACATCGGTCAATCCGGCGCGCTCGACCGGCGTGGCGATCTATCAGGGCAGTTGGGCAATCCAGCAGCTTTGGGCATTTTGGGTGGCCCCGCTCGTGGGCGGCGGGCTCGCAGGCATCGCTCACCGCTGGCTTTCACAGGACGAAACGGGCCGTCTTGCGCCAAAGATGTGATCGTGAAGCGGCCGTGCTCAGGGTATGAGCACGGCCGCACCCGTCAACGCGCCGGCGCGCAAATCGGACAACGCCTCGTTTGCCTTTTCGAGCGGATAGGCGATCGTTTTCGTGTCGATATGCGTCTTCGCGGCGAGGGCGAGAAATTCGTCTGCGTCGGCGCGCGTGAGATTGGCGACGGAGCGGATGCTGCGTTCCTCCCAAAGTATTGAATAAGGAAACGACGGTATGTCGCTCATATGGATGCCGCCGCAGACAACCGTGCCGCCCGGTTTCACCGCGCGCAAAGCCGCAGGAACGAGATCGCCAACGGGGGCGAAGATGATCGCGGCATCGAGCGGCATGGGTGCGAGCTTGCCGGAATCGCCGGCCCATACCGCGCCCATTTTTCCGGCAAAGGCTTTTGCCATTTCATCGCCCGGCCGGACAAAGGCATAAACATCCTGCCCTTTCGCGCGCGCGATTTGCACCGCGATATGGGCGGCAGCACCGAAACCATAGAGGCCAAGCCGCTTTGCTTCGCCGGCCGCCTTCAACGAACGGTAACCGATGAGGCCGGCGCACATCAGGGGTGCTGCGGCTTCGTCCGAATAACCGTCAGGAACCGCGAAAGCATAGCGCGCATCGGCAATGGTCTCGGATGCGAAGCCGCCATCGATCTGATAGCCGGTGAAGCGCGCGTTCGGGCAAAGGTTCTCGCGGCCGCTCAGGCAATATTCGCAAGCGCCGCAGGTCCAGCCGAGCCACGGTATGCCGACACGGTCTCCCAGTCTGAAGCGACCGACGCCCTCGCCCAACGCATCGACCCGGCCGATGATTTCGTGGCCGGGAACGACCGGCAGCTTCGGATGGGCAAGATCGCCGTCGACCACATGCAAATCGGTACGGCAGACGGCGCAGGCCGCGACCTTTACCCTGATCTGGCCGGGACCAGGCGCGAGGCCGGCAAGGTTTTCGGCCACCAAAGGGGTACCGGGCCGCGAAAGCCGCATCGCACGCATTGTGCCTCCTTGCCTTTGACTGCGGCGCATCATTCTATGCCCTCGCATGCCAGGCAGGAACTCCGTTGGGATATGAAGGACCGGGGCGGGTTGAACCGCTGGATGGCGAGGCGTTGCGCCACGCGCTGACGGCGCTTGCCCGCGACAGCGGGGACCAGGCGAAACTGCGCAAGGCAGCCCTCGATCTTATCAAATCGCAATTCAACGAGCATCGCGCGCTGATCAAGACTCATACCGACAGCGGCGTGCTTTCCGGCATCGCAGCGGCGCACGCCTTGTCCGAATTGCAGGACGCAATCATCCAGGTCATCTACGATCTGGCAACAAAACATTTCTACTACGCGCAAAATCCGACGTCGGCCGAGCGCCTGTCGGTGATCGCGACGGGCGGTTACGGGCGCGGGCTTCTGGCTCCGGGTTCGGACATCGACCTTCTGTTCCTGCGCCCATTCAAGCAGACGCCCTGGGTCGAAAGCATTGTCGAGTTCATTCTCTACATGTTGTGGGATCTGGGGCTGAAAGTCGGTCACGCCACGCGCTCGCTCGCCGAATGCGTGCGCCTTTCCAAGCAGGACATCACGATCCGCACTTCGCTTCTGGAAGCGCGCTACCTTTGGGGCGACGAGGCGCTTTACGGCGAATTGCGCAAGACCTTTTGGGCAGACATCGCAGCCAAGACCGGCGCGGAATTCGTGGAAGCCAAACTCGCCGAACGCGACGAACGTCACAAGCGCCAGGGCGAAAGCCGATATCTCGTTGAACCCAATGTAAAGGAAGGCAAGGGAGGCCTGCGCGATCTGCAGACGCTCTACTGGATCGGCAAATATCTCTATCACGCCGACGATCCCGCCGATCTGGTGGATCACAACGTTTTCACGCGCGACGAGTTCAAGACATTCCAGAAGGCGGAGGCGTTCCTCTGGAACGTGCGCGTGCACTTGCACTACCTCGTTGGCCGCGCCGAGGAGCGCATATCCTTCGATGTGCAGCCGGAACTGGCCCCGCGCCTCGGCTATACCGGCGACAACCCGCGGCGCGCGGTGGAAGCCTTCATGAAGGACTACTTCCTCGTCGCCAAGGATGTGGGCGATTTGACCCGCATCTTCTGCGCCGCGCTGGAAGTGCAGAACAAGAAAACGCGGCAACCGCTTTCGCGGCTCATTCCGGGCTTTTTGAAGCCGCGCACGACCGAGGACGAATTCTTCGTCGAAAACGGACGGCTCAATCGCCGCGAAGGAACCTTCCGGCGCGATCCGGTGAACATGCTGCGTATCTTCCAGATTGCAGACGAGAAGAACGTGGACGTGCATCCCGACGCCTTGCGCACCATCACGCGCACGCTCGACCTCATCGACGACCGGGTTCGGCACGATCCAGTGGCCAACCGCGTGTTTCTCGACATTCTATCTTCGCGCCGCGATCCCGAACGCACGCTGCGCCGCATGAACGAGGCCGGCGTATTCGGCCGCTTCGTGCCGGAATTCGGCCGTGTCGTTGGATTGATGCAGTTCAACATGTATCACCATTACACGGTCGACGAGCATCTGATCCGTGCTGTGGGCAATGTGGCGTCGATCGACCGCGGTGAATTGAAAGACGAACATCCCCTTTCGACCGACATCATCAAGCGCATCAAATCGCGCGAGGTTCTCTATTGTGCGATCCTTCTGCACGACATCGCCAAGGGATTGCCCGGCGATCATTCCGAAGTGGGCGGCGCGATCGCCGAGAGCCTCTGCAAGCGCTGGGGACTGCCGCAGGCCGATGTGGACGCGGTCGTATGGCTGGTGAAAAATCACCTCGTCATGAGCGACGTGGCGCAGAAACGCGACATCGCCGATCCCAAAACCGTTCGCGACTTCGTGACGGCTGTGCAGTCGCCGGAAATGCTGCGGTTGTTGCTCATTCTCACCGTTGCCGATATCCGCGCCGTCGGTCCGGGCGTATGGAACGGCTGGAAAGGTCAATTGCTGCGCGAACTCTATTACGAAGCCGAAAGCGTGATGCAGGGAGGCGATGCCACGCCGGCGCGCGCCAGCCGTGTCGCAGAGGCCAGGGCAGCACTTGAAAAACGTATTGCCGATTTCTCGCCGCAGGCGCGCGAACGGGCGCTTTCACGGCACTACGACTCCTATTGGCTCGCCTTCAACGCAGAGGAACACGAACGTCATGCGCGGCTGATGGCAGCAGCCGACGCCAAGAACGATCTTTTGGCGCTATCGGCGGAAAGCAATGCGTTCCGCGCAATCACCGATATTGCGATCTACACGCCGGATCATCCAGGTCTGTTCTCGCAGCTTGCGGGCGCGATTTCGGTTTCGGGCGGGTCGATTGTCGATGCCAAGGCCTTCACCACCAGCGACGGCTTCGCGCTCGACGTGTTCTCCGTGCAGGATGCCGAAGGCGGACCGTTCGGCGACGTGGCGCGCATCAGCCGGCTTCGCGAAAACATCACAAGGACGCTCGCGGGTCAGCTTTATCTCCGCACCACACTCGCCAAGCGCGAGGAGGGGCGGCGAAGGATCGCGGCCTTCCGCATGACCCCGCGGGTGAATTTCGACAACAACGCATCCGCCACTGCCACGGTCATCGAAGTGGAAGGTCTCGACCGGCCGGGCCTGCTCTATGACGTCACGCGGGCAATTTTCGAATCCAGCCTTTCGATTTCCTCCTCCATCGTTGCGACCTATGGCGAACGCGCAATAGACACTTTCTATGTGCGCGACAGTTTCGGCCACAAGATCACCCATCCCGGCAAGCTGGCCGCCGTCCAGAAGACCATTCTTGCGGCGCTCGAGGGGACTTGATGCCCCGGCCCCGGACGGGCCATAACGCCCGGCCCACAAGGTTTTCCGCTCATGGCCACTCACCGTCCGCTCGTCCTGTCCGGCATGCAGCCGACCAACACGCTGCACCTCGGCAATTATCTGGGCGCGCTCAAGAACTGGGTAAAAATGCAGAAGGAGATGGATTGCCTTTTCTGCGTCGTGGACATGCACGCCATCACCCAGGACGTGGGCTATCAGAACCCAGGCGAACTTGCGAACGCCACGCGCGAGGTGGCGGCGGCCTATATCGCGGCGGGCGTAGACCCTTCGCGCACGCCGATCTTCAACCAGGCGCAGGTGCCCGAACATGCCGAACTTGCCTGGGTGTTCAATTGCGTCGCGCGCCTGGGCTGGCTCGACCGCATGACGCAATTCAAGGAGAAGTCTGGCAAGCACAAGGAACGCGCGAGCGTGGGCCTTTACACTTATCCGGTGCTGATGGCGGCGGACATACTCGTCTACAAGGCGACGCATGTACCGGTGGGCGAAGACCAGAAGCAGCATCTGGAACTCGCGCGCGATATCGCGCAGAAATTCAACAACGACTTCAAGGCGCCCGATTTCTTTCCGTTGCCCGAACCCGTGATAACGGGCCCGGCCACGCGCGTGATGAGTTTGCGCGACGGCACCAAGAAAATGTCGAAATCCGACGAAAGCGACAATTCACGCATCAACATGACAGATGGCGCCGATGCCATTGCACAGAAAATCCGCAAGGCCAAAACCGATCCGCACCCTTTGCCTGTCTCGAAAAAAGAACTCGATGGCCGGCCGGAAGCGGAGAATCTGATCAATATCTATGCCGCGCTCGCAGATGAGTCTCAGGAAAGTGTGATTGCGCGGTTTGCCGGCCAGCAGTTTTCCACCTTCAAGAATGCGCTGGCCGATCTCGCCGTGGAGAAGCTTTCGCCCATCCAGTCCGAGATGCGCCGGTTGATGGGCGACAAGGCCGAGATCGACCGCATTCTTCACAAGGGCGCGGAAAAGGCACGCGCTATCGCCTCTCCCATCATGCATGAGGTCAAGAAGCTGGTGGGGTTCGTCGACTGAAACCGCCCGTGGTAAGGTGAAGAATGGCTACGAAGAACGCCTTGATAACGGGAGCTGCCAAACGATTGGGACGGGCGATTGCGCTCGATCTGGCGCGTCACGGATGGAACGTGGCGATCCACTACAATGCGTCCGAAAAGGAAGCGCGCGCGACCGAAGCCGACGCAAAGAGCGCCGGCAACAAGGTCGTACTGCTGAAGGCCGATCTTTCGCGGGAACAAGAGACTGCCGCACTGATAGGCCGCGCCGCAAAGGAATTGGGATCGCTCACCGCGCTGATCAACTCCGCCTCGGTCTTTGAAAATGACGAGTGGTACAGCGCCGACCGCGCTTCCTGGGACAGGCACATGGAGACGAACTTGCGCGCGCCCTTCGTGCTGTCGCAGGAATTCGCCCGGCAAGTTCCGCGCAACGAAGGCGGAGCCATCGTCAACATCATCGACCAGCGGGTGTTGAAGCCGACACCGCAATTCATGTCGTACAGCTTAAGCAAAGCGGGGCTTTACTGGCTGAATACAACGCTGGCACAGGCATTGGCGCCGCGCGTACGGG
>DASZRY010000077.1:0-1730 GCA_035548975.1 Rhizomicrobium sp.
CGACGCTGTGATTCGCGGAGATCGCGAGCGCCTGATCGGGTTCGATCCCGCCGAGCATCCCGTGGCGATACAGTTGGGCGGCAGCGAACCTGCGCGCCTTGCGGAAGCGGCGAGGATCGCGGCCGATTTCGGGTATGACGAGATCAATCTGAATGTCGGCTGTCCGTCGGATCGCGTGCAATCGGGACGGTTCGGCGCCTGCCTGATGCGCGAGCCGGAATTGGTGGCGGAGTGCGTGAGCGCGATGCGCGCGGCCGTTCGCGTTCCGGTGACGGTAAAATGCCGCCTGGGCGTGGACGATCAGGAACCCGAAGAAGCGTTGCGTGCGACGGTGCGCGCTTGCGCGCAAGAAGGTGTTGCCACCTTCATCGTGCATGCGCGCAAGGCGTGGCTGAAGGGACTTTCGCCGAAAGAGAACCGGGACGTTCCCCCGCTCGACTACGATCTCGTCTACCGCGTGAAACAGGAAAATCCCGCACTCACCATCGTGGTCAATGGCGGCATCGCAAATCTGGATGAGGCCGAGCAGCACCTTAAAAAAGCCGACGGCGTTATGCTGGGGCGCGCAGCGTATCAATATCCGGCGATGCTGCTCGACGTGGATGCGCGGTTCTTCGGCGGTGAGGCCCGTTCGATGGAAGAAGCTCTTGAGAGCTATATCAAATATGTCGAGCGGCAGCTGGAGCGCGGCGTTCCGCTCAACACGATGACCAAGCACATGCTCGGCCTGTTCAGCGGGCAACCGGGCGGGCGGCTGTTTCGGAGGCACTTGAGCGAGAACGCCACGCGGCGCGGGGCGGGAATCGAAGTTCTGCTGGAGGCGCTGTCGAGGATTTCGCGCCTCAGCCTGCGGTGCCTGCGCGAAATGGAATTCGCCTGATGGATGTTCTCACGGCCGCGTCTTCAGGGGATCTGGGAACGCTCGCGCTGGGCCTGGTGATCGCGGGCATCGTCGGCGGACTGGTTGCGGGCATGCTGGGCGTGGGCGGCGGTATTGTGATCGTTCCGGTGCTTTATCATGTGCTGGCGGCGCTAGACGTGCCGGAAACGTTGAGGATGCACATCGCCGTCGGCACATCGCTTGCGACAATCATACCGACATCCGTTTCCTCGGTGCGCGCGCACAATGCGAAAGGCGCAGTGGACTGGGAATTACTCAGACGCTGGTTTGTGCCGATGATTGTTGGCGTTGCGATCGGAAGCACGCTGGCCGGACTTGCGAGCGGGCGCGCCTTGGCTTTCGTGTTTGCGGGTGTGGCGCTTCCTGTCGCGGTTCATTTGGCGTTTGGCGGAGAAAACAGGCGAATTTCCCACCAATTGCCGCGCGGATTGGTCGGTTTGCTGCTGCCCGCCGGTATCGGCGGGGTTTCCACCATGATGGGTATTGGCGGAGGAACGGTGGGCGTGCCTGCGATGACCTTGTGCGGCGTACCCATCCATCGCGCGGTGGGAACGGCGTCGGCCTTCGGAGCGATCATTTCGATTCCTGGAACGATCGGGTCGATCCTCTCCGGATGGAATGTGCATGGCCTGCCGCCCTACTCGTTCGGCTATGTGAACCTGCTTGGATTCTTTCTGATCGCGCCCGCATCCTTTCTGATGGCGCCCGCGGGCGCGTGGCTCGCCCATTCAACGGACAAGAAACGCTTGCGCATCGTGTTTGCGGCTTTCATCGCGGTCACGGCGGCGCGGATGCTGTACGATGCACTGGGATTGCGCTGGTTCTAGGC
>DASZRY010000078.1:0-19148 GCA_035548975.1 Rhizomicrobium sp.
CCGCGCAGGCTTAAGTCACGGTGCGGAAGGCAGCTCACGCATGAAGGCGGCCGGCTTCTTCGCCAGCCCTGATTTGGCGGCAAAAAGGCGTCGCGTCGCATTTGCTTTCCATGCTGCGGTTTCGCAGCAGGTACCGCGAAATGGCTCGGACGCCTTTTTGCTGTTCGGCTTTCGGGAAATTTGAAACTGGCGACCCCGAGACGATTCGAACGTCCGGCCCTCAGATTAGGAATCTGATGCTCTATCCTGCTGAGCTACGGGGTCGCGCGGGAGACCTTATAGTCGGCTCCGTTCAACTCTCCAACACTGTGTCGGGCAGTGCGTTTTTCTTTTCGCCGTTCGGCGGGAAATGGCGCGCCAGCGCCGCTCCGCAAATCTCCACCGCGCGCACAAAACCTTCGCCCGCATTGGCCTGGCGCATTGAAGCGCCGAGCACGTTCGCCGCATCGCGCCAGACGGCTTCGCCCACTGCGTCATGTGCGGATGGGCTTGCCACGATCTCGACCCTTCGGTCGCGGCGTGACGCATAGATCAATACGAATGGATAATTCGCGCCCAGCCGTGCGCTATGCGCCAGGAAATGATGGCGTGCCGATTGCGCCACGCGGTGCGCCTTGAGAAATCCCGGCGTCAGCATCCGCCGCACCGCCGGCATCGAAACGATCAGCGCGGTAATGGCGAACAGCACTGTTTGCGCCACGGCATAAACGGAAAGTGCAAGCAGGATGTCCCGTTCCGCAGCGGAAGATTGCGCCGCCGCCCAGCCCGAAATCGTTTCGGCCATTGCCAGCGGTCTGAATCCCAGAATCAACGCCAGCGGAGGCAACACAAGTGCCGCGAGCGCGGCCCATGCCAGCGGCACCTCGCGATAGTGCGAGGCTTCATCGGCAAGCACGCAGGAAATTTCCGCAGCGCTGTTCGCTTCCGCGCGGGAAACAGCATCGGCAATCTTGCGGCGATCTTGTTCGTTCAGCATCGCTCACCAGCTTCCCGAAGAACCGCCGCCGCCGAACGAGCCGCCGCCGCCGCTGAAACCCCCGCCGCCAAATCCGCCTCCGCCCCAGCTGCCCCCTCGCCCCATTCCGCTGCCAAGGATGATCCATGGCAAGGCACCCATTCCGCGCCGCCTCCCGCCGAAGATGCGGCCGAAGATCGAAAAGATGATGAAGGCGATAAAGATGAGGATTATGGGGTTGAACTGCGGCTGCGACGACTGTTTCTCCGCTTCCGCCACGCGGGCTTTCGCAGCGGGTGCATCCAGCAGCAATTGTTCGACAATGGCATCGGTCCCATCCACTATGCCTGCTTCCATGTCGCCTTTGCGGAATTTGGGCAGTACCCGTTCCTGAAGGATGACATTGCTCAAGGCGTCTGTGAGAATGGGTTCGAGACCGTATCCCACTTCAATGCGAACCTTGCGCTCGTTCGGCGCGATGATGAAAAGCACGCCGTTGTTGAGTTTCTTCTGCCCGATGCCCCAGGCGCGCCCCAGTTGATAGCCGTAATCCTCGATCTCGTATCCTTGCAGCGAGGGCAGGGTGACCACCACCAACTGCCGCGAGGTGCGGTTCTCGAGGTCTTCCAGCTTCTCCGTCAGCGATGCCTTGGCCGAATCGGAAAGAATGTGCGCGTCATCGACCACGCGGCCGGTTAACGGCGGAAATGTAGGCGCGGCCGCTGCCGGCGCCACGATCGCGAATACAAGAGCAAACGCGATCGCGCACCGGCGCAGCAGGACGAGGGGAGCGTGCATTATTGCGGCGGCGGGAAGCTGACCTTCGGCGCAGTCTGCGCTTCGGCCGTTGCCGTAAACGGTTGCGCGGGTTTCTGCGAACGATAGAGCGTCGCCGCCCATATCACGCCCGGGAAGGTACGAAGTTCGGTGTTATACTGCCGCACAGCCTCGTTGTAATCCCTGCGTGCGATCGCAATGCGATTCTCGGTTCCTTCCAGCTGCGATTGCAATGCCAGGAAGTTCTGGTTCGATTTCAGATCGGGATAGTTCTCGGTGATCGCGAGCAGCCGGCCCAGAACGCCGGAAAGCTGATCCTGCGCCGCCTGATATTTCTTGAATGCTTCGGGATCGGTGATGGTGGAGGCATCTACCTTCACCTGCGTGGCACTCGCGCGCGCCTTCACCACTTCATTCAGCACGGTGCGCTCCTGTTGCGCATAGCCTTGCACGGTCGAAACCAGATTGGGGATCAAATCGCTGCGGCGCTGATACTGATTTTGCACGTCGCCCCAGGCCGCCTTCACCTGTTCGTCCCGGGTAGGAATCGTGTTTATGCCGCATCCCGCCAGTAGAACCGGCACCGCCAGAACCAGCAGAATGCTCTTCCAGCGGGAAGCCAATCTATTGAAATTCATGGAAATTTCCCTCCTCCAAGACAGCTCATCCTACCGCCGCAACGGGCGGAACGACAGACGGATAGATAGGTATGCCGGGAACTCTCTTCAACGCTCCGGCTTCACGGTGGGATCGATCCAAAGCCAGCGCGAATGGTTGAAGTCACGCACATTTGGAATCCAGTTGCGCACATAGGGCTGTACAAGGTCCTGCGTCTTGCGGAAGCGCCAGGGCAATACCGCGTTCTCATCCAACGCAAGCTGCTCGGCTTCATTCATCAGGTTGCCGCGCTTCTTCGCGTCCGGTTCCTGCTGCGCCCGATCCATCAGCGCATCGAATTTCGGATTGTTGTAGCTGCCATAGTTGTTGCCACTGTTTGATCTGAGAAGATCGAGGAAATTCGATGCGTCGTTGAAATCGGCTATCCACGCCGCGCCTGCCATGTCGAATTGATGCACCTGCATGTTCTTGTAGTGCACGGTTGCATCTGCCTTCACGATATCCACGTCGGCATAGATCCTCCGCCACATCTGTTGCAGAGCCGCCGCCACGCGCGTGTTATCGGGGTCGGTCGTGACTTCGTAGGTGGTGTGGAAATGGCGGTTCGGACCGTATCCCATTTCCGCCATCAATTGGCGCGCGCGTGCAATACGCGCAGACATAGGCATCGATCTGAATTTCAAATGCGCGGTGCCGGGATAGTTGGCCGTATGCGGCGGCACGAATGCGTAGGCCGATTTCTCTCCAAACCGCAGAACATCGTTGTTGATTGCCTCGCGGTCGAAGGCCAGGCTCAAAGCTTCGCGTAAGCGTGGATCGTCATAGGGCTTACGTTTCATATTGTAGGTGATGTAGGACGTGCCAAGATAATCCGCCATCTGCAGCACATGTGGCATATGTTTGCGCAGCCAGATGATTTCGGTGGCCGGCAGCGGCGTCTGCGTATCCAGTTCGCCGGCGCGCATGCGTTTCAATGCTGCTTGCGTGTCATCGGTGGGATAGTAGTTCACGATCTGGATTCGCACATTTTTGGCGTCGTAGAAGCGCGGATTCTTCACCAGTGTCAGATGGTCGTTGGGTACCCATTTCTTGGGGACATATGCGCCGTTCCCGACAAAGTTTTCGACGCGAGACCAATCGTCCCCTTTTTCTTCGGCAACATGACGCGGAATCGGATAAGCGGTCTGGTGCATGAGCAATTCAAGAAGATAAGGCGCGGGATGTTCGAGATGTATGATCAGCGTCTTGTCATCCGGCGTCTCTACGCCAAGCGCAGTGCCCGGCAATTTCCCGGCGTTCACAGCCGCGGCATTCTTGAATATCCAGATGTTGTATGCGTACGGCGCGCCGCGGGAAGGCTCCAACAACCGCCGGAATGCGTAAAGAAAATCGTGGGAAGTGACCGGTACGCCGTCCGACCACACTTCGTCCCGCAGGTGAAACGTCCACGTCTTGCCGTCGGGCGATGTTTCCCAGCTCAGCGCTGCGCCCGGAATGGGCTCTCCAGCGGCGTCCTCGGTCACCAGCCCTGTCAGAATGTCCCCCTCGACATTGGATTCGGACGTGAGATCGATGTAGTGCGGATCGAGGCTCTTGATCTCGGTGCCGTTGCCGCGGTTGAGCGTCATCGGCTCGTCGCCGCGCTGCGGGGGAGAGCAGGCTGCGACGAGCGCCAGCGCCGCCAGCACCTTAATCCCCGAACGAATGCTAATACGGAAGCTCTCGAACATGGGCCTTCCTTACCATATCATCGGCGTTTATGGGGATGACTCGCAAAGAAAATTTCCATTGCGGAAGGATTGATCGAAGATGAATCGCAAGGCTCTCGTTTTGGCGGCTGCATTTTGTACGGTGCCCACAATCGCTTTCTCAGATGGCCGCGATAATTTGATGAGAGCCTTGAGCAATTGCGCCCAACTCACGATCGCATCGAGCCGGCTTGCCTGTTACGACCGTTTGGCGCCGGAATTCGACCGCTACCTGAAATCGCCGGCAGCAGCACCACCGCCTCCGGTCACGAAAGAAGAAAAGGAATCCCGGTTCGGTCTCGACAATTTGTTTGGAGGCGGCGAGGAAAAGCCGCAGACAACGCCGCAGCAATTCGGCGAAGAACGTGTTGAGAAAACGCAGGAACAGGTCGCCAGGGCGAAGGAAGAAGAGATTGACAGCATCACCGCCCATTTGACCGATTACGCGCTCAATGCCTTCGGCAAATTTACCGTCTTCCTCGATAATGGCCAGATTTGGCAACAACTGGATGCCGATTCCGGAAAGGCCCATTTTGACCGCGATCCGCGGCGAGTGAAGGTCAAGATCGAACGGGCCATTTTCGGCACCTATTCGATGACCATCAGCGGCAACACCAAGCTGTTCAAGGTCAAGCGGGTGAGGTGACTTAGTCATGTTCGGCCACCAGATGGCCGGGCGCGACTTCGATCAGTTTCGGCCGGTACTGCTCGGCATCGGGATCGTCTATCAGTTTGGACTTGAGAAACGTCAGTTGCGCGCGCGCATCGAGCGGAGAGGGCAATTCGTGTGCGATTTTGGCCCGCGGCTTCGTGCGTTCCACCATCGGATCGGGAACCGGAACCGCCTGAATGAGCGCCCGCGTATAGGGGTGACGCGGATTTTCATATATCGTGTCGCGGCTCGCCAGCTCGACCACGCGCCCCAGATAAAGCACCATCACCCTGTGCGACACCTGCCGCACGACCGAAAGATCGTGGCTGATGAAGATCATCGAAGTACGGAATTCCGACTGCAGCTGCACCAGCAAGTCCACGATCTGGGCCTGAATGGAAACGTCGAGAGCGCTCACCGCTTCATCGCAGATCACAAGACGCGGCTTGACAATCATGGCGCGTGCAATACCGACGCGCTGGTTCTGCCCCCCGGAGAATTCGTGCGGGTAGCGGTTGATCCAGCCCGGTTCAAGTCCCACCCGGGCCATCATTTCGCTGACTTCCGTGCGAACTTTGTCGCGTGAAAGCTGCGGCTTGAGCGTACGCAACGGCTCGGCAATCGATTGTCCGATGGTCATGCGCGGGTCGAGGCTCGCAAGCGGATCCTGAAATACGATTTGCAATTCCTCGCGCAGCTTTCGGATTTCTTCCCGCTGCATCGGTCCCAGATCGTGTCCGCACCAGACTACCGTTCCATCGGTTTTCGGCAGCAATTTCAATACGGCGCGCGCCAGGGTGGACTTCCCGCAACCGGATTCCCCCACCACGCCCAGCGTTTCGCCTTCATGCAGTTGAAAACTCACGCCGTCTACGGCGCGCAGGGCTCTTTTCTTCGCGAACAATCCGCCCATCCGCACCGGGAAGTAAACCTTCAGGTCGCGCACGTCGAGCAGTGGCTTGGGATGCAGCGGCAGCGGCATCAGGCGCGCATGTCCGGGGCGATCCGGCCTGTCCACGCGCGGCATCGCATCGAGCAGCATCTTGGTATAGTCGTGCTTCGGCGCATAGAAAATCGTATCCACCTTTCCGGTCTCCACGATCTCGCCCTGCCGCATCACCTGAACGTAATCCGCCAGTCCTGCGATCACGCCCATGTCGTGCGAGACGATGGCGATGGCGGTTTTCAGCTCAGCCTTCAGGTCGCGCATGATTTCCAGAATCTGCGCTTGAACCGTCACGTCGAGCGCCGTGGTCGGCTCGTCTGCAATTAAGAGATCGGGCCCGCAAACCGTCGCCATCGCGATCATCACGCGCTGGCGCATCCCGCCTGAAAGCTCGTGAGGATATTGCCGCATGCGTTGTCGGGCTTCCGGAATTCGAACGAGTTCGAGTGTTTCCAGCGCGCGCCGTTCTGCTTCATCAGCAGGCACGCGCCTGTGCACCTGCAATGTCTCGATAAGCTGTGCGCCCACCGTCATGTGCGGCGTGAGCGAAGTCAGCGGATCCTGGAAGATCATGGTGATCTTCGAGCCGCGCAACTGGTTCAGCTCTTTTTCGGGCAGCCCCAGTATCTCTCGCCCGCGATAGAGTACGCTGCCCGTCGCCCGCCCGTTCATCGCAAGCAATCCGAGCGTAGAAAGAAACAGCTGGCTCTTGCCCGAGCCGGATTCGCCTACGACGCCCAGGCATTCGCCTTCCTCGATGCGGAAGTTCGCGTTCTTGACCGCGTGCACTTCGCCGTCCGGCGTCGAAAATCGCACGTCGAGATTTCTCGCTTCGAGAATCGCCGTTGCCATCAGCGGTCCTTGGGGTCCAGGGCGTCGCGCAATCCGTCGCCGATGAAATTGAAACAGAAGAGAGTCACCGCCATGAGCAGCGCCGGAAAGATCAGCATCCATGGCGCGGATGCAAGCTGGTTCGCGCCCTCCGATATCAGCACGCCCCAAGACGTCAGCGGTTCGCGAACGCCCAAACCCAGAAACGACAGAAAACTCTCTGACAGGATCACTGATGGGATCGTCAGCGTCACGTAAATGATGACCGGTCCCACCACATTGGGAACGATGTGCCGGCCGATTATTCCTCCTTGCGAGACGCCCGCCGCCCGTGCTGCTTCGATGAATTCCTTTTCCCTGATGGAAAGCGTTTGTCCGCGCACGATCCGCGCCATGGTCAGCCATTCCACGGCGCCGATGGCGATGAACAGGAGCCAGATGTTCTGGTGGAAGATCACCATCAGGATGATGACGAAGAAGATGAACGGAAGAGAATAGAACACGTCCACCACGCGCATCATCAGATTGTCGATCGTGCCGCCGATGAATCCCGCTGTCGCTCCGTAGATCACTCCGATGATGAGACTCACCAGCGTCGCCACCAGTCCCACCGCCAGCGAAACCCGCGCGCCGTAAAGCACGCGAACGAAGAGATCGCGTCCCACCGAGTCCGATCCGAATATGTGCCATCCGCCCGAATGGCACATTACATCGGGGTCCGGCCACCAATCCGGCGCGCAATTGACCAGGGTAAGATCGATATCGTCATAGCGGTAGGGCCAGACGAGCGGCAGGAATACCGCCGTCAGCGCAATGATCAACAACACGATCATGCTCACCACCGCGGCCTTGTTGCGAAGCAGCCTGCGCCGCGCATCCACCCAAAGGCTGCGCCCGCGCACGGCGACCGCGTTTGTCATCAATTCTGCGTTCGCCGCCGATGTCCCCGTGGCGATCATTTGTCGAGCCTCACGCGCGGATCGAGCACGGCATAAAGCAGATCGGAGATCAGGTTCATCACGATCACAAGCGTGGCGTAAACGATCACCACCCCCATCACCAATGTGTAGTCGCGATTGAGCGCGCCGTTGACGAAATATCGACCGATTCCGGGCAGGGAAAAGATCGTTTCCACGATCAGGGAGCCCGTCAGAAGTCCCGCAATCGCCGGTCCCAGATAGCTCACCAGCGGCAGGATCGCGGCGGGAAGAGCGTGTCGCCACACCACGACGCGATTGGGCAGGCCTTTGGCGCGCGCCGTGCGCACATAGTTGGAGTGCAGCACTTCCACCATGCTGCCGCGCACAAGCCTTGCGATGATGGCTATTTGGGGCAATGCAAGAACGGCCACCGGCAGAAGAAGATTGATCGCCGCTCCGCCGCCCCATCCGGCGACGGGCAGCTCGATCTCGTAACCGAACGCCGAAATTCCGTAAACGCCGAACACCAGCGTCAGAAGCGGTGCCATGACGAAAGTGGGGACGGTGATGCCGATCATGGCAAGCGTCATCACGCCGAAATCGGCTGCGCGATTCTGCTTGAGCGCCGCAAGCACGCCCAGTGTTACGCCGAACACGACGGCAAACGATATTGCAAGAAGGCCCAGCCGCGCGCTCACCGGCAGACCCTGCGCAATCAGCTCGGTGACTGTGAAGTCGCGGTTCTTGAACGACGGTCCGAGGTCGAAATGCGCCAGCCGCTCCAGATAGAGCCCGTATTGCACGATCAGCGGCTTGTCGAGGTTATAGACCTTCTTGATGTTTGCCGCGATTTCCGGCGGCAGCGCGCGCTGGGTATCGAACGGCCCGCCAGGGGCGGCGCGCATCATGAAAAAGGTAAGCGTGATGACGACGAACAGCGTAGGGACTGCGCCGAGTAGCCGGCGAACCGCATAAGAAAGCATCGAACGATTAGCCCTCCCGCTGCCCCGAAGCGGTACAGCGCAAAGTCTGCGAGCCTGACGCCGCTGTCAATGTTGCAACAAAACAACTTTACGGCCGAACGATCGTTTCAACAGGCGGAGGGTGTGGGAAATTTTTGACCGCGTCGCTCAGTCATGTTCCGGCAATCTTCATGGAAGATCGCTTGCGCTCGCCCCTTCTACCCACACGCGCCAGACAGGTGCGATGTCCTTGCCGTGTTTCGCCCACCAGGCGTCGTCCACACGAAACGCCCTGGCAAAATGCTCCGGCGCAGTCGGAAGGAAGGGCCGCATCGGGGCGCCGGATTCCGGATTGCGATTCACCAGCGCGACGGAGGATTTGCGCGCGGGCCCATAGGGCACCCATTCCGCCACGCGGGCCAGCGCCCCGGTGGAGGTGGCAAAATGCAGGAATTCCATCGCCATGGGCTTTTTCGGATCGCCGCGCGGAATCCCGAACACATCCAGCTCGTAAAGCTGCCGGTCCCAGATCGCGCCGATTTTCTGCTTTCTCCTGGCCGCGTCGAACAACCCGCTGTTCGGCATGGTTGTGAAGACCACCTTCCTGTCCGCCAGCAACTCCAGCGGATCGCCGCTTTTCGCATACCAAACGATGGCCGGCCGGATGGTGTCGAGCTTCGCCAGCGCGCGCATCAGTCCCTTGCGCCTGCCAAGCGTGGGATAAACGTCGCCCGGCTTCACGCCGTCGGCCAGCAGCGCCAGTTCCAGATTGAACTTCGCGCTGGTTCGCCGCAAACCGCGCGGGCCGGGATAGCGCTTCAAATCGAAGAATTCCGCCAGTGTGCGCGGCTTGCCCCGCACGCGTTGGGGCGCATAGCCGATCACTTGCGAATAGACGACGCTTCCCACCCAGCAAGGTCCCAATGCGCCCGGTACGAAATCGTTGGTCGCGGCATTGCCATCGCCGCCCTGCGGAAATCCGCTCGAATCCATCGGCTCCAACAAGCCTTCCTTGCAGGCCGTGATTGCGTCGGGCAATTCCAGATCGATCACATTCCAGTCGTAGCGATGCGCGCCCACCTGCCCGCGCAATTCGTCGAGACCGCCGTCATATTGGGCGATGCGCACATCCACCCAGGCCTGGGAAGAATAGGGCGCGAACATCGCGCTTGCCTGCGCGCGGCCATAGGTACCGGCCCATGTGGCGACGGTCAGCACGGGCGCGGTGCGGCTCAACCACCACAACGCGCCCGCTGTCACGAGAATGACGACGCCTGCAATCCACGCGATGTTGCGCCACTTCATTCGCGCGCCCCCCGGCGAATGTCAGTTTGCCGTGTTGCCCTTCTTGTGCTTGGCATCCCACGCCTTGTGGGCTTCGTCCAGGACATAAGCCTTGATCGCTTCGACGTCATCTTTGCTGAGGATGTCCTTGAAAGAGGCCATGCCCCCGTCGGCCAACGCGCCGCCCAGCACGATGTCGTCGAATTGCGCCCAGATTTCGGGCTGTGACGCCCGTAGATCCGGCACAACGCCTTCCGATTCGGCGAAGAATCCATGGCACACCAGACAATTATGCGAATATAGCTCAAAGCCATTGGCAATCGTTGCCGCATTGGCGGTTTGCGCCGGTGGCGCAACGGATGGACCGCCTTCGGGTTCCAGCGCGGCGACTTTCTGGCTTCCGCCGAGCTTGAACACGAACAGCCGTCCCTGATTGGTCTTGTGTTTGGTCAACGCTGAAGTCGGGTTCTTGAAGTCGGCCAATCCGCCTGCGCCGCCCCATCCCGCGAGCAAAGCGATATATTGCTCTCCATCGATGGAATAGCTCATCGGCGGCGCAAGGATGCCGGTCTTCAGATCGATGGACCACAGCTTTTCGCCCGTCTTCGCATTGTAGGCCGCGAAAATGCCGTCCGCCCCTCCGCCGAACACCAAACCGCCGGCCGTGGAAAGCAGGCCGCCGTTCCAGTTGCCTGCCATCGGCTCATGCCAGACTTCCCTCTGCGTCGCCGGATCCCACGCCTTGATGTAACCGACGGCAGGCGGCGGCGTCTTGCCGCTCTTGATCGCGTCGAGCACAACTTTGGAAACGGCTGCGAAATCGTTGCCTGTATTCCATGCGCGCGGACGGAAGACGAAATCCTTGCCTTGCGAAACGAAGATTGCCGAGCCGTCCGCCGAAGGGATGTAAATAAGGCCCGTCTGCGGATTGAATGTCATCGGTTGCCAATTGTGCGCGCCCGCCTCGCGCGGAAACACGATGGACATTTTCTCCTTGTAGCGCGCATTGGGATCTTCGATGGGCTTGCCCGTCTTCATGTCGATGCCCTTCGCCCAGTTCACGACGGCGAAAGGTTTGGCCGAAATCAATTCGCCCGTGGCGCGATCGATCACATAGAAGAAGCCGTTCTTCGGCGCCTGCATCAGCACATGGCGCAGTTTCCCGCCGATCTTGAGATCGGCAAGAATGATGTCCGCCGTCGAATCGAAGTCCCACGTGTCGCCCGGCGTCGTCTGATAATGCCAGACGAGCTTTCCGGTGCGCACATCGATCGCCAGGATTGACGAAAGGTAGAGATTGTCCCCGCCGCCCGGTGATCGGATATTGCGGTCCCACGGATCGCCATTGCCGGTGCCGACGTAAAGCAGCTTCAGCTTGGGATCGTACGCCATACCGTTCCATGGCCCGCCGCCGCCGCCGAACTTCCACCACTTGTATTTGCCGTCGGCATTCCAGGTTTTCAGCGCGGCATCGAGCGCGGGATTTTCCTGCGGCTTCGATGGATCGCCCGGCACCACATAAAAGCGCCAGACCAGCTTGCCGCTGTTGGCGTCATAGGCGGAGACATAGCCGCGCGTGTCATATTCCGCCCCGCCATTGCCGATCACCACAAGCCCGTCCACCACGCGCGGAGCGCCCGTGATCGAATAGGCCTTGGTGCGATCTATCGTATTGATGTCCCAGATTGGTTTTCCGGTTTTCGCATCGAGCTTGACCAGACGCCCGTCGAGCGTGCCGACGTAAACCGAACCCTTCCAGACCGCCACGCCGCGATTGACGACGTCGCAACAGGCATAACGTCCCCAAGAACCGGGCACTTTGGGATCGTAGGTCCACATTTCCCTGCCGGTCTTGGCATCGAGGGCCCACACCTTGCTCCACGATCCGGTCACGAACATCACGCCGTTGGAAACGATCGGCGTCGCTTCGAGCCCGCGCACCGTATAGGTGCGAAATTCCCAGGCCACGCCTAAATTCTTTACGTTCGCCGTATTGATTTTCGTGAGCGGCGAGAAGCGTTGCTCGAAATAATTTCGACCGTGCGAAAGCCAGTCCCCCGGCCTTGCATCCGCATTGACAATTGCCGCGCCGTCGACATCGGCGGCTTTCGCGAGCCGCTCCGCATCGCCGGTGGGCGCTGCCGCTTCGCCGCCTGCAAGCGGCAGAAAGAGTGCGGCTGCAAGTGCGCCCGCACGCAAAATACGCTGATCCATGACGTTTCCCCGTTCGACTTGTGTCATTATCGGGCGAGGCTAACGAAGGCTGCAGGGGTTGACAACGTGTCAGTCCCGCCGCGGCAGGGGAGTGCGAAGATGCGCAAATGGCTACTGCTATTGTTGTTCATAACGATGCCGCTGTCGGCCTCCGCCGCCGAACGTTGGCTCACCCTTCCGCCTACGCCGATCTTGCCGAAAGCCGATGCAAGCGGCTACGCACCGGTCAACGGCATCCGCATCTGGTATGCGACATTCGGCAAAGGCGATCCTGTATTGTTCGTTCATGGCGGCCTTGCCAATTCCAACTATTGGGGCAATCAGGTCCGTGCGCTGATGGGCCGTTATCGGGTCATCGTGATGGACAGCCGTGGCCATGGACGTTCCACCCGCGACGCGAGACCCTATGGATACGATCTGATGGCAAGCGATGTCATCGGTCTGCTTGACTTTCTGAAAATCGAAAAAGTGTCGCTGATAGGTTGGAGCGACGGCGCGATCATCGGCCTCGACATCGCGATGCATCATCCCGAGCGTCTTTCGAAACTATTCGCATTCGCCGCGAACTATGATCCCAGCGGCGTGCAAAGTGCGCCCAGCAAGGTCGTCGATGCCTATATCGCACGCGCAGGCAGGGAATACGAAAGTCTCTCGGAGACGCCCAGGGAGTACAAATCCTTCGTCGATCAGATTACCCACATGTGGAACAGCCAGCCGCATTGGACGAAAGCCGATTTCGCAAAAATCGCGGTCCCCACTTGGATTGTCGATGCCGATCACGACGAAATGGTCACGCACGACCAGCCGGCGACGATGTTCGCGTGGATGCCGGGCGCGGGCCTCCTGATCGAACCTGACGTCAGCCATTTCGCCTTCATTCAGGCGCCGGATCAGTTCACGGCCGATGTTGAGCGGTTCCTGGCCGCGCGCTAATCGCCCCCGGATGCCGCAAAAGGGGGATTGACTCGGTTCTATATTTCCGGAATCATGGAAGTATGGAAACGGCAATCGCCATCCGGCGCATTTCGGCCATCGCCCAGGAAGCCCGGCTCGATGTTTTTCGCCTGCTGGTGAAGGCAGGTCCTTCCGGCATGGCGGCGGGCGAGATCGCGCGCCGGCTGGGCGTTCCCGCGAACACGCTGTCGGCGCAGCTTCTTGTTCTGTCGAATGCGGAGCTGGTACGGGCGCGTCGCGAAGGCCGCTCCATTATCTATGCCGTCAACTATCAGGCGATGCGCGACCTTTTGGTGTTTCTCACCGAAGATTGCTGCGGCGGCCGTGCCGAAATGTGTGCACCGCTCGCCGAAATCGCCACCCGTTCAGACTGTTGCCCACCCAAACGCGGAGCAAATGATGAAACGCCTGCACGTACACGTCGCCGTAGACAACCTTGAAAAGTCCATCGGCTTCTATTCCACGCTGTTCGCCGCCAAACCTTCGGTGGTGAAACCGGACTATGCCAAGTGGATGCTTGACGATCCGAAAGTGAATTTCGCGATCTCGCAGCATGCAGGAACGCATGCGGGACTCGATCATCTGGGAATCCAGGTCGAAAGCGACGGCGAATTGCGCGAACTCGCGGGCCGGCTGAAAGCCGCCGGAGAAACCACGGCCGACCAGGAAGCCGCAACCTGCTGCTATGCAAAATCGAACAAGAGCTGGGTCAGCGATCCGTCGGGCCTGCGCTGGGAAAGTTTCTTCACTTTTGGCGAAGCAACAAGCTATGGCGAAGATCTGGTCCCCGTGGTCAGTCCCGAACCGGCTTCCGCCTGCGGTCCTGCCTGTTGCGGGTGAAGCCGGTGAGTCAGCAAAAGCCCGATCGTCTCTACAATGTGCTTTTTCTTTGCACCGGCAATTCCGCGCGTTCGATCCTGGCTGAAGCAATTCTGAACAAGATCGGAAGCGGCAAATTCGTAGCCTATTCGGCGGGATCGATGCCGAAAGGCGAGGTTCATCCGCAAGCGATTGCGCTTCTCAAGCGCCTTGGTTTTCCGGCCGAAGGACTGCGTTCGAAAAGCTGGGATGAATTCGGCAAACCGGGCGCCCCCGAACTCGATTTCGTATTCACTGTCTGCGATAACGCCGCCGATGAAGTGTGTCCCGTCTGGCCCGGCCGGCCGATGACCGCGCATTGGGGTGTTCCCGACCCGGCGGCGGTGACCGGCACCGAAAGCGAGATCGCTTCGGCCTTCCGTGATGCGTTCCGCATGCTGCAACGTCGCATCGAATTGTTTGCAGCGCTTCCCGTCGAAAAACTCGATCGCTTGTCGCTGAAGAAGAAGCTCGACGACATCGGCCGGACAAAAGACGAAACAATTTCCGCGTGAGCGCATCTCTATCCCGTCAGCTTTGCGCCGAGGCGCTTGGCACGGCGTTCCTTCTTGCCGCGGTTGTCGGCTCCGGCATCATGGCCGAACGCCTGGCCGGCGGTAACGCCGCCATTGCCCTTCTCGCCAACACCGCCGCAACGGGCGCGGCGTTGGTCGTGCTGATAGCTATCTTCGCGCCCGTGTCCGGGGCGCATTTCAATCCCGCTGTGACAGCGTTCTTTGCTCTGCGCGGCGAGATCGGCGCGCTCGATGCCATTCTGTATGTCGCTGCTCAAATCGCGGGTGCTGTGCTGGGCGTATATGCGGCTCATCTGATGTTCGACATGCCGGTACTGGAGATTTCGCACAAGGCACGCGATGGCGGCGGCCAGTTTTTTTCGGAATTTGTTGCCACCTTCGGGCTGATCGGTACGATCGCCGGCGCCACACGCTTTCGCGCGTCCCTCACACCCGTTCTGGTCGGTCTTTATATTTCGGCGGCCTACTGGTTCACCGCGTCCACGTCGTTTGCCAATCCTGCGGTCACCGTTGCGCGTTCGCTGAGCGATAGTTTCGCCGGCATAGCGCCGCATTCCGTGCCCAAGTTCATCGCCGCACAGATGATCGGAGCTGTTGCGAGCTTCATCTTCTTCGGCTGGCTTTTCCGCCCGGCTGCCGCGGCAGCTACTCGTTCAGCGCCCGCCGCAAGCCTTCACTGATCGTCTTGGAATCGATGCCCGCCGAATAGGTGCAGCTCGGCGATGTACACACCAGCAGGTGCCGTTTTCCTGGCAACGCCGCCGTCGTGCGCATCAGAACCAGCCTGAGCGGTTCATGGCACTTCGGGCAATGGTTTCTGACGTCGAACCTTGGAACTGGTCTGGACATTTCTTTTGTGTCTCCCCCGGGTTTGAGTGAACCCTGCGCCGCAGGCCTGGGGGGCGGCAATGAATTGGTTGCCTAAACCTTAATGTAGGGCGTTGGCTTACAACCATTGGTGCAAATCGGTTGACAACCCAACCCGGACACCCCAGAGCGCTGGGGCAACATCGTTGCGTCCAAGACACGCCCCAATCTCAGCTTATTGGAGTAATAAGTGGACAGGAGGTTCGAAGCAGGGTGATCGGAGTTGGCGCAGAAGGGTTGTCCCAAGGTGGCCGGTGGCAAAAGCCGGCTTGCCGGGCCATAGCTCGCGGCCGCCGGTCCGCCTTTGCCCGTCGGGCTTCGGCGCGGCGGCCTTCGCCGCTTTGCGAGCGAAGGCTGGTACAGTCGGGTGGGATCGAACCACCGACCTCCGGATCCACAATCCGGCGCTCTAACCAGCTGAGCTACGACTGCACATTCTCGAAAGAGGGGCGGAAACTATGAGCCCGACCCCTCAAAAGCAAGGCGGCAACGCCGCGGGATACATACTAATGTCGCCCGCCAACGATGTCCGCCCCCGCATGAGCCGCCCGATCCGCTTTGCCCTGATAGCCGCAGGCGTGGTGACGCTTCTTCTGGTGCTTCTGCCGTTCCTGATCCCTCTTTCGGTCTACAAGGACCGGATAGAGGCGGAACTCTCCGCCGCCGTCGGCCGCACCGTGCGGATCGAAGGGCCGCTGAAGCTCACGGTCTTCCCCGATCTCGGCATCCGCGCCGAGCAGGTGGTGGTAGCCAATGTGCCGGGCGGACAGGCTCCGTATCTCGCGCAGGCAGACGACATTCGCATCGCCGCCAGCTTTCGCGCGCTGTTTTCCGGCCGCATACAGGTTTCGGAGATTGTGATCGACCGCCCCGACTTCCGGTTCGAGGTCGACAGCCGCGGCAACCCCAACTGGAACATCGCGCCGGCCGAAGGGCAGGAGAGCGGCCTGCTCAACCGCATGAAAACGTCCGTGGCCGAAGTGAAGCTCGCCGACGGCACCGCGCGCTACGAAGACGCCCGTTCCAACACCCGCGAGGACATTCAGGATCTGGATGCAACGCTGGACTGGTTCGGCCCGACGCTGGCGCTCGAAGGCGAGTTGACCGACGGCGGCGAACGCATCGCCTTCGTTGCCAAGGCGTTCGATCCCACCGCGCTCGTCAATGCGCGGTCTTCGCGCGTGGATCTCTCGTTGACGTCCGATCTCGTGCAGGCCAGCTTCAAGGGTGCGCTGACGTTGAACGGACCGGCATCCGGCGCGCTGAAATTCGATACGCCGTCTTTGCGCAAACTTGCGGCTTGGCGTGGCCACGGCCTTCCCAATGTCGGTGGCCTCGGCCCTCTTTCCATCCAGGCGAAGTTTGACCGCACCAATTCCGGCTACACGCTCGGTCATCTCAAGCTTGCGCTCGATGAGACCGCCGTCACCGGAACGCTCACCGTGGACAACTCCGAGACGACCTCGCTGCTGAAAGGCGATCTGTCGCTCGATCGCTTCAATGTCGATCCCTACATCGTTCCGCCCGGTACCGGGCCGTGGCGCGGCGCGGGCTGGGACACCTCGCCGCTCGACCTCTCGCTGCTCAACCTGTTCGATGCCGATCTCACGCTCAATATCGGCAGCGTGAACATCCGATCGCTTGCGCTTCAGCATGTGAAACTTCCCCTCACCCTGAAATCGGGGGTGCTGGATGCGAATTTCCAACAATTTGCTCTCTACGGCGGCGGCGGCGCTATGGAATTGCATGTCGATGCCACGGGCGCATTGCCCGCATTCCACGCCCGCCTGTCGTTGCAGCATTTCGCGGCGCGTCCGTTCCTTGCGGGCGTGCTTGGCGTCGCCGGGCTCGATGGCAGAGGGCGTCTCTATCTCGATGCCGCCTCGCGCGGAACAAGCATAGCTGCAGTGATGAGAAACATCTGGGGCCGCGGCGATGTTGCCATTGAAAACGGTTCGATCCGCGGCGCCGATCTCGAACTTGCGGGCCGCGCAGCGCATCTGGGTGCGCCGGCCGCAGCACTTGCCGCCAATTCGGGTATGACCTTCAGCATGCTGCGCGGAAGCTTCTCGCTCGCGCATGGCGAATTGCGCAGCGAGGATTTCGGTCTGTCCAGCCCCATCGTGGAAATTCTGGGCGGTGGAACGGTAGATGTCGGCGCGCGCAAACTTTCCTTCGCGTTCCGCCCGCGCGCGCGGTTGGAACATGACGAGCGTCCCATGAATACGATCAGCGATTTCAGCGCGCCGTTCCACCTGGCGGGAACCTGGAGCGATCTGCAATTCGCGCCGGGCGCGGCAATTCCGTAAACCCTGATTATCGCAACACGATTCTCCGATTGGGACATATTGTTTTCGGCCCCGCCGGAATGTCTCCACAATTTCATCGTTGCCCCTTCACCGGGACGGTTGACATGCAATCCTTGGGAGAGCCTCATTCGCCCCGCGAAATTCATCGAAAGACAGGCAGATGGAACACATTGGCCTGAAAGCCTCCATCCCCTTCATTGCAAGCGCACTCATCATGGCGATCCCCCCGATGATGCAGACAGCCCTCGCCGATGCCGCTTCGGAAGTCGTGAACGCGCAAACCCACGCTGGCCTTGCCGCTTCCGCAGGCAAGATCGAAGGCGTGCATGCGCACTTGCATCACGCGTTGAATTGTCTTGTCGGCCCCGCGGGTGTTGGATTCGATGCCAAGGAAATGAACCCATGTGCACATGCGGGCGCGGGCGCCATTCCTGATACGTCCGATGCCGCCAAAAAGAAGAAGCTGGAAGCAGCAGCGGACAAGGCGCGCGAAGGCATTGCCGCATCCGATCTTGCCGCCGCGCAGAAGGCCGCGTCGGAGACGGCTGCCATGCTGAAAGCTGCGGAATAGGATTCGGGGCGAAAGCCGGATTATGCCGCCGCGACGGGCAGTCGCCCTTGGATGTTTACGCGCCATGCTGGCAGAACCACCGAAACCATGGTTCCCACGCCACGCTCGCTGGCCACCGAAAGCATGCCGCCGTGCAGTTCCACCAGAGATTTTGCCAGCGGCAATCCCAATCCCGTACCTTCGAATTGGCGGCTCAACCCGTTGTCCACCTGTCCGAACGGTTTGAGGGCCTGTTCGATCCCGGCCTCATCCATGCCGATGCCGGTATCGCACACATCAAGCCGCAATGCGCCCGCTGCGTCGATCTGGGCCGCGATTTCGACTGTTCCGCCGGGCGTGAACTTCACGGCGTTGGAAATGAGATTCACGAGCACTTGCCTCAAGCGTAACGCATCGCCGAGCACAGGCGGCAGCCCCGGCGCAAGACGCGTTCGCAACTTGACGTTCGTCTTTTCCGCGCGCGACTGACAGAAAAGGCGCGCCTGCTCGATGGCCTCGGCGATGTCGAACCTTTCCTCGCGCAATTCGATTTTCCCGGCTTCAATGCGCGAATGCTCCAGAAGATCGTTGATGATCGCGAGCAGGTGCTCGCCGGATTCGCGAATGTCGCCCGCATATTCCACATATCGCTGGTTGCCGATCTCCCCCAGCGACTGCTGTTCGATGAGGGCGGAAAAGCCCAGAATCGCGTTCAGAGGCGTGCGAAGCTCATGGCTCATATTGGCGAGGAATGCCGATTTTGCTCTATTGGCGCGCTGTGCCTCGTCGCGCGCCCGCGTCAGTTCTTCCTGCGTAAGAATCACGCCGGTGATGTCGCTGCCGGTGATGCGGAAACCGGCGAACGTGCCCGCTTCATCGAACATCGGTTTGCCCGAAATCGACCAATAGACCGTTTTGCCGTCCGGGGCCGTCTGCCGGAAGCGATGTCCACGAAACGGTTTGTGTTCCCGCAGCGCTTCCTCGTGCCTGATATCGTCGGACATGCGCTCGAAACCTTGCGCCAGCCCTGTCTTGATCCAGTCGCGGCCTGAAAATTCCTCGCCATTGTTCAAGGCCGAAAGCCTCGTCGCCACAAAGCCGATACGCATATCCCTGTCGATTTCGCAGAACCAGTCGGATGCAAGTTCGGCGAAGTCACGCACGCGC
>DASZRY010000079.1:0-3920 GCA_035548975.1 Rhizomicrobium sp.
AATGTTCCCACACAAAATCGACCGTTGCGCTTTCAACTGGCTTCCATCGCAGGCTCGCACGGCCAGACCACAGATCGCGCCCGTCTATGGGGGAATTTGTCAGTGTGTTGAAGCTGTAGCCATCGCGCTTGGTCCATTCGCCTGCCAGGCGCAAATCGACCTTGTCGCCGACGATGGGCAGATTGAGCATTGCCTCGAATCGGCGGTTCTTGTAGTTGCCGATATCGGCGCTGGCCATTGCCTCGAACTGATCGGTGGGCTTGGCGGAGGTGACATTAACGACACCCGCCGTCGCATTGCGGCCATAGAGCGTGCCTTGGGGGCCGCGCAGAACTTCGACCTGGCTGACGTCGTAGAATTCCTGTTCGAAGAAATGGTTGCGGATAAACGGCGTGTCGTTGAAGGCTACGGCAACGGCCGGATCGGTCGTCACCGAGATCGCCTGCGTGCCGATGCCGCGGATTTGGATCGAATAGCCGGTGAAGTTCGTCTTGGTGAAAGTGAGGTTGGGGACTTCCTTGATGAGGTCCGGACCGCCTGCAACCTGGCGCGAGGTCAACTCTTCCTGGCTCAAAGCCGTGATCGCAATCGGGATCGACTGCACATCCGCGCCACCGAGTTTGGACGAGGTGACGGTCACCGTCTCCACTGATGCGCGCGGGGCGGGCGTAGCCTGTGCGAGCTGGATGGAGGGAAGCTGGGCCGGAACGAGCATGCTCTCGCGCGACGTATCGCGCACGATGGCGATCGCGTTTCCCACGCGGCGCGAGCCGAAGCCCGTGCCGGACAAGATACGCGACAGTGCTTGCTCGGGCGACATATTGCCCGAAGCGCCGCCGGTCTTGACACCCTTGAGTGCATTCGTGGAGATCGCCAACGCCACGCCCGTTTGCGCGCTGTAGCTATCGAGCGCATCGGCGAGTGTGCCGCCGGGAATGTTGAAGCTCTCCGCGCGTGCCGCACCCGTCAATGTGAGCGCGAGTCCGACGGCGGCTCCCGACAGAAAGGCGTTTCTCAACCCGATCATATTCCCCCCTTAAAAATTCCGTTCAACGCGAAAGAACGATGTTTTCGCCCTTGCGATCGACATGCAGTCCGAAGATTTCGTGCGCGACACCGGCGAAATCTTCTGCGCCAGTTGTCGGGAATGCGCCGTTTATGGTGAGACGAGCGGCGGATTCGGAAACGATGAGTCTGGTTTCGCCGTAGCGGTTGAATTCGGCCGCGGCATCGGCAAGGCGCGCGTTGTGGAACACGAGCATGCCGTTGCGCCAGGCCAAATTGTCGGCCAGTTCATGCACCTTCTTGCGTGAGATCCCGATGGAGGTGGCAGTGGCCACCGCAAAATCGCCCGGCATCAGCACGGCCGGTTTTGTTGGTGCGGAAGCGTTGGTGCTTTCCAGCCGTGCGCTTCCTTCCATCAGGGCGACGTCGAGCTGGCTTGCCGATTTGCGCACGAGAAATTTCGTTCCTAGATCGACAATGCGATGTTCGCCGACGGTGACGGTGAAGGGCCGGGAGGCATTGTGGCGAATCTGGAAATAGACCTCGCCTTTCAACAGGCGGACGGCGCGCCTTTCCGGCGTGAAATCGGTGCGCAGAACCGTATCGGTATTGAGTTCGATAGACGAGCCGTCGGCGAGTTTCACCGTCATGTGCCCGCCCACAGGCGTTGCAAATGTGCGCCCGTCTGGCGCGAGCGTGCGATAGCTCCAGAATCCGCCGCCGGCTGCAAACAGAATTAGTACTGCCGCAACCGCATAAATCAGAGTCCATGGCTTGCGCGCAGCATGCTGCGGAGCAGCCGGACTCATCATCGGCCGGCGCAATGCCGCAAGGCGGCCGGTGCGGCCGAAAGCGGCTTTCAGCCGCCAATAGGCAGCCGTGTGTTTGTCGGATTGGGAAAGCCAGGCGTCGAGCTCTTTCTGGGCCTCGACGTTCCAGCTTTCGAACTGCTGACGCGCGAGCCAGTCTGCAGCCGTTTTCTCGATGTGCTCGTTTGCGCTGGCTTCGCTCATGGCATGTTCCCGCGCCTGGGTTCTTCGGCATAGAGCATTTCGGCGAGCATCCGCACGCCATTGCTGATGTGATGGGAGACGGTGGATTCATCGATGCCCATGCGCAGGGCGATTTCGCGGCCCGAAAGCCCTTCGATACGGCGCAGCACGATAGCTTCTCGGCATTTGGGCGGCAGCGCATCGATGGCTGCACGCAGGCGGCGCAATTCGTCGCGTGCGATCAGCACGCGGTCCTGCGCCGGTTCATCGGCAACCAGGCCCAGCTCATCGAGATCGGATACGGTGTCGATCGACACGACGCGTTCATGACGCACGCGATCGATCAGAAGATTGCGCGCAGTGGCGAACAAGAACGGCTTGGCGCGTTCGGGAACCGATTTGCGCGCGGCGGCAATCACGCTCGCATAGACGTCCTGCCGCAAATCGGCGGCTTCCTGGGCGTTGCGGCAGGCGCTTTGCAAAAAGCGCATGAGAGAAGCCTCCAAGGGCAAAACTTCGCGCACGAACCAGGCCTCTACCGCAGACGTGGGCATGGGCTCCCCCGCCCCGCTTCGGCCGGTTGCATTGCGTTCGTTGATCGGTGTTTCGGCCATGCCTCCGCCAGTTCCCTGCCGTTGGAGGATCGGACACTCAAACCTCGCCCAGTATGACGGACGAGGCGGGAAAACTTGTAGTGGGATGAGCAAAAACTGGCGGGCGGGCCGCGTTGCGCAATTCTATTTCAAAAAAAAAGCGGCGTCTCAGCCGGCCAGATGTCTCAACTCGTCGGTCAGATAGCCGAAGCGCTGCATCTGCTTGTGGTGCACGGAAACGATCTGGCGCACCTGGCGGCGGGATAGCTTCTCCCGCCACTGGCCGGACTTGCCTTCGCGGAAGAAGCGTTCGGCCTTGTCGGGCTTTTCGCGGAAGCCTTCCTTGGCTTCCTGCTCTTTCAATTTCTCGAACGACGAACGCTCGATCGCCAGCTGCAATTGTTCGGGCCGGGGCTTGAGCAGGAGGTGGCGCGCAAGCCCGCCGAAGATTCGCATGGGATCGGCCAGCATTTCCTCGTATTTCAAAATGCAGATGCCGCGATGGGGCTTGCGCGTCCAGCTTTCCACATGCTGGCTCCAGGAGCCGTATATCTCATGCACGTTCTTTTCGCTGATCGCGGTTTCGAGGCCGCGCGTTTCCATCATGCGGATCGCATCGTCGATGGTGCCGCTGATGTGATGGGCGAGAGAAATGGCCACATCCAGCGGATTGCGCACGATATAAACCGCACCCGCCGTGACGGCGAGGTTGATGGCGGGAACGCCCCTGTCCATCACCAGGCAATGATGGGTTTTGATCATGGCGAGTCCGTCGGTGGACTCGGCGATCATTTCCTGCACCTTGGGACGCACGGCGGCGATCTCCGCCCGCGTGGCTTCCGTCACCGGCTTTTCGAGAAACTTCTCGTAAGGCTTGGCCGCGATTTCCCAGAAGGTGAATTCGTTCATCTCGTTGATGTCCTGCTCGTGGTCCTCCTTGCCTTCGAGAATGTTGAGCAGGTTGTGCAGGAAGTTGCGCGTCCAGGTGTTGCCGGATTTGGGATAGGAGGCGAGCCACAAAATGCCCGTCATCGTGGGCTTCTGACCGCTGTCCTCTGCGCTCTCTGATTCGTTGCCGGCAACGCAATCGTCGTTCGGTGCGTACATGATGTGCGACAGCTCTCCCCCCGGATGACACGAGGGCGAAAGCCTATCGCAAAGCCCGCGCGCCCTCAAAGGACGCGAGCCGCAGCAAAAAGGCGGGCGCCTCGCGTTTTCGTTCGATGGGAGCGAACAGCCGGGGGCCCGCCTTTTTGCCGCCAAATCAGGGCTGGCGAAGAAGCCGGCCGCCTTCATGCGTGAGCTGCCTTCCGCACCGTGACTTAAGCCT
>DASZRY010000080.1:0-35238 GCA_035548975.1 Rhizomicrobium sp.
CTCTCTCTCCGGCCAAAACGCAGTCTTTGCGTCTCCGGCCGCCCGACGGCACAGAAGATTCCAGGGCGGTCCTAGAACCGGATGCCGACGCCCAATCCTACCAGCCACGGGTCGATGTCGACATCGGCCTTCAGCGCGCCCGCTAGCCCTTTGACGCCGGTGCTGAGGAACAGCTTTTTCACATCGAAATTCACAAAATAGGGCGTGTTGGGGATGGGCGCATCCAAACCGGCCTGCAACGCCCAGCCGAACCGATCGCCGAATTTGAGATCGGAAATGGCGCTGCGCGTGTCGTAGAAGATCGTGTAGTTGATGCCAATGCCTGCATAGGGGCGGATCCAGCCATCCGGCATGAAGTGGTATTGGGCCGTCAAAGTTGGCGGCAGGAGCCAGACGCTGGCGATATCGCCTGTATTGGTATTGCGGGCCGTGTGTTTGGTCGTGGCAGCGATCAATTCCACGCCGATGTTATCGGTGATGAAATAGGTCCCGTCCACTTCGGGGACGAAAGAGTCCGTGATGCTTGTGGTGCCGCCCACGTCGTTGCCGGACAATTCGATGGTCGCACTTGGCTCCGGAAGCACGGCGACACCGCGCAATCGGACCTGAAAATGTCCGGCGACGCCGGATGGATCGTCTTCTGCCAATGCGGGCGAAAAAGCAGCGGCGGAAATCAACGCAACAGAAAGCAGCGATGCCAGGGAACGCACGATTGAACACCCTCAAAGTTTCGTGCCCATCGGGTACGCGAGAGAAACGCGCGCCGGATTGATCTCGCGCAAAAAAGTTCCATCGGCCCGCCTCTGTTGCGAAAGCAGCACACGAAATGCAAACGCTTCTCGCGTGCAAGGATCGCTTACCGCAGCCGCTCGACAACAACGTCTTTCGCCAGCCGCGTCACATGCGCGCGCTCGCAAAGGCCTGTCCCCGCGGCGAGCATCGCCGCCGACCCCGCCGCCACCGCGACAGGCAATGCGTCCGCCGGCGCGGTTCCGCCCGCCAGAGTCGAGACCAGCGATCCAAGAAAGCTGTCGCCGGCGCCGACGGCATTGGCAGAGGCCATCGCCGGAGCGGCGGCGCGCCAGACACCGGCGCTCGTTGCCAGCAGTGCACCGTCAGGACCAAGCGACAAGGCGACGATATCCGCCTTTCGCAGAGAGACAAGATTTTCACATGTGCGCCGCCACGCCGCGAGATCGGGAAGCGGTTGTGCGGCAAGTTCGCTCATTTCGCTGCGGCTGGCTTTGAGCAAATGCACTCTCTGCGAGCCAAGGCCTTTCAGCGCCGGGCCGGACGTGTCCACCGCTACGAGTGCGCCCAAGGCTTCGGCCGCGCGCGACATTCGGGCATAGAAATCCTCCGGCACACCCGGAGGCAAGCTCCCGCTGCCGACGAGATAATCACCGGGCCCGATGAGTGCGAGCGCACCGTCCAGACAGGCTTGCCAATCGACTTCGGCCAGCGCCGAACCGGGGAAGATAAATCGGTATTGTTTGCCCGCCTGGCGGTCGATCACATTGAAATTCTCGCGCGTATCGCCCGCAACCGGGATCGCGCGAAACGGCACCTGTTCCTTGCGCAGGCATTCGCAGACAATCTCGCCCGCGATGCCGCCGGAGGGAAAAACGGCTGTGACCTCGCCGCCAAGGCGATGCGCCACGCGCGCGACATTGATTCCGCCTCCGCCGGGGTCTTTGCGCACATTCTCGCAGCGCAGCTTGCGATCCGGCACAAGCTTCTCGACATTCGCGGCGATATCGAGCGCCGGATTGAGCGTGAGCGTGACAATTCGTTTTCGTGCCGCCGCCGTCATGCCCGCACTAATGAGGCTCGTCCGCAGACAACGATTCGAGATAGGCGATGATGTCGTCGATTTGGCTGCGCGTCAGATTGAGCCCTTTCATCGGCGGATGCGGATTCATCAGCCATGTGCGCACCCACGCACGGTCGCCCTTGCGATCGCGCGCGATGTTGGCGAACGGCGGCGCTATGTCGGCGCCGGCGGAGGCGGCAGGCAAGGCGTGGCAGCTCGAACAGGATTTCGACGCCAGTTCGGCGCCGGCTTCGGAATCTCCCGCCGCAAGAACGGCCGGTGCGGAGCCGAAGGTCAGAGCGACCGCAACAAACGCACGCGCAAAATACCGCATCGCTCCCCTCATTCGGTTCAACCGTTATCGCATCATCGCGCAGTGTAGCCGCCATCGACCACGAGTTCCGCGCCCGAAACGAATTTCGCCTCGTCAGACGCAAGATATACGATCGCCCAGGCGATGTCGTCCGCCTCGCCGATGTGTCCCAGCGGATGCAGCGCGTCGGTTGCCTTCTTTGCCTCGGCCGCGTCGGGCGATCGATCGAGAAAATCCTGCACCATGGGTGTCCAGATAAATCCGGGATGGATCGAATTCACCCGGATGCGGTCGGGCGCATAGATCATCGCATCCGTCTTGGACATCAAGCGGACCGCGCCTTTCGATGCATGATAGGGCGGCACATCGGCCGCCCCGACCAGTCCATAGATCGAAGACAGGTTTATGATGCTGCCGCCGCCCGCCTTTTTCAGATGAGGTATGGCGTGCTTGGTGCAGAAGAACACGCCCTTGACGTTGACCGCCTGCACAAAGTCCCACTCTGCCTCGGTGATCTCGTGCGTGGGCTTGTTGGCCCCTGAAACGCCGGCGTTGTTCACAAGCACGTTGAGACCGCCGAATTCGGCGGCCGCCGCATCGATGGCGCGGGCGACTTCGCTTTCCTTCGTCACGTCGCAATGGAAATATTTCGCGGTCAGTCCGCGCGATTGAAGTTCGCCGGCGAGCGCCCTTCCTTCTTTCTCCAGCATGTCGAAAATGGCGACCTTTGCGCCCTCCTCCGCCATGCGTACTGCTGCGGCATGACCGATGCCGAGTCCGGCGCCGGTCACGATGGCCGATTTTCCCTTGAGCCTGTTCATGAGCGGCTCCCTTTCAGTGAACGATGAATACCGGGATGCCGGCGGAATCCAAAACATAGCGCGTAACGCCGCCCAGCACGAATTCGCGCGCACGGCTGTGACCGTAGCCGCCCAGAAGAAGCAGACCGGCTTGCGCCTTTTGCGCGGCGTGAACGAGCGTTTCGCCCACTTCGGCAGACCGGCCGGTCAGGCAATGCACTTCGGCCTCGATTCCGTGCCAGGCAAGTTGGGCGGCGAGATTGCCGGCCGAGGCGTTTTTTTCGGATTTGTCCCCATCTTCCGTCGCCACAAAGATCACGATCTTTTTTGCCGCCTCGATGAAGGGCATGGCGGCGGTGACCATATGCGCGCTCTCTGCGGTTTCCTTCCAGGCAATCGCGATAGTGCCGAATACGGGTTCTTGTTTCCTGGAATGCGCGGCCAGCAACACAGGACGCCCGCACGCAACCAGGATATCGCCCAACTCGGCGGCCGAAAAGGCGCCGCGCGATGCGACGACCGCATCGTGGAAACGGGCGCGTGCCGCCGCCTCTTTCGGAAATTCTCCTTCGCATTCGATCCAGTTCGCGCTTGGGGCCGTGGAGCGCTTGGGAGACGAAACGGCCGGCAAGTCATTTGCATCGCAGAAACGATCGAAGGATTTGCGTGCCTTGTCGCGTTTGCGATTGATGTCGTCCACAATGGCGTCCCACAACTCCCTCGTGGTGATGCCGTCGCCGATCGTCATCTTCACCAGTTCGTGAACCGGATTGGCGCGAACATGCAGCGCGTCGATGTGGGCGTTGAACTGCCTGGCGACCGCAAGCGCAAGTTCAAGCGCCGGTTCATCGGCTTCGCCAGCGAGCGGGACAAGTACGGTTTTTATCATCAGATCCTCCATTGGGCCGGAGGATGCCACTGGCGCCAAGGGTTACCCTGACCCAGATCAAACCGTGGGCGCGGCCGACTGGCTTAACGAAGGCTTAATTTTCAAGCGCTGACGGCGGAAATGACCGGTTTGGCGAGGTTAACAGCTTGGAAACACTAACCCGGCAATACTTGCCGCCTGAATCTGGGGACGGCGGCCTTTCCGATGTTCAACATTCTCATCGTGATGACCTATGCGACAGCCAGCGCGCTCGCAGCGGGATTGATCGGCATGCTGTACGGATTGCCGATCTCCCAGGCGCTGATGATGACCTTCATCGGGGCCACGATCTGCGCGCAATTTCACATGAGTCTCTTGCGGCGCAAGGACAAAAAACGGACCGCGCGCGATATCAGGATGCTGAAAGCCGCCGGGCTTTCGTTCCAGAAGTCGCTCGAACAGACGAGCGGCAAAATCGCCGAAATCACGCAGATCGTCGAAACCAGGACCAACGAGAACAACCGCAAGATTGTGGCAGAGCTTCAGATGCTCGAAGGATTGATGCGCGAGTTCGCCAACCGAATTTCCAACAAGGCGAAGGAAATTCCGGCCCAACCCAAACCCGCCGCCTTGCCGACGCCCCAAAGATCAACGCTCAACGCGCTGGGCGATTCCGCATTGCTGGAAATGGTGCGCACGTCGCTGGAACAGAATCGCGTCGATCTCTATCTTCAGCCCACCGTGAGCCTGCCCCAGAGGAAACTGCGCTATTACGAGGCGCTTTCCCGCCTTCGCGCGGAAGACGGCACCGTCATCATGCCGGCGCAATACATGCGCATCGCCGCGCCGGCCGGCCTGATGAGCGTGGTGGACAATCTGCTTCTGTTCCGCTGCGTGCAGGTGATGCGCCGTCTGACACAGAAGAATCGCGAGATCGCGATATTCTGCAACATCGCGGGCGATACGCTCGCCGATCCCGAGTTCTTTCCGCAATTTCTGGAATACATGCACCACAACCGCGATCTGGCGGGGCGGATCGTGTTCGAATTCGCACAAGGCGCGCTCGACAAGGCGGGAACGGCGGGCGAGACCAACCTCTCCTATCTCTCCGGACTTGGATTTGCCCTGTCCCTCGACCATGTGGAATCGCTGGCGCTGGATTTCGCCAAGCTGAAACGGTTGGGCTTCCGGCACATCAAGGTGCGGTCGGCAACGCTTGTGGGCGGCATGAGCGACGCCAAGGCGATGGTTTCGGCGCAGGATTTCAAGGAACTTCTCGCGCGGCACGGACTGAACTTGATCGCGGAGCGCGTGGAAGACGAGAAGACAGTCGTCCAATTGCTCGATCTCGGTGTCGATTTCGCACAGGGCTATCTCTTCGGCGAACCGCGCGCGGTGCGCGACGACGTGCTGAAAGAATCGCCGCCGGCAGAGCGGCAGTCCGGACCGGCGGCGGTCATTCCGCTCAAGCGGGCGAGCTAGATCTCGCTAGATTTTCTCCCTGTATGACCCGGCGAGGGGTTGCCTGACCCCATTCGCGAACGTATGAGCGCATTGAAACCCTTTGCCCTCTGCCTTCACCTTTCCGGAGCCGAGGGAGAAGAAACGCGCAATGCAAACGCAAATCCTATCCGGCTTGTCCGATATCGCATCCGAATACGACGCACTTGTCTGTGACGTGTGGGGCGTGCTGCACAACGGAAAGGAACCGTTTCTCGCAGCGGCGGAGGCATTGCGGAAATTCCGCGCCGAGCGGGGTCCCGTGGTGCTGCTGTCCAACGCGCCGAGGCTAGTCGGCACTCTGATGAAGCAGTTCGAAGCCATCGGTGTGCCGCTCGATTGTTTCGACGCCGTGGTGACGTCGGGGGTGGCCGCGCGGGACGATCTTCTCTGGCGGACGAGGGGCAAGACACTTCCGATGCTGCATTTGGGACCGGAGCGGGATTGCGATGTGTTCGAAGGATTGAATATCGCGAGCGTGGAGGCGGATGACGCGGAAATCGTCCTTTGCACCGGGCTTTATCATGACGATCACGAGACGCCGGACGATTACGCGGAAATTCTTGCGAAGCTGAAAGAGAAAGAGCTGACGATGCTCTGCGCCAATCCCGACATCGTGGTGCAGCGCGGCGGGCGGCTGATCTATTGCGCAGGCGCGCTCGCACGGGCTTACGAAAAGATCGATGGCGAAGTCGTCTATTTCGGAAAGCCCTATCCGGCGATCTACGATCTGGCGCTCGAAACCATGCGCAAGGCAACGCGCCGGACGATCACGCGCGTGCTGGCAGTGGGCGATGGCATGGAAACCGATCTCAAGGGCGCCAACGCAATGGGATTCGACGCCCTGTTCATCGCCCACGGCATTCATGCCGCAGAACTCGGCGAAATAACCGCCGAGACCTTGGCGCAACTGTTTGAAAAATCTGGGGTAAACGCTCGCGCGGCGATGCGTGAGCTTGTCTGGTAGCGGGCCGCCCGATAAGACGAACGTTCACCTTCGAGGGGCCGGGACCGCTATGGGATACTATGTCGATGAATTGAAGCCGGGGATGTCGGAAAGCTACGTCCACAAGGTGACGGAGCGGGACATCCAGCTGTTCGGCGAGTTGTCGGGCGACATGAACCCCGCCCATTTCGACGAAGCCTATGCCGCCGCCACGCCGTTCAAGACGCGCATCGCCCACGGCATGCTTTCGGCGAGCTACATCTCGACCATCCTCGGCATGAAGATGCCGGGACCGGGGACGATCTTCATGAGCCTGACCACAAAGTTCAAAGCGCCTGTCCGCATCGGCGATGAAGTGACGGCGGCCTGCACAGTGCGCGAGGTGATCGCCGAGAAACGGCGGGTGATCTTCGACTGCGTTTGCAAGGTGGGGGACCTTGTGGTGATCGAGGGCGAGGCGATGGTTATGGCGCCGTCGCGGCCGAAAGGATAATCCACGCGCGCATGCGCATCTTCCGCCACTACCATGATATTCCCGATGCGTATAAGGGCGCGGTGGTGGCGCTCGGCAATTTCGACGGCGTGCATCGCGGGCACCAGGCCCTGATCGGCGAAGCAAGGCGGATGGCCGAGGAACGCAAGGCACCGTTCGGCGTGATCGCCTTCGAGCCGCATCCGCAGGAGTTCTTCAAACCGCAGAGCGAATCGTTCCGGCTGACGCCATTCCGCACCAAGGCGCGGCTGATCGCGGAGCTGGGCGCAGACGCCATGTTCGCGCTGTCGTTCGATGCCGAAATGGCGAAGAAACAGGCGCACGAATTCGTGCTTGACGTACTGGTCGGCGGTCTCGGCGTCGGCGCGATAGTGGTGGGACAGGATTTTCAATTCGGCAAGGCGCGAACGGGAAACGTCACGTCACTTTCCTATATGGGCGAGCAGGAAGGATTCGGCGTGACGGTGTTCGACCCCGTTACGGTCGAGGGTCACGAGAAGATCTCGTCCACGCGAATTCGCGAGGCGTTGAAGGAAGGCCGCCCCGAGGAAGCCGCAGAATTGCTGGGTCGCTTCTGGAGCGTGGAATCGCGCGTAGACCATGGCGACAAGCGCGGGCGCACAATCGGATTTCCGACCGCGAACATGCGGATCGACGATTTTCTCAGGCCGGCCTACGGAATCTATGCGGTGCGCGCGACCGTGATCGAGGATGACAAGCCTGCCGGGCGCTATGGCGGCGTCGCGAGCTTCGGCGTGCGCCCCATGTACAAGATCGAAACGCCGCTGCTGGAAACCTATCTGTTCGATTTCAACGGCGATCTCTACGGCAAGCACATGTCCATCGAGATGATTCACTACATCCGGCCCGAAGCGAAGCTCGAGGGACTGGAGGCATTGAAGGCGCAAATCGCGAAGGATAGCGATGTGGCGCGGAAGGTCTTGGCGGGGATATAAGACTTACCTCCCCCTTGTGGGGAGGTGAGATCAGGTTTTCAACCGTTTCAGAATTTCTTCCGGCGTGAAGCCCAGCGCGGTCAGTCTTCCCGAGCGGGCCATCACGGCAAGGCCTGTGAGCGCGGCGGCCAGAAGCACGGTGTCGAGCTGGGAGTCGCGGCTTTCCATCTTGATCCCGGCGGCATCGGACAGAGATCGCATCGCCGCGATGAGCCGGCCGTTGAAGATGCGCTCCGCATCGGGGGCGGCACCGCTCGCGAGCGCGGATGGCGCGGTGGCGAGCGTTTCGGTGTGTTCGAGAAGTCTCACGGCAGCCGAGGCGGCCCTCAAGAGTTTCTCGGATGGCGGCGCGTTGTTTGCGGCATCCTTCATCGCGCGGGCCAATTGCGAAAGATCGTCGGCAGCGAGCGCGAGAAGGAGTTCATCCTTGTTGCGGAAATAGCCGTAAAGGGCCGCAGGCGCGAAACCGGCTTCGGCAGCGACCGCGCGCAAGGACAACTGCCGGGCGCCGTCCCGCGCACCCACCCGGCGGGCGGCATCGAGTATGCCCGCTCGCGTCGCGCCCTGTTCCTGGGCGCGGCGCCGGGCACGGTTCTGCGCGATGGCCTGTCCGCTCATGCCCGCGATGATAGGTGATTCGCGGGGCTCCTGCCTTGCCCCAACCGCCGCTGCTCCGCAGCTTTGGCCTTCCCCGCAAGGGGGAGATGTGTCTCTTGTTCAGCTGCCGGGATGCTTGTTCTTGTAGGTGATGGCGGCCGCATTGTATTCGCCCCCCACCTTTTCCTTCTCTTTCTGATTGTCCTGCACCTTCTGGTTCACGGCATCCTCAATGGAGGGCGGGAAGGGTTTCTTGTCTTTTGCCGCCTGAAGTTTCTGCGCCTTCAGGTCCGCGAACAGGCAGGATTGGTAATCGTCCGACGCCTTGATGAAGTTCACCGTATCTTCGCGGGCCTGGTTGATCTGCTCCTTCGTGGCCGTGGCCCCATCAACGGGGGCGGGCGGTATGGGCTCGGAACATGGGTCCGCGAGCGCGGGTACGGCACCTGCTGCCACGAGCACCAGCGCCCAAGCGAGCTTTATCGTCATGAAGGTTCTCTCCCCCTGAATTGGATGTTTCTGTCGAGGATCAAAACACATCCAATGCGGCGGAAGAAGGGCTTTTCAAACCTCGGCTTCGTAGGGCGGCGCCGGGTCATATTCCATGCCGCGCTGCACGAGGCGGGCGAATTGCGGGTCGTGCAACTGGCCGGTGAGCCAGAGAGCCATGTCGATGCCCGCCGAGACGCCCGCGGAGGTGACAACATTGCCGTCGCGGACGTAGCGCACATTGTCGAGCACTTCGGCAGCTTCCTTGCGGCCGCGCAATGTTTCGACAAAGGCCCAATGGGTGGTGACGCGCTTGCCCTTTGCGGGGCCTGCCGCCGTAAGCAGCAGCGCACCGGTGCAGACACTCGTCACCCATTGGCAATCTCTCGCAACCTTTGCGATCCAATCGAGCATGGACTTGTTTTCGACTTCGCGGCGGGTGCCCTGCCCGCCCGGGATCAAAACGACGTCAAGCTTCGGGCAATTATCGAAGGTCACATCGGGCAGCACGCGCAACCCCTTGGCGCAGCGCACCGGCTTCTCATGTTCGGCGACGAGCATCACGCGATGCGCGCCGGGCTTGACGTTGGCCGCCATGGTGAAAACTTCCCACGGGCCGACGAAATCCAGTTCTTCCGCATCGTCGAACACGACGAGGCCGATATTGAGGGTCATGATGTTTCTCCTTGTGCGCTGAAGCGCTCGCGAAATTCGCTGGGGCTGATCTTGAGGTGACGCTGAAAGACGCGCCGCATGCGCTCCTCCGATCCGAAGCCGGAACGAGCGGCGACGGATGCCACGGGAAGCGCGGAACCTGCGAGCAGGCGGCGGGCTCCATCGAGGCGCATGCGTTCGACATAGTGCGCCGGCGTTTCACCCGTCTCGTTCTTGAAGGTGCGCGCAAAGCTGCGCTCGCTCATATTGGCGCGCGCGGCGAGCGCGGTCACATCGAGTTCCGCGGAGATGTTTTCGGGAATCCAGCGCAACAACGATGCAAGGCGCGAGCGTGGATAGGCCTCGGGCTCGAGATGGGCGCTGAATTGCGACTGGCCGCCCGGGCGCATCAAGAATATAACGTGGCGGCGCGCGATTTTCAGCGCCATTTCGTCGCCGAAATCTTCGCGCACCAGCGCGAGCGCCAAATCCATTCCCGCGGTGACGCCAGCGGAGGTCCAGATCTTTCCGTCGCGGACGAAGATCGCGTCGGGATCGACGCTCACATCGGGGTGGAGTTTCGCAAGCAAATGCGCAGACGCCCAATGCGTGGTGACGCGCCTGTTCTTGAGAAGGCCGGCCGCGGCAAGAAGAAACGCCCCGGTACAGACAGATGCGACCCGCCGCGATTCCGGCGCGGCCTTGCGAATTGCAGCGATGAGATCTTTGTCGCGAACGGCATCGACGGTGCCACCGCCGCCTGAGACAAGCATGGTGTCGATGTCTTCGAAGAAATTCCTGGGCGGCCGCGCGTAGGAAATGCCGGCGACCAGCTTGATGCCGGAGGAGGATTTGAATTCGCCTTTCTCGCGCGCGGCAATCGCGATGTCGTAGGCGGGCCGGTCCTTCGGATTTTCGTCGTTGACGGCGGCGAGAATTTGCAGCGGACCGGTAACGTCGAGCAGCTGCGCGCCTTCGAAGGCAAACATCACGATGCGGCGGGGACGGTGCTTCGGCATGCAGGCATATTAGGCTGCGTCCCGTCTGGCAGGAATGACAATCAGCCCACTTTTTCTGCCAGAGCCGGCTTGCGCAGGGCCACCGCAAAGCCTTCCACCGGCTGTCCGGCTTCGGTTCTGGGGCTCGCGGCCAGGAGACCGGCGATGTCGTAGCCGGATATTCGCGCCAAATCGCGCAGATACGACTCCGAATGGCGCCAACGGCGTTTGGGCCCGAGTTCGAATCCGTTCTCGGCCTTTTCGACGGTGAAGAGAAACGTTCCGCCCGGCTTGAGCACATGGTCGGCGGCCTTGAAGACCGGAACGAGATCGCCAAGATATACAAGCGTGTCGGCGGCGATCAGCAAGTCATAGCGCCGGTCTGTTCGATCCAACGATTCGATATCGCCAACCGCAAGATCGTCGTAGATGCCGCGTGCTTTGGCTTTGGCGATCATTGCAGGACTGAGGTCCATGCCGTCGAGACGGTTGGCGATACTCTTGAATGTCATCCCTGCCAATCCCGTTCCGCAGCCGAGATCGAGAATGTCGTGTTTTGCGAAATGCAGACCGATCATCTCTGCGAGGCCGCGCAGGATCTCGGGAGCGGCATAGGCGAGATGGCCGCGCATGCGCTCGTCGTAATCGGCGGAGAACTGGTCGAAGAGGTGGCGGACATAACCCGCATCGGAACGCTTTTTTTCGCGCATCGAGCGCGCGCGTTCGATGAGCATTGTCCGTTCGGGCCCATCTTCGACGGCTTCGAGAATTTGAACGGCCTTATCGGCCTCGCCCGCCGCGAGCCACGCCTCCGCGAGTTTCAGGCGCGCGTCTTCCAAGCCGGGGTCGATGCGAAGCGCACGCTGAAATTCCGCGATTGCCGCGGGCAAGACCCCGGCGGCAAGCAGTGCTTCGCCAAGGCAGAGTGCCGATTGCGAAACGCCGGGATAGAGCGATGCGGTATCGCGGGCTGCTTCGAGCGCTGAAGCAATGTCGTGAGCCTGCAGACAGGCGCGTGCCAACATGAGCCGTGCCAAGAGGCCGCCGCGGTTTTGACCGATCAATGCCCGAAGCAAAGCGGCCGCCTCTTGCGGGCGGCCGTCTGCGATCAATGCCTCGGCGCGATCAACCGGATTGCCGCTGTCACCCGGCAAGAATGCATTTGCCGTTGTTGAGGACGACGACATCGCGTTCCTTCAGCTTGCAGCGGAACGAGAGCACGTTTCCATCGACCCACATCTCCGTGACGATGGTTTCGCCGGGGAAGACGGGCGAAGAAAAGCGCGCGTCGAAGCTCGTGATCTTGGTTGGGTCGTATTTGCAGACCGTTGAGATCACCGAGCGGCAGGCCGTGCCATAGGTGCAAAGCCCGTGAAGAATGGGGCGCGGAAAGCCCGCCATCTTCGCGAAATTGGGATCGCGGTGGAGCGGGTTGCGGTCGCCCGACAGCGCGTAGAGGAACGCCTGGTCGGCGCGCGTATCGGCCTCATGAACAAGATCAGGCGCGCGCGTGGGCAGCGTGTGCGGTTCGGGCGCGCCGTCTTTCGGGCCGCCGAAACCGCCGTCGCCGCGGGCGAAGATCGTGCTTTGCAGGGTGCAGAGTTTCGCGCCGGAGTTCTTTTCGCGGATCGTGCGTTCGGTGATGACAAGCGCGCCTTTGCCCGCGCCCTTGTCGTAAACGCCCGCCACGCGCTCGTCCATCAACACTTCGGCCGTATCGGGCAGCGGCTTGTGCAAGGTCAAGCGCTGCTCGCCGTGGACGACCATCATGTAGTTGATGTTGGATCGGGCCAGCGTGTTGGTGGCGCCCCAACCTATCACCGTGGCCATGGTGGGGACGGTCTTTAGGCCGTTCTCATAGGCGAACGGCAGCTCGTCGGCGTTCATGGGATCGCGCATGAAGCCGATGCCCAGCGCATAAAGCATGGTCTCGCGGTCGCCATAGCGCGCCGGAACGCCGGTCGCCTTGGCTTGCATGAGTTCGTCGTAGTTGATGGGCATTCGATCCTCCCTGGCCGACCGGGAGTGAAACGAAAACTGCGCCGCGGAGCAAGCGGGCGGGCGCGCGTCAAACCGCCTTTTTCTTCGGGATCGCGACGGCGGGCCCTTCGGTCCAGACGTCGGTCAGAGGCACGCCCTTCTGCTCGATCATGGCGACGGCGTGGGTATAGCCTTCCTCGATGGCCCGATCGAAGGCTTTCCAATCGCGCAGGCCCACATCCTGCAACGGCGGTTCGAAGAGATAGTCCGCCTGTTCGCGCACAAGACGGCGCTGCGCTTCGGAGCCGACCGTTCCCGAACGCATCAAAATGGAAACAATGGAGGGTGAACCGCGCATGCCTTCGCGGATCAGCCACCAGAAAGGCCGCTCGCCATATTGCTCATCGGTTGCCTTGAGATCGAGTTCGCCGGTGACATCGGAGGCGATGATGGGGCCGGCGCATTGTTCGGCCATCACATCCACGGGGAGGTTGTTCATCACCCCCCCATCGACAAGCAGATGACCGTGGAAAGTGACAGGTGGAAGAATCCCGGGAAGGGCAACGCTTGCGCGCAGCGCACGCCATAACGCGCCTCCACGGTGGGTGTGAATGCGGCCAGTCGTAAGATCGGAAGAAACGCAGAAAAAGGGTTTGGGCATTTCCTCGATGCGAATGTCGCCGAAACCGTTTTGCAGCAGGCGCGAAACCTTGCGGCCGCGGACCAGCGCGATCAACGGGAAGGTGTAATCGTCGAGCGGATTGGATTTGACGAAGGCCTCGCGCAATCGCTCGGTCAATTCCTCGAGCGACCATTCCATCGCGATGCCCGCCGCCACGATGGCGCCCATGCTGGTGCCGCCGAGGTGATCGATCGGAACGCCCGCTTCATAGAGCGCCTTGATGACGCCGATATGCGCAAAGCCTCGCGCGCCGCCGCCCGCGAGCACAAGACCAACGGCACGGCCGGCGATGAAACGCGCGACGCGCCTTATGTCGCCCGTGTTACCGATGCGGATGTGGTGATGGGATTCGAAGAGCCCGCTGCGGAGCGCGAAATGTTCCGGCAGATCGTGACTCAGGCCCTGGGGATGGACGAGCAGAAGCTGCGGGAGCCCGGTCGCGCGTTCCTTGAACGCGGGCATGTCGAGCGGGCGCAGCGGCAGCGGACGGTCGGAGCGCGCCAGAAGAAGAATTCTGTCTGCTTGCCGAAGACAAAGATTCGTCCATGCGCTGTCGGGCGCATCGCCACGATAGAAGACGACATCATGATCGGTTTCGAAATTGGTGAACCATTCCGCGGATTGATCGGACGCATTCACATCCAGTACCGCGGAATGCGAGCCCATATCGACGAGCGCCGTCGACAGACGATGCGCGATCGGTTCGGAGTCGAGGCCGTCCTGCAGCGGAATGATCGCGAAGGTTTTGGGCCGCGCCTTGCTGTCGCCGCCGCGCGTGGTGTTCTGCAGACGCTTCACCATGATCCGCATGAGATTGAGCATCACGCGAGGATATCGCGCGATCAGCCCATCGAAGGCTTCAGGGCTGACGCGCAGGAGTTCGCTGTCGCGCAATGCCACAAGCTGCGCCGAATGCGCTTCGCCGGAAATCAACGACATCTCGCCGACGGTTTCGCCGGCCGGAATGTGGGCGACGAGCTTGCGGTTTCCGTGCTCGTCTTCGACGAATACTCCGAGAGAGCCGGTGACCACCAAAAACAGCGCGCGGAAATTTTCGCCGTCGCGCTGCAGAAGCATGCCGCCAGGCAGGCAGAACCAGTTGGCTTCGCCAAGCAGGCGTTTCAGGCCGCTGTCGCTGACATCGGAAAGCAGCGGAAAACTGCGCAGCTGCGTGCGCAGCGATTCCGGATAGACGGTTTCCGATCCGACTCTGAAAGACGACAGAAAGGCCATGTTCATCGGCTGGGTTTTCCGTCTTTTACCACGCCGTCCACCCTCCATCGACAGTCACTGCCGTGCCGGTCATGAAGCTTGAAGCCGTCGAGGCGAGAAACTGAACGGGGCCGGCAATCTCATCTGCATCTCCCAGGCGGTTGAGCATCGTGCGGGACGCGAGACGCTGGGCAAATTGCGGGTCGTTCGAGCGCAGTTCGGGACGCGGAAACGGTCCTGGAACCAGCGCGTTGACGCGGATGCGCTCGGAACCGAATTCCGCCGCCAGATGGCGGGTAAGTTGAATGAGCGCCGCTTTCGCAGGACCGTAATGGAACGGGCTTGCCTGATCTGGCCTGGAATAGATGCGCGCATCGGGAGAAACGGCACCATACATTGAAGCAATGTTGATAATGCTCGCTTCTCCAACGGCCTTGACGCCGTTGCGCAGCGCGGCCAATGCGGCGCGGCAGATCTCGAACGCGGCGGTGACGCTGGACCGATAGGCGAGATCGAAATCCTCCGGCGACAGCGCATCGCGCGATTTCGGAGTCATCGAGATCGCGTTGTTGACGATCACGTCGATGCGATTGCGTCCCGCAAAAAATTTCCGGACGGCGGCGAAATCCGTTACATCGAAAGCGGCACATTCTGCGGAATGCAGGGTCTTCGCCAGCTCGGCGAGACGGCGTTCATCGCGCCCGTTCAGAACAAGATGCGCCCCGGCCCGATCGAGCGCGCGAGAGATGGCCTTGCCCAGATGACCCGCGGCTCCGCTGACGAAGACGACGCGGTTGTCGAGCCGGAAATCGGGCGCTATTTCGGCCATTGGGCAGGGTCGAGCAGACGCTCGGGAACACGCGGGATCATCTTTTCGATCCATGCGCAGTCCTCGCGCGACAGCGGCGGTTTGACGGAGAGACGCAGATTTGCTTCCAGCTGCGCCTCGGTTTCCATGCCGACCACAGTGCCGTCGATCCAGTCCTGGCCTCGCGCGTAAGCAAGACAGAGATCGGCTGCGCCTTCGCGCCCGAATTCCTCGGCGCAATCGGCGATGAGAGAAAGCAGTTCCCTCGCGTTCACGCCCGGAATGCGCGGCCATGCGGCGGGATCGTTCGCGGCGAGAATTCCCTGCAGGAAAACGCTGCGCGCATGCACGGTAACGTCACCTCGCTTGCGTATGGCCGCCACGACGCCGGCTTCGCGCCAGCGCCAGTCAAGAATGTTGAAGGGAAGCTGGATGTGATCGACATCCTGACTGGCAAGAGCCGTTAGCGCCTCGGACGCGGATTGAACCGATACGCCCAGACTCGCGATGGCGCCCTGGCGGCGCAATTCCAGCAGACGCGCCCAAACTGCGCCGTCATATGCCGTCATGTGCGACGCGCGATGAAGAAGGACACAATCGAGTTTCTCGCGCTGAAGAGCGAAACGGGATTGTTCAATGCTCGCATCCACCGCCGCGCAGACAGTCTGCCATGAGGGGCGATCGCTAAGATCCGTGAGCGGGCTCAATTTGGTGATGGTGCGGACCGGCTTGGTGACGGCCAAGGCCTCCCCCAACCGCTCTTCGCTGTCGCCATAAGCGCGCGCCGTGTCGAAGGTTTTCACGCCCGATTCGGCAGCGCGGCGGACGAGCCTGAGCGCCGCTTCGCGGCTCGGCTTACCGGTGCGGTTGGCGGCGCCATAGTCGAGCCCGATCTGGACCGACCCCATAACGAGTTCCGCCGGGCGCTGGCTGGGCATGAGGACTCCCTTCGAGGGTCAAGAATCACTCCGCTATGGTAAAGGCGCGGTTACGAATACCCGGCAAGACCCGGGGATTCCTAGGAAATGGACCGCCATGCCCCGGGACTGCTGCCCATGATGCGCTTGAACGCCCGGCTGAAGGCCGCCTCGCTCTCATAGCCCGCCTCATGAGAGATCTGCGCAAGCCGCTGGTTCCCGGCCTTCAATCGCCCGGCGGCAAGCTGGATGCGCCAATGGGTGAGATATTCCATCGGGGATTTGCCGATCAGTCTGTTGAAGCGTTCGGTCAGGACGGTACGGGAAGCGCCCGCTTCCTGCGCCAACATTTCCACCGTCCAACGCCTCGCCGGCGCGTTGTGCAGGAGCGATAGCGCGCGGCCGACCACGGCATCGCCGGTAGCGGCGAGCACACCCTTGGTGCCGGGAGGAAGCCGGGCGGCATGACGGCGGAGTACTTCCAGAAAAAGTATCTCCATCAGACGCGACAGCAGATAGGTCGCGCTTTGATCGGCGGCATCTATACGCTGGACGATTTCCCTCACCGTGTTGGTGAGAAGATCCGAAACGGTATCGTCCGACGTCCGCTCGATAATGAGCGGCGGAAGCGAACGGAATAGCGGAGCCGCAAGCAGTTCTGCCGATTCTACAAAGCCGCATACAAATCGCGCCTCGTTTTCTCCGGGGCCTCCGTATCTCACGACATCGACCCCGGGAATCGGTCCGGGCCGTACAAGATCGGGTGCATAGGCAAACTCGGGATTATCGCCAGACCAGAATCGATGCGCCGCGGTGAACGGCAGAAGCAGCACGTCACCTGCGCGAATATCGTGCACCGAGCCGTCGGCAATTTCGAGCTTGCAGTGGCCGCGTGAAATCAAATGAAAAACGCTGATGTGGCGCAGATGGGCCACTGCGCTGGAATTGTCCCAGCGTTGCGGGCTGATGACGCCGAACGGCTGGCGGAACCGGCCGTCAAGGAAGACCGATCCGGACAGGCGTACCCCACGCAGGATTTCAGACAGGACGTCCGGAGGGGCTCCCGGTGTCTCGGCAATGATTGTCGGTGTTGCGGTCATCGCAATGCGCGGCCACCCGGAGCACATACCGGGGGCGAAACGCGCTCCTCTCTCTGGGGCCACACTACGCCGAAAACAAATTATTGGAGAATTGCATGAACGTGAGAACTGTTATTCCAGGCGACAGCAAAACCGCCGCCAGGACGGCAAATGCGGCCAACTGGCGGGAAATCCTCGAAAAAATCGGGCCGGAAATCGAAGCACAGGGACGGGAGTGTGACCGCGCGGGCACATTTGTGTCGTCAAACCTCAATCTCTTGCAACGCCTTGGCTTCTTCGCGCTGGGAGTTCCCGCCGATCTCGGCGGCGGCGGCGCGAACTTTGCCGAAATGTGCGCGATGCTGCGCGCGCTGGGGCGTTGGGACGGATCGACGGCGCTGACGCTTTCCATGCATTCCCATCAGGTCATGGTGCCCGAATGGAAGCGCCGCGTTATGGGCGCGCCGACTGAGGGCCTGCTCAAGAGCGTCGCCCAACAGGGCGTGCGGCTCGTTTCCAGCGGCGGGTCGGACTGGCTGCCCGGTTCGGGCCGCGCCGAGAAGGCCGATGGCGGATACAAGATCTATGCCCGAAAGGTGTTTTCGTCAGGCTCGCCGGAAGGAAACATCCTGATGACAAGCGCGGTCTACAACGATCCGGCGAAAGGCCCGCAGGTGATCCACTTCCCGCTGCCGATGCAATCCGAAGGCGTGAAGGTGTTGTCGAACTGGGACACGATGGGAATGCGGGGCACGGGCTCGAACGATGTCGAGATCGACGGCGTGTTCGTTTCCGACGCCTCGGTCATTGCGAGCCGGGATCCGGACGTCTGGCACTTCCTGTTTCATGCGATTTCGATGATCGCCATGCCGCTGGTCTATTCGGTCTATGCGGGCATTGCGGACGGTATCCGCGAGAACGCGCTCGAGCAGGCTCGCAAAAAGCGCAGCGATCCCGCATTGCTGATGGCAGTGGGTGAGCTCGAGAACGCGTACACCGCTCTCAATCTCGCTCATGCTGCGATGGTTGCATGCGGCAACGACAAGCCGTCCGAGGAAACGACCAATCGCGTGATGACCTTGCGCAACCTCACCGGCAAGGCAGCGCTCGATGTGGGGTCCAAGGCCCTGGACTGCGCGAGCGGCGCGGGCTTCTTCCGCGCGGCGGGGCTTGAATTGCGCTACCGCGACCTGCAGGCGGCACGTTTCCATCCATTGCAGGACCGCGTGCAGCAATTCTACGCCGCCCGCATGGCGCTTGGACTCGACATAAACGGCTGAGCTTTGGGCGCGTGCGTTTTACGCGCCCAACAGCTTCCACACGCTCGATGCTGTCATCACGATTTCGCCATCCACGGTGAAATCTCCGCGAATGAACAGCATCGAGCGTGTCCGTCTTGTGAGCTCGGGCTTCACCTCAACAATCTTTCCAAGCGGGGCAGGAGCGAGAAACTGCGACTGCATGTTGAGCGTGACGGCAACCCTTCCTTCGCTCAGGTCGGCGGCGAGCGCGCCAAGCGTGGCGTCGGCGTAGGTCATCATCATTCCGCCATGTATCACGTCGCGGCGATTGACGTGGCGCTCGTCGGCCAGAAGCGCGAAGCGGCGGTTCGGTTTCTCGCCCGTCTCGTAAATCGGACCAAGGTAGATCTCGAAGGGATCCGAGAGCTTCGTCTCGCGGTAGCCGGGGAGAATCATGCGATTTTCCAGATCCCCGAGGCGACCAGAAGGACACGGCCATCCGAGACGATGTCGGCGGAAAGGAAAACCGTGGTTCGGGCGCGGCGCGTGACACGGACTTGAGCTTCGACGATTTCACCCAATTTGCCTGGGCTGACGAAATCGCAGGAGAGAGAGACCGTGCTCGAATTCCGGGCCTCTGTTCCGGCCCTTGCGGCGCGGCTCATGGCAATGTCGGCAAGGCTCATGAGCATCCCGCCGTGGACGGCGCCGACGCAATTCATGTGGCGCTCATCGACGCGGAAGCAGAAGCGGTGGAGCCCATCCCGGTCGGGGAGACGGTAAAGGGGTCCTACATAACGGTTGTAGCCGACAAAGGGGATTTCCTCGGCCCCTTCCGGCAAGGCTGCTGCGGACATTCCGGCTCTCGAAATAGCGGTCGAACCCTCGATAGGCGGTTTCTGAAGTCGCGGCAATAATCCCCGTTGGAAAGGAAATCCCGCCACACTAAAGTTGCATTTCCATTCCAGAACAGCGACGTGGCCCCAGTCCGCTGGCCCTACCGTCTGATCCAAAACGAGGAACGCCTTATGAACAAGAAGATCGTCCGTGCTGCATTTGCCGCCATCCTTTTGAGCACCACGGCGAGCGTCGCACCGGTTGCCACCCCTGCTTCGGCCGCAAGCGACAAGGACAAGAAGCCGGAGAAATCCATCAGCCTCCCGGTCATCAAGCCGATGATCGAAGTTCAAAAGGCCGTGCAGGCGGGCGACTGGACGACCGCAATGGCAAAGCTGAAGGAAGCGCAGGCCGTTCCCAATCGTACTCCGTACGACGACTACAAGATCAACCAGTTCATAGCTTTCGCGGCCGTGAATATGAAAGACTATCCGACCGCCGTGACGGCCTACGAAGCGATGGCCGCTTCGCCGGAAGAAGAGCCTGCCGACAAGGCGGGTACGCGCCACAATCTGGTGCTGCTGAACTTCGATGCGAAGGACTACGCCAAGACGATCAAATACGGCGAGGAGCTGGTGGCGCTCGGGTCGGTGGATGAGAAGATCGCAACGACTTTGGCGCAGTCCTACTACTTCACCAACGATTACCCCAAGGCCGAACAATGGGCCAAGAAAGTCATCGATGCGGACGCCGCCGCCAACAAACAGCCGGATCAGGGCGCGTTGAGCGTGCTGCTTTCCGCGCAGGCCAAGCAGAACAAGCAGGGCGACGCCGCCAACACGCTGGAACTGCTCGCCGCCAACTACGGCAAGCCGAGCGATTGGGGACAACTCATCGACGTGGCGCTCGGCACGCCCGGTATCCAGAATCCGGACGGCCTCGACCTCTATCGCCTGCGCGACGCGGCGGGCGCGATGCAGGATGCGGATGACTATGCGCTGATGGCGACGATCGCGCTGCAGCTTGGATATCCCGGCGAGGCCAAGACCATACTCGATCAAGGCATTGCCGCCGGACGCCTCACCACCACGGGCAAAGCTGCCAATCAATACAAGTCCGCCGTCGCAGGCGCTGCCTCCGACGACAAGACATTGCCGAAATTCGCCGTGGAGTCCGCAGCGCGCAAGACCGGCGACTACGACGAAAAGCTCGCTGAGACCTATTTCGGCTACAAGCGCTACGACGAGGCCGAGACTGTGGCTCGCCGCGCGCTGACCAAGCCGGGCGGCAAGGATCCGCTGCAGACCAAGATGGTGCTGGGCATGGCGCTCGCGCGGCAAGGCAAATATCAGGATGCCATAGCGGTGTTCAAAGAGGTCGAAGATGGCGGCGGCCGGGCAGCGCGCGCGAGAGCGGCGCATCTTTGGTCGTCATTCTGTCACTCGAAGCTGACGCCCTCGACCGCTGCAGCTACGGCGACGGCTCCGGCAAATCAGCCGGCTCAGCAACCTCAGCAGCAACAATAAGTATCTAACCAAGCCCCTTCCCACACGGGAAGGGGCTTTGTCTGTCGCGAGAACGGCACAGGAGGGGGCTCTGATGCAAATGCTTTTCGGATTTTCACCGATCCTGCTGTTCGTGATCGTCTCCAATGTCTCGCTCAGTCTTGCGTTGTGGATTTCCTTCGCGGCGGCATTTGCCGTCGGAATCCGGACATTCTTGCAGAAGCGCGAGATCCGCATCCTCGATGCGGGAAATATCGTTCTATTCGGCGGCATGACGCTTCTGACCGCCGTCGCACTGGTCAAGCCGGAAGCCATCAAGCTGACCATCGACGGCGGGCTGATGCTGGTCGTGCTCTATTCGCTGGCGGTGAAGCAGCCCTTCACCCTGCCCTATGCCAAGGAACAGACTCCGGAGCCGATCTGGGGGCTACCGATATTTCTGCAGGTAAACATGACCATCAGTGCGGCCTGGGCCGCGGCGTTCGGCGTAATGACCATGGCGGATCTGGCGGCGCTGCTCGGGTTCCTCTCATTGCCGTTGGCCATCGCCGTTGGACTTCTGGCCCTGATTGGAGCCATCGTATTCTCGGTGCGTTACCCCTCGGTCGTGCGCAAGCGGTTTGGCTTGCCGGGTTAACCGCAAGGAAATCCGTCGCAGGTCGCAACCTCTTTCCGCACAACCCCGGCCCGGGCTAGGGTCGCCCACATTTTTTGCCCCGCCCATCAGGAGGATTACCATGAAAGAAGCCGTCATCGTTTCAACCGCACGTACCGGTCTCGCCAAGTCCGTTCGCGGCGGGTTCAACATGACGCACGGTGCTGCGATGGGCGGTCACGCCGTCAAGCACGCGATCGCCCGTGCCGGCATCGACCCGGCGGAAGTCGAAGATGTGTTCATGGGCTGCGCCCAGCCGGAAGGCGCAACGGGCATGAACGTCGCCCGCAACGCGGCGATTTGGGCCGGATGCCCCGTAACCACGGCAGGCACCACGATCAATCGTTTCTGCTCATCCGGCCTTCAGGCCATCGCCATGGCAGCGCAGCAGATCATGACCGAGCAGACGCAGGTGGCGGTCGGGTCCGGTGTGGAATCGATCTCGCTGGTGCAGATGGGCGGCATGAACCTCAAGAACATCACCGAAGAACATCTCATGCAGGTCAAGCCCGCGCTATGGATGTCGATGATCGAAACCGCGGAAGTGGTTTCCGAGCGTTACAAGGTGAGCCGCGAACGGCAGGACGAATACGCGCTCGAAAGCCAGCGCCGTACTGCCGCCGCCCAGCAGGCGAACAAGTTCAAGGATGAAATCGTGCCGATGCAGACCAAGATGAAGAAGATCGATAAGGCGACCGGCACGGAAAGCATCGTGGACTACACGGTGGACCGCGACGAATGCAATCGCCCCGACACGACCATCGAAGGCCTGCGCGCGCTTCAGCCGGTGTTCCGCGGCGGCATGGAGATCAAGGAAGGAAAATACATCACTGCAGGCAATGCCTCGCAGTTCTCGGACGGCGCAGCGGCGTGCGTGGTGATGGATTCCAAGCTGGCTGAGAAACGCGGGATCAAACCGCTCGGCATCTTCCGCGGTTTCGCGGTGGCGGGCTGCGAACCCGACGAAATGGGCATCGGACCGGTTTTTGCGGTGCCGCGTTTGCTCGAGCGCCATGGACTTAAGGTCGACGACATCGACCTTTGGGAACTGAACGAAGCCTTCGCTTGCCAGGTGCTCTATTGCGCTGACAAGCTCGGTATCCCGCACGAAAAGCTGAACGTCGATGGCGGCGCAATTTCCATCGGACATCCCTACGGCATGTCGGGCGCGCGCATGACAGGACATCTTCTGCTTGAAGGCCGGCGCCGCAAGGCAAAGCTCGGTGTCGTCACAATGTGCATTGGCGGCGGCATGGGCGCGGCCGGTCTGTTCGAAATCGTGCAGTAAATACCGTTGAGAGTAACGGACAAGGCGCATCCTCGGCCCTGCCTGCGGGAGGGGGTGCGCCTTTTCCTTTTTCTGCCGCTATTGGCGGTGGCCGTTTCAGGCTGCGCCATGCGCCCAGACGTACAAATGCCTGATGCTTCGGCGGCAGCCGTCGATCCGGCACAACAAATGCGACCGCTGGAAGATCGCGTGTTCCGGCTCGTGCAGGAGGAACGTCAGGCTATCGATCCGGCAGCCAGCCCCTTGGTGCTCGATCCGATCCTGATGGATGTCGCGCGAAAGCGCAGCGCCGACATGGCCGCGAAGGGATATTTCGAAGACCGTGCGCCGGATGGGACCACATCCGCCTCAATGGTGATGGACGAGGATTCGAAATTTCAGGGCCTGCTGGGGGTCAACATGGCCGCACAGCACTACAACAAGCAATCGGGCATCGATGTGGAGGCATTCGCACATCGCTTCATCGAGACCTGGCTTGCCAGCCAAAGTCACAAGCAGAACCTTGCCTTTCCGGATTACAATCGCACCGGCGTCGGCTGCGCCCTGAATGGCGATACCGTCTATGTGACGCAACTTTTCGCCACCGATCTGGGCCTTCCCCCGCCCAAGGAGGACACCAGGAAGGACACGGTCAAGGCGATGCCAAGTCCGCAAGCGGCCAAATCGGCCATGCAATCCAAGAAACCGGCCTTGCGCACCCCGCCCGATTGGCCCGATGATTTCTAAATGGCGGACGCACAACGGCTCTCCAATTCGAAAATCGCGGCCTACCGCGATTTCTGGCCGTACTATCTGCGCGAACACAGCAAACCCGCGACCCGCGCCATTCATTATTTCGGGACGGGGCTGGCCGTGGCCTCGCTCGCGGCATTGGCGTCAACCGGAATCTGGTGGTTTGGGCCGCTGGCGCTGGCCGGCGGATATGCGCCGGCCTGGACAGGGCACTTCTTCATCGAAAGAAACAGGCCCGCGACTTTCACCTATCCGTTCTGGTCGCTGATTTCGGATTTTCGCATGGCTGGATTGTGGGCTGCCGGAAGATTGACGCCCGAACTTATTCGCGCCGGAGTGGCTGTGAGGCGGCGTTAAGTGCCGGCGCCTGCAAAGGCCGCAAATTCAATCGCAAACGACACGTGCGATAGGCGGAACTTCGTTCTGCCGCTTCTGCTGGCGGCAGGATTTGCTGTCCGCGCACTCTCGCCGCTGCTGTATCCCAATTTCGCCCATCCCGATGAAGTCTATCAAAACGTTGAACAGGCCTACTGGCAATTGACCGGGCACGGGTTGCTGACGTGGGAGTACTATTATGGAATTCGTTCCGCGCTCTTCCCCATGTTTCTTGCGTGGGTCATCAAACTTTGCTGGGTGCTGGGCCTGAGCACGCCCAGCGCATATCTGGCATTGCGGTTGTCAATGGATGCGATTTCGCTTCCCATCATCGCTTGCGCATTTGTTTGGGGCCGTAGAACCGGATTGCCGGGCGCGGATTTGCTCTCAGGCTTGCTGGTCTGCTTGTGGCCAGACCTCGTTTATTTTTCTTCGCATCCTTTGACGGAGGTTGCGGCAGCAGCATTTTTGATTCCGGGCATCTGTCTTGCGGAAAGTACGCCCGGGCACGCGTTGAAAAAATCCGGCGTGTTTGCAGCGGCGCTTCTACTTTCCGCCGCATCCGTTCTTCGTTTCCAATATGGGCCCGCCGCCCTCGCGGTGTGGGGCATATTGGCATGGCGAGATCGGCGTACCGGTCTGCCTGCGGCGGTTTTGGGCGGGCTGATCCCCGTACTCGCCGGAGGACTATCCGATTGGATCAGCCTTGGACGTCCATTCCAGAGCATATGGCTCAACTTCATCGTGAATTGGAACTATGGCGCAAGCTCTGCCTATGGCACGAGCTCCTGGTACGCTTTTTTCGGCAAATTCGCTCTCATGTGGGACGGCGCATTTGCCTTCATCCTGGCGCTCGCGGCGATAGGAGCGCTTCGCAGCCGTCTGGTCGCACTGGCGGCCGTCGTGCTTCTCGCGACGCATATGATCGTGCCGCACAAAGAGTACCGGTTTCTCTACGCAATGGTCCCCCTTGTACTGACATTGGCCGGCATCGGCACGGCCCGAGCCATCGAAATCGTGTCGGAATGGTCCGCCCGCCAGCCTGCGCCGCAACGGTTCGCCGGCAAGAATACATCTATCGGCATAGCTGGGTGCGTCTGGCTAATTTCTGCTGCGTGCCTGTACCTCAATCAGGAGACGCTCTTTCTGTTTCGGAAGAATACCGGAGCGGTCGCAACGCAGTTCGATTTGGCCCGGCGGCCAAACGTTTGCGGCATCGCCGAGTGGAATATTTCGAAATACATGCTGGCCGGCGAATTCGGCTTCGGTCACCGCGTGACAGTGTTTTATCCGGCGACCAAAGCGGAGTTTCTGTCGAGGCAACGAGGCTTCAATGCCGTGGTCTATCAACCCGGCAAGAGCGGGATGCCGTCAGCCAGGAACTGGACCAAACTTGGCTGCCGCCCGGTCAACGGTCCCTTGCCCGCTCTTCTCACAATCGTCCCCGAAACGGGCGAGGTGTGTCTCGCTACGCGGCCGGGCCCGTGTTCCACTGTGCCCCCTCTTGCAACGCCGTTGGATATACCGCCTGAGATGGCAGGGAAGCCCTTCCCATGGCTTGCCCATCCCCTTCCATTGCAGTCGAGAATGGCCGCCGGTAACCCGATATTAACGCCGATTGTTAATCATTAAGCGGTCGACGGCCGTGGGAAGACCCACAGCCCATCGTCGTTGTGTAGATTCTTTACACAACATCTCGGCGTCGATACCTTGCATTGTTGCGGGTTATTCGGGCGCAGTGAGTCGTATGCGGGCGGAACTTCCGTGGAACGTAGCCGGAATCCCTCCAGAAGCGCGCGAAGCGGCCAGGGCCGCAGCTCGGCGCGAGGGCCTAACCGTCGGGGAATGGCTTACACGTCAGATCGCAAAGCATGCGGCGGATGCCGAGGGTCTACACGAACCGGCACGGCCCACCCTGCCGGGCAAGCGCCCCGCTGAGGAGCCCGCCATGGCAGCGAATACCCGTGAATCGCAGGACATGCTGGCCCGCGTCAGCCGCACGGAATCCGAAACGCACAACGCATACCGCAAGATCGAAGATCATCTGCGCTCGCTGGCGCGCAGGCTGGATTCGGCAGAGCGGTTGCAAACAGACAACAGCCGGGCGTTGAACCAGGCCGCCCACGAGATCAGCCACGCGTCTCGCGAGCAGATGCAGGCCTTCGAGACGCTCGGTACCCATGTGATTTCGCTCGGCGAACGCGTCGACCGGATCGAACATCGCGTGAGCACCGATCCGACCAGGGACGTTGTGCGAGGGCTCCAGGATGGCCTGGCGCGCATGGCCGACCAGGTGGCGGAAACGGCCAACCAGTCGGCGTCGCAGATTTCGGTCCTGGCTACCGCCATGGAAGCCGTCGTCACCAAAATGAGCGACGCGCACAAGGAAGCCGCCACCACAGCCACGTTGATGACGCAGCGGATCGGCTATCTCGACGATCGTGTGCAGGCGATGGAAACAACGCTGCGCGTGAAGGGCGAAGCGACGGATCGCGCATTGCAACGGCTGGAAGAACGCTCTGCACCCGAATTCGAATTTTCCGACCGATTGCTGGAAGGCGTGGAACAACGCCACGCCGCGATCCGGGAAGAATTCATGCAAAACCTGAAATCGCTCGACACGCGCTATGGCGCGCGCCGGGCGGAACTGCAACAGGCTATCGAAGGGGTTCGCACCGAGCAGCAGGAAGCGCGCAACGAAGTCCATAGACGCATTGCCGAATTGGAAAGACGCTTTTCCGATGACGGCGAGGCGGAGCGCAGGGCAGCGCTGGAAAAATTGCAGCAGGCCATCGAAGAGACGCGCGCTTCGCAAAACGACGTCCTTGGCAATGTTCAGTCGCGAATCGGCGAGCTGGAGGAACAATTTGCCGCTATCGCCGAGAGCTCTGCGCAACGGGCGGCGCTGGAAGAACTGCAGCAGACTTTGGACGATGCGCGCGCAGCCCAAAAGGACGCGCTGAACGAAGTGCATGCCCGAATCAGCGCGCTGGAAAGCCACCTGGAGGCGGGCGGCGACACGGCGGACGACGAGCAGTTCAACGAACAGCTGCATCGGCTGGAAGACAGTATCGAGCAGCTTTCCTCGCGCGTGTCCGCGCAGGAAGTTCAGTCGGCGTCGGCATTGGCGCGGCTGGAAGACGGATTTGCGCGCATTGAAAGCCAGCAGGACAACGGGCTGGACCGGCGCGTCTATGGCGTCGAGCGCAGCATCCAGGAATTGATGGATCGGCTGGAAGCGGCCGAACGCCATTCGCTGGCGACGACAACGAGCATCGAAGAACAGTTGAGAGCGCTCTCCAGCAAAATCGACGACGTCAGCCGCAACACGCACGATGCGATCACAGGTTTGCACCGGACGGTGGAAGATACATCGGGCAGGCTGGAAGCGATCGAAGGCGTGGCGCCCTCTCCTGCCCCCGTGGAAGACGAACGGCAAACTGCCCCCGGGACGCCCGAGCCGGAAGAAGAGGCTGTGGAGCTGTCGGCGGACGACGAAGCGGTGCCGGCCCATGAAACGCCGCAATTCGACATGCCGCCATTTGACGAACCGGTTGCCGCAGCGTTCAAGGACAGCGCCATTCATCGCGCTTTCGGGCAACGCCACAAAGACGCGTTCACTCAGCCCGAGCCCGATCACGATGACATCTTCCGCGAAGAACGTCCCCTGGCGGCCGATGGATTTGGAACGGCCCGCGAGGACGAGGATTTTCTCAGCGCCGCGCGGCACTCGGCTTCGCAAGCGGCGGCGGTTCCAGAAGAACCTATGGCGACGACATTGGGCGGCTTCACCTGGGGTGCGCGCCGCGCAGAACCCGAACTGCGCGAAGAGCGTCCGCGTTCGCGGGTGCTGCTGATCGGCGGTATTGCGCTGGTGGCGATTCTGGCGATCGGATTGGGTGTGATGCTGAGCCAGCAGCTCGGCAGTCACAGGATCCTGCAGACGGTGCCGGCAGCGCAAACCGCTCCGCCTCCCGCCAAACCCGCGGAAGCAGGATCTCCTTTGGCGCCTTCGCCGAGCGAACCCAAGCCCAACACACTGGTGCTTCCGCCACAGACAAAAACCGCGGCACCGATGCCGGTGTCCCCCAAGCCGGATACTTCCGCCGGTGCGGGCGACCGGCTCACGAATCTTGCCAATGGCGGCAATTCGAAAGCGCAGCTATTGCTTGGCCTGAAATATCTCGACGGCGACGGCGTCACGGTGAACGAGGCGGTGGCTGCCAAATGGCTGCAACGTGCCGCCGATCAAGGCGAGCCGATCGCCCAGTATCGCCTGGGCACGCTCTATGAACGCGGTCTTGGCGTAGCGACCGATACTGCCAAGGCTGTTCATTTGTATGAGGCTGCCGCGCGGCAGGGCAATCGCAAGGCGATGCACAATCTGGCCGTGGCCTATGCCGAAGGCTCGGGCACGGCAAAGAACTATTCCGAGGCCGCGCGCTGGTTCGGACGGGCAGCGGCCTTGGGACTGGCGGATTCCCAATTCAATCTTGCAGTACTCTATGAGCGCGGACTTGGCGTACCGCAGAGCCTGACCGAGGCTTACAAATGGTACGCTATCGCCGCCACGCAGGGCGACAATGAATCTAAAGCGCGGGTAGCCGCTCTGGCGACGCAGCTGACGCCGGCCGACCACGATGCAGCACAGAAGGCGGCCGATACGTTCAGACCCGAACCGATCAACCGCGCCGCCAATGTGCCGCCGGAGACGCCGGGGCGCGGATAGTCCGTCCGCCATTCGCACATCAAAGCGATTTTAATCGATACCGGGTGGCCCGTTGCTGCGGGGCATGACATTCTTGACGAACCACGCAAATCGGTTCGTTTTCCCGTCTCATGGAAATCTATCTGCCAATTGCCGAAATGTCGGTTCACTGGCTGCTTTTGCTGGCCATCGGCGGCGCGGTGGGCTTCCTGTCGGGCATGTTCGGTGTCGGCGGCGGATTCCTGTTGACACCTCTTCTGATGTTTTACGGCATTCCTTCGAGCGTGGCAGTGGCGACGACGGCCAGCCATGTGACGGCGTCTTCGATGTCCGGAGCGATTACGCAGTGGCGCAACCGGGCGGTCGATCTCAAGCTCGGCGCGATCATGACGGCCAGCGGCATCGTGGGCACCGGCGCGGGTGTCTGGCTTTTCGGTGTGATGCGGCAGGCCGGGCAGATGGAACTGATCGTATCGGCCTCCTATGTGATCCTGCTCGGCAGCATCGGCACGCTGATGATTCGGGAGTCGCTGCAAGCGCTGGCAGCGGCGCGAAGCGGCGAACGAAGCCCTTCGGTTCGCGCGCAGCACCATAACTGGATTCACGGGCTGCCGTTCAAGATGCGGTTCCGGGACTCTCGGCTTTATATCAGCGTGATACCCCCCATTCTCATCGGGTTCGCTGTGGGCGTTCTGTCTGCGATCATGGGCATCGGCGGCGGGTTTCTGCTGGTGCCGGCGCTGATCTATCTTGTGCGCGTACCGGCGAACATCGTGATGGGAACGTCGTTGCTGCAGATCGTGTTCGTGACGGCAGCGAGCACCATACTGCATGCGGTCAGCGATTTTGCGGTCGATATCATTCTGGCCGCCATTCTGATTTCGGGCGGCGTGATCGGAGCGCAGTTCGGATTGCGGGCTGCCGCGAGAATGCGCGGCGAACAATTGCGCTTCTGGCTGGCCTTACTGGTTCTGGCGGTGGCTGCGCGCCTGCTCTACGGGCTGCTGGTTTCGCCGAGCGATCCTTTCAGCGTGGCCATCGCATCATGAAACGGGCCGTTGCCGCTATACTGTTTGCGATGGGCGCAGGTACCGCGCAGGCCGACGATCTGGTGGCCGGACTTTCGCAGGATATCATCCAGATCACGTCAAACTATACCGGCACCGAAATCGTGGCGTTCGGGGCGATCGAGAACATGAACGTAATGACGGCCGCGGGGCCGATGGACATTGTGATCGCCGTGCGCGGACCAGATGCGGACATGATCGTTCGCAAGAAGGAGCGCGTAGCAGGCATCTGGCTGAACAATCATGGCGTCGAGATGCAAAGCATCCCCTCTTACTATTATGTCGCGAGCACCCGTCCGCTTTCGGCGATTGCGCCGGAAGAAACGCTGAAGCGCTATGAATTGGGGCTGGACGAACTTTCACCGCGTTCGACGAGCGCGCGCACGCCTGCAATCGCGGAGCCATACCGGCAGGCCCTGGTACGCCACAAGCTTATCGACGGACTTTACAACGAGAATGCGGGCGGTGTGGAGTTCTTAAGTCCCACGTTGTTCCGCGCGCGCGTGCCGGTGCCCGCCAACGTGCCGCGCGGGCAATACAATGTTCAGGTCTATCTGTTCCGCGACGGCAATGTGGTGAGTGCGCAATCGACTCCGCTCTATGTCGATCAAACTGGCCTCGAGCGGCGGCTGTTCAATTTCGCGCGCCAGGCGCCGCTGGCCTACGGCATATCTACGGTTCTGATGGCGGGAATGCTCGGGTGGCTTTCCTCGATGATGTTCCGCCGCATGAGTTGAGCGTCGCCGGCCACTGCATAGACCCGCCGGCCGCCCAGCGCATAAGCGAGATAAGACGTTCCGAACAGCGACTGGAAAGCGGGATCGCGCACATTGAGGCCGCCTGTATAGGCGCCGAATGCGGGCATGACGAGGCGCACGCCATCGCTGACGAAACATCGCCGCCGCAGCGTGTGACCGCGGCGCGCGACCGTGGCGCATGGATGAAGATGACCGGCAACTTCACCCGCCGCGCCCGCGAGCGGTTCGTGACGGAATACGAGACCGCCAATGGCGATTTCGCTCGCGGTCCTGCCGCCCAGCCATTCGGGAATATCGGGGTCGTGATTGCCTTCGATCCATATCCATTCGCAACGCGAAACAAGGCCGGTCAGCATGGCGCGCGCGGCTTCCGGCAAGCGTTCGGGGCCTTCGCCATCGTGGAAGGAATCTCCCAAGGCGATCACGCGCCGGGGCTTATGGCGGGCGAAAAGTTCGGCGATGCGGGAGAGCGTGGTCATCGTGTCGTAGGGCGGCAACATCTGACCGCCGCGCGCGAAAGACGATCCCTTCTCGAAATGCAGATCGGAAACGATCAGCGCGGATTCGGCAGGCCAGAAGGCGGCGCCCAGCGCATCCAGCAGCAGAGCTTCGCGATTTACGACGATACGCATCGGTTCAAACACACCAATCCCCGGATACAGACTCAAACGCGCATGGCATCCCTGACAAGCGCTTCCTCGGTTTCACGCAACAACTCGTCCCGCGCCTCGCCTGCCACCATTTCCTTGCTGATCTCCAGCAGCGCGGGAACGGCGAGCGGCGACACGCGATCCAGATTTCGAACGACGATCCGGCCTTTGACCCGTTTCAGCATTCCGGACAGACGCGCGATGTCGAGAAGACCCGAAGCGGCGTCCTCATAGGTCGCGCGCAGGAGAATGTGATCCGGTTCGTGCGCGCGCAAGACGTCATACATCAGATCGGAAGAAAAATTTACCTGACGGCCGGTTTTCTCGGCATTCAGCGTCTTTCGCTCGATCAGACCGGATATGATGGCACAGTTCCGGAAGGTGCGTTTGTAGAGCATCGATTCGGCCAGCCAGGCATCGAGATCGTCTCCCAGCATGTCTTCGTCGAATAGCTTGTCCAGATCGAGACGGCTCATGTCGCTCAGCGCCCATATGGCGAGTGCGTATTCGTTTGCGACAAAACCGAGCGGCCGCTTGCGCAGGCGTTCTAGACGGCGCGTAAGCAGCATTCCCAGCGTCTGATGTGCAAGCCGGCCCTCGAAGGGATAGCAGACGAGATATTCCTTGGAACCGCGCGGGAAGGTTTCGACGAGCAACTGGCCGGGTTTGGGGAGAATGGATCGCAATTCCTGAATCCGCAGCCATTCGCCGACGGGATCGGGAAGGGTCCTCCATTGTTCGGGATGAGCGAGCATTTCGCGAACGCGCGAAGCAAGAAACGTGGAGAGCGGAAATTTGCCGCCGTTGTAGGACGGGATTTGCGCTTCAGGGTCCCTTGTACGCGTGACATAGGCCGCCGTTTCGCGGATGCCTTCGAAGCGCAGCACTTCGCCGGAAAAGATGAACGTGTCGCCCGGAGATAAACTTTCGAGAAAGTATTCTTCCATCTTGCCGAGCACACGTCCGCCCGCGCCGACGGGCCGGCCCTTGCCCTGCAGGCGCACCTCCAGCATCGGATCTTCGACGATGACACCGGCGTTGAGGCGATATTGCTGCGCCACGCGCGGGCTTGCGATGCGCCATAGACCTTCCGGTGTCCTTCGCAATCGGGCGTAGCGTTCGTAGGTTTTGAGCGCATAGCCGCCGGTGGCGACGAATTCCACGGCGTCGTCGAAATCCTTGCGCGAAAGAGCAGCGTAGGGAGAGGCGGTTTTCACTTCATCATAGAGCACATCGGCGTCGAACGGCGAAGAGACCGCCACGCAGAGAATATGCTGCGTCAAAACGTCGAGCGAGCCTTTCTTCACACGATCTCCATCGAGTTCGCCGGCCAGTACGGCATCGCGCGCGGCTTCGCATTCCAAAACCTCGAAGCGATTGGCGGGAACGAGCAGAGCCCGGGACGGTTCGTCGAGACGGTGATTGGCGCGGCCGATACGTTGCACGAGACGCGCGGCTCCCTTCGGCGCGCCGATGCAGATGACTTTATCGACCGCGCCCCAATCGATGCCGAGATCGAGAGTCGAGGTACAGACAACGGCGCGCAATGCGCCCTTCGCCATTGCGGCTTCGACCTTGCGGCGTTGTTCCGGCGCGAGCGAGCCGTGGTGGAGGGCGATGGGGAGATTGTCTTCGTTGAGCCTCCACAGCTCCTGAAACGTGCGTTCGGCCTGGCTGCGGGTGTTGACGAAAACGAGCGTGGTTTTGGCTTTCCTTATCGCATCCATCACTTCCGGCATGGAGTGATGCGCAAGGTGACCGGCCCATGGCACATAGGCATCCGACGCGAGAATATCGATTTCGGGTTTTGCTCCGCCTTGTCCCATGACGAGGGCGGAGTGCGCTTCGCCTTCCCGCGGCTGAGGTACGAGAAAGCGTTGCAGAGGCGCAGGATCTTTCACCGTTGCCGAAAGGCCGATGCGGCGATGTTGCGGAGCGAGCGTTTGCAATCGCGAAAGTGCAAGCGCCAGAAGATCGCCGCGTTTGGAATTGTGGAGCGCGTGCAATTCGTCGAGAATGACAGCCCGGAGCTTGCTGAAAAACCGTGGTGCGTCCCTGGAGGACAACAGCAGCGAAAGCTGTTCGGGCGTGGTAAGCAGAATATCTGGCGGAAGATGCTTCTGCCGCTGGCGGCGCGAAGCCGGCGTATCGCCCGTGCGGGTTTCGATGCGCAGGTTGAGGCCCATTTCTGACGCAGGCATTTCGAGATTGCGGGCGACATCCACGGCAAGCGCCTTCAATGGCGAAACATAGAGCGTGTGGACGGCGCGCGCGCGGCTGCGCGGGTGAACGCCCGCAAGCTCGATCAGGCTTGGAAGGAAGCCGGCCAGCGTCTTGCCGCCGCCGGTTGGTGCGACGAGCAGAACCGACTCCCCAGCCTGCGCATGTTCGATGAGGGCCAGCTGATGCGGGCGCGGGGACCAGCCTTTGGCCGCGAACCATTCGGCGAAAACCGGCGGCAACGGGCGATCGATTTTGGCCAGAAGGTTCATAAGCCGCACGATAGCGGGACCAGAACAAAACGAAAACCACTTTCGTGCGATGCGCCGCCATGCCCTAATGAGATGGGACAAATATCGGGAGAAACGACATGGATTTGATGTTCAAGGACGGGATTTTGAAAGACAAGCGCATCCTCGTGACCGGGGGCGGGACCGGGCTCGGCGAGGTAATGAGCGAGGCCTACGCGCAGCTGGGCGCGACGGTCTACATCTGCGGGCGGCGGGCAAGCGTGCTCGACGAAACGGCAAAGCGGATCTCGGACGCGACCGGATCGAAGGTTAAGGGGATCGCCTGCGATATCCGCGTGGCCGAGGCCGTGGACGATATGGTGGCGCAGATTTGGGGCGATGGCGGGCCGCTCACCGGGCTTGTGAACAACGCCGCGGGAAATTTCATCTCCCGCACAAAGGATTTGTCGCCGCGCGGTTTCAACGCGATTGCCGATATCGTGTTTCGCGGCAGCTTCTATGTGACACTCGCCTGCGGCAAACGCTGGATCGACGGCGGCAACAAGGCAAGCGTGATTTCGATTTTGACGACCTGGATATGGAACGGCGGACCGTTCACCGTGCCTTCGGCGATGTCGAAAGCGGGCCTCAACATCATGACCAAATCGCTTGCGACCGAATGGGGGCCCAATGGCATAAGATTGAATGCGATTGCGCCCGGCCCCTTCCCCACCAAGGGCGCGTGGGAGCGCTTGAGCCCGCAATCGGCCAACCGCGGAGAGTCGCGCAATACAATTCCCATGGGGCGCAACGGAGAAATGCCGGAATTGGCAAATCTTGCCGTGTTCCTCATGGCGGACGGCTGCGACTATCTGACCGGGCAGACGATTGCAATCGACGGCGCGATGCATCTGGCCTCCGGTGGAAATTTTGCCGCGCTTTCGGCGCTGGGAGACGCAGACTGGGAGCGCATCCGCAACGAAATCCGCGGCGCCAACGAGAAAGACAAGGCCAAGCGCGCGGTTTGATGCTCGACGCGAATCATGGGCTAATCGCAGCCCATGAACCGCAAGGAATGGAACAAACACGCCCACACGTTCGAGAAGAACGTGTGCGACATCACGCGCGAGGAAACCGGCGATCAATTGCGAGGGTTCGTTGCGCGTGCGCGGCTGCCGAAGAAGGCCACGCTGGTCGATCTGGGTTGCGGCATCGGGACATTCATCCTGCGCTATGGCGGACGGTTCGATCGGATCGAAGGCGTGGAATATGCGTCGCGAACGATTGCGCGCGCGAAAAAGCGTTGTGCCGGCATTCGCGGCGTGACGTGGCGCACGATGGGCATAGAACGGGCATCGCGATTGATCGGGCGCAGGGCCGACCTCACCGTATGCATGAACGTTATCACCTCGCATTCCGCGGCAAGGCGCGCGGCGCAGTGGCGCAGCATTGCCCGTGTCACCAGGCGCGGCGGGTATGCGCTGATCGTGGTGCCGTCGATTGAATCCGAAGAGATGGTGGAACTGGAATACCAGTCGCGAAGGAAGAACAAAACGCCGCTGGAACATGACAAAGGCGTGGTCGAGCGTGACGGAGCCTATCAGAAGCACTTTGCGCGCACCGAGCTCAAACGGCTGATGACCGATGAGGGGTTTTCGGTCGAGCGGATCGGAAAAATTCACTATCCCTGGGCCAAGGAAGGTATGCGGGAGACGCCTGCGCGGAAGGAAAGGCGGCCTTGGGACTGGGCATGCTTGGCCAAACGCCTCTAGCGTGGCTTCCACCGTGTATCCGACCGGCCATAATCCGGCAGTTCGAGATTCGGTCTCGCAGGCTCACTTTCAAATTTGATCGCTGGTCCGATATG
>DASZRY010000081.1:0-7226 GCA_035548975.1 Rhizomicrobium sp.
GGAGGTGAGGAATATCGCTTCACAACAACCCCATCCCCTATTCACCACTCGCCATTCGCTATTCGCCATCTATCCGGGGGGACCACAACAATGAGCGAACTGATCCAAAAGAATAACAATCGCGCCACCGTCAAATGGCAACTGCTGGCCAGCGTCTCGGCGCTTGCACTCATCGCCAATGCGGTGACGCAGGCCAAGGCCGAAGATTCAGACCGTCCCACCGTCTGGATCGAACTGGGCGGACAGATGGAGCTGATGCAGAGCGCGGGCGATCCTTTCACCGCACCGTTCCTGCTCGTTTCGCCCAAGCCGAACGTTTATGCGGGCAGCACGCTGATCGATCAACAAAAGGCGTCGCGTCTGGCCTTCGGTCTTGAAGGCAAGGTGAGCTTTCAACCGGAAGATTCGGACTGGATTTTCTCGGCTGGCATTCGCTATGGCCGCTCGCATGCAAGGCGGCACGTCCACAATCAATCCGCGCCGCCATCCATTCAGATCACATTCTATGGTTATCAGTATACCGCGCACAAATATGGCGCCGCCTTTTCCGATATCCGCTCGCTGAGCAATACTAGCCACACCGTTCTCGATTTCAGCGCCGGAAGGGATGTCGGTCTGGGCATAATGGGCCGCAATGGTTCGTCGGCAATTTCGGGAGGCGTGCGCATTGCGCAGTTCTCCTCGCATATGTCGTCGGATATCGAAGCCCGGCCCGGCATAGTCACGAATTTCCCCTTGCCGATTCCACTTCCCTTCACCGGCTTCCGCCAGTATGAAATGCACAATGCCGCGGAACGCAGCTTCCATGGCGTGGGGCCGTCTGTTTCGTGGAACGGTTCGGCGTCGCTCATCGGCAATCCCGATCACGCCCAACTCATGCTCGATGTGGGTGTGAATGCGGCCATCCTTTTCGGCAGACAAAAGGCGCGGACGAGTCACAACACGGCTGCCTATTATAAACCGCCGGTGAAATATGGCGGCTATCCCACGCTTTATCCGCCACGATCGAACCATTCTACGCGCTCGCGCTCGGTTACGGTGCCCAATCTCGGCGGCTTTGCCGCGATCTCAATGAAGTATCCCAACGCCAAAATTACATTGGGATATCGCGCCGACTTTTTCTTCGGTGCAGTGGACACCGGCATCGATCAGCGGCGCACGAAAGACCTCGGATTCAGCGGCCCCTTCGCCACGGTCTCCATTGGCTTGGGCGGATAGGCGAAGGCCGATACCAGCTCCCTCAGGCGGCGGAAGCAATTCCGCCGCCTTTTCTTTCAACTCCGCCGCCCGCGTATCATCAGCATCTGCGCGCGTTCTTCCAGTTCCATGGCCGCATCCGCGCTGCCGATTTCCAGTGCCGCATCGAGCGAGCGTTTGGTCAGGCGCAGCGCGTCGGGCCGCGCTTCCAGCATCGCGCGCGCCAGCATCATGCCGTGCTCGTCCAGCTTGCCGTCCGGCACCACGCTCGAAACGAGTCCGGTGCTGAGCGCATCCTGCGCATCGATCGGCCGCCCGGTGAGGAGCGCCTCGCGCGCGCGCGAAAGTCCCATCGTGCGTTGCAGCCGCCACGCCGCGCCCAGTTCCGCCCCGCTCAACCCGATCTTGATGAAGGCGGAATGGAACACCGCGCTTTCGCCCGCCGCGATCACATCGCTCGCCAGAGCCAAAGCCAATCCGCCGCCTGCCGCCGGCCCTTTCACCAGACAGATGATCGGCTGCGGGCAGGCGCGCATCGCCTTCATCAGGTCGCGCAGATACCAATCGCCGTCCGGCCCGTCGCGCAGTTGATCGGGTTGGCCGGCCGCTTTCAGGTCGGCGCCGGCGCAGAACCCGCGCCCTGCCCCGGTCAGCACGATCACCCGGGCGGAAAGGTCGCGCCGCCGCGCCTCGAAATATGTAAGAAGCGCCAGAGCCAGCTCCTGGTTCAGCGCGTTCAGCCGTTCGGGCCGGTTCAGCGTCACCCGGCGAATTTCCCCGGCCTCTTCAATCTGCAATATCTCGCTTCCCGTCATCGTCCGTCTCCCGAATATCTCCGCCCCGATTAGCCACGATTTGTCCTGCCTTTGGCAACCGGCGCAATATTGTTGTGCCTGCCGCTAGTTCGCTCCCCCTCGCAGCGCTCGCCCGTGCTCTCACATTTGTGCATGCGGCTTCACGAGCATTTGACACCATATCTCTCTGAAACTGCTTCTTATGCCGTCCGGCGAAGACAGTGGGGAGTCCATGCGTGCGTTGACCGAGGCCGGAATCCGTTCGCCTGCCGCCGTGGCGGTAGGCGTTGCTGTGACCGTTTTGTTCGGCGCCTTTGCGCTCACCTCGCTGCCGATTCAATTGTTTCCGGAAATCGAACGCCCGCAGATCGGCATTGAAACGGATTGGCGCTCCGAAACGCCGCGCGAAGTCGAATCCCAGCTCCTCGAACCGGAAGAAGAGGTGCTGCAAGGCATTCCGGGCCTGCAGCAGATGGATTCCTACGCCAATTCCGGTTCCGGCTACATCAATCTCACTTTCGCCCTCGGCACCGACATGAAATCGACGCTGGTCGATGTCATCGGCCGGCTCAACCGCGTGCCGCAGCTGCCGCAGGATGCGCAGAAGCCATTCGTCCAGCTCGCCAGCCAGCAGGATGCGAATGCGACATTGCTGTGGGTCTTCATGCAGAAGATGCCGGGCAACAGCCGCAGCGTGGATTCCTACGAACGCTTTCTGAAAGACACGGTCGTCCCGCGCCTCGAAGCGATCCCGGGCGTGGGGTCTGCGAATGTCAACGGCGCAAGTGCGGCGGAGGAATTGCAGATTGTCTTCGATCCCATGCGCGTGGCGCAGCTTGGGATTCAAATTCCCAAAATGGCCGCCCAGATAGGTGCTGCGGACGATGCCTCGGGCGGCACCATCGATGTCGGCCGTCACCGGTATCAATTGTCGTTCCGCGGCCGATATTCGGTCGAGGACATGAAGAACCTCATCCTGGAATGGCGCGACGGCAAACCGATCCGGCTGGGCGATATCGCCGATGTGAAGATCGGCCGCGGCAAGCGCCAAAGCTTCGGCTATCAGGATGGCAACCCCGCGCTCGGCATTCAGATCTTGCGCGGCCCCAACGCCAACGTGCTGTCCACCGTCAACGCCGTGAAGGAAGAGCTGAAAAAGATCAACGAGACGGTGGCGAAAGAGCAGGGCGTCAAGCTGCAATATTCCTTCGACCCCTCGCATTTCATCAACCAGGCGGTGGGCATGGTCACTTCCGACCTGATCTTCGGCATTTTCCTGGCCGTGGGCGTGCTCTGGTTTTTCATGCGGGAATGGCGCGCCACCGTCATCATCGCCTGTTCGATTCCCATCTGCCTGTTTGCGGTGGTCGTGCTGCTGCAGATTTTCGGCCGCACGCTGAACGTGGTCTCGCTCGCGGGGCTCGCCTTTGCCACCGGCATGGTCCTCGATGCCGCCATTGTCGCGTTTGAAAACATTCTTCGGCTTCGCGAACGCGGCACGCCTGCCGCCGAAGCCGCCGTGAAGGGCACCGATCAGGTGTGGGGGGCGCTGCTTGCCTCCACCGCCACCAACGTTGCCATCTTCGTGCCGGTGATTTTTCTGAAAGACGTGGAAGGCCAGCTTTTCGCCGATCTCTCGCTCACCATCGCGGCCTCGGTGCTTGTGTCGCTGATCGTTGCCATCACTGTGATCCCGGTGCTTTCGGTCCTGTTCCTCAAGACGCGGCCCAAGATTGCCGAACTGACGAATGTCTGGCGGCGCATGACCGATTACATCATGTCGATCACCGATACGCCGCGCAAACGCGCGCTGTGGATCGGCGGCCTCATCGGATTTTCCGCAATCGGCACCTGGCTGCTGTTGCCGAGCGTCCACTATCTGCCGCAAGTCAAACGCGCCGCCGTCGATTCTTTCATGCAATATCCGGCGGGCAATACGGTCGATTTCGCCGACAACGAAATCGCCAAACCCATCATCCGGCGCCTCACGCCCTATATGAAAGGCGAAAAGAAGCCCGAACTGCTCAACTGGTACATCAAGCTCGATGGACCGGGCTACATGGACATGGCCGTTCGCGTGAAGGACGATCGTGACCTGAAGAAGATGGAAGGCATCGTCCGCAACGAAATCCTGAAAGATCTGCCGGATACGCAAAGTTTTGCTGCCATCGGCAATCTGTTCGGCGGTTTCGATGAAGGCGGCGGCGTCTCCATCGACATCCAGTCGAACGATCCCGCGGCCATGCGCGCGGCTGCCAAGCGCGGCTTTGAATTGTTGACGCAGAAATTCCCCACGGCCATTGTCAACCCGCAGCCGTCGCTGGATTTCGATCAGCCCCAGCTCAAGATCGCGCCAAACGATCGCGCCATCACCGAAGCGGGCTGGTCGCGGCCCGATGTCGCCAATATCACGCAAGCCCTGGGCGAAGGTCTCTATGTCGGCCAACGCTACGATGGCGAAAAGCAGCTTTACCTCATCCTCAAATCCACGCCGCTTTCGTCGCCCGAAGCGCTCGATGGCGCACCGCTGGCCACCCCCACCGGCAATGTCATGACATTCGGCCAGCTCACCGATGTACGTCAGACGCTTGCCGCCAGCGGCATTTACCGGCTCGATCGCCGCCGCACTATTGCGCTCAATTTCCAGCCGCCGGAAGGCATGGCGCTGCAGGATGCGCTCCACAAGATCCGCACCGAAGTCGAACCCGAAATCCGCAAGCTGCTCCCGGCCGATGGCAATGTCATCTATGGCGCGGCCGCCAATCACCTCGACAATGCGCTGTGGAACATGGGCAAGAACTTCGCGCTCGCCGTGTTGATACTCTTTCTTATCATGGCCGCGCTGTTCAAATCGGTGTGGGATGCGGCCATCGCCACCATCGCGTTGCCGCTGGGCACCGTGGGCGGAATGCTCGCCTTGCAGATATTGGGTTGGTTCGTGTTCCAGCCGCTCGATCTTCTCACCATGATCGGTTTCATCATCGTGCTGGGACTGGTGGTGAACAACACGATCCTTCTTGTTGCGCGCACGCGGCAGGCCGAAGCCGAAGGCATGAGCCGCGTCGATGCCGTTCGCTCCAGCCTCGAAACGCGGCTGCGCCCGATCTTCTCCTCAACGCTCACTGCGATCTTCGGCATGCTGCCGCTTGTCATCGTTCCGGGCGCGGGCGCGGAAATCTATCGCGGTTTGGGCGCGGTCATCGTCGGTGGTATTCTCGTCAGCCATGTGTTCACGCTTGTGTTGATGCCCGCCATGTTGCGGCTCGGCGAAAAACCCGTGGCGCTGCGTCAGGCGCCGATGACACCGGCAAGGCAGGCCGCATGAAGATGTTCCGTTTAAGACTGTTCGCAACGATAATCCTGGCCGGTTTCGTGACCGCCGCCATGGCGCAAGCCTCCGGCGATCCGGCGCCCGTTTCGGTTTCGACCGCCCGCATGGTGCGCATGGCCCCGCAGGTGGCGCTGCCGGGAACGGTCGTCTCGCGCAACGATTCCAGACTGGCGTCCGAAGTCGAAGGCCGTGTCGCCTGGGTGGCCGATGTGGGCGACGTGGTGAAGAAGGGCGATGTCGTTGCCCGTCTCGACAAGTCCATGCTCTCGATGCAGCTTGCTTCAGATAGCGCAAACGTCAATCGTCTCGCCGCTTCGCTGCGTTTCGACAGCGCGCAGGCCGCGCGCATGAAAAACCTGATGGATAGGAACGCCATCGCCAAAAGCACCAACGATCAGGCCGCCTCGCAGCGCGATGTCACCGCCGCCGAACTAAGCCAGGCGCGTGCCCAATTGAGCCGCACCCGCTATCAATACGACCGCAGCGAAATTCGCGCGCCTTTCTCCGGCCGTGTCGTCTCGCGCCTCATCCAGGCCGGCGAATATGCGACGGCCGGCAAGGAAATCGTCCGTCTCGTCGATATCGAGAACATCGAAGTCAAAACGCAGACTCCCATCGACAATGCGGATTACCTTCGCGAAGGCATGCCGGTCACGGTGGAAGTGGGCCGCAAACACGTCATCGCCAGGGTGCGCACGGTCGTGCCGGTGGGCGATGAGGCCAGCCGCACGATAGAAGTCCGCCTGACGCTCAAACCCGGCGATGCCCTCGTCGGCGACGCCGCCAAAGTTTTCATCCCGTCCGCCGTCGCCCGAAACGTATTGGCCGTTCCGCGCGATGCGCTCGTCCTGCGCGAAGACAACACCTATATCTTCAAGGTCGGTCCCAAAAGCGTCGCCCAGCGCATCGCAATTGAGACCGGCAGCGAAGACGGTTCGCTGGTCGAAGTCCGCGGCCCCATCCAACCCGGCGACAAGGTCATCGTCCGCGGCGCCGAACGACTGGAAACGGGTCAAAAGGTAAAAGCGAAACTGGCGAGCTAATCTTCCGCCACGCACGCCGCTTCGATCGCGCCGAGCTTGTCGATCTCGCAGCGCACCTTGTCTCCCGGTTTCATCCATCCCGGCGGGCTCATGGCCATGCCCACGCCGCCGGGCGTGCCGGTGAAGATCAGATCGCCCGGCTCAAGCGTCATCGCCTGCGAAAGATAGGCAATCTGGTCCCACAGATCGAACACGAAATTCTTCGTGTTCGAATCCTGCCGCTTCTCTCCGTTCACGAAACATCTGACCCCCAGCGAATGCGGATCGCCCGCTTCGTCCGCCGTTGTGATCCACGGCCCGAACGGCGCATGCGTATCGAACGATTTGCCCAGCATCCATTGCGGCGTGAAATTCTGCCAGTCGCGCACCGAAACGTCGTTGCCCGTGCAATAGCCGAACACCGCTTTCGGCGCTTCTTCGCGCGAGATATGGCGTCCCCCGCGCCCGATCACCGCGACAAGCTCCACTTCATAATCCACCTGCGAAGAGACTTTCGGAATCTGGATCGGATCGAACGGTCCGTTCACCGCCGTCGTATGCTTGCAGAACCACACCTGCCTTGAGGGCATGTCGCGCCCCATCTCGCGAATATGGTCGGCATAGTTCAAGCCGATCGCCAGAATCTTCCCCGGCCGCGGTATCGGCGCGAGCAGTTTCACGCTCGATAGCGGCATCGCGCCTTCGCCCAATTTGGCGATCTTTTGCATTTCGCGTTCGAGCGCGGGCCATCTCGCGATCAGGTCGAGCATGCCGTTGGCGCGCGATACCGGCACGATCTTCTCGCCCGTAACGATGCCGGTCTGGATACCGTCTTTTGTCTTGAACGTCGCAAGTTTCATGTTTCTCACCCGCCATGTGGCC
>DASZRY010000082.1:0-46471 GCA_035548975.1 Rhizomicrobium sp.
CCATCACCGCACCGGGGGGCGTGCTGCGCAGGCGGGCCAGCGTCACATGCGGCGTGAATTTGCGTTCATCGGGTGGCGCGCCCAGCCGCTGCAACACGCTTTCGATTTTCCGTTGCAGGAGAAACAGCGGTTCGCTCTGCGTCACGCCTGCCCAAAGCGCACGTGGGTTTCTGCCGCCGAATTCTCCCACCGCTTTCAATTCAAGCGTGAAACGCGGAGCATGGATGGCTGAAAGCATTTCGTCTATGGCGGCCGCATCGCGTTCATCCACCTCGCCGATGAAACGGAGCGTGAGGTGCAACTGCTCGCGCGTCTGCCAGCGCGCGCCGGGCACGCCTGTTTGCAACCGCCCGAGCGAATCCAGCACCGGCTCCGGCAGATCGATTGCGGTAAACAACCGGATCATACGCCGCTCCGCGACAACCGCCCCAAAGGCAGGGATTTGCGGAAAACAAGTGCAACCGCCAAATAGGCCACGCCCGCGCAAACAATGGCGCAAGCAAGCGCGGTTTCATCCGCAAATACAGCACTTTTCACCGGAATCTGCGCCGCCAGCCACACGCCCGCCAATGCTCCGCCCCCCGTGACCAGCGTGGCCAGCAATGTGGGCATTATGGAGCGGCGAAAAACCCGATCTACGACGAGAAATCCGCGCGAACGGGCAAGCACCACCAACACCCCCACATTCACCCATGCTGCCAGCGACGTACCGAGCGCAATGCCCGCCGCGCCCAGATGCACGCCCCAGACGAGCGCCACCTTCAATGCGATATTCACGATTACGGAGGCAATGGTTGCGCGAACCGGCGTGGCCGTATCGCCGCGCGCGTAGAAGGCCGGCGACACACAACGGATCAAAACGAATGCCGGCAAGCCCACGCCATATGCCATCAGGGCATTGGCGGAAATTTGGGCGGCCTCGAGATGAAACGCGCCATGTGCAAACAAGCCTTGCATGATCGTCAGCGGAACTGTGAAGAAGGCCGCCACGAACGGCAGCGTGAGAAATAATGCCAGCGCCGCCGAACGGTTCTGTGCCGCGTCGGCGCCTGCCCGGTCGCCTTTTGCCAGCAGCGACGACATCTCGGGCAGGAGCACTGTACCGATCGCGACCGCGAGCGTTCCCATGGGAAGCTGATTGATGCGGTCCGCATAATAAAGCGCGGTCAGATCGCCGGAAGGAAGAAAGCTCGCGATCACGTTATCGATGAACAGGCCGATCTGCACGCTGGCCGATCCGACGGTCGCAGCGCCCAGCGCAAGGAGGAACTGCCTCATTTCCTGTGTCCACCGCGGCCGTTCGAAGCGCAAGCGCAAGTGGCTACGGGCCGCCGCCCACACGATGAACGCCAGTTGCAGTATGCCTGCTGCAAATACGCCCCACGCCGCCGCATAGGCTGCATTTGGAAACAGCGGCGCGCAGAACAGCGCCGCGATCATTGCGACATTCAGAAAGATCGACCAGGCCGAAGCGGCCGCAAATTTTCCCACGGCATTCAGCATCGCGGAAAGCTGAACCGCCACCACGGTGAATATGAGATAGGGAAAGGCGATGCGTGCAAGGCTCGTTGCCAGTTCCAACTGACCAGGATGCGCGGCGAACCCCGGCGCCATAACGGAGACGATCGGCCGCATCGCGCCCAGCGCGGCGAGAAGAACGACAACCTGCGTGATCATCTGCCAGGAATAGACGCGGTTGGCGAAACGCGCGGCCGCGTCGTGTCCATCCTTCTCGCGCATTGCGGCGAAGCGCGGCAGGAAGGCGAGATTGAACGCGCCTTCTGCAAAAATCGCGCGGAAATTGTTGGGCAATCGGAACGCCACAAGGAACGCATCCGACAGAGGCCCCGCGCCCATTATCGCCGCCATCAACACGTCGCGAATGAAGCCCGTGACGCGCGACAGAAGCGTGAAACCGCCCACCGATGCCAGACGTTTAAACATCAGCGCCCCAGAAGTTTTTTCACATACGGCAGGATTCGCGAGACGATGACTTTCACCCCCGCCGGATTGGGGTGCATCCCGTCCGCCTGATTGAGCTTCGGGTTCAACGCCACGCCATCCAGTACGAAGGGATAGAGCATCACGTCATATTTCTTCGCGAGCCTTGGATAGATCGGATCGAATTCGGCCGCATATTCGGGGCCCAGATTGCGCGGCGCCTTCATACCGAGCAACAGCACCTTTACATGAGCCGCCTTCAACTTTTCCAGAACGGCGGAGATGTTTTTCTCCGTTTCTTTCGGCGAAAGCCCGCGCAACGCATCGTTGGATCCCAGCTCCACGATCGCCGCGTCCGGGCGGTCGGCCAGCGACCAGTCGATCCGCGATGCCCCGCCCGCGCTCGTATCGCCCGAAACACCGGCGTTGACGATCTTCGCATCGATCCTCGCAGCTTTGAGCCGGTCTTCGAGCACTGCGGGATATTCTGTCCCCGGCGGAAGGCCATAGCCCTGCGTCAGGCTGGTACCGAAAGCGAGGATCTTGGTGGGGGCAGCGGCGGCGGGCGTGGCAACACAAAGCGCGAAGATCAAACCAACTGCTAACCTCCCCCTTGTGGGGAGGTCGGAGAGCGAAGCGATCCGGGTGGGGGGCCGCTCATCGCAACACACACCGCCCCCCGCCCGAAAAATGCTTTGCATTTTTCGACCTCCCCACAAGGGGGAGGTAAGAAGGCGCGCCAGCTTGAATATCGGGCGTGTCATGCCATATCGCCTGAGAGGGAAAGAATCATCCGATGCAGACTCGCCCACCCGCCATCCAGTTGGAAGATGTGCACCTCAACTTGGCGAGCGCGGCCGGGGCGGTCAACATTCTGAATGGGGTAAGTCTTTCGGTAGGTGTTGGCGAAACGATTGCGCTTCTGGGACCTTCGGGTTCCGGCAAGTCCTCCCTGTTGATGGTCGCCGCAGGACTGGAAGCCGCCAGTTCCGGCCGCGTCATCATCGACGGAACGGACATCACGCACATGGGAGAAGATGCGCTTGCCCGCTTCCGCCGCGGGCGGATCGGCATCGTGTTCCAGTCTTTTCATCTGATCCCCACGATGACGGCGCTCGAAAACGTGGCCGTGCCGCTCGAAATGGGGGGCGCCGACGATGCATTCGATCTCGCGCGTGCCGAACTGGGTGCGGTGGGATTGAGCGCGCGCAGCGATCACTATCCCGGTCAATTGTCCGGCGGGGAGCAGCAACGCGTGGCGCTCGCACGCGCGATGGCGACGCAACCGAAAGTGCTGTTCGCGGATGAACCCACCGGCAATCTCGACGGCGCGACGGGAGCTGAGATTGCCGATCTCATTTTTGCGCTTCACGCGCGCGCGCAAACGACATTGTTTCTCGTGACGCATGAAGAGACTTTGGCGCGGCGTTGCGGACGCATTGTTCGCCTCAAGGATGGCCGCATCGTGGCGGATGAACGCGTTTGAACCGGCTGTCTCTTGCACTGAAGCTCGCCCGGCGCGAAATGCGCAGCGGTCTTTCCGGATTCCGAATCTTTCTGGCCTCGCTTGTTCTGGGCGTCGCGGCCATCGCGAGTGTCGGTTCGTTGAGCCAGGCTTTTCTGACGGGACTTGCCGAACAGGGCCGCGTGCTTCTGGGCGGCGATGTATCAGTTGGTCTCGTTCATCGCCAGACAACGCCGGCCGAACATGCCTTGCTTGAGAAGTACGGCCGCGTTTCCGAAACGATTTCGTTGCGCGGCATGGCCTATGCGCTGAAGAACGGCAGGGAGGAAGACCGCCAGCTTGTCGAATTGAAAGCTGTCGACGGTCTCTACCCCCTTTACGGCAGCGCGGGCCTCTCGCCGAACATCGATCTCGCCGATGCGCTCAAATGTGCAGCGAATATCTGCGGTGCGACTGCCGAACAGACCTTGCTCGACCGCCTGCATCTGTCACGCGGCGGTGTGATACGCATCGGCAAGCAGAATTTCCGCATCAGCGCTGTTCTCGCCAATGAACCCGATCGCATCAGCGGCGGTTTCAGCCTCGGCCCGCATGTGATGATCTCCGATGCAGGACTGAACCGCACCGGCCTCATCACGCTCGGAAGCCTGATCCAATATTCCTACCGCGTCGCGATGCCGTCTTCGCGCACGCCCGCACAATTCCGCGCCGAAGCGATGGAGGCATTTCCCGATGCCGGATGGGAAATCCGCGACCGCGCCAACGCGACGCCCGGCACCAGCAACTTCATCTCGCAGATCACCATGTTCCTTACCCTCGTCGGTCTCACCGCGCTCGCGGTCGGCGGCGTCGGCGCGGGCCAGGCGATCTCGGCATTCCTCGACCGCAAACGAAACGAAATCGCGATCCTGAAATCGCTCGGCGCCGACGGCCAGCTTATCTTTCTCGCCTTTTTCCTGCAGGTGATGGCGATTGCAACGCTCGCTGTCGTCATCGGCCTCGCAGCGGGCGCCACCCTTCCCTTCCTGTTCGCGCAATTCCTCGCCGGCAAGCTGCCGATCCCTGCCGATTACAAGATCTATCCGCTGCCGCTTGCGCTCGCCGCAGTGTTTGGATTGTTGTCTGCAGCCGCTTTCGGCATTCCGCCGCTCGCTCGCGCACGCGAAATCCAGCCGGCAAGCCTATTCCGCGATCTTGTCGCCCGCGCAAATGCGCGCGGCCGCTGGCCATACCTGCTGGCTGCGGCGGTCGCGGGCGCACTGATTGTGGCGCTTGCGTTCGCGCTTGCGCCCGCACCGATTTTCGCACTCGAATTCCTCGGCGGCATTGCGGCAGGTCTCGCTATCCTGCGCATCGTTGGCGAAGCATTGCGGCTCTTGTTGAAGGCCTTGCCGCATCCGCGCCGCTCGGGATTGCGTCTGGCGCTCGCCAACCTGATACGCCCAGGCGCGCATACGGTCGCCGTCGTCACTGCCCTCGGTCTCGGTCTGACATTGCTCGCAACGGTCGCCCTTCTCGACCGCACAATTTCCGCGCAGGTGCAAAACGATCTGCCCGATACCGCACCCAGCTTCTTCTTCATCGACATCCAGCCGGGCGAGGCGCAAGACTTCGACCGCGCCGTCACCCGATTCCGTTCGGCGGAAGACTACAAGCGCACGCCGATGATCCGTGGACGGATCGTTGCCCTCAACGGCGTTCCTGCGCGCAGCGCCGAGATCGACAACGATGCCAAATGGGCGGTGAGCGGCGACCGTGGCATCACCTATGCTGCCGTGCCGCCGCCGGGAACGGACATTGTCCAAGGCAAATGGTGGCCCGCCAACTATTCCGGGCCGACGTTGATTTCGTTCGATGCCGATCTCGCCCAAGGTATGCATCTGAAGATCGGCGACACGATCACGTTGAACGTGCTGGGCCGAGAGTTGACGGGCCGCATTTTCAACCTTCGCAATGTGAACTTCGCCAGCGGCCGGCAGAACTTCGTGCTCATTCTTTCACCCGGCATTATCGACAAGGCACCTCATTCCTTCCTCGCCACCGTTCGCGTCGATCCGCGTGATGAGGAATCCGTTTATCGTTCCATCACCGATCGATTCCCCAATGTCTCAGCCGTGCGCGTGAAAGACGCCATTGCTCAAGTGAACAGCCTGCTGCAGGAATTGGCGCTCGGCGTGCGCGCCGCGAGCCTGCTCACGATCTTTGCCGGCCTCCTGGTGCTCGCGGGCGCAATTTCTGCGGGACAGCGCGCGCGGCTATATGACTCTACTGTGCTCAAGGTTCTGGGCATGACGCGCAGCCAGATCGCTTGCATCTATGCGATGGAATACGGATTGCTCGGCGTCGTGACGGGCGCACTGGCGCTCGTCACCGGAACGCTCGCCGCTTCCATTGTCACCAAACAGGTGTTCGGCGTCCCCTTCGTCTTCGATTCCGAAGCCGCTCTACTCACCGTGCTTGGCGGTGGAGCGGTCACGCTCGCGATGGGCTTGATCGGCGCCTGGGTCGCGCTCGCAGCAAAACCTTCAACACAACTTCGCAATCCTTAGACGTTCTCGAACGCACGCGGATAGGTGAGTTTCCGTTTTACGCCGTCGAGCGCACCATTCCGCAATTCCAGCGCCATAAACGCCGGTCCGCTGTAGACGCATTCGAAATCGTCCGCAGTTCTGTGCGCAAAGCCGAAGGAACGGTAATAGGCAGGATCGCCCAACACCGTGATGGCGTCGATCCCACGCTTGCGGCACAAATCGAGCCCTTGGCGGACCGCCATCCTGCCAATGCCCGTCCCCTGCCGTTCCGGCAATACGGCGACCGGAGCCAGCGCCGCCACCTTGCGGTCCGCAGGCGCGCAACCGAGCGCGCTGAACATCACGTGCCCGATCACCCTGCCCTTCTCCAGCGCCACCAGCTCGGCAACGACAGCGCCTTCGGCCCTCAGCGCCTCGACCAGCCGGGATTCTGCATCGCCGCCAAAAGCTGCCCGAACGACCTCCCCAATGGCCGGAACATGGGCAAGGGCTGCCTCCATCACCACAATTCCGCCGCTATCTTGCTGATTCGTCATGATTAATGTCGAACGCCCTACGGCCAATCTGGCCTTGATATAGGCCGTGCCACACCCGATATTACAGTGATCACCGGCCAATGGCCGGCAAGGAGGATTTTTGAATTATGGCTGACTTCGACAATCGGGTGCTGAGAGCCCCCTCGACGACGGCAGAACTCTATGACGCCGGCCTGAGGGCGCACATGCTCCGGGTCTACAACTACATGCTGTCCGGTCTGGTTCTGACCGGCATCAGTGCATGGGTCGTTGCCAATGTACCGCCGGTCACGGCGCTGTTCTTCCAGATCACGCCGCAAGGCGCCGCCACGCTCTCGATGCTTGGCTGGGTGGCGTTGTTCGCGCCGCTGGGTCTGGTGCTTCTGCTCTCGTGGCGCATCAATCGCATGAGCGTGCAAGCCGCCCAGATGACGTTCTGGGGCTATGCGGCGCTGATGGGCGTATCGCTCGCGCCGTTCCTGCTGCTCTATACGGGCGCCAGCGTGGCGCAGGTGTTCTTCATCACCGCGGCGATGTTCGGCGGCATGAGCCTGTGGGGCTACACCACCAAACGCGATCTCACCGGCTTCGGATCGTTTCTGTTCATGGGCCTGATCGGCATCATCATCGCATCGCTGGTGGGGATGTTCTTCCACTCCTCGATGCTGCAGTTCGTGATCTCGGTGCTCGGCGTTCTGATTTTTACCGGCCTTACCGCCTACGACACCCAGAAGATCAAGGAAATGTACGTCGCGAACATGGACGGCACGGTTGCCGGCCGCGGCGCGATCATGGGTGCGCTGGCGCTCTATCTGGACTTTATCAACCTGTTTATCATGTTGATGCGGCTTCTTGGCGATCGCCGCTAGCAGAAGGTACCAAACGCGAAGAGGCCCCGATGCAAATCGGGGCCTTTTTGTTTCACGCCTCCTCACATTGAGGACGTTAAGCGGAGCGTCAATCCGCCAGCGCCTTGACGAGCTTCTTGTCCAGCACACGCAGGACCTGATCGAGATCGTGCCCGCGCCTGAGCACTAGGCCCGTGGCTGCAATCACCGAATATTGGCCCTGCCTGGCCTTCAGCTTCGGCTGTTTGACGATTGTGTAGAGAGGCACCTCGCTGGCGCGGCGATAGGCGGAGAACACCGCACGGTCGTCCAAAAAATCGATGGCGTAGTCGCGCCACTCCCCCGCCGCGACCATGCGCCCGTACAGCGTGAGAATGCGGTTCAATTCGGCCCGGTCGAAACGGACTTTCGCCGCCGTCCAAACCGACCCGCCCCAACCTGGGTTCCGCGCGGTGGGACGGACCTCCGCGCGGTGCAACGCTATGGGTTCTTCGGCCATGCGAACGGATTGTGGGGCGGCTCGGACCGCGGTGCAAGAGCTGCCCACACGCGCTCGCAGGGGCGTATAGCCCCCGGCGCCCGACTACTAATGGAATTTCCAGCTCGACCAGTCCGTATTGAAATGAAGCTCCATGCCGAAAGTTCGGGGATCGGCAAAGTAAAGCTGGGTGAACAGACTCGCCGTCGGGACGTCTGAAACGATATAGCGTGTATCTGTGATGTTCTTTGCCCACAGGGAAACACGGAACCGGCCATCGGGATCGTCGTAATTCAGGCTTCCGTTCAAGAGCGCATAGCCCGGCTGACGGCCGACCGGCGAATTGTTGAGATCTGTGAAATGGGTGGACTCATAGGTGACGTAGACATCCGGTGTCAGCGTTCCGTGGCCATCCAGGTCAATCACATAACTTGCCTCGTAACGCATGGTCCAATTGGGCGAATAGGCCGGACGCAGGTAGCAGCCGCTGGCGTGCGAAGCATATTGCACCGGTGCGATCGACCCGTTGCAGGCAAGGCCTACAAAAGGATCTGTCGCTTGCAGGCCCAGTATGTCGGATAAGAAGCTCGTATAAACCGCATCCAGATATCCGATCGATGCCGAAAGAATAAGCCTGTCGATCGGAGCGGCCGTTACTTCCAACTCGAAACCGCGCGCACGCTCGAACGCATCGTTGGCCACCACGTTTTCTTCCTGATCGTGTCCAGGAAGAGTGTGAAACACGCCTACTTGGAGGTTCGCATAATTCGCCCAGAATGCAGCGGCGTTTACGCGCATGCGGTGGTCGAACCAATCGGACTTCAGCCCGATTTCGTAGGAATGGGCCTTTTCCGGCGCAAACGGGCCGAGACTGTCCGGGTCGTTGGCACGCGAGTTCCAGCCGCCGCCTACAAACCCGGTATCGAACTTGAAATATGTCATCATGTCGGGCGCGATCCGGTAGTTGATACCGGCGTGATAGGTGAAATCCGACCAGTCCTGATCGCGGAAAATACCCGGTCCAGGACCGAATATCTTCGTGTATTGAACAATGCGGAAGATGTTTTTGTCTTCGTGCGTGTAGCGCACGCCGGCCGAAACCTCGAGGTTGTCCAAGATGTTGTAATCGACCTGGGCGAAAGGCGCGATGCTCCAGGCATTCTGATGCGCAAAATCTTCCTGCCGGTCAAACGGCGGAGGCGCCAGAAACGCGATCGACAAGTGCTGCTCCGCATCCCATTGGTTGTTGAGGTAGTAGAGTCCTGCCACCCAATTGAACGGCGAATCGCCATCGTTCGATTCCAGCCGCATTTCCTGCGTGAACTGGCGGTGATGAAGGCCATAGGTCGACTCGATCACGGCAAGATCGGTGTCGTCATAATCGTTGTAGCTGAGATTGGAATCGTGCATGTAGCCGGTGACCGTCACGACATCGAACCAATCCGCGTGATAGCGGCCGTTCAGCGTGAGGATCCTGCTATCCTGAAAATCGCCGTTTGCGACGTCGCGCAAGATGACATAGGGATCGCTCGGTCCGCCGAACTGCCGATAGCCTGGAACGCCCAAAAGCCAGAGCAGATCCGGCGGCAATTTGCCGGGCACGCCGCCAAACGAACCGTTCTGACCGCCGACTGAAGGGCTTCTGTCCTTGATGTATGTCGCATTGAAATCCAGCGTCAGATTCGAGACGGGCTCCCAATGGACAGACCCGCGAAATGTCTTGACATCAAATCCACCGAATCTGTCGCCGCGAGGCTTCGGCCCATCGAATGGCGTTGAAGCGGTGCTGATGTTGCGGAACGGCCCGTCCTGGAATTGACTCTGATAAGCAAACCGCACGGCCAGCGTATCGTCCACCGGAACGTTCAGAATCGCCCCGTAGTCCCAGCGGCCGAGATTGCCAAGGCGCATGAAGAGATCGAGATCGCGGTCGTCAGTCGAGGCCTTCTTGGTCGTGACATTGATGACGCCACCCACCGTGTTCTTTCCGAACAGCGTACCCTGGGGGCCGCGCAGGATTTCCACATGATCGGCATCGAGCATATTCTGCAAAGAGCCGATGTTACGTGTGTAGAAAACGCCATCGATAGAGATTCCAACCGCCGGGTCTTGTCCCTGGTCGACATTTCCGTAGCCGATGCCGCGCGAGAAAATGACAGCAGCATTGCGATGGATGGCGCCAACGCCCTCGATCTGCATGTTGGGCGCCTCATGATTGAGATCGGTCAGATCGTGCACAAAGCGCTTTTCAATCAAATCCGAGTCAAGCGCCGTCACCGCGACCGGAACGGACTGGATGGATTCCGAACGTTTCCGCGCGGTTACCACGACGGTCTCAATGCCGCCGGAACTTTCCGTTGCTATCGTCTGTTGCGTGCGCGCAGATTCCGTCTGCGCCTGTGCGTGCGTAACCGCCAACGCCACCAACGCGGCGCCAGATAAAGCCCAGCCTCTAAGTCCCATCTTTTTTGCCCCTCTTCGTCCCTGCCCTGGCCCGAATATAATTATATTGAAAACTAATTAATTGGCGGGGGCACCGCAAGCTAATTGAATTGCGCGAAGGCCGTCCAAATCCGGATATCGGGTGTGCGTTTTCGGTCTAGCGCTTGCGGGCCAGCATGATGCCGTCGGCCACCGTGACCAGTGCGATATCCACGCGGTCATCGCCATGGATCTTTTTGTTGAGCGCGCGAATCGCTACCGTATCTTCCGATTGGTCCGAAGGATCGGCCACCTTCCCGCTCCACAGCATGTTGTCGAGCGCGATCAGGCCGCCCGTGCGGACGAGCTTCAGCGCGCGTTCGTAATAGCCGTCGTAATTGGGCTTGTCGGCGTCGATAAACACCATGTCGAACGGGCCTTCGCCGCCAGCGATCATTTTGTCGAGACTATCGACCGCCGGGCCGAGTCTGAGGTCGATCTTGTGCGACATTCCCGCTTCTTCCCAGTAGCCGCGGGCCGTGTCGGTGAACTCCCTGGAGACATCGAGCGCCACAACCTTTCCCCCATGCGGCAACGCCAGCGCCACGGCAAGCGACGAGTAGCCGGTGAACACGCCCACTTCGAGATAACGCACGGCCCCGATCAGCTTCGCCAGAAGCCCCATGAAGGCGCCTTGGTCCTCCCCGATCTGCATGCGCGCGGCCGGGTTGTGGGCCTGCGTCTCCTCCCGGCACCGTTTGAGCGCGGGATGCTCGCGGACGCCGAAAGTCCTTACATAACTTTCGATCTCAGAGGGAATGCTGAGCGCAGACTTCATGGGAACTCCTACCTGGGCACTCAACAAATCGTCATATAGCACTCAGCGCAAGGCGGCCTCCTGATAAAGGCCTCTTTAGGCCTTCCAAGCGTTCCCGGAGGGAACGCCGGTTGCCCCAAAAGTGCCTTATTTCGACCCTTGCAACGCCGCTTTATACCCCCATATCAGCAATGTCGGCTGCTCGAGCGTAGAGATGCTCGGACATAAAGCATGCCCCCCAAGCCCCTTCGGGTGTTTCCTTCGGGCAGCCGGCACTTTCCTCCCGCATCGGATGGCGTCACGCTGAATGGACAGACATTCAGCGAGGAGCCCCATGCGTCTCAAAGATCGTGTTGCCATCGTAACCGGCGCCGCCAGCGGCATCGGCAAGGCGTCCGCACAATTGTTCGCAGCCGAAGGCGCGCGCGTGCTGGCGGTGGACCTGCCGGAGAAGGGCCTGGCCAAAGCTCATGAAAACCACCCCGCCATTGTAGCCTTCGAAAAAAGCGTCGCCGATGAAGATGCGGCCGAGGCAATCGTAAAGGAAGCCATCGCCCATTTCGGCCAGATCGACATCGTGATGAACAACGCGGGCGTCGCGTCCAACGCGCTGGCCGAGGAGATGAAACAAGTGGATTGGGACCGCACGATCTCCGTCAATCTTACAGCGCAATTCCGCCTCTGCCAGAAGGCCATTCCGTACTTGCGCAAAAGTGCGGCGGGCCGGATCATCAACGTGGCCTCGGTCATGGCCGAAGGTACCGACTATGGCCTTGCCGCCTATTGCGCCTCGAAAGCCGGTGTCGCGGGCCTCACGCGCACGCTCGCGCTGGAATTGGGCAAGTTCGGAATCACCGCCAACTTCCTCGAACCGGGCGCGATCAGAACTGGCATGACCAGCGGTCTGTGGGACGCACGGCCGGATGTTGCCGAGATATGGGCCAAGAAGGCGGCGTTGCGCCGTCTGGGTCAACCGATCGACCTGGCACGCGGCGCGCTGTTTCTGGCATCGGACGACGGCGGCTTCGTCACCGGTCACGGATTGGTGGTCGATGGCGGTTTGATGCTGCGCGTCTAAATCAGCTTCCGCATGTTCGCAGCCATCTGACCGAACAAGCCACCGATGGCGCCGGTCAAAATGCAGATTAGCGTGCCCACAACAAGTGCGAGCATGGGCAATTCGCGCAAGACGACCGCGACCGCAATGCCGATAATTCCGCAGGTGCCGCCCGATATTGCGCCTGCTAAGGCACTCGCGTTCCAGCCCTTGGCGCTGTGCATGCCATAGAGATAGCCGGAGATGGCCGCGATCATCATGCCGCCGAATTGGAAGACATGCAGTGCAACCCATTGGCTGAAATGGCCTGTCACCACCAGCACCACTTCAAGCAGGATGCCGATCAGAGTGCAGCGCTCGAGGATTTTGCGGTCGATTAATTGTAGAGGACTCAGCGTTTCATCCCGATATGTGAAACTTCATCTTTCCCGCCCAGTCCTTCCAGTCAACCCGTGGCCGGGAAAAGGCGGTCCTGACATAACGGTAACGCGAGCGGTCTTGCGAGTGCGTCTTGAGTTCTCTAAGGAAATTCGCCCCGTATATCCGGATCTTCCCCAAGCCGATGATCGAAATCGAGGGATTGACCAAAAACTTCGGGCCGCTCGCCGCCGTAGCCGGAATCGACCTTTCCGTCAAAAAGGGTGAGGTGCTTGGTTTCCTGGGCCCGAACGGCGCGGGCAAATCCACCACCATGAAGATGATTACGGGCTACCTCTCGCCCAGCTCAGGGCGGGTGCGTGTGCTAGGCCACGATATCGAATCGGATGGAATCGCCGCCCGGCAACAGATCGGCTACCTGCCCGAAGGCGCGCCCGCCTACGGCGATATGACGCCCCGCCAATTCCTGAATTTCATTGCACAGGTGCGGGGTTTAAGCGGCAACGCAGCGCGTACGCGCATCGCGGACACCGTTTCGAAATGCGATCTCGACCCGGTACTCGATCAGCCGATCGAAACGCTGTCGAAGGGTTTCAAGCGCCGCGTGGGATTGGCGCAAGCCATTCTGCACGACCCGCCCGTGCTAATCATGGACGAGCCGACCGACGGTCTCGACCCCAACCAGAAGCACGCCGTACGCGGGTTGATCCGCGCGATGGCACCGCAAAAGGCCATCATCGTCTCCACGCACCTGCTGGAAGAAGTGGACGCGATCTGCACGCGCGCGGTCATCATCGATCGCGGACGCATTGTCGCCGACGGCACGCCGGCGCAACTGCTCGCGCGCTCCAAACATCACAATGCCGTCACGCTCACAGTTGCGGCGGGCGATGCGGGCGCAATCAAATCGAAACTCAAAGCCCTTCACGATTGCGCAGGCGTCGAAGAACGCAAGCTGGCCAACGGAATTGTCGAATTGACCGCATTCCCGAAGAGCGGTGCATTGCTGATCGAAGACGTGAGTGCTCTCGCCAAGAACTGGAACGTGAAAGAGCTTTACGCAGAAGCGGGCCGTCTGGATGAGGTTTTTCGCGCCATCACCACGCAGGACACCGCGCGCGCCAGAGAGGTACGCGCATGAACCAAATCTGGCCCATCTTCAAGCGCGAATTCGCCGCTTATTTTGCAACGCCGCTGGCTTATGTTTTCATCGTGATCTTCCTCTTCGCGATGGGCGCGTTCACCTTCTACATTGGCCGATTCTACGATAACGGCATTGCCGACCTCACTGTTTTCTTCGGGTATCACCCCTGGCTGTATCTCTTCCTCGTTCCCGCCATCGCGATGCGATTGTGGGCGGAGGAACGGCGCACAGGCACGATGGAATTGTTGCTCACCCTGCCCGTTCCGATTAGCGCAGCGGTGGTCGGCAAATTCCTCGCCGCCTGGGCATTCACCGGCGTGGCGCTCGCCCTCACCTTTCCCATCTGGATCACTGTCAACTATCTCGGCAGTCCCGATAACGGCGTGATCTGCGCGAGCTACATTGGCAGTTTCATGATGGCCGGCGCCTATCTCGCCATCGGTGAATGCATCTCCGCCGTTACCGCCAATCAGGTGATCGCGTTCGTGGTGAGTGTGGTGGTGTGCTTCCTGTTCACCGTTTCCGGCGCGCCGATCGTGCTCGATTTCTTCCGGGCCTGGGCGCCGCTGGTGCTGGTGAATGCCGTGTCGTCGTTCAGCTTTCTCACCCACTTTTCCTCCATTGCCGCAGGCGTGATCGACCTGCGCGATGTGGTCTATTTCCTTTCGGTCATCGTGCTGTTCCTGACGATCAATGCGGTCGTCATCGACCTCAAGAAGGTGGGCTAGATGAGCACGATATCCCGCCGCTTTTATGCTTTCGCCGTGATCGTTCTTTCGGTCGTCATTTATGCCGCCCTCAATATCGCGCTCGACGCCTCAGTGACCAATGCGAGGATTGACCTCACGGAAAACAGCCTCTTCACGCTGTCCCGCGGAACCAAGGCGACGATCGAGAAACTGCAGGAACCGATAACCCTCAAATTCTTCTATTCGAAGAAAGTCGCTTCCGACTACGCGCAGATTCAAGCTTATGCGAATCGTGTGCGCGATCTGCTGCACAACTATGCTGCGATTTCCGGGGGCAAAATCATCCTCGAAGAAATCGATCCCGAACCCTTCACGCCCGCCGAAGATGAAGCAGTGTCGGACGGACTGACCGGAGCGCCCACAGAATCCGGCGACATGGTCTATTTCGGCCTTGTCGGCACCAACACGATCGACGGAAAGGAGGCGATCCCCTTCTTCTCGCAGGATCGCGAAGCCTATCTTGAATACGATCTGACTTCGCTGATCTATCGCCTGTCTACGCCGAAAAAACCGGTTCTCGGCATTATCACGAGCCTGCCGCTCGACGTGGGCGCGGGCGGCATGATGGCCGCAATGCAGGGCCGCGCGCAGCCCTATATCGTCTACGAACAGCTTCGCCAGACCTACGACACCCGCATGGTGCCGGCAGATTTCATCCGCATTTCGCCCGACGTGGACGTGCTGATGATCGCGCATCCGGCGGTGCTCAATGACACGCAGCTCTATGCCATCGATCAATTTGTGCTGCGCGGGGGCCGCATATTGGTATTCGTCGATCCAAATTCGGAAATGGCCCAGCCTGGAGGCGGTTTCGATCCGCAATCGGGACAAGCGCCCGCTTCCGATCTGCCGAAACTCTTCAAGGCCTGGGGGATCGCCTTCGATCCCAGCAAGGTGATCGTGGATCGCTCGCTTGCCCAGCGTGTGCAATTGTCCGCCGACCCGCGCAATCCCGTGACGGCCTATCCGCTCTGGCTGCATCTGACCCCGGAGAATTTCGACAAGCACGATCCGTTAACGGCGAATTTGCAGGTGCTGAACCTCGCGAGTGTCGGATTCCTTACACCGCTCAAAGGTGCAACGACCAAATTCACACCTCTTGTGCAATCCTCCGATCTCGCCATGCCGATCGGCAGCGATGAAGCGCGCAGCAAGATTCAGCCCGAACAGCTGATGGCATCGATCCGCGCCACTGGAGAACGCTATGCGATTGCCGCGCGCCTCTCCGGTCCGGTGAAGACCGCTTTTCCCAACGGCCCGCCGCCACAAGCCGCGGGCACGCCGCCATTGTCTGCCGGAATCAAATCCAGCAAGGCCGACGCCAACATCGTTGTCGTCGCCGACACCGATATTCTCGACGATCGCTTCTGGGTGCGCGTGCAGGACCTTTACGGCAAGCGCCTCGCCGCCACGTTTGCGGACAATGGCGCCTTCGTCCTCAACGCCGTCGAAAACCTTATGGGCTCTGACGATCTGATCTCGTTGCGCACACGCGCCACGAACGACCGGCCCTTCACCGTCGTCCAGAAACTGCAAGCCGATGCGCAGGCGCAATTCCAGTCGGAAGCCGATGCGTTGAAGCAGAAGATGACCGATACGCAGGATCGTCTGCGCGCGCTGCAACAGGGCAGCACTGCCGCAAACACGCAATCGGGCGCGGTCTCCGCCGCCCAGCAATCCGAGATCGAGCGATTCCGCCGCGAACTCCTCGACACGCGTTCGCAACTGCGCGACGTGCAGCACAATCTGCGCAAGGAAGTCGACCGGCTGGGCGAATGGCTCGCTTTCATCAATATCGCGCTGGTACCGCTGCTTGTGGCCGTGTTCGCCATGGGACTTGCGTTTCTGCGCCGCCGCCGCCGGGCGCGCGCGTTGAGCCTATAGGAGCACGCGATGGATCGCCGCCGCCGCAATCTCCTGATCCTGATCATCGCTGCCGTTTTGCTCGTGGTGCTCGCCGCATTTGCGCTCTATCGTCAGGAAAAAGCCGCCGCTCCGGTGCCGACGCCGGAAACCTTCTTTCCAGGCCTTGCGCATAACGTGCGCGATGTAGCCAAAATCCACATTGCCTCGCAGAAATTCGGCGCCTTCGACGTGACGTTTGTGCCCGAAAAGGGTTGGGTGCTGCCCGAACGCGGCAACTATCCCGCTTCCTTCGAACAGGTGAACAAGACGATCAATGCCGTGGCGACGTTACAAACCATCGAGCCGCGAACCGCACGTGTCGATTGGCTGCGGTATCTGGATCTCGATCCCCCGTCGAGCGGCGGCAATGGCGTGCTCATCACTCTGTCGGACGAAAAAGGAAACGCGCTCGCTTCGCTCATCGCGGGCAAGTCGCAGGATATTGGAGACGCGAGCGGCCTGTCCGGCATCTTCGTGCGCAAGCCGGATTCGACGCAAAGCTGGCTCGCGCGCGGCGTGTTGCAGCCACAAAGCGATCCGTCCCAATGGATCGATCATAAGGTGATGGACATAGACCGCGCCCGTATACAGGAAGTCGGCGTCTTCCCTGCGGATGGTTCATCCTATTCGGTGCTGCGCGACAAGCCGAGCGATGCCGATTTCCATCTCGCATCGCTCCCCAAGGGCCGCGAACTTCTTAGCGCGCAGGCGCCCGATGGCGTGGCGGTGGCCGCGGTCGGCTTTACCTTTGACGACATCAAACCTGCGCAGGGTTTCGATTTCACCGGCGCCACGCGTGTCGTGACCCGCACTTTCGACGGCCTTCTGGTCACTGCAAAGGTTATCAAACAGGGCCAGGATTATTGGGCAACTGTATCGGCCGAAGCCGTGCCCGGCAAAGTGGCCGCCGAAAAGGAGGCTCGCGCCATAGATGCGCGCGCCGACGGATGGGCCTATAAACTGCCTGCCTATAAGGGGCAGCAATTCATGACCACGCTCGACAGCCTTTTGAAGCCGGCCGGCGGCAAGAAGCAGTGAACGCGGAAACCTCGCAGCCGGCCGGCGCCGATACCGCGCCCACTTTCCTGCGCGACCTCTGGTACATGGCCGCGCTGGCGAAGTCTGTTGTGCCGGGCAAGATGCGGCGCGAAATCCTGCTCGGCGAACCGGTGGTGATCGGACGCTTGCGCGACGGTAAAGTTTTCGCGCTGCGCGATATCTGTCCCCATCGCGGCGTGCCGCTCTCCGCGGGCCGCGTGACGGACGAGAATTCCGTCGAGTGTCCGTATCACGGCTGGCGCTTCCGCGCCGATGGCGTGTGCTCGCTCATTCCGTCGCTGGTCGACGAAAACGATATGGATGCGAGCCGCATCAAGGTACGCAGCTATCCCACACGCGAACAGGACGGCCTTATCTGGATATTCATGCCCAGCCGCGACGGACAGCAACCCGCCTTCGAACCGCCGAAGGTTGGCGTGCCCAATGCCAAACCGCGCTGGCATATCAGCCAAACATTCCATTGTCATATGGATCACGCGGTTATCGGCCTGATGGATCCGGCGCACGCGCCCTATGTGCATGGCCGCTGGTGGTGGAAGCGCGCCCAACGTCTCAAGGAAAAGGCCTATGCGCCGCAGGAGCGCGGCTTTGTGATGACCCGCCACCAGCCCAGCAAGCCTGCTTACAAGATCCTCGGCGGCGACGTGACGACAGAGATCACCTTTGAACTGCCCGGTATCCGGTTCGAGAATATCCGAAGCACGCTGTTCGGGCGGCAAACCGACGTGGTGGGGCTGACCGCCTGCACGCCCATCGACGCGCAGACCACGCAAGTCACGCAGATTTTTTATTGGCCATTCTGGCTCGGCTTCATTCGCCCGTTCTTCATGGCGCTCGGCCCCACATTTCTTGGCGATGACCGTCGCATGGTGGAACTTCAGCGCGATGGCTTGAAATTCAATCCCAATCTCATGCTGATCCGCGACGCCGACCAGCCCGCCATCTGGTACCATCGACTGAAGAAAGCTTGGGCGGAATTCTCTGCCACCGGCGAACCTTTCGTGAATCCTGTTAAGGAACAGACGCTTAGATGGCGGAGCTGAAGCCCTCTCGCGCGATTGCCTGATGTGCAACCAACCCGCCATGAGATAGTGTTGCGCCCGGCTCTGCGCTGAGAGGCCGAATGGCGCAACAAAGAGCATCAAGAAAACTGGCTGCAATCTTGTCCGCCGATGTCGCCGGCTACAGCCGCCTGGTCTCGCTGGACGAGCAAGGCACGCTTGCACAGTTCTCCAATCATGTCGCCCAAATCTTCGCCCCGGCGGTGACATCGCACCACGGACGTGTGATCAAGACTTTGGGCGATGGCCTGCTCGTTGAATTCGGCAGCGTCGTCGAAGCGCTGGAATGCGCGCTCGAGATCCAGAATTCCATGTCTGCGCGCAATGCAAACTCGCCCCCGGACAAGCGTATGGACTTCCGCATTGGCATCAACGTGGGCGATGTGGTCGTCGAAGACGGAGACATTTTCGGAGAAGGCGTGAACATTACTGCGCGAATTCAGGCCCTTGCAGATCCGGGCGGTATCTGCATTTCCGCGCGCGTGCGCGACGATACCGTCGGGCGGGTCAAGGCCGCGTTCGAGGACATGGGGCCGCAGCAACTGAAGAACATGGACCGCCCGATCAACACATACAGAGTTGTCGCCGATGCCCCCGCGTTACCGGCCGATCGTATTCCAGTTCCGGACAAGCTCTCGATCGCGGTCCTGCCGTTTCTCAATATGAGCGGCGATCCGGAGCAGGAGTATCTTGCCGATGCGATTGCCGAAGATCTTCTGACGGCTCTGTCGCGCTGGCATTCGTTTTTCGTCATCGCGCGGAATTCGAGCTTCACCTACAAAGGCAAGGCGATGGACGTGCGCCGCATCGGGCGCGAGCTCGGCGTTCGCTACGTTATGGAAGGCAGCGTGCGAAAGGTGGAAACCCGTGTGCGTGTCACCGTGCAGCTGCTGGATGCGAACATCGGTGCGCATATCTGGGCGGAAAAGTTCGATTGCGATCTTCTGGACATTCTTGCATTGCAGGACGAAATCACGCGCCAGGTCGTTCAGGCCATCGAACCGGCCTTGCTGCAAAGCGAAAATGTCCGTCTCAGCCACAAGAGCCTGACAGATTACACTGCTTTTGATTGCTATCTCCGTGGCATGTGGCATCTAAACAGGGTCTCGGCCGAAGGATATCGCAACGCCGTTGAATTGTTTCGCGAGGCCGTCGCGCGCGATCCGCAGATGGCGCTTGGCTATGTCGGGCTTTCGCGCATTCTGTATGGAGGCGCGACTGTCTACGGTTGGTCCGAACATCCCGATGACGATCTTGGCGCTTCCCTCCATGCAGCTTCGCGGGCAATCGAACTCGATCCCAACGAGGCCTATGCGCACTTCGCCTATTCCGGCGCCGCGCTCTATCTGGCGAAACATGTGGCGGCACTGGATGCTGCGCGCCGCGCGGTGGCGCTCAATCCCAACTTTGCCTACGGCCATTTGCGGCTCGGTCAGGTACTCATTTATTGCGGCGAACCTGAAAAGGCGATTGAACCGATCGAACGCGGCGTTATGCACAGCCCGTTCGATCCGCAATTCGGTTCCATGATCGCATCCCTCGCCCTGGCCCACTATCAATCGAAGAACTATTCCGAAGCGGTCGCGAAAGCCCGGATTGCAATCGAGCACAGCTTTGCGCCGGGGCATGTTCTTCTGGCGGCCGCGCTGGCGCGCCTCGGCCGCGTTGAGGACGCGCGCAGGGCCTTGCCCCCGCCCCTGATGGCAAAAATCGCAGCCGATTCGCCCAGACTGGCAACCTATGCCAACGCCGCAGATCGCGATCACTTTCTGGGCGGTTTGCTGCTCGCCGGTGTCGGCGCGGCAGGTCCTGAGGCGACCGTCTAGTCCTGCCCGCGGGCTGGCGGCTTGTCCCGGGGATATCGCCCCCTCACCTGCACCACGATTCCGCAGCCCAATTCCGTGACGCCGACCTCGAATTCATACGCGGGAGTCCAGGTGAAGGTGATAGGCTTTGGCGGAGTGCTGGTGAGTGCGTAGTGCATCACGCTGCGCAAAGTCTCTGCCAGAACGCCGGGCATCGACTCTAGGTAGGCCTGCACCGGCTTGTAGGCCACGCTACCCTTGCGCATAACGATTCCGGCGTTCAGCGGTTGGCCGGGAGCAAGCATTTTTGCGGATTTGGCGGTCCGCTTGATTTCATCAACCGAAAATTTCTGATTGAGACGATGAATGAAGGCTTGGAGCATAGGCATTGGCATACCCCTTCCCTGTCGGTTCGGTCGCCCAGGATTGAGCCACTGCGGATGTGATTCTACTGCCGGTCATAGCTGCCGCAAACACCTCACCGGAGGCGTTCCGCCTTTCCGAGGCGTTTGATCCTCCTGCAGAGCTCTGGCCAACCCTCCAATTCCGCTAAAATCGCCAGCCAAGCGGCCATTTTCGCATCAAGGTCTGACCAAGTTCACGCTGCGACGAAACAAGGGTTGCCCCGGCTCCGACTCCCCGCTACACGGTCCCCCTAGCCTGAAACTTGCTCTGGAACGCCGCGCTGCGCGCGCGGGGTCCTGCGCGCGCGAGACAAGATGCCCAAACGAAAAGATATCCACACCATCCTCATCATAGGCGCAGGGCCCATCGTTATCGGTCAGGCGTGCGAATTCGACTACTCTGGTGCGCAGGCCTGCAAGGCGTTGCGGGCAGAGGGATATCGCGTCGTTCTGGTCAATTCCAATCCCGCGACCATCATGACCGACCCAGGTCTGGCGGATGCGACCTATATCGAACCGATCACGCCGGATTTCGTCGAGAAAATCATCGCGCGCGAACGCCCCAACGTGCCCGAAGGCAGGGTGTTCGCGCTGTTGCCCACCATGGGTGGGCAGACCGCGCTCAACACCGCGCTCAGTCTGCGCAAGCGCGGCACGCTCGAAAAATATGACGTCGAGCTGATCGGCGCCTCAGCGGATGCCATCGACAAGGCGGAAGACCGCGAGCTCTTCCGCCGTGCCATGCTCAAGATCGGCCTGGAGGTTCCACGCGGCATTACTTTGAAAGGCGAGTTGCGCCACAAGAAGGACGAACAGGGCAACTTCCTCTACGACAGCATGAATAATCCCATCATGGGATTGGCGCCGGAAGCGCATGGCGCCGCGAAAGAAGCACTTGCGTTGGTGGGTTTGCCCGCCGTCATCCGCCCTTCGTTCACCTTGGGCGGCACAGGCGGCGGCATTGCCTACAATAAGGAAGAATTTTTCGAAATCGTGGAAGCGGGTCTCGATGCTTCGCCCACCAACGAAGTGCTGATCGAAGAGTCCGTTCTCGGCTGGAAGGAATTCGAGATGGAAGTCGTGCGCGACCGCGCCGACAACGCCATCATCGTGTGTTCCATCGAGAATGTGGATGCGATGGGCGTCCACACCGGCGACTCCATCACGGTGGCCCCGGCGCTCACGCTGACCGACAAGGAATATCAGCGCATGCGCTCGGCTTCGATCGCGGTCTTGCGCGAGATTGGCGTGGAGACGGGCGGTTCTAACGTACAATTTGCGGTGAATCCAAAGGACGGCCGCATGGTCGTTATCGAAATGAATCCGCGCGTGTCGCGTTCTTCCGCGCTTGCTTCGAAAGCTACGGGTTTTCCGATTGCGAAAATCGCGGCGAAACTGGCCGTGGGCTATACGCTGGACGAATTGCAGAACGACATCACCAAGGTCACACCCGCATCGTTCGAGCCCACTATCGACTATGTGGTGACCAAGATCCCGCGCTTTGCATTCGAGAAATTCCCGGGCGCCGAACCCATTCTCACGACCTCGATGAAATCGGTGGGCGAAGCCATGGCCATCGGCCGCACTTTCGCGGAATCCTTCCAGAAGGCCTTGCGTTCGATGGAAACAGGCCTAACCGGACTCGACGAAATCGAACTGGCGAATGACAAGGATGCGATCCGCGCCGCACTTGCCCACCAAACGCCCGATCGCATCCGGTTGGCCGCACAGGCGATCCGCCACGGTTTTCCGATTGAGGAAATTGCCGCGATCACCAAATACGATCCCTGGTTCCTCGGTGAAATCAAAGCCATCGTCGATGTGGAAGCGCAGGTGCGGGCGGGAGGCCTACCCGAAGACGCTGCAAGCCTTTCGCGCCTGAAGATGATGGGCTTCTCCGATGCCCGCCTCGCCAAACTCACGGGGCAAAAGGAAAAGCACATTCGCGAGCTGCGCACGAGATTGAACGTCCATCCGGTGTTCAAGCGTATCGACAGCTGTGCCGCGGAATTCGCCGCGATCACGCCCTACATGTATTCGACTTACGAAAACCCCGTCGCGGGCGAAGTCGAATGCGAAAGCAAACCGACCGGCAAGAAGAAGATCGTCATTCTGGGCGGCGGCCCCAACCGCATCGGCCAGGGGATCGAATTCGACTATTGCTGCTGCCATGCGGCGTTCTCTCTATCGGGGCAGGGCTTCGAGACCATCATGGTCAACTGCAATCCCGAAACCGTCTCCACGGACTACGACACCTCCGACCGGCTCTATTTCGAGCCATTGACGGCGGAGGACGTTCTCGAAATCGTCCGCAAGGAACAGTCGAATGGCACGCTTGCCGGCGTGATCGTGCAGTTCGGCGGGCAGACGCCGCTAAAACTTGCCAACACGCTGGTCGATGAAGGCGTGCCGATTCTGGGTACATCCGCCGACGCAATCGACTTGGCGGAAGACCGCAAGCGTTTCCAGGTGCTGCTGCAAAAGCTCGGGCTCAAGCAGCCGCGCAATGCTACTGCCATGACGGCCGAGGAGACCGTCGCAGCGGCAAATGAAATCGGATTCCCCATAATTCTGCGCCCTTCCTACGTTCTTGGCGGGCGCGGCATGGTCGTCGTTCCCGATGAAGCCTCGCTCAAGGCGCAGGTGCAATCGGGCGACGTCTTCCGCATTTCGGGCGACAATCCGGTCCTGATCGACGGCTTCCTGCACCATGCCATTGAAGTGGACGTCGATGCCATCGGCGATGCGGATGGTGAAGTCTTCATTGCCGGAATCATGGAACACATCGAAGAAGCAGGCGTGCATTCGGGCGACTCGGCTTGCGCGATCCCGCCCCATTCGCTCAAGCCCGAAGTGGTGAGGGAAATCGAGCGTCAGACCATTGCGCTGGCCAAGGCGTTGAACGTCCGTGGGCTGATGAACGTGCAATATGCGGTGCAAAATGGCGACATCTATGTGCTGGAGGTCAATCCGCGCGCCAGCCGCACGGTGCCCTTCGTCGCCAAGGCCGTGGGTCTTCCCATTGCCGCCATCGCCGCGCGTGTGATGTCCGGCGAAAGGCTCAAAGATTTCGATCTCACACGCGCCACCTCCAGCCACATCGCGGTCAAGGAAGCGGTAATGCCGTTCGGCCGTTTCCCAGGCGTGGACACGGTGCTCGGTCCCGAAATGCGTTCCACAGGCGAGGTGATGGGACTCGATGAGAATTTCGGCCGCGCCTTCGCCAAGAGCCAGATCGGCGCAGGCCTCAAGCTTCCGCTCGGCGGCACGGTGTTCATTTCCGTGAAAGACGCGGACAAGGACCTGGCGCTGCAGCCCGCGCGGGAACTGGTCGCGATGGGATTCACGATCGTGGCCACCCGCGGAACCGCAAAATGGCTGCGCGAGGCGGGGATCGCGGCCAAGGATATCAACAAGGTCCTGGAAGGCCGCCCGCACATCGTGGACGCGCTCAAGAACGGCGAAGTCCAGCTTGTCTTCAACACCACCGAGGGCTCGCGGGCGCTGGCCGACTCGTTCTCAATCCGCCGCACGGCGCTCCAGATGAAAGTTCCCTATTACACCACCATGGCAGGCGCGGCGGCTGCGACACAGGCCATCGCGGCACTTAGGACCGGCTCCCTTGAAGTCGCCCCCCTTCAATCTTACAATTTGTGAAATTCCGCCTGGGCCATTACCTTAAATAATCCAGTCGGGACAGGGACTTAGGCGAAAGCGTCCGATTTTTCGTCCGGTGCGGGAGGAACCCGCCGGCCGGAGGGAACGGTTTTGCCTCTTTTGGGATTGGCTATGGAACGCATACCGATGACCGCGAGTGGCTATAAGGCCCTCGAAGACGAGATCAACCACCTGAAGAACGTGGAACGCCACGAGATCATCAAGTTGATCGCGGAGGCGCGCGCCCACGGCGATCTGTCCGAAAACGCCGAATATCACGCCGCCAAGGAACGCCAGGCCTTCATTGAAGGCCGCGTGATCGAACTGGAGGACAAACTCGGCCGCGCCGAAGTGATCGACGTTTCCAAGCTCTCCGGCAACACGGTGAAATTCGGCGCCACCATTACGCTGGTCGACGAAGATACCGATGAGGAGCGCACGTATCAGATCGTGGGCGACCATGAGGCCGACATCAAAAAGGGGCGCATCTCGGTCTCCTCGCCGATTGCGCGCGCCCTTATTGGAAAATCGAAGGGCGATTCGGTCGAGGTGGCCGCTCCGGGCGGCGCACGGTCCTATGAGATCCTGAAGGTCGAGTTCGTTTGATCGGCGGTCGCCGCAATTCCGCTTGGTTTCCGCCACTTTGAAATGCAGGTCAGGGGCCTATATTAGTCCCCTCACCGGCTGGGATTGGGCCATGGCGACCATCGCACTCGTCGACGACGACAAGAACATCCTCACCTCCGTCAGCATGCTGCTGGAGCAGGAAGGCTATCATGTCCGCACCTATTCCGACGGCGCGTCGGCGCTGAGCGCGCTCACGTCCACGCCGCCGGACCTGGCCATCCTCGACATTAAAATGCCGCGCATGGACGGTCTCGAACTGTTGCGCCGGCTGCGCCAAACCGCCGACATGCCAGTGATCTTTCTCACCTCGAAAGACGAAGAGATCGACGAACTGATGGGACTGAACGCCGGCGCGGACGATTACATTCGCAAACCGTTCTCCCAACGCCTGCTGCTCGAACGGGTGCGGGCGATCCTGCGTCGCGCAGATTCCAGCAAGGGCGGACCGCCCGCCGGCACTGTCGAACCCAAAAAGGAAGCCTTGGTGCGGGGAAAACTTGCGCTTGACCCGCAACGGCACGAATGCACATGGGATGGAAAGCCGGTGCGCCTCACGGTCACTGAATTTCTGATTCTGCAGTGTCTGGCGCAGCGTCCGGGTTTCGTGAAAAGCCGCGACAACCTGATGGACGCGGCCTATGACGATCAGGTCTATGTCGACGACCGCACCATCGACAGTCACATCAAGCGCCTGCGCAAGAAATTCAAGGCCGTCGACGACAATTTCGACGCCATCGAGACGCTCTACGGCGTCGGCTACCGCTACCGCGAGGCGTGACGCCCACGAACGACCGTACGCCAAACCGTCCGACGTTTACCGGCGCCCTGCCCCGGCTCGGCGACCGGTTGCCCACGCGCGTTGCCCGCCAGTCCGGCTCGGGCTTCCAGGCGCGCGCTTCCGCGCTGACACGGCGCATCATTCTCTTCAACGCCGCAACGCTTGTGGTGCTGATCGCGGGCGTCATCATCGTGCAGGCCAACCGCGTCGGCCTTGTCGACGAGCGTTTGCAGGGAATTAAAGAGCAAGCCTTGATCGTTGCCTCCACGCTTGCCGAATACACAACCAACGAAAACGCGCGCGACATCAAGATCTCGGAAGCCGAGCCGCTTTTGCGTCAGCTCATCGAGCCCACGCGGCTGCGCGCCCGGCTCTATGCAACGGATGGCCGCCTGTCGCTGGACACGCGCAATCTTCTGGCTCGCAACATTGTCGAAACCCGCGAGCTTCCACCGCTCGATACATGGAGCCAGATCAAGGATTGGTGGACGCGCATCTTCGACGGCGTGATGGGCGTTCGCCCATTTGCAAAGCTCGCCCCCTATTTCGAAGCCGGGATAGACGGCCGGGTCTATGGCGAAGTGCTTGCAGCGCTTTCCGGAGAAATCGGAACCGCCCAGCGGGTCAACGATCAAAACCAGCTTGTACTTTCCGTCGCCGTGCCGATTCAGCGCTTTCGCACCGTCTATGGCGTTCTGATGGTCTCCACCGAGGGCGGCGATATCGACGCGATCCTTCGCGAGGAGCGAACCACGCTTCTGGAGGTTTTCGCTGTAGGCATGATCGCGATGATCGTTTCCTCGCTCTATCTCGCGCGCTTCGTCGCACAGCCGGTGCGCCGCCTTGCCGATGCGGCCGACCGCGTGCGCCGCGGCAGGACAGGCCGCGAGACCATTCCTCTCATGGACGAGCGGCGCGACGAAATCTCCGATCTCGCCACCAGTATCTCCGGAATGACGCGCGCTCTTTACGATCGAATAGACGCGATCGAAAGATTTGCGGCCGACGTTGCGCACGAACTGAAAAACCCGCTCACGTCGCTCAAAAGCGCCACCGAAATGCTCTCCCGCGCCAAGGACGACGCCACGCGCGAAAGCCTGACCCAGATCGTGAAAAACGACGTCAAGCGCATCGACCGCCTTATCAGCGACATATCCGATGCTTCGCGCCTTGACGCGGAATTGAGCCGCGAACACTCCGAACCGGTGGATATTGAGCGCCTGCTCGAAACCATCGTGGAAATCTATGGCTTCTCCGATGTTCCGCGCGGGGTGAAAGTCGTGCTCGAGAGCCGTCTTCCCAACAATCCGATCGTGCTCGGCCGGGACGAACGCCTGGGGCAGATATTCCGCAACCTGATCGACAACGCTATCTCATTCAGTCCGGATAACGGCACCGTCACGGTCACCGCCACCGCTTCGGGTTTGCGCGCGCGATTTACCGTGGACGACGAAGGCCCCGGTATTCCGCCCGACAATCTAGAAACCATTTTCCAGCGCTTCTACACCGAGCGACCTGCGGGCCACGGCTTCGGCAACAATTCGGGCCTCGGACTTTCCATCGCCCGCCAAATCGCATCCGGGTTCGGCGGTCGAATCTGGGCGGAGAACCGCCACAGTGCGGACGGCCGCCGCATCGGCGCCCGCTTCGTGGTCGAACTTCCCTTGGCGCGCGCATGACGAACATTCATGCAAGTTGCGTCCGCTTGGAGCGCGCAGGCTCGGCCTTTGGCGTGCCTTCCGGAGCCGGTGTACTCATCCTGGGAAAAAGCGGTGCCGGAAAGTCGATGTTGGCGCTCCAATTGATTGCTGCGGGGGCAAAGCTTGTTGCCGATGACCGCGTTGAACTTTTCGTGCGCGGCGGACGGCTCATGGCGCGTGCGCCCGCGAACATCGCGGGCTTCATTGAGGCGCGAGGCGTGGGAATCGTGGAAATCCCATACGTTCGCGATGCTGCAATTGCACTGGTTGTAAAGCTGACGGACGCCAAACCCCGGCGCCTGCCGCACCGCAGAGTTTACGAACCGCCCCGGCCGCTATTGCTTTCACGCGACAAATGGCCACCGATTGTGCAGATGGAAGCGTCGGACGCAGCCGCTCCGGCGAAAGTGGCGCTCGCCGCTGCGGCCTTCGTGCAAAATCGATTCCGTGACCGCGCGAAGGGGCTTTAATCGCCGCAAAGGATTGCTATGTTTTCACCACAACTTAACAGACTTTGACATGATCGGCATCGTTCTCGTCACCCACGGCCGGCTGGCTCAGGAATTCATTTCAGCGATGGAGCATATGGTGGGACCGCAAACCCACCTGCGCGCCGTGTGCATCGGCCCCGAAGATGACATCGAACGGCGTCAGCGCGAAATTGCTGCGGCAGCCAAGTCGGTCGATGTCGGTAATGGCGTCGTCATAGCCACCGACATGTTCGGCGGCACGCCCTGCAATCTGGCGCTCACGCTGTTGGAACGTGGAAAGATCGAGGTGTTGGCAGGTGCAAACCTTCCAAGCCTCATCAAGCTTGTCGATGTGCGCAACAAGCTTCCGCTCGAACAGGCGGTGAAAGAGGCCATCGAAGCCGGGCGGAAATACATGCGCGCCGGTTCGGCCGATCTCGCGGGTGTGTCGTAGATGAGCGCAGCGCGCATCTGCGCCGTCGCGAAAATTACCAACAAGCGCGGGCTTCATGCCCGCGCTTCGGCCAAGATTGTGGAAGCCGCCGCCCGTTTCAAATCGCATATCACGGTCGCAAAGGACGGCCAGATGGTCGATGCCCGCTCCATCATGGGATTGATGATGCTGGCCGCGAGCATGGGCTCGGAAATCGAGATATGTGCGGAAGGGGAAGATGCCGAAGCGGCTGTTGTCGCGCTGCTGGCGTTGGCCGATGCCAAATTCGGCGAAGACTGAGTCTACAGCCCCAACCTTACACGCGCCTCAATCGAGGCGGCGAAGCCGCGATCCGGCCGCGGCTGGTCGCTTTGCAGGCGTCCCTCCACGTCGAGCTTCAGGCTGCGGAACGGAACAGTCACGCGCGCCACGCCCATATCGATCTTCACCGGCGCAGTCGTGACGATGTTGCCAGATAGATTTTGCGCTGTCGAAATCTCTGCGTGGTGAAACGTCAATGTGTACGTGCGATCGCCGCCGTCGATCCAGCTTGCTTGCGCCGACAACAGCCGCGAGTCGCTGTCGAGGCTGAAACCGATCGTCTGGCCCCGATAGCGCATGCCGTCGACATAGTCCCAATTGTTGTAGGCGAAGCCGTGGATATAATCTCCGAAGCTGAAGATGTCCGCCGTTGCCACGCTATCGGTATATTCCACCGTAAGTCGGACCGGATTGCCGCCAATGGGGATCCAGATGCTGCCGCCGAATAGATGGCTCGTGCCGGAATGGCTGATGGGGCTTGAGTCCTCGTTCATCATCTGTGTGTATAGTTCAAACGGCACGCCGCCGAGGACGTTTGTGTAGCGTATATCGAACTCCCCTTCGTCGTTTGTGTTGTTCACGTCGCCTGGATCGTTGGCAAAATGGAAATAGTCAACGATCGGATTGCAGCGATGGCGGCTGCCGCAGACTTCCTGCGTGCGCGCCAGACCGATCTCGAGTCCCGGCAATGGATTGAAAGTGAAACGCAACCCATCATACATCGTGTCCTGGATGACACGGTCATCGTTTAGCCACCCGAAGAAAAATTCACCCTGCCAAGGCCCAAGCCAACTGAGCCATGGGCTTTTGAATGGTGCGGTGTCCAGCCGTGCGATACCCACTTGCGGAAAAGGACGTGCATTGTTGGAAAGCGATAGCGCCGAAATCCAGCCGGGACCCCACCAATGGGAGAGCGTGCCGCCATAGATCACGGCATCGCCCACGCGCTGTGCAATGTAAGAGTTATCCGGCAGGAAATGGACTTTGTGCGTGTTGTGATCGACCTGGGCGCCCGCAGCCAGCCGGATCGAGGTCGATTCCCAGTTGTACTCGACTGCCATCTGCCCATCGAAATCGCCGCGTGCCAGTGCATCGAAGCCACGCACGACCGATGGCAAATTGGTGCCGTCAGCCGTCACGCTCGCCCGCAACTGGCCCGTGCGCGTCCCTGCTCGCGCCTGCATGAGCACGCGGCGCGCGGCGGCTCGAACATAACCAGGCTGCCGGGACAGAGAATCGGAGTCGTGCAATCGCGCAACAATGTCGCGCCAAGGCAAAGGCCAATGGGTCGTGATGTTGTCGAGCATTCCCGCATTGGCGAGAATTTCGATGTCGGACCGCAGTTGCGAATCGCCTGTCTCCGCCCATGGCGATGCCACTGCGGAAACGCTCATCGCGGTCAGTAAGAGAACCGTTGCAGCGATAAGAAATCTCGCCGCAATACTTCGCGCCGGACCGGCCTCCATACACAACTCCGTCCAGTGGAAGCGTCATCCCTAGCCGGGAAGCGTAAAAAAGGCGAGTTAAAATCTTGCCTCACCCTCTCTCCTTGATGAAGAGAGGGTGAGGCGAAGGCTCACTTCAGAATCAATTCGCGTGCCAGCATGTCGCCCCGGATGGTGCGAATCGTCCCGCGATCGGCTTGCTCCTTGTTTGCCTGATCCTGCGAACCGAAATTCTTGGCGAAAAATGCCTCCATCTCATCGAGAGACCTGTCGAATTCGGCCATGTTCTTCACTTGCGTCGCCAGATAGATGTCCGGCTCGTTGTCGCGCGGATCGACAACCACATAGACCTTGTAATCGGTGATGTATCCGGCCTTTTTCATGGCCTCCTGCTGCTTCTTCCAGGTGGTGGTGACGAACTTCATATAGTCGTCGAAGTGACCGTCCTTCGTCTGGATCGCAGTGAAGTCCCAGACCGGGCCATTGTCGTAACCGCGATCGGATGCGGCAGCTGCGGGAAGAATGATCAACGCAAATAGAGCCGCGAGCGCGGCGGTGACGCGTTTCATGGGGGAAGTCCTCCGGTTGTAGTTGGAAGGAACGAGCACTCGGACGCAGTGCCATTGCTGGAGAGCCAGCGCGAAAGGTTACGCCCGGAACCGCGATCCCGCGAATCGCTTTTCAAAATGCCGAAACAATGCTAGGTTTTCTGACCTAGTATAGATGAATGAAAAGAACTAAATCCCTCGCCATCCCAACACAAAATTCGCCGAACAAATAGAAGTAGGCCAAGAGCTCTTAGCCTCAAAATATAGAAATAAACACATGCATATTTCTTTATATGTTCCTTGCCCGGTCCGGCGAGCGCTGCTATATCGCCCTGCCGTCAACAGGAGCTGTCAGTGAGCCAGGATTACGCCGTCAAAGACATCAGTCTCGCCAATTGGGGCCGCAAGGAAATCGAAATTGCCGAAACGGAAATGCCGGGCCTGATGGCCACGCGCGCGGAATACGGCCCGAAGCAGCCGCTCAAAGGCGCGCGTATCGCAGGCTCGCTGCACATGACGATCCAGACGGCGGTATTGATCGAAACTCTGAAAGCGCTGGGCGCCGATGTTCGCTGGGCATCCTGCAACATCTATTCGACGCAAGACCACGCCGCCGCCGCCATCGCCGCGGGCGGTACGCCGGTTTTCGCGGTAAAGGGCGAGAGTCTTGTCGACTACTGGAATTACACGCGCAAGATTCTCGAATGGCACGACGGCGGCACCCCAAACATGATCCTCGACGATGGCGGCGATGCCACCATGCTTGTCCATCATGGCCTGCGCGCCGAGAAAGGCGATACTGCATTTCTCGACAAGGCGGAGAATGAAGAGGAGGAAGTCTTCTTCGCACTTATCAAGCGCACGCTGAAGGAAAAGCCGGGTTGGTTCTCGGAACTGGCGAAGAATATCAAAGGCGTTTCGGAAGAAACGACCACCGGCGTTCACCGCCTCTACATCATGGAAAAGGAAGGCAAGCTCCTCTTTCCAGCCATCAACGTGAATGACAGCGTCACCAAGTCGAAATTCGATAATCTCTATGGCTGCCGCGAATCTCTGGTGGACGGAATCCGCCGTGGCACCGACGTGATGATGGCCGGCAAGGTGGCTATGGTCGCGGGCTTCGGCGATGTGGGCAAAGGCTCGGCCGCGTCGCTGCGGCAGGCCGGGTGTCGCGTGATGGTTTCGGAAATCGATCCGATCTGCGCCCTACAGGCGGCGATGGAGGGATATGAGGTCGTGACCATGGACGATGCGGCCCCTCGCGCCGACATATTCGTCACCGCGACGGGCAATGTGGATGTGATAACGCTCGATCACATGCGGGCTATGAAAGACCGCGCCATCGTCTGCAACATTGGCCACTTCGATTCGGAAATTCAGGTCTCGTCGCTGCGCAACTACAAATGGACCAATATCAAACCGCAAGTCGATGAAATCGAATTCCCCGACGGCAAGAAGCTCATCCTTCTGTCCGAAGGCCGTCTGGTGAACCTCGGCAATGCGATGGGCCACCCCTCCTTCGTCATGAGCGCGAGCTTCACCAACCAGACCCTCGCCCAGATCGAACTGTTCACGAACCAAGGCAAGTACCAGAAGAAGGTCTATACCCTCCCCAAGCACCTCGACGAAAAAGTTGCCCGCCTTCACCTGGAAAAGATCGGCGCCAAGCTGACCGAACTTTCCCCCCGGCAGGCCGCATATATCGGCGTACCGGAGCACGGCCCCTTCAAGCCGGATCACTACCGCTATTAACGAACTAAACGGCTGTTTGGACTCAGTCCTCGGATTTCAACCCCGGATATTGTTCACCAAGACAACATCTGGGTGGTTCATACTTTTTTAACCATATTCCCTTGCGCTGTGGATATCCCCCCCTATCATGTTGATTCCACAGTGATTCGTCGTTCAGCGACGAAAAATGGGGGCGGCGGGAATGCGTCCCACCACAAGGGGACAATGGACCGGGCTTGGCGTCGAGGGGCGTAGTAAGCGTAAAGGTCTCGCGTTGGCGGCATCGGCGGCCGTATACGCCCTTTTGCCTCTGCCTGCTCACGCACAAGAGATAACCGCAACCAACCTGACGATACTCTCCACCTGCATCGCTGCGGGTGCCGTCGCATTGGCTTTCGCAGTCGGGCTGTGGGCGCTTGCCGAGCAGAGCGCGGCTCGCCGCCTTCGCCGCAACATCCGCCAATCCGGCGCGCGCGCACGTGCCGCGGTCGGTGAACGCGACGCGCTGATTTCCGCAGGCCGCGAAGCAGTCGTTGTCTGGGGGCGCGATGGCAGCGGGCCGTTCTCCTATCGCGGCGCGGATGCAATGCTCGACGGCTGCCTCAGCGGCCCCGACGCAACGGCGCTTTCGCGTGCTCTTGATGATTTGGGGGCGAATGGCGCGCCGTTCTCGATCACCGTGCGCGACAGGCAGGACAGGAAGTTCTCCGCGCGCGGCCGTGCGGTAGGCGGCATGGCGGCGGTGTGGCTCGAAGAGGAAGAGGTCAAGCAAGAGACCGCCGATTTCGAGGCCGTGCTCAACGCGTTGCCGGTTCCGGTTTGGTTGCGCGACAAGTCACTGTCATTGAAATGGGGAAATCTCGCATTTCTTTCATCTTCGGGTGAGGCCAATCTCGAGGCCGCGCTTCAGCATCAGGCATCGCTCGACAAATCTGAACGCGACCTTGCTGCTACCGCCAAAAATCAGCACCAGATGACGTCGTCGAAACGATTTGCCGTTATCGGCGGACATCGTCGCGCGCTTGAATTCATGCACGTGCCGCTAGCCGAAGGCGAAATTGTCGGCGCCGCGATAGATGCGACCGACGTTGCTACCGCCGAAGCCAAATTGCAGCAACACATCGACGCGCACGCCGACACACTCGACAAGATTGCAACTGCAGTCGCCATTTTCGGTCCGGACCAGAAGCTTACCTTCTACAACCGCGCCTATGCGAGGCTTTGGGAATTGCCGGAAACCTGGCTGGACAGACACCCGACTGACGGGGAGATTCTCGACAGGCTCCGCGAGGCCCGAAAACTGCCGGAACAGCGCGATTATCAAGCGTGGAAACGTCAACGGCTTGCGCTTTACGAACGAACAAATGAACAGCCCTCAGAGGACGTTTGGCATGTACCGGGCGGCAACACGCTTCGCGTGGTGGCCCAACAGCATCCTTTCGGCGGACTGACCTTTCTCTACGAGGACGTCACCGAGCGGATCACGCTCGAAAGCTCCTACAACACGCTCATCAAGGTGCAGTCGGCGACGTTGGACACCTTGCAGGAGGGCGTCGCCGTCTTCGGATTGGACGGAAGGCTAAAATTTTCCAACGCCGCATTCGCACGCATTTGGGATCTGAACGAACGCGATCTGTCCGGCGAGCCGCACGTACGCCAGATCGCCACAACCTGCGTCCAGAAGTTTGGCGAACAACCTGTTTGGGAAAAACTCGTTTCCAGCATCGTGACCGGATCGGAACGCCGGCGAGACTGGGGTGAATTCGAGCGGAACGATCACACTGTACTGTCAGTCGCGTTATCCCCGCTACCGGACGGGGCGACGCTGGCAACATTCGCCGATGTAACCGACCGCTTCCGTATCGAGACGGCGTTACGCGACCGCAACGACGCGTTGGAGGCGGCAGACAAGCTCAAATCCGATTTCATCAAGCATGTATCATATGAACTGCGGACCCCTCTGAACACAATACTGGGATTTGCAGAGCACCTTGCGTCCGGCGTTCCCGGGGAATTGTCGCCGCGTCAGGCTGAATATGTGCAAGCGATCGTGACAGGCGGAAACACGCTTCGCAGCCTCATCAACGACATTCTCGATCTATCGTTGATAGAAGCTGGCGCCTTGCGGCTCGAACTGGAACGCATCGACCTGCATGCGCTGTTGTCGGAAGTTGCGGGACATGTACGGGAATGGGCTGCCAAGGCCGGCCTGGAGCTGCGTCTCGATTGCCGCGAAGATGCAGGCGTCTTCCTGGCCGATGGCCGCAGAATCCGGCAAGTTGTATTCAATCTGCTATCGAATGCCCTCAAATACACGCCTCGCGGCGGCATAATTACGCTGATGGGCGATATACAGGACGAAGATGTCAACATCTCTGTAGCCGATACAGGCCCGGGAATCGCGCCCGAAGTGAAGGCAAATGTATTTGAACGTTTCGCCGCCAAGGGGCGTAGCGGCCAACGAGCAGGTGCGGGTCTAGGCCTCGCCCTCGTGAACCGGTTCATAGAATTGCACGATGGCTGGGTTGAGATCGACAGCCGCGCCGAACAAGGCACCATCGTGCGTTGCCATATTCCACGCCGCGTCCATGACGGCGCGCCCGACGATCGGGAAATTCACGCTGCTGAATAAATCAGCAATCGTTTCAGTGCTGGCTCTTGGGCGTACGGACGACGAGCCCGTCGAGTTCCGGCGTTACCTTGATCTGACAGGACAAGCGACTCGTCGGTTCGAGATCTTGCGCAAAGTCCAGCATGGTTTCTTCCATGTCGGATTTTGGTGGAATTTTATCAATCCATGCCGGATCGACATAGACATGACAGGTGGCACAAGCGCAGGCGCCGCCGCAATCGGCGTCAATGCCGGGCACAAGGTTTTTCACCGCACCTTCCATCACGGACCAGCCGACAGGGACTTCTATCTCACGGTCCTTTCCGGTGTGGTCGATATATTTGATCTTGGGCATAAAGGCTCCTTCGTACCGGTAATTAAGCCATGTTCTTCATGGGAATGGAAAGATCGGAAAGCTTTTCGGGATCGACGGTCTTGCCCTCGGCGATCAGCTTGCGGCCCACGAGATATTCGGGCGCGGCGTTCACCGCCTCAACGGCGGCGATTTTTCCGTCACGCAGATGGAAAACGGCAAACTTGCGCGAAGCGGGGTCGCCCCGCAGCACCTGTTGATCAGTCGGTCGGCCCAGACCTGCGATCTGCAGCTTCAGGTCATACTGATCGGACCAAAACCACGGCACTTCCGAATAGGGCACAGGCTTGCCGAGCATCGCGAGTGCGGCGTGCTTTGCCTGATCGATGGCGTTTTGAACGCATTCAAGGCGCAAGAACACGCCTTCGCGGCCGGGATGCCAAGTGCAGTCGCCTGCAGCGAAGATCGCCGGATCCTCCGTTCGCGTACAGTTGTCGACGACAATGCCGTTATCGACTGGAAGGCCTGCGTCTTTGGCCAGTTCCGCGTTCGGTACGACTCCGATCCCGACCAAAGCGAAATCAACCTGCCATGTCTTGCCATTGGCCGTCACACCTTCAAGAGCTTCCGTGCCCTCGAACTTCTCAATTGCAGTATTGAGGAGGATTTTCACACCGGCCGCGCGATGCACTTCTTCATAGAACGCCGAGACGCGCGGGGAGACGGCGCGCTGCATCAGGCGATCTAAAGCCTCGAACACGGTAACGTCGAGACCGTGCTTCACGGCAACGGCGGCAACCTCGAGACCGATATAGCCGCCGCCGACGATGGCGAGACGCTTCCCAGGCTGAAATGCTTCCCGCAAGGAATCGACGTCAGCGATGCTGCGCAAATAATAGATACCCTTGAGGTTGGCATTCGGCACCAGAATGGGACGAACGCGCGTGCCTGTCGCCAGCAAGAGTTTGTCGTAGGTCAGAATGCGCCCATCCACGAGCGTGACCTGCTTCTTCCCGCGATCGATTTTGGCTGCGGCGACGCCGAGGATGAGCTCGACCTTCGATTCGGTGTAAAACGACTCCGGCTTGAGAAACAGACGCTCGCGCTCCAGCTTGCCCTGCAGATAGGCCTTTGAGAGCGGCGGACGCTGATAAGGAAGGAATGGCTCGTCGCCGACCATCGTGATGGTGCCCGTAAATCCCTCCGCCCTCAGGCTTGCAACCGCCTGGGCGCCGGCCTGGCCTGCGCCGATGATGACAATCCGTTCCGACATTTCCGCCCGGTTTTACTTGGGTAACCCCTTGCGGCGGTATCACGTTTGCCGCCTTTTGCGCAATCAGCACCGAGCCGCTTTGTGGCGGCTGGCAGGCCGGGCTAAAACACTGTTATGGCAGACAGAATCGAAGGATTCCGTGGCACATTTCCGCTCCCCGACCTGGCAGCGACCAGCGCGCTGGCCGCGCGGATTGCCGCAGGATTGCATGTTGGACAGAGCGTGGCACTAAAAGGCGAGTTGGGTGCAGGGAAGACAACGCTTGCGCGTGCCGTCCTGAGGGCGCTTGGCGTAACCGAACATGTACCAAGCCCGACCTTCACGCTGCTCCAATCCTATGAGACGCAGAAGGGGACCGTGTACCACTTCGATTTATACCGGGTGCAGGACCCGCGCGAAGTTGATGAGCTGGGATTCGACGAGGCACTGGACCAGGGCATCGTTCTGGTGGAATGGCCCGAACGCGCAGAAGGACGATTGCCTGCAGACATTCTGAATGTGGCGTTGGCTATGGATGCGAATGGCAGATCGGCGGCAATTTCGGGCGACACATATTGGAGGCAATTTCTGACAGAAGAAAAACAGCATGTCTGATCGTCACGAAGCGATGACGGCATTCCTGCACGATGCAGGTTGGGGCGATGGCGAGGCACATGCCTTGCCTGGGGATGCTTCCACACGCCGCTATTTCCGGGTGTCGTCCAAAGGCCGGCACGCGATGCTGATGGATCAGCCGCAACACGTGGAGACCCCGCCTGCACCGCCAGAGGCATCGCCCGAAGAACGTCAAAGGCTTGGCTACAACGCCGTCGCGCGATTGGCGGGAGCGGATTGCGGCAGGTTCGTGGCCGTTTCGGACTTTCTGCGCAGGCGCGGACTGAGCGCGCCGCAAATCTATGCAGCCGATTGCGACGCCGGCTTTGTATTGATGGAAGATTTCGGCGACCGGCTGTATGCCGACATCCTGGCGAGCGGCGGGAACGAATACGAACTTTATTCTGCGGCCGTTGAAGCGCTTGCCGCCTTGCATGCACATTCTCCGCCCGCCCAAATTTCACCACGGGTTTCGCTTTATTCTTACGACGAGACGGCGATGCTGGCGGAGACCGGGCTGCTAACCGAATGGTATCTCCCTCTGGTGCTGGGAAGGAAGGCGACCGCCGAAGAGACGGCGGAACATCGTGCGCTGTGGCAGAAGCTGCTTTCCGAAACCAGCGAAGCGGCCCCCACGTTTGTACATCGCGACTATCACGCGCAAAATCTTCTCTGGCTTCCAGATCGAAGCGGAATTGCCCGAGTGGGCATGATCGACTTCCAGGATGCGGTGGCTGGATCCAAGGCTTACGATCTTGCATCGCTGCTGGAAGATGCCCGGCGCGATGTAAGCACGGAATTGGCCGAGTCAATGATCGCTCATTATATTTCTGCGGTCCGCAAACAGGGAATGCCGGTGGACGAGGCGCAGTTCCGCCGCGCCTTTGCGACGATTGCCGCGCAGCGCAATGCAAAGATCGCGGGCATCTTCGCGCGGCTGCAGGTGCGCGACCGCAAACCGCGCTATCTTGGATATCTGCCGCGGGTGTGGGGCTATCTGCGGCACGATCTCGAACATCCGTCGCTTGCGGCGTTGAAGAACTGGTATGAACGCATTCTACCGCCAGATGCGCGCGAAGGGCGCATTGAAGGAGTGGCCGCCTGATGTCGAAACCGATCACGCGCGCGATGATCATGGCAGCGGGGCTTGGGACGCGGATGCGTCCTCTCACCAACGACAGACCGAAACCGCTGGTCGATGTGCGCGGCAAGGCGTTGATCGACCACGCGATCGATCGGCTGGTGAAAGCCGGAGTGAAGACGATCGTGGTCAACGTCCATCACCATGCCGAAATGCTGCGGGCGCATCTGACCAATCGCAGGGACGTGAAAATCGTCATTTCGGATGAAAGCGATGCCCTTCTCGATTCCGGCGGCGGTATTGCGAAGGTGCTGGACGTGTTCGAAGGCGAACCGTTCTTCACGCACAATTCGGATTCCGTCTGGGTCGAAGGGACGAGCAGTGCGTTGGAACGCATGAAAGCGAGATGGGATGCAAAAGCGATGGATTCGCTGATGCTCGTCGCCCCGACGGTAAACGCGCGGTGTTATGAAGGGCGCGGCGATTTCATGATGGACCCGGACGGCCGATTGACCCGCGTGCCCGAACACCGTGTGGCACCGTTTGTCTGGATCGGGGTGCAGATACTCCACCCTCGCCTGTTCGATGGCGCGCCGCAGGGGCGTTTCTCGATCAATCCGCTTTGGGACAAGGCGATCGAAAAGGGCCGGCTGTTCGGAATCCGGCTCGACGGAATCTGGATGCATATCGACCGGCCGGACGCGGTGGCGGATGCAGAACGGTTCCTCGCCGATCTTGCGCCTACCGCCTGAGCCGTGGCCAACGTCTTCACAATTCCATCCAGTGCGCCGTTCGCGCAGACGATTGCCGATGAACTGCTCCGGCGGCTCGACGCAAAAGCCGATCCGCTGGCGCTTTCGCGCGCTACGATCTTCGTGCCGACACGGCGCGCGGTGAGATCGTTGGGCGAAATATTTGCGCGGGCCGTCGGCGGCGCGGTGCTGTTGCCCGACATCCGGCCGCTTGGCGATGTGGATGAAGACGACGTTCTGTTCGACGCAGCTGCAGAAGACATCGAACTCGTTCCAGCGATATCTCCTGTGCGGCGCAGGCTGCTGCTCGCTACAATGATCGCGCGGTGGCAGCACGCCAAAAACGGCGAAGAAATCGGATTTGCGCAAGCCACTCGGCTGGCGCGCAGTCTTGGAGCGTTTCTCGACGAAGCACAGACGCAAGGGGTGGATCTCTCGAAGCTCAGGGACCTCGTGCCATCCGGCCTTTCCGCATATTGGTCGGATGTGTACGCCTTTCTGGACTTGCTGGTGACACATTGGCCCGCGGTGCTGGCCGACGAGAACAGGCAGGACCATGTCACCCACCGCGATGGCGCTCTGCGACGATTGGCAATGAGACTCGAACGTCATCCGCCGGACGGGCCGGTGATCGCAGCGGGATCGACGGGCAGCATTCCGGCAACAGCCGAACTTCTGGGAGTAGTTTCGCGTTTGAAGGACGGTGCAGTCGTTCTTCCGGGCCTCGATCTTTCGCTGGACGACGCGAGCTGGAACGATCTCGATGAAGGCCATCCGCAATTCGGGATGCGAGAGCTTCTCCGGCGCATCGGCGTTCAGCGGAAAGATGTACGCGTGTGGGGAAATGCGGATGCCGCGCCATCGCCGCGCGAGATTCTTTTGCGCGAGACGTTGCGGCCCGCACCGACCACCGATGCGTGGCGGGCGTTGGCTGAGAGCGGTCGCGAGGTCATCGAAAAGGGACTGGATGGGTTGTCGCTTGTCGAGGCGGACGATCCCGCGCAGGAAGCCACAGCCATCGCACTGATGTTGCGCGAGGTGCTGGAGGAAAATGATCGCACCGGCGCCCTTGTAACACCGGATCGCTCTCTTGCGCGGCGCGTGGCGGCGGAATTGAAACGGTGGAATATCGACATCGACGACTCCGCGGGCCGGCCGCTGGCGCGTACCGCGCCGGGGGCATTCCTGTGTCTGCTTGCCGACGCGGCATTGCAGAAGTTTGCGCCGGTGCCGTTGCTGGCGCTGCTGAAGCATCCGCTCGCTTCGGGCGGCGAAGAGACCGCTTCGTTCCGGCGATCCGTGAGGCAGCTCGATCTTTGTTTGCGCGGACCGCGGCCCGATGAAGGCTTGGCGGGGATTGCGAAAGCCGTTGAGCGCGAAGACAAGAAAAAAGGAACGCGGCTTTCGGAACGGTTTGAGAAAATTGCCCAGATTCTCGCGCCATTCGGAAAGGCGATGGACTCCAAGTCTGCCCTTTCGAAATTGCTTTCGCGGCATGTCGAGGCAGCGGAGGCACTGGCGGCAACAGATAAGGAAGGCGGCGGCGAGCGGCTTTGGCGCGGGGATGCAGGGCGCGGGGCGCAAAACCTGATTGCCGAATTGTACGCCGAAGCTGGCAGCATCCCAGAAATCGACGGCGCCTCTTATGCGCCGCTGTTCCGGATGCTGACGGAGGAAAAGGCCGTGCGTCCCCCATTCGGGCGGCATCCACGGCTTCAGATTCTGGGCCCGCTCGAAGCACGCTTGCAGCGTTTCGATCTCGTGGTGCTCGGCGGATTGAACGAAGGAACCTGGCCGCAGGATGCGCCGGTCGATCCATGGCTGTCGCGACCGATGCGGCGCGCATTGGGACTGGAACAGCCCGAACGCGCAATCGGACTTGCGGCGCATGACTTTGCAACGCTGGCGGCGGGACCGCGCGTTATCCTGACGCGTTCGCGCAAGGTTGATGGATCGCCGGCCGTCGCATCGCGGTGGCTGCAACGGATGATCCAGTTGACACGCGGTCTGGGCTTTGAAGAGCAGCTCTATCGCGGCACCGGCTATCGTGCCATCGCCGCCGCCCTGGACGAACCGCCGCCCAGCCCACGCACGAAGCGGCCCGAACCGAAACCGCCCGTGGCGGCGCGGCCGCGCAAACTTTCCGTTACCGAGATCGAGACGTGGCTGCGCGATCCTTATGCGATCTATGCGCGGCGCATTCTGAAACTGGAGCCGCTCGATCCGCTGGACGAGGAAATCGGCGCGCGAGACCGCGGAACCGCTATTCACAAGGTGCTCGAAGAATTCGTGAAAGCATTTCCCGGCGGGCCGCCGCCCGGCGCGGAACGGACGCTCGTCGAAATCGCCGATCGCGTGTTTTCGGAATACGGAATTCCGAAGGCCGTAATTGCGTTGTGGCGGCCGCGCTTCATCAAGGCGGCAAACTGGTTTGCCGGCATAGAGCGGCAGCGCAGAACGAACGTCATCAAGGCGCATGTCGAGGTGAAGGGAGAGATCAAGTTCGCGGCGCCGGGCGGAGAATTCACACTCTATGGAAAGGCGGACCGCATCGATGAACTGGCCAGCAAGGAAGCGGCGATCATCGACTACAAAACTGGCAAACCGCCGACCGACAACCAGGTCAAGCAGATGATCGCCCCGCAACTTCCGCTCGAGGCGGCAATGGTCATGGAAGGAGGATTTGCCGAGGCCGGAACGCTCGATCCCGCGGAACTTGTCTATGTGTGGTTTTCGGGTGGGGCGGAACCGGGTGAGATCCGCGCCGTGAAGGCGAATGCACGCGAGCTTGCGAGCTACGCGAAGAAATTGCTTGGGGCGCGCATCGAACAATTCGATTGCGTAGAGCAGGCCTATCTGCCGCGCGTAAAGCCGTACAGGGCCGACGAGGCGGGCGACTACGATCATCTTGCACGAGTGCAGGAATGGTCGGTGACCGGATGGGGCGAAGAAGAATGAGCGCGCACGATCCCGTTCTCGCCGCCGCCGATCCGCGGCATTCGGCCTGGGTTTCTGCCAATGCGGGCGCGGGCAAGACGCATACGCTCGCCAATCGCGTGACGCGGCTGCTGCTCGACAAGGCCCGGCCGGAGCGCATTCTCTGCCTGACATACACCAAAGCCGCTGCCGCCGAGATGTCCGAACGGCTGTTCACCGTGCTCGGCAAATGGGCGATGGCCGACGATAAAGATCTTTCGAATTATATCGCGGAAATCGGCGGAGAAGATCTCAGCGCGGAGGGATTGCGCGAGGCGCGGCGGCTGTTCGCCAAGGCGCTGGAGACACCGGGCGGGTTGAAAATTCAGACCATCCATTCGTTCTGTCAGAACGTTCTGTCGCGGTTCTCGGTGGAGGCCGGCGTGCCGCCGGGATTCACAGTGATCGACGAACAGACTTCGCGCGAAATGATCGCCAACGCGCGGGCAAAGATACTGGAGCGCGCCGGTTCCGGCGATATGGCGCTGGGCGCGGCGGTGGGATTGCTCGTGACCGAAACGAACGAGCAGAAGTTGCAGGACATTCTCGATGCGGCCCTGGGCAACGAACGGCGCAAACTTTCCCGCGCGCTTGCGGGGTGTCACCCAAGGGACGGATCGCTGACGCGCGCGGTTCGGCGGTTTCACGGCGCGAGCGAAACGCAGAGCGCGCACGACATCGTTTCGGAATTCTGTGCGTCGCTGAAGGCGGAAAGCCAGCAAATCAAGGAAGTTGCCGCGTGGATGAACAGTGGAACATCCACCGATCAAAATCGCGCGGCGTGCCTGGCAAAAGCGATCGAGATGGAGTTCGACGCGGGCGCGTTCGAACATTTGCGCGACGCGTTTTTGAAGAGGAACGACGGCGAACCCTATGCCAGGCTTGTCACCAAGGGCCTGGAAACGAAACGGCCGGATCTGCGGACCTACATTGAGAACCTTGCGAACCGCGTTTACGAGGCGGAAGAACGCAGACGGGCGGCGCACGCGGCCGCTCTTTGCGATGCGGCGCTGACGATTGCAGATGCCGTGCGCGATCTTTATGCGGCGGAGAAAAGGGCGCGTGGGGCGCTCGACTACGACGACCTCATCATCGAAACGCTTTCGCTTCTGGAGCGCGGCGATGCCGCAGCCTGGGTGCTCTACAAGCTCGACGGCGGACTCGATCACGTCTTGATCGATGAGGCGCAGGACACGAGTCCGGAGCAGTGGGCGATTCTCAAGAAGCTCACGGAGGAATTTTTCTCCGGCGCCGGGCGCGAGACCGGGACCGTGCGCACCGTGTTTGCGGTGGGCGATGAGAAACAATCCATCTTCAGTTTTCAAGGCGCCGATCCGGCCCAGTTCGACGTGAACCGCCAGCATTTCGAAGGGCGCATCAGAAACGCCGGCCTTTCGTTCAACTACGAGATGCTCAAGACCTCCCGCCGGTCGGTGCCGGAAGTGCTTTCTTTCGTCGATCGCGTGTTCGGCGACACAAATGCGCGCGCGGGATTGACGTCCCTCAATGCCGAGATTCAGCACGAGCCGCTGCGCAAGGATGATAGAGGGCGCGTGGAGTTCTGGCCCACGATCAAGCCGGATGACAAGCCGGAGCCGGATCCGTGGCGCCCGGTGGATACGCCGTCCGAGGCAAGCCCGGTGGTACGTCTGGCGGAAAAGATTGCGCGCACGATAAAGCACTGGACTGCAAACGGCGTTGCCCTGCCCAATCGCGATCATCCGATAAGGCCGGGAGACATCATGGTTTTGCTTCCGCGGCGCGAGCCGTTCGGCAGCGAGATCATCCGTCAATTGAAGGAATTGAAGGTTCCGGTTGCAGGCGCGGATCGCATTCGCATCACCCAGCAGATCGCCGTGAAAGATCTGATGGCGCTGGCGCGGTTCGCACTTTTGCCGGAGGACGATCTGACGCTTGCCACCATCCTGCGATCGCCCTTCGTGGGCATCTGTGAAACGCAGTTGTTTGAGTTGAGTTATGGACGCGACGGCACGTTGTGGCGCGCCTTGCAGGCCAGTGAAGATCGCGCGTACGGCGAAGCACGCGAATTTCTTTCCGAATGCCTGGCGCGGGCGGATTTCGTACCGCCATACGAATTTTTCGCGCACGTTCTGACGGTGCGCGGAATGCGGCCGCGGCTGCTTTCGCGGCTGGGCGCGGAGGCGGCGGACGCGATCGAGGAATTTCTTTCGCTGGCGCTGACCTATGAGGCGCAAAACCCGCCTTCGCTCGAAGGTTTCCTGCATTGGATCGAGCGCGGCGGCGCGGAGATCAAGCGCGACATGGAACGCAGGCGCGACGAGGTTCGCGTGATGACCGTACATGGCGCGAAAGGGCTCGAATCCGACATCGTGATCCTGCCGGACACGACGCGAGCGGCTTCCAACGCGCAGAAGCGGCAATTGCTCTATGCGGATGACGGCGTGCTGTTTTCCGTTCCAAACGAGATCGCGCCGCAAAGCGTGAAGGCCGCCAAACAGGCCGCGAATGCAGAAGCGCTGAACGAACATCGCCGGCTTCTTTATGTGGCGCTGACGCGGGCGAAGGAGCGGCTTTACATCTGCGGCTTCGAAAACAGGAACGGCGTCCACAAAGACTCCTGGTATGCGCTGATGGAGCGCGCAGCGCAGGAACTCGGTGTGCCGGTGGAACGCGGCGGCGAGACCATCCGCGTCTACGGCGACACCGATGAGCGCTCGGTCCGCATTCTCGCTCTGGAGGCCGGAAAATTTCAGGTGCCCGGCTGGGCGCGCACGCCTGCAAAAGAAGAAGCCGAACGGCCGCGCATCGTACGGCCTTCGCTGGTGGAACCCAAGGCCGTGACGCTGTCGCCGCTGTCGAAGGAGAGCACGACGTTCAAGCGCGGGATCCTGATCCACGCCGTGCTGGCACGATTGCCGGATATCGCCGCCGAAGACCGGCGCGAGGTCGCGCGCAAATTCCTCATCGCACGCGGCATGACGCAAGCCGACGCGGAAAGCTGCGTGACCGAAATTCTGGGCGTTCTGGAAGACCGGACGTTTGCTCCTATTTTTGCAAAGGGCAGCCGGGCGGAAGTGGCGCTTTCCGCGGAGCTTGCCGAGTTCGGCGGTATCAAAGTGAACGGGCGGGTGGACCGGCTGGCGGTTTCGGACGACGAGGTGCTCGTGCTCGATTTCAAGACGGACCGGGCGGTGCCGGAAACGGAGGAGGATGTACCCCCCGGCTACCTGTCCCAGATGGCGCTGTATCGGGCGGTGCTGAACAAGGTATTCCGCGGCAAACGGATCGTTTCCGGGCTCTTGTGGACCGCCGGCCCGAAGCTGACGCGGCTTTCCGACGGGGCGCTCGACGCACAGCTTGCGCACCTGGCGGACCTTGACCCCCGGGGGCCTCATTCCTAGATTCTCTCAACAGAACGCATCCACCCAACCCAAGGAACACAATATGTCGGCCCCTCTCAAAGTTTCGGACAGCTCGTTTCAAAATGACGTGCTTTCGTCGAAGAAGCCGGTGGTTGTGGACTTCTGGGCGGAATGGTGCGGTCCCTGCCGCATGATCGCGCCCGCTCTGGAGGAACTGGCAAACGAACTGGGCGAGAAGGTGACCGTCGCCAAGATCAACATCGACGAGAACCCGCACGTTCCGACCAAATACGGCGTGCGCGGCATTCCCACCCTGATGATCTTCAATCAGGGACAAGTTGCGGCCACCAAGGTCGGCGCGCTGCCGAAGTCCAAGATCAAGGAATGGATCGAAGCCTCGATCTGATTTTCCAGAGTTCAAAATCCGGCTGATTTTGCCTCCTCCTCGCGGCGATGGAATTGCGCGAGATTTGCTTGCGCAATCGCAGCTTTCAGCGCGTGGATGCGCAGGCGCGCCTGTCTGCGCAAGGCGCGCATTTCCTGCGTGTGAAGGCCGGATTTGAGGGCGTTGCGGTTTCCCGGCTGGGCGCCGCGCTTGCGCTTGTTCATGCGGCCTCATTCGTTTTCAAAATTTCGGGGGTGGGTACCCTCCCCTGTTCCGCGGCAGGGTCAGAGCGGACGGTGACCGTGTGATGCGTGCCGGAACTGCGCAGCCGTTTGAGCGCGCAGGCGGCATTGGCGCTGGCCTGCATCATGCGGCTGCCGGCCTTCATCGCTTCAAGCTGCGCCTTGGGATCGGGATGCTCGGCGGCAAAGCGGAATGCCGCCATGACGGCGGCATGGCATTCGTCCAGTTCGTCTTCCAATAGCGCAGCGACCCGATTGAGTTCGGGAACCACTTTGTTGCTGTTCGTCATATATAGGCTCAAACTCCAAGAACCGCGAAAGGATATGTCATATCGGAACCTATGTAAAGGATAAAGTTCTTATAATGGGTTCAGGGACTTAGAGCTATCGAACAGGCGACACCGCCAATTCGATGCCCGCGCGCGGCCGCCGGCGCGGCGCCAACCCGTTGCACCATCAACCGTTTGGCCGCATTGGCGCACGTTGCGGGGCCCACACCCCATCGCTATAAGGGCGCCCCGATCTGAAAAACCGGAGAGTAGCTCAGCCTGGTAGAGCACCACGTTCGGGACGTGGGGGCCGGAGGTTCGAATCCTCTCTCTCCGACCAATA
>DASZRY010000083.1:0-4897 GCA_035548975.1 Rhizomicrobium sp.
TGCTTTGCCGTTCGCCGCGCACGATGGCGATGACGCCGGAATCGCGCTGGATTGTGAAGCCCGTGCCGGCCAGAATGTGCGAGAGCGCATCGTCCTGCGAGAGATTGCCTTTCACGCCGCGCGTGCGCACGCCGCGCACGGCTTCGCCGGAAACGACCAGCGATTGTCCGGTTTGAGCGGTATAGGCGTTCAAGGCGCGCGCCAGATCGCCGCCGGGAATGTTGAAATCTTCCGCTCTTGCGGCCTGTGCGATGGAAAGGACAAGCGCGGTTGCCGCCGTCGTCTTCAGAATGCTGCGTGTCATATTCCCCCCGGTGTTCATGCGTTCGGTTTCGTCAGCGCGAGATCACGATTTTGTCGCCTTCATCGGCGACGTGGACTTTGAGAACGAGCGTGGCCACGCGGCCGAACAGCTCCACATCGTTGATCGGGAATGTGCCGACCATGGTGAGATGCGCGGGCGCGTTCGGCGCGAGCACGATTTTCTTGGCGTTGTAGCGGTTGAATTCGGCGACCGCCTGGCCAAGGGTCGTGTAATCGAAAATCAGCACGCCGCGCCGCCAGCCGAGTTCGCTCGCCAGATGTTTTTCGGTCTTCCTCGTCACCGAAATATCGGCGGCGGTTGCGACCGCGACATCGCCGGGCGTGAGCACCGCCGGCTTCGAGGCGTTGTTCAACGGTTCGACCCGGGCCTTGCCTTCGACGAGCGAGACCTCAAGGCGGCCGGGCTCATCGCGCACGACGAATTTGGTGCCGAGGTCGACGATGCGGTGATCGCCCACCTGCACCACGAAAGGATGCGCCGCATCGTGTTTGATCTGGAAATAGGCTTCGCCCTTTTCCACCCAGGCCATGCGCCTGGCGGGCGCGATGCGAACGGACGTGTCGGTGTTGAGTTCGACCTGCGAACCGTCGAACAGCGTGATGACTTCGCGCCCGCCCATGGGCGTGGAATAGCGCTCGCCTTCAGGTTGGAGCAGATAGAACGCGCTTGCCGCACCGATGGCGGCAATCGCCACGGTTGCGGCGGCGGCGCGGCGCAATATCGGCCAGATGTCGCGGCGCGGTTCGGATTTTGCGGTTTGCGGCCTGAAGGATCGCAACACCGACAGCCGTTCCGCATCGCTCCACACCGCTTCCAGCCGCCAGAAGGCTGCGCAATGGGCGGCAGATTCGTTCAGCCAGGCATCGAGCTCGGCCTGGTCTGCTTCGCCCCACGGGCCGAGATCGCGGCGTTCGAGAAAGCGCGCGGCGGTGGCGTCGATGCCGTTCATCTGCCGCTCCGCAGTTCGGCCGCTTCGCCCAGATAGATGTCAGCCAACGCGCGCATGCCGGCGGTGATGTGATCGGAGACCGTGTTCTCGCTCACGCCCATGCGCTCGGCGATTTCGCGGCGGGAAAGCCCCTCCACGCGGCGCAGCCACACCGCCTCGCGCGCACGCGGCGGCAACAGGTTGATCGCCGCTTCGAGACGGCGCAGCACATCGCGCGCGATCGCACTGCGGTCGGGGCCCGGTTGGTCGGCGGCGACGTTCAACTCGTCCAGATCGTTCACCGCGTCGATGGGCACGACCTGGTTGTGGCGGATGCGGTCGATCACGAGATTGCGTGCGGTTGCGATGAGAAACGCCTTGGGCTTTTCCGGGATTTCCGTTTTCGCGGCTTCGAGGACGTGGGCGTAGACATCCTGACGGAGATCTTCGATCTCGGCCTTGTTGCGCCAGTTCTGATGCAGGAAATGCATCAACATCGCCTCCAGCGGCAGCACCTCGCGGACGAACCATTGCTTCACGTCAGAGGCAGCCATCGCCGCCCCCGCGCTTGCCGGTTTGCCCGAACGGTTGAATTCGAATGTCTCGCCCATCCCCCGCCAGCGCCTTGCCTCTAGGGGTTCAAGTTTCCGACCTATCTATGAGACGGGGCAAGGCCGCGCTCGTGTGGGCGCGCGGTCAAAAATTTTTGGCGAAATATTATTAGGCCCCGCCCGCCGCTTCACGGCACCGGCTTCCGCCTCGGGGCAAGTGCTCTTAATGCGCAAGCATATGGGAGTCGTGGGTCCCCTGCGACCAGGCGAATACGACCTTGGGCTCCGGACGTACGAGCTTCTTGTCCTGGTCCTTGTAGTCGAAGCTCGAAAGCAGGTCGCGCAGGAATTCCAGCCGCGCGATCTTCTTCACGTCCGCGCGCACGACCGACCATGGCGCCATCGCATGGCTTGTGCGATCCAGCATCTCATCGCGGGCCTTGCTGTAATCGTCCCACTTCTTTTGCGCGGCGGCATCGATGGGCGAAATCTTCCAATTCTTGAGCGGATCCCTGGCGCGGTCGGCCAGCCGCTTCTTCTGCTCCTTCTTCGAAATGTCGAGATAATATTTGCGCAAGTGAATGCCGTCGCGCACAAGCATCTCTTCGAAGGGGCACACAGAATCGTAAAACTGCTCGACCTGCGCGGGTGTGGCGAAGCCCATCACCTTCTCGACCCCGGCGCGATTGTACCAGGAGCGGTTGAACACGACGAACTCGCCGCCGGCGGGAAGATAGGGGACGAAGCGCTGGAAATACCATTCGCTCTCCTGGCGGTCGGAAGGCTTGCCGGGCGCATAAACACGGGTTTCGCGCGGGCTCATATGGGCGGTGAGACGTTTGATCGTACCGTCTTTGCCTGCTCCGTCCCGGCCTTCGACAATAACGAGAACGCGCTCGCCTCTGGAAATCAGTTGGCGCTGCAGCTTCACCAGCTCGATCTGCAGCTCATAGAGGGTTTTCTTGTAATCGCCGTCGCCGTTTTCGTCGTTATCGCCGCCATGATGTTTGCGCTTGGCCATATGTTCCTCCAAGCCCCCAGCATAGCAAAGGATGGCGCGGTTTAAACGGGCGCCCAGGCGATGACGGCGGAACCGTCTTTCTCGCGCACATGCAGGGCGCGCACGCCGAACACGCGGGCCAGCGTTTCGTCGTTCAGCGCGCGTTCCGGAATACCCTGCGCGGCGACGGTTCCCCTTTCAAGCACAAGAACTTCATCGCAATAGCGCGAAGCGAGCGCCAGATCGTGCAAGGTCACCAGAACAGCGGTGCCCCGGCGCGCTTCGTCCTTCAGCAGACGCATAAGACCAAGTTGATGGGCGGGGTCGAGATGAGCCGCAGGCTCGTCGGCCATAAGTATGGGCGCACCCGTTGCAAGCGCGCGGGCAAGAAGGACGCGAGCGCGTTCGCCGGCGGAAAGTTCATCGATCGCGCGGCCGGCCAGCTCATGCGCTTCGCAGCGGTTGAGCGCTTCGGCGACGGCTACCTCGTCGGCGGCATTTGGCGGTGCAAAGGGTTTTCTGTGCGGCAGGCGGCCGAGCGCCACAAGGCGCTTTGCCGAGATGGGCCAGTGTGCATCCGCGCCTTGCGGAAGGTATGCGATGGTGCGCGCAAGCGCCTCGCGCGACCAATTCTTGAGATCGTTGTCGAGAATCCGGATCGCACCGCCGGACGGCAATACACCGAGCGCCACACGGAACAAGGTGGTTTTGCCTGCGCCATTGGGGCCGACGATGGCCGTGACCGCGCCGGCTTTGAATGTTGCGGTGATGCCGGAAAGGATCGGCCGCGCGCCGTAAGAGGCCGAAACGTTCGCGAAGGAGAGCGCGTTCATGCGTCCCTCCGCAAACGAAGGATCAGCCAGAGGAAAAACGGCGCGCCGAGAAGGGCGGTGAACACGCCCAGACGCAGCTGTTCGGATGGATCGGCAAATCGCACCACGATGTCCGCCAACGCGACAAGAGCGGCTCCGCCAAACGCAGAAGGAAGAATGAGCCGCGCGGGTTCATAACCGTAAAAGGGGCGCAACAGATGCGGCACGACGAGGCCGACAAAACTGACGGCGCCGGCAGCGGCGGTTGCAGCGCCCGTTGCGAGCGCCACCCCGAAGACCACGCGGCGGCGCACGCTTCCCACGTCGATGCCAAGGCTATGGGCTGCTTCATCGCCCAGCGTCAGCGCATCGAGGCCGCGTGCCGCGCTGACCAGGAGCGCAATGCCGGCGATCGTCAGCGGGGCGGCGAAAACGAGATCGGAGAGCGTGCGGTCTTTCAGCGAGCCCATCATCCACAACACCATTTCGCTCATTGCGTAAGGATTGGGGGCGAGCGATAGCGCGAGAGCCGTGAGCGCCGTGGCGAGACTTGCGATGGCGACACCGGCGAGCACCAGCGCCATGACGCCCGCGCCTGCACGCGACAACAGATAGAGAATGCCCGCCGATACCAGCGCGCCCGCAACAGCGCAGGCCGGAAGAACGGCCGCGTCGATTGTGGCAAATCCGAAGTAGAGCGCGATCACCGCGCCCAAGCCGGCAGACGACGTGACGCCGGTAACGCCGGGTTCGGCAAGCGGATTTCGGAACAGGCCCTGCAACGCAGCGCCGCTTGCACCCAATGCGGCGCCGACAAAGAGCGCAAGTGCCGAACGCGGCAAGCGGATTTCGCGCGCGATCACACCGGCCGCGCCATGGCCGCCGAACAAGCCGGAAACGAGATCGGCAGGCGCAATATCGGCGGAGCCCAAAAAGAAGGAGACAGATGAGAGAAGCAGCGCGATGACGAACAGCGCAAAGGTCACGCGCGCTGAGGAACGCACGTCGCCTGCGAACCGGATTCGTTTGACCTGCTTTGCCGACGTTCCGTGCATCGCCGTCTCTTCTCGCCGGCGCGCGCGGGGCCATTGCCTCGCGATCCTTCTGGCCACCCGCCAGCGGAAGGTCGACGCGCGGCGGCAGGTCTCCTGGCTTTGCGGCTACTGACGCGGGGCCTCCGCCTTCCCGGTTTCCCAGTGGCATGTGGAAGTCCGCTCGCCGCTCACAGTTGCGGGGGCAGCCGCGGATGGAAATCCCGCGTTCCCTTGACCGTCGCGTTGG
>DASZRY010000084.1:0-11074 GCA_035548975.1 Rhizomicrobium sp.
CGCCATCGTGCACGATCAGCCAGGCGTCACGCGCGACCGCCGCGTGGCCGGAGGAAGGCTGGGCAACATCGAGCTCAAACTGATCGACACCGCGGGCCTTGAAGATGACGAGCCGGGAAGCCTTTCGGCGCGGATGAAAGAACAGACGCTCACCGCCATCGATCAGGCAGATGTTGCATTGTTCCTGATCGATGCGCGCGCGGGCGTGACCGCAGGCGATGAAATCGTAGCCGGCATTCTGCGCAAGACGGGCAAGCCTGTGATCCTCGCCGCCAACAAATGCGAGGGCCGTTCGGGCGAAGCGGGCATTGCCGATGCGTTCCGGCTGGGCTTCGGCGAGGCGATAGCGCTTTCCGCCGAACATGCCTTGGGCCTGAGCGAACTCGAAGATGCGCTTGCTCCCTTCGCCGAGAAAAGCGAGCCCCTCGAAACCGAAGACGAAGACAAGCCGCTCAGGCTCGCCATCGCCGGCCGGCCCAATGTCGGCAAATCGAGCCTGTTCAACAGCCTGCTGGGAGAAGAACGCGCATTGACCGGCCCGGAAGCGGGCATCACGCGCGATGCGATTGCCGTGGAATGGGAAACCGGCGAACGGAAAATCCTGCTGCACGACACGGCGGGTCTGCGCAAAAAGGCGCGCGCCGCAGGTCACACTATCGAACAGCTTTCCATCGCCAGCACGCTCGACGCCATCCGCTTCGCCGATTGCGTCATCATCCTGATCGACGCCACCCAGCCCTTCGAACAGCAGGATCTGAAGATCGCAGACCTGATCGCGAACGAAGGCCGCGCGGCGGTTTTTGCAATCAACAAATGGGACCTGATCGAAGACCGCAACAAGACACTCAAGGAATTGCGCGAAAAACTCGACCGCTTGCTGCCGCAGCTTTCGGGAGCTTCGCTCGTCACCGTCTCCGCGCTGACGGGCCAGGGCATCGACCGGCTGATGAAAGCGGTGTTCGAGGCCGGCCGCATCTGGAACACGCGCGTTTCGACCGCGGCGCTGAACCGCTTTCTGGAAGACGCGCTTTCCCGCCATCCGCCGCCCGCGATCAAGGGCCGGCGCGTGCGCGTGCGCTACATGACGCAGCCGAAATCGCGCCCGCCAACCTTCGCGCTGTTCGGCAATCAGCTTTCCGCCCTGCCGGAGTCTTATTTGCGCTATCTCACAAACGAGCTGCGCAAGGCCTTCGGCCTCAAGGGAACGCCGATCCGGTTTCTTCTGCGCGGAAGCAAGAACCCTTACGCGAAAGATTGATTACCTGCGGTGTAACAACTTCATCACGCATTCGTTTTTCTCGCGATTTATCGCATCCAAATTTTGTACCGCGCAAAACGGCGCGCCATACGCTGCATCACCCCACTTCGGGTAAATTCAGCCGCTTAACCCCCTGCAGCGTTACGCTGCCATGAACTCGCACGCAGTCGTTGCTGCGCAACGCTGTACCGTGCACAACGGATAAATTCCAACAATTGCGATTTTCACTTACCTACCCCTTGCGGGGAGGTCGAAATTCTTGAAGCGCAGTGGAAAGAATTTCGGGTGGGGGCCGGAGTTCGCCACACACTCGGTCCCCCACCCGGATTGCTTCGCTCTGCGCTGGCACGCTGCCGCTACCCGCCCCCACAAGGGGGAGGTAAGTTATTTCTGCGTCTCGCGATAATTCACCAACGTCCCATTGCCGTTGAAGGAGGGCGACAGCATTTTCACGATCAGAGGTGCGATGGCTTCCGGTTTCGGCAGCGTATCTGGATCCTCGCCCGGCATCGCCTTGGCGCGCATCGCCGTGCGCGTGGCGCCGGGATTGAGGATGTTGACGCGCACATTCGTCTTTTCGCATTCGGCGGCGTAGGTAAGCGCGAGCGATTCCAGTGCGGCCTTGCTCATCGCATAGCCGCCCCAGAAGGCGCGCGGACTTCGCGCCACGCCGGACGAAACGAACACGGCCCTGCCCGCGTCCGATTGTTTCAGCAGCGGATCGAGCGAGCGGATCAACCGCCAGTTCGCGGTGACGTTCACATCGAGCAGTTCCTGAAACGTCTTGGGCTGCATATGCGAAAGAAGCGTGAGCACGCCCAGAACCCCCGCATTGGCCAGGAATCCGTCTAGCTTCTTCCAGCGCTCGAAGATGGACGCACCCAGCCGGTCCAGCGCCTCGAAATCCTTGAGGTCGAGCGGAACGAGCGTGGCGGAGCCGCCCGAGGATTTGATTTCGTCATCGAGTTCTTCGAGACCGCCCACGGTGCGGGCCAGTGCAATGACATGTGCGCCCTCGGCGGCCAATGCTTTCGCCGCCGCACGCCCAATGCCGCGCGACGCGCCGGTAACGAGGACGATGCGGTCCTGGAGTGATTTGCTCATCACAGCGGTGTGTTACGCCACTTCCGCCAGAAGCGAGAGCTGCTTTTCGCCGCGCCCGCCGGTGATATCGGTAAGGCCGATGGGATAGCTGCCAGAGAAGCAGGCATCGCAGAATTGGGGCGCGTCGTTGTTGCGGGCTTTTTCGCCCGTTGCGCGGTAAAGCCCATTCATCGACACGAAGGCAAGCGAATCCGCATCGATGAAGCGGCGCATTTCCTCCACCGTCATGCGGTGGGCGAGCAGATCCTCTTCGTTCGGCGTATCGACGCCGTAGAAGCAGGAATGCGTTGTCGGCGGGCTCGCAATGCGGAAATGCACTTCGCTGGCGCCTGCATCGCGCACCATCTGCACGATCTTCTTGGAGGTCGTACCGCGCACGATGGAATCGTCCACCAGCACCACGCGCTTGCCCTTCAGCTTGGCGCGGTTGGGATTGTGTTTCAGCCGCACGCCCAGATGGCGAATGCGATCGGAAGGCTCGATGAAAGTGCGCCCGACATAATGGTTGCGGATGATGCCGAGTTCGAACGGAATGCCGGAAGCCTGCGCAAATCCCAGTGCCGCGGGCACGCCGGAATCCGGAACGGGAATTACCATGTCGGCCTTTGCAGGCGCTTCGCGCGCAAGCTCTTCTCCGATGCGCTTGCGCGCGTCGTAGACATTGCGGCCCTCGACCGTGGAATCGGGCCGCGCGAAGTAGACATATTCGAACACGCAGAAGCGATGAGGCTCCTTCTGGAACGGATGATAAGACTGAATGCCGTCCTTGGTGATGACGATCACCTCGCCAGGCTCGATATCGCGCACGAACTCTGCGCCGATGATGTCGAGCGCGCAGGTTTCGGACGAAAGAATCGGCGCGCCATCGAGCCTGCCCAGGACCAGCGGACGCACACCCCACGGATCGCGCACGCCGATCAATTTCTTGGAGGTCAGAGCAACGAGAGAATAGGCGCCTTCGACGCGCTTCAGCGCATCGACAAGCCGGTCGACGATCGGCCCGTAGCTCGAACGCGCCGCCAGGTGAATGATGACTTCCGTATCTGAGGTCGACTGGAAGATCGCGCCCTGGTGCACCAGCTCCTCGCGCAAGGTGCGCGCATTGGTGAGATTGCCGTTGTGCGCGAGCGCAATGCCGCCGCCCGACAGATCCGCGAACATCGGCTGGATGTTGCGCACGACAGAACCGCCGGTCGTCGAATAGCGCACATGACCGAGCGCATTGGCGCCTTTCAGCTTCTGCGCATGAAGGCTGCCCTTGCCGAACACATCGCCGACGAGACCCGCATGCCGTTCGGCGATGAACTGCGTGCCGTCATACGTGACGATGCCGGCCGCCTCCTGACCGCGATGCTGAAGCGCGTGCAAGCCGAGCACCGCCAGCGCACCCGCATCCGGATGGCCGAAAATGCCGAACACGCCGCATTCTTCATGCAGCGTGTCCCCGTCAAAGGGCGTGTCGTCGCGAAGGCCGGTCATGGTTTTCCGTCTTCGGGTTTGTCCGTGTTCTCGATGAGGTTGTCTAGCGCGCGGCGCTCGTCGGCGCCATAGGTTTTCTTTTTGTGCTTTCTCAAGGATTTACCGGTCTGGGCTGCGGCTTCGGCGCGCATCTGGTCGGCCTTTTCGGCAATTCTGTCGCCGGTGCCCGACGGAGCCAGCGACAACACCGCCGCACTTGCCTCCTGGATGTAGGGGAACGTCCGCGCCTTTACCATCCAATTGGGCTGGTCTTTCACCGGCTGGAACGAGGAATAGGCGAAATAAAGAAGCCCGATCACAACCGCGCCGCGCACGACGCCGAAAAAGAACCCAAGACCGCGATCGAGTCCGCTGACGGGAGAATGCTGAACCGTCTGCGATATGCGATGACTGAGAAATTCGAGCGGCACCAGCACGACCACGAACACGGCCAGATAGCCAAGAACCGCGCCAAGCCATGCCGGCGATATATGCGGCTCGATGATGTTCACGGCGATATAGCCGAAATACATGGTCGCAAAGACAGCCGCCACCCAGGAGAAGATGCCCAGCGTTTCGGCGACAAAGCCGCGATAGGTCGCGTAGGCGGCCGATCCCAGCAGGATCAAGACCACCAGGATGTCGATAAACGTAAATCCCGAACCGTCCATGATTCTTCTATTCTACCACGCCCATGCGCTTTTTCGGGCCTCTGACGGGCATCAGCGCCAAGAGCTCATGCACCGATTTGACGGGCACCAGCTCCAGCCCGGCCTCAACCTTGGTACCCTCCGGCACATATGCCCGCGCGAAGCCCAGCTTGGCCGCTTCCTTGAGCCGCAACTCGGCCTGCGGTGCGGGCCGGACATCGCCCGAAAGGCTCAGTTCGCCGAAGAACACCGTCTCCGCCGGCACGGACTCACCCGAGAAGGACGAGATAAGCGCCGCAGCAGCGGCCAGGTCCGCCGCGGGTTCGCCGATCTTCAGCCCGCCCGCAACGTTCAGATAGACGTCGTGGGCGCTGATTCCGAGACCCGCACGGGCATCGAGCACGGCCAAGATCATGGCGAGCCGTCCGGTATCCCAGCCCACAACGGCCCGGCGCGGCGTGCCGTAACCGGCGGGCGCGACAAGGGCCTGGATCTCGACCAGCAACGGGCGTGTGCCTTCCAGCCCCGCGAACACCGCCGCACCCGGCGAGCGGGCGCTCCTGTCTCCCAGGAACAGCGCGGAAGGATTTGGCACTTCGGCCAAGCCCGATCCCGTCATCTCGAATACGCCAATTTCGTCTGTCGGCCCGAAGCGGTTCTTCACCGCCCGCATCACGCGGAAGTGATGGCCCCGCTCGCCCTCGAAATAGAGGACCGCATCGACCAGATGCTCCACCGCCTTGGGGCCCGCGATCTGTCCTTCCTTGGTGACATGGCCAATGAGAAGAACTACCGCGCCGGAAGATTTCGCATAGCGCACCAGATCGAACGAGGCGGTGCGCACCTGCGCAATCGTTCCGGGTGCGGCTTCCAGCGCGGACGTCCAGATCGTCTGAATGGAATCGATGGCGACAATGCCGGGAACAGGTCCCGCTTCGAGCGTGGCAAGAATGTCTTCCACGCAGGTTGCCGATCCCAATTGCACCGGCCGGCCGGAAAGCCCCATGCGCGCGGCGCGCAAGCGGACCTGCGCCATGGCTTCTTCGCCCGAGATGTAAACCGCGCTTCCGCCATTCTGTGCGTAAGAGGCCAGCGCCTGCAGAATGAGCGTTGATTTGCCGACGCCGGGATCGCCGCCGATCAAAAGCGCAGAACCCGGCACCAGTCCGCCGCCGCAAACGCGATCGAATTCCGCAACTCCGGTCGCGCGCCGCGGCGGCGCCTTATCGGAGGTTTTCAGATCCTCAAGCGCAAAGCGCCGCCCGCGGCCTGAGCGTTTCGCCCCGCTTCCGATGGGTGGGGGTGCCGCTTCTTCCACGAGCGTGTTCCAGCCGCCGCAGGCATCGCAACGGCCGGCCCATTTGTTGTGAACGGTACCGCAGGACTGACAAACGAAGGTGGCTCCGGAACGCGCCACGTCAGGCCCTGACCTCCATCTTGATAGGTCCTTCGGCACGGCCGTTGATGAACTGATCGACGTATTCATTGCCCGTTTCGTCGATCTTGCTTGTCGGGCCGTCCCAGATGATCTTGCCTTTGTAGAGCATGGCGATGCGATCCGAAATCTTTCGTGCGCTCACCATGTCGTGGGTGATCGAAAGCGCGGTCACGCCCAGATCCTTCACCGTCGAGACAATGAGATCGTTGATGACATCGGCCATGATCGGATCGAGCCCCGTCGTGGGTTCGTCAAAGAAAATGATTTCCGGGTCCGATGCAATCGCGCGCGCCAATCCCACGCGCTTCTGCATCCCGCCGGACAGTTCGGCAGGGTAGAGATTCGCCACATCCGGCCCAAGCCCGACCTTGGACAGCTTGTCGATGGCGATCTCCCGCGCCTCCTTGCGGTTCATTCCGCGGCCTTGCACCAGACCGAACGCCACATTTTCCCAGACCGAAAGCGAATCGAAAAGAGCGGCGCCCTGGAACAGCATCGCGAATTTCCTGAGATAGGCGTCGCGGCCGCGCCCGCTCAGATGGGTAACGTCCTCGCCGTCCACGAAAATCTGCCCGGCTTCAGGCCGTAATATGCCGAGAACGGATTTGATCATCACCGATTTGCCGGTACCCGAACCGCCGATGACGACGAGCGACTCGCCCTTGCCGATGGAGAGGTTGATGCCGTCGAGCACAACCTTCGGCCCGAAGCGCTTCTTCACATCGCGCAGCTCGACCTTTGGAGTGCCGTCCGCCATCGCTTACGTCTCGAACAGAAGCGAGGTGAGGACATAGTTGGCGGCAAGGATAAGGATCATCGAGGAGGTGACCGCATCCGTGGTCGCCGCGCCCACGCCCTGAGCGCCGCCTTTGGAATTGAAGCCGTTGTAGCAACCCATAAGCGCGACGATGAACCCGAACACCGCCGCCTTGATAAGTCCGGAGCCCACGTCCTGATTGGTGAGAAAGTTCACCGAATTTTCGAGATAGACATAGCCGTTGAATCCGAGGCTTTGGGTCGAGACCGTGTAGCCGCCGAGAATGCCGATGGCATCGGCAATGCCGACAAGAATCGGCATGGTGACAACCGCCGCCAGCACGCGCGGCACCACGAGATATTTGAACGGATTCGTCGCCAGCGTCGTCAGCGCATCGATCTGTTCGGTCACGCGCATGGTGCCGATCTCGGCCGCAATCGCCGCCGCCACGCGGCCCGCAAACATCAGACCCGCGATCACCGGACCCAATTCGCGGCAGATGCCCAGAGCCACAACCTGCGGAACGAAGGCTTCCGCGCCGTAACGGGAAGAACCGATATAGATTTGCAACGCCAGCACGCCGCCGGTGAAGAACGCCGTCATGCCGACCACCGGCAACGACAGCCAGCCCACGCGGAACATCTGTTTGATCAACAGCGACCAATAGATGGGCGGGCGAACGCAATGACTGACGGTCGAGCCGGTGAACATCGACAACCGGCCTGCCCTTGCGACAAACGTAAGAACGACGCGGCCTATCGGGGCAAAAATGTTCATCGCGCGGCCTCGTAGTGACGATGTGCGCGGCGGCTGAGCGACGTCAGGATTTCGTAGGCCGCCGTATTGGAATCGGCCGCCAGTTCCTCCAGCGAAATCGCATCGCCCAGGAATTCGGCTTCCCCGCCCACCTTCACGCCAGCTATCCCCGTGACGTCGAGCGTAATGAGATCCATGGAAACGCGGCCAACGACCGGCGCGCGCTTTCCCGCAACGGAAGCTTTTCCGCGATTGCCAATAGCCCGCATCAACCCGTCCGCATAACCCAAGGCCACGGTTGCGAGCGTCGAGTTCCGCCCGACCCGATAGGTCGCTCCGTAGCCAACGGTTTGTCCGCAGTCAACGCGCCGGAGCTGCAGGATTTTGCCCGTCAGGCGAACAACCGTGCGGAAGGGATTTGCCCGGCCGGGCTGGGGATTGCCCCCGTAGAGACCTATGCCGGGACGGACCAGATCGAAGGCATAGTCTTTGCCCAGAAGAATGCCTCCCGACGAGGCGAGGCTGGCCGGGGCCGGCGGCAATTTGGCCAGCGCCGAGCGGAAACAATCCAATTGCACCTTGTTCATCCGATGGTCCGGCTCGTCCGCACAAGCCAGATGGCTCATCAGAAGGACTGTGCTGATGCCGGACAGCCTTTTCCTGGATTCCGCGACCAAAACCGCCAGCTCATCGGCCGGAAGTCCGAGCCGGCTCATGCCGGTGTCGATGTGAATCGCAGCTTCCGGCCGCCCGGCGCCCGACCAGTTCGCAATGTCATCCAGCGAGTTGAGGACAGGGATCAGGCGGTGGGCCTTCAAGGCGGGCACGGCTTCGCGCGCCGCCCCGTCCAGAACGAAAATGCGCGCCTCGGGGACCGCCGGGCGCAGGGCCACGCCCTCGTCCAGCCGGGCGACAAAGAAGGTGTCGCATCCCGCCGCTTCCAGGGTTCGGGCGGCGGGACCAAGCCCCGTTCCATAGGCATCGGCTTTCACAACCCCCGATACGGCGGTTGCGGAAATCCGGCGGCATTCCCGCCAATTGTCCGCAATCGCGGACAGGCGAATATCGAGGCGGGCGGCCTCGAAACCGGAAGAATCGGCGGCCTTTGTGGAATCGGATCGGTTCATGAGGCCGGGAGAATGACCGGCACCCGATGGCCCGTCAAAGCGGGAGGTCCATTCTCAGCCTTCGTTTGCGAGATTGCTGAATCGCGTGAAACGATCGTCGAAGAAGAGCTCGATCTTGTTGGTTGCGCCGTGGCGATGCTTTTCCACCAGCACTTCGGCGCGGCGATGACAGCGTTCCATCTTCTCGAGCCATTTGGAGTGTTCGGTGGTGCCGGCTTCGGGTTCGCGCGATTTCAAATAATATTCCTCGCGGAATACGAACATCACGACGTCGGCGTCCTGTTCGATGGAGCCGGATTCGCGCAGGTCCGAAAGCACCGGGCGCTTGTCGTCGCGCGCATCGACGCCGCGGGAAAGTTGCGAGAGCGCGAGCACGGGTACATTCAGTTCCTTGGCCAGCGTTTTCAATCCCTTGGTCACTTCGGTGATTTCCTGCACGCGGTTTTCGGCGCGGCGAGACGGCTCGATCAGCTGGAGGTAGTCGATGACGATGAGGCCGATGTTCTTTTCGCGCTTGAAACGGCGGGACCGCGCAGCGATCTGTGCAATCGAAATTCCGCCCGTATCGTCGATATAGAGCGGCAGGTTGGAAAGATCCTGCATGGCGAGAACGAACTTTTCCCACTCGCTTTCGGTAAAGCGGCCCGAACGCATCTTCCACATCTCAATCTCGGCCTGCTCGGACAGGATGCGGGCGGAAAGCTGTTGCGCCGCCATTTCGAGGGAAAAGAAAAGAACCGGCGCGCCCCGCGAGACTTCGGCGCCGGCTTCCTGATCCTGCACATAATAGCGCGCGGCATGGAAGGCCATGTTGGTGGCCAGCGCGGTCTTGCCCATGCCCGGCCGCCCGGCAAGGATCAAAAGATCGGACGGCTGCAGGCCCTGCAGCAATGTGTCGATATCGGTGAAGCCGGACGAAACGCCCGATATGCGGCCGCCGCGCTGTTGCGCCCGCTCCGCCGATTCCACCGCGCGCCGCAGGGATTCGGCGAAATCGATTGGGCCTTCGCCATAGCGCGAGCTTTCGCTGACGGCATAAAGCGCCTTTTCCGCGGCTTCGATCTGTTGCTGCGGCGGCTTTTCGTGCGGGGCCTCATATGCGGTGTTGACGATATCTTCGCCGATCTGGATCAGCGCGCGGCGGATGTGCAGATCGGACAGGATTTTCGCATAGTCGCGTACATTGGGAAGCGCGGGAGCTGCTTCCGCAAGGCCCGCGAGATAGGCGTGGCCGCCGACCTCAACCAGCCCCGGATCGTTCTTCATCGCTGCATGGAGCGTGAGCGGCGTGATCACCATGCCGCCGCGCTCGAAACTGTGCAGCATCACTTCGTAAATGCGCTGATGCAGCGGATCGTAGAAATGTTCCGGCCGAAGGTTGCCGGAAACGCGTTCCAGCGCCCGGTTATCTACCAGGATCGAACCAAGCAGGGCCTGCTCGACTTCGATGTCGTAAGGGACGTGGCGGTAGACTTCCTGTTCCATCTAACACTGTACGTTCGGGCGGGGCACGGTTATAGCAAGGCCGAGCGACCGATCGCCCATGTGAGTCGTTTGCTCACAAGGATATTTGTAATTCTACCCACAGGGAATTGTGCGGCTACAGCCATATCGGGATGGCCGGCCGGCACCGGACATGCTTGCGCCGAATTGCCGAGCATTTTGAATCGATTATGCGGCCCGGATACTGCGCGGCATCGCGTCCGTGCCCGAAAAGGACATGTTGCGTTCGCGGTCGTACATATAGTCGCGCGTGATCGGAAGCGTTTCCACCCGTTTGACGAGCTGAATCTGGAACACGACGAGACCTTCGCGGCGGAAGCCCATCTCGGAGCCCGCAAGGTAGAATTCCCACATCCGGCAGAAACGCTCGTCGTAGATCTTTGCGATCTCGGAACGATTGGCGTTGAAGCGGCGGCGCCACTCCTTGAGCGTTTCGGCATAGTGCAGGCGCAGCACCTCCACATCCGAAACCATCAACCCGCTTTCCTCGATGACCGGAAGGACTTCAGAAAGCGACGGAGTATAGCCGCCAGGGAAAATGTATTTGGCGATCCATGGATTGGTCGCCGCAGGCCCGTCGGAGCGGCCGATGGTATGGATCAGCGCCACGCCGTCGTCATTCAAGAGATCGCTCACCTTGGCGAAGAACGCGCGATAATGGGGAACGCCCACATGCTCGAACATTCCCACCGAAACGACGCGGTCGAATTTGCCTTCGATGGAACGGTAGTCGATCAGATCGAATTTGCAGCGATCGGCAAGCCCGGCCCTTCTTGCCCGGTCGCGGGCCACACCGACCTGTTCCTCTGAAAGCGTCACGCCTCTCACTCTTGCGCCCGCGTCACGCGCAATGTCGAGAGCAAGGCCGCCCCAGCCGCAGCCGATATCGAGCACGTTGAGGTTGCGCTCGTTGAGGAACAGCTTCGCCGCAATATGGCGCTTCTTGGCGATCTGCGCTTCTTCCAGCGTATCTCCCGGATCGTTGAAGTAAGCGCACGAATACTGGCGGTCCCGGTCGAGGAA
>DASZRY010000085.1:0-16027 GCA_035548975.1 Rhizomicrobium sp.
ATTCTCCGGCGCGGACGCCGACGATGGAATAGCCTTTGATCAGCGGCATGTTTACGTTGATCGAGGGGATGCGGCCGCTCGTGAATCCGATAATGAGGATGCGGCCGTTGAAGGCGATGCAGCGGGTGGATTCGTCGAACACATCGCCGCCGACCGGATCGTAGATCACGCCGGCACCGCCATTCGTGATTTCCTTCACCTGTTCGCGAAAGCCGCGGGACGGCAAAACGTAATCGGCACCATAGGACTTGAGGAAGGCGCGCTTTTCTTCCGTCGATGCCGTCGCGATGACATGCGCGCCGAGCACCTTGCCGAGATCGACCGCGGCCAGACCCATGCCCCCCGCCGCCCCATGCACCAGCAGCCATTCCCCCTTTTGCAATTCCGCACGGCGGACGAGCGCGACATAAGCCGTGAGATAGCCGACCGTGAAACTGGCGGCCTCCGCATATCCCACCCCGCCGGGAATGTGGCGCAGAGTTGCGGCGTCGCGGACCGTCTCTTCCGCGTAACACCCGATTCCACCGACGATCACGCGGTCTCCGCTTTTCACATTGGTGACCGCAAGTCCGGTCTCGATCACGTCGCCCGCGGCTTCCGTGCCCGGCGTGAAGGGAAGCGGGGGCTTGTGCTGGTACTTGCCCTGGATGGTCAGGATGTCAGGGAAGTTCACCGCGGCTGCGCGGATACGGATGCGCGCCTCGTTCGGTTTGAGCGGCGGCAGCGCCACCTCTTCGAGTCTGACGGTTGCGATATCTTCGGAAATCTCGCGGCAAACAATGGCCTTCACGCGGCACCCGGCGAAGTCTTGCGATGCGGCAAGGTGCGGACCCCGCCCATGAACAGGGCGGTCGCGAAATCGGCGGCTGCCGGCGGGTCGATGTCTTCGCGCGCAAGCATGCGCTCGGCGATCTCGAAGGCCACGCCCACGATGGAAGCCATCAGGAAATCGGAATCGACCGGCGGGAAAAGACCTTTGGAAATCGCGGTCTCGATGTCTTCGCGCAATTCCTCGAAGCCCGCGATGATCTCCGGCGTGTCCATGCGCACGCGCATCGCATCGGAGCGATTGCGGCGGATGGCCCGGAAATTTCCCTGATCGTCGGCGACATATTGGAAGAAGGTGCGAAAAGTGCCGGAGATGAATTCCTCAATCGACGAGGCGCGAACGCGCTCGGCGCGCAGCCGGGGACGGATTCTGAGCGCGCTGTCGTCCTGGATTGCCTGAAACACTTCCTCTTTCGACTTGAAGTAGTTGTAGAAGGTGCCCGAAGCCAGCGGAGTGGCGCGAATAATGTCACGTACGGTAGTGGCGCCGTAGCCCAGCTCGGCGAACACGCTTTTGGCCGCCTCCAGAATGAGCTGCCGATTCTGAATCTTGGTCTTTTCACGCTTGCCGGAACGCGGCGGCGGAGCCGATGCGAGCGGGCGGGTCAGTTCGGTTGTCATGGGTCACGAGTGTAAAGGTTCGTGACGGGCCGTCAACTTTTGCCCGTCGTTGACACAGGGGCTACGGCCAAGCCAAAGCATCCGACATGGCGGAAATCCAAGAAAACTGGCGGGGCATCATGGCGGCCGCCATGGGTAAGACTCCCTACATCGTGAGCCTTGGCGGGCTGATCGAACGGGTGGAACAGGGCCGGGTGCAGATGCGCCTGCCCTATTCTGAAAAGCTGGTAGGCGACCCCGATACCGGGATCGTGCACGGCGGAGTCATCACCGCGATGCTCGATCATTGCTGCGGGCTTGCCGTGGGCAGCGCGCTGCGCGGCCCCCAGCCTTATGTCACGCTCGATCTCAGGATCGACTATATGAAGCCCGCGCGGCCAAAGGCGGACATTCTGTTCGAAGCGGAGTGTCTCAAGATTACGCACGAAATCATCTTCGCGCGCGGCCTCGCCTTCCAGGACAACCGCGACGATTTTGTCGCGCGCTCGACGGGCACCTTCATGTTCTCGCGGCCGCAAGGAGCGGGCGCATGAAGATCGATCTCACCAATGCGGCGCTCGACCCCCATGCGCTGGCAGACAGCGTTCCCTATTGCGCGCATCTGGGAGTGCGGCTGTCGGTAAAGGATGGACGGCTGGTGCTGGAAATGCCGTTCAGCGATCATTTGATTGGCAATCCCATGGTGCCCGCGATTCACGGCGGGGTCATAGGATCGTTTCTGGAAACCGCAGCGATTTCTCAGGTGATTTGGGAAACAGCCGCGAAAGCGACGCCCAAGCCCGTGGATATCACCGTCGACTATTTCCGCACCGGCCGGCCGGTGACGAGCTATGCGGCGGCGCGCATCGTCAAGCTCGGGCGGCGCGTCATCAACGTGCACTCGGAGATGTGGCAGGACGACGAAGCAAAGCCGGTTGCCGTGTTGCACGGGCATTTTCTGATCGCCACAGAATAATCAGGCGTCTATACCGACCGCATCGGATACTCGCGCAAAACCGTCGCGGGCAAGAAGCCGGGAAAGTTCGTTTTTGATGCGGACAATGAGCTTCGGCCCCTCATATGCCAGTGCCGTGTAGAGCTGCACCAGGCTCGCGCCGGCGCGGATTTTCGCATAAGCCTCTGCTCCCGACGAAACGCCGCCGGCACCGATCAGCACGATCCGATTGCCAACGCGCCGGCGGATCGCCTTGAGGATCGCCGTCGAAGGCGCGAACAAGGGCGCGCCGGAAAGGCCTCCAGATTCCTTTGCGTTTGCGCTCTTGAGCGAAGCAGGACGTGCAAGCGTCGTATTCGAGACGATTACACCTTCAATGCCGGATGCGAGAACGGTTGCCGCAATGTCATCAAGTGCGTGTTCGTCGAGATCTGGCGCGATCTTCAGCAGCAGCGGAATGGCGCTGGAGATACGAGCGCGTTCGCGGATGAGAATCGACAAGAGCTTTTCAAGTTCGTCGCGGTTTTGAAGACCGCGCAAGCCAGGCGTATTGGGCGAAGAGATGTTGACCGTCACATAGTCCGCGAACGCAGAAAGCCGCGAAAATGCCCGCCGGTAGTCGGCGATCCGATCCAGGGAATCCTTGTTGGCGCCAATATTGATGCCGATGATGCCGGTGCGTTTCCGGATTGACAGGCGGCGGGCCGCCGCCTCCATCCCCTGATTGTTGAAGCCGAGCCGATTGATGACCGCCCGGTCTTCTGCCAGGCGGAACATGCGCGGCCGCGGATTGCCCGCCTGAGGCAGGGGGGTCACGGTGCCGCATTCGACAAAGCCGAAGCCCAGCCTAAGCATGATGCCGGGGACCTCGGCGTTCTTGTCGAAGCCGGCAGCAAGCCCCACCGGATTGGAAAAATTCTGTCCAAACAATGAGATAGAAAGTTTCGGGTCGTCCGGTGGCGCGGGCGGGAGCATGCCGCCGGCCGCTTTCAGGAGCGCAATCGTGACCCGATGAGCGGTTTCCGCGGGAAGCAGCTTCAGCGCGGAAAATGCAATGTCCGTCAGCATGCCTAGACTCTTGACCAGGGGGTTGTAATTTCCTACGGATACCTTATTTTAGGAATTCTTACAGGAGATGGCGCTCGAGCGCGAGCGAAAATTTACATGCTGACACACAAACAAATCTGGACTGCAATCGATGGACTGGCTGAACGCCACGGCCTTTCTGCTTCGGGTCTCGCAAAACTTTCGGGACTCGATCCCACCACATTCAACAAATCCAAACGCATTGCCGCCAATGGCAAGGAGCGTTGGCCCTCTACGGAAAGCGTATCGAAGATTCTCAACGCGACCGGCGAGAGTTTGGAAAGTTTTGTCGGACTCGTTTCGCGCGCCGGAAGAATGGCGACGCGCTACGTGCCGCTCATCGGGCTCGCACAAGCCGGAGAAAGAGGCTTCTTCGACGACGCGGGATTTCCTGCGGGTCACGGCTGGGAACAGATTGCGTTTCCCGGTCTCGACGATGAACACGCTTACGCGCTCGAGATCACCGGGGATTCAATGATGCCCATCTATCGCGATGGAGACCGCATCGTGGTATCGCCGGCAGCGAACGTCAGGCGTGGGGATCGCGTTCTCGTTCGCACCAATGCGGGCGAAGTAATGGCCAAGCAGCTTTCGCGGCTGACGGCGCAGCGCATCGAACTGCAGTCGTTCAATCCGGCTTACGACACGCGCGGCTTCGACCTTGCCGAAGTCACGTTCATGCACAGGATCGTGTGGGCAAGCCAGTAGCTATTGGGGGATGCCCATATAGCTGTCGAGCTTGGCTTCGAATGCCTTCCTGTCCTTGCCATCGAGCAGCGCAAGCAGTTCTGCGGCGCGCTTCTTCGAGGCTTCCTCATACGCATCCTGCGCGGGCGCTGAGATAGCCCGTTTCCAGGCGGCTTGGATTTTGTCGCGATATTCGTCGGCATCGTAGGCAGCCAGCCCCAGTCCGTATTGATAGTTGATGAGAATGTCGTTGGGCGCGAGCTTCAAGGCTTGCGCAAAATATTCGAGTCCCTTTTCAATCGTGGCGCCGTAGGTCCAACGCGCAAGCATCGATCCGCCTACCCTGACAACCTCGAAATGCCAGCCGCCCATGGTGGCAAGCAACTGGGCTTCTTTCGGATGAGCGGCCAGCGCATCCTCCAGCGCCTGCCTGGACTGTTCGCCGAGTTTCTCCCTCTGCGATGCCATCAGGCCGAGGATGCGGCCCTTGTAGCCCAGGGCAGCAGCGAGATAGATCGTGGGAAGTGCGCCTTTGGGACTTGCGGCCAGCGCCTTGCGGGCAAGTTCTTCGGTGCGCTTGACGCAATCCATGCAAGGCGTCGTGTGCATCGTCATGTCGGAAGCCGCAGCGCGCGCCGCCACCGCCAATCCATCCGCATCGTTGGCGGCAAGGCCCGCCTTAATGGCCTCGTCATATTTGCCCTGGACCCACAGATCGTAGGCGGGAGATGCCAAAGCCTGTGTCGCAAATGCCGAAACGAGAACCGCCAACATTGCGACACGAAGCTTCATTTGACGTCCTCCATCAAACCGCCCGCAAGCGCGTAGCGGATCAAATCTGCCGTTTCCTTGCAGCCGTAGAGGGCTGCAAACGAACCGAAGCGTGGGCCTTGCGTCTGACCGAACAACACTTCGTAGAGAGCCTTGAACCAATCGCGTAACGGTTCGAAGCCATGCGTCTTGCCGATCTCATAGACGGCGTTTTGCACAACCGTTCCATCGCGCTCCTGACCCATTGCCTCCAGCGTCTGCGCCAGATCTTCCAGCGCCTTGCGTTCCATTTCGGACGGCGCGCGATACTTCTTCGCCGGCCGCACGAAGTCTTCATAATATTTGATGGCGTAACTTACAAGCCTGTCAATACCTGGATTTGTAGCCGGAGAGGCTTCCGGCGCATAGGCCTTGATGAATCCCCAAAGTACGTCGCGGTTATGTGCATTCGACGCGCTGACGAGATTGAGCAGCAGCGCGAAAGTGACAGGGTAGGATTCATGCGGCGGCTGGCCCGCATGCAGATGCCACACGGGATTTTCGAGTTTCTTCGCCTGATCTTCGCCGGCAAACGCTTCAAGGAAAGCGATGTAGTCATCGACGGCCTTCGGAATGACGTCGAAGTAGAGCTTCTTCGCAACGCGCGGCTTCTGATACATGAAAAGCGCAATGGACTCTTCCGGACCATAGGACAGCCACTCGTCTACCGAGAGGCCATTGCCTTTCGATTTCGAAATTCGCTGGCCGAGCTCATCCAAAAACAGTTCGTAGTTGAATCCTTCGGGCGGCTCGCCGCCGATGGCGCGCAAGATTTTGGACGACAGTTCGACCGATGAAATGAGATCCTTGCCCGACATTTCGTAGTCGACGCCAAGAGCGAGCCAGCGCATCGCCCAATCGGCTTTCCATTGGCACTTTACGTGTCCACCCGTGACCGGAACTTCGGTCTTCCTGCCGTCTTCGTCATAGACAATTGTGCCGCGCACGGGATTCCATTCGACCACCGGCACCTGAAGCACGCGACCGGTCTTCGGACAGATTGGCAGGAACGGCGAATAGGTGGCGCGGCGTTCCGGGCCCAGCGTCGGAAGCACCGCATCGCGCACCTTTTCGTAGTTGCGCAAAATAGTGAGCAGAGCTTCGTCAAAACGGCCGGACTTATAGCACTCGGTCGAACTCATGAATTCGTATCTGAAACCGAAACGATCGAGGAAAGCGCGCAGCCGGGCATTGTTGTGCGCGCCATAGCTTTCGTGCGTGCCGAAGGGATCGGGCACCGACGTTAACGGCTTGCCGAGATTGGCGGTGAGCATTTCCTGGTTCGGGACATTGCCGGGGACCTTGCGCAGACCGTCCATATCGTCGGAGAACGAGATCAGATGGGTGGGCATATCGCTCATCGTTTCGAAAGCGTGGCGCACCCAGCTCGTGCGCGCGACTTCCCCGAAAGTACCGATATGCGGCAGCCCGGAAGGGCCGTAGCCCGTCTCGAACAAGATTTTGTTAAGAGGTTTGCCCGCTCTCGCGCGTTTCTCAATCCGGACAAGCAGTTTTCGTGCTTCCTCGAACGGCCAGGCGTGGGCGTTGAGGGCAAGGTCGCGGAGGGCGCCGCCGGATGCATCCGTGGTCATGGCAAATCAAGGCTTAAGCGATTGGAAAGGGCGCGAAAGCTAGGCTTTGGCAGGGGATCGCGTCAATGTCCGTTGCCGACAATTTACCGAGCGAAAAGCCGCGCGCCTCGGATTTCCGGGCCGATTTCCTCGCGCCCCTGAGAGAACGGCTTCCGCTCGCGACCTTGATATTTTGCGGCGCCACTTCGCTGCCGATCCTGCTACTTCTGCTGCGCGCAGGCTTCGTCATCGCGCTGGCCATATCGGTCCCGTTCTTCGGACTGACCGTTCTCTATCACCGTGTCAGCACCGCCCGGCTGCTTCGCGAGGCGAGGCGGCTTCGCGATGACAATATCGCGCTGGTGCAAAGGCTCTCGGAAGAAAAGCTATTGGCTGAAAAATCCCGCGATGCGGCCCAGGTCAGTGCGCGCGCGAAATCGGTATTCATCGCCAATATCAGTCACGAGATCCGGACGCCGCTCAATGCGTTGCTCGGCATGTCGCAACTTCTGGAACGTGCGGGCCTCGAGAAGACCCATCGCGATTATGTGAAAGTGATGCTTGAAGCCGGGCGCGGACTGAGAACCTTGCTGGACGACGTGATTGCGCTGGCACGCGACGATTCCGAAGAAGTCCAGACCGAGGATTGCGACGCCGCACTTGCCGCTCGCGCGGTGGGACAGCTGCTGCAGCCGCGCGCATGGGAAAAGCAGTTGCGGCTCAACATTTCCGCACGGACGGACCTGCCGCGCGCGGCGGCCGATCCCCGCCGCGTCCGGCAGGTTCTGCTCAAGCTCGCCGAAAATGCGCTTAAATTCACCGAGCGCGGCGCGGTCGAGATTCTGGTCGAACCCGCTCAGGACGGCGGCGGCAAAACCGTTTTGCGGTTTTCGGTGACCGATACCGGTCACGGCATTCCGCCTGAAGTTGCGCCCCGCCTGTTCGAGCCATTTGCGCCCGGCGATGCGTCTTATGCGCGCAAACACCAGGGCGCGGGCCTGGGGCTTGCCGTCGCCAAGCGCGTGACCGAACAGATGGGCGGCACCATCGGATTCGAGAGCGAGCCCGGGCAGGGAACGACATTCTGGTTTACGCTTCCTACCGTCGAATCGCGCACCAACCCCAAACCGCAATTTCTCGACATATCGGGCGATATGCCGGCGCCGTCAGATCTCCTGCTGCTCGTATTCCTGCGCAACAACAAGACAAGCCAGGAAATCGTCAAGCTGCTGGAACCTTTCGGCAATCACGTTGTGGTTGCGCATAGCCAGGCCGAAGCGGCACAGCGCGCCAGCCGCGACCAGTTCGACGCCATCATTGCAGAAGCGCGCGATGCGGAGTCTTTGGCCGCGGTTCCCGGGCGACGGGCGCCGCTGCTGGCCTTGCTGTTCTCCGGCGACCGGCCGCCGGCGAGTGGGGACGAAGCGCTGCATTGGCCCACACGGCCGCGCGAATTCTACGGCGTGCTGCACAAGCTGAGCGGCGAGGCGCAACGTTCGCAGAATATCGAGAAGCCGAAGAACGAAGCGCCACCGATCGATGCCAACGCCTTTGCAATGCTGGAAAAGTCTGTCGGCCTCACGAAGCTCATCGAAATTCTGCAATCCTATGTGAAGACGGCCGAAGAGCTTTGCGAGGCACTGACCAAGGCAAGTGCCGAATCGAATTGGAGCGAGGCAGGGCGGGTGGCGCAAGATATCGCAGGGGCCGCCGGCGGACTTGGCCTTGCCGCCATGACCGCCGCCGCACGCCACTTTGCGGCCCAAACACGCGAAAGCGGCGACGCCCACGCACTGCGCAATAGCGCGCAGATGGTGGTGGGCGAACATTTGCGGGTGCGGGTTGCGCTTGCCAATCTCTATCCCGACCTCGCCGCCTGACGCCGCTCTCCCCTACGCCGCGAATTTGTCGCCCGTTCCTCGCCGGACAGGGTAGTAATCGGGTATGACCGATGTTCCTGCCCTTCTTGCCGATCTGCCCGCGCTGGCGGCTGCGCCCGGCGGCGGAATTGCCGCCCAACACGGCGAAACTGCGAAGCTGCGGCTGGACGAAGCGCGGCGGTTGTTCCGTTCCGGCGATGTGATGGTGGCGCACGCCGCATTCGTGGCGGGACGGTTGAAGACATCGCCTGCCCAGCCGCTTTACGACCTCATGGAACTGTTTGCATTCGTGCGGCCCGCACAGCCCTGCATCCCTTCGCCGCTTGGATTGGCACGTGCGCTTGCCTTGCCGATTCCTGAGACGGTGGAAGAGCAAGTGCGCGTCCTGGCTCTCGCAGCCGAGATTTTGTTGCAGGAACTCAATCTTGCGGAGCGAAAGGAGCGGTTGCGGCCACTTGCGTCTTCCCTTTTCAAGGCGGGATGGAAATGGGCACCGCTGGTGCTTTCAGTGATCGGCGAGCCGGAAAAGCAGTTGGGGCCGCTCGCCGGTTTCGATACGTGGCGCGCCCTGCCGGAATGGGAAGACGACATGGCGCCCGACAAGCCGGGCTCGCTTCCCGTCGATGCCGACGAAACGCGCGCACGCCTTGCACGGCTGGTGGGACTTTCGCACGAGCAACGCGCCGAACAGGGCGAATACGCAGTGGCGGCGAGTTATGCGTTCGGGCCGCGCGAGACGGCGGGCGCGCCGAAGATCGCCTTGATCGAGGCGGGGACCGGAATCGGAAAAACGCTAGGCTACCTCGCGCCGTCGAGCGTATGGGCCGAAAAGAACGGTCCAGGGCTCTGGATTTCGACGTACACGCGCAATCTGCAACGCCAGATCGTACAGGAAATCGCCCGGCTTTATCCCGATCCCGCGGAGCGCGAAGACAAGGCGGTGGTTCGCAAAGGGCGCGAGAACTATCTCTGTCTGCTCAATTTCGAAGAGGCTGCGCGGCGCACGGCTTTGACGCCCGGACAGCGCGCGGTGGCGCTGGGCCTGGTGGCGCGGTGGATTTCGGCAACCGCGGATGGCGATCTTTCGGGGCAGAACTTTCCGGCCTTTCTGGCGGCGAGTTTTCCGCTTTCCGAAATCACGGATCGTCGCGGGGAGTGCATCTACGCGGCGTGCTCACACTATCGATCCTGTTTCATCGAGCGCGCAATACGGCGGGCGCGGCATGCGCCGATCGTGGTCGCCAATCATGCGCTGGTGATCGCACAGGCCGCGGGCGATGCGCTGTCGCTGGACGAGACAAGCGATGCGCCGCCCGAACGGCGCGTGCGCTATATCTTCGACGAAGGCCACCATCTGTTCGACGCGGCGGATTCGGGGTTTTCGGCGTTACTGTCCGGCGTCGAAATGGCAGATCTGAGGCGCTGGATACGCGGACCGGAAGCACGCTCGCGCAGCCGGATGCGCGGCCTTGAAGAGCGATTGAAAGACATCATCGCCGATGACGAAGTGGCGCGATCGGCGCTGGACGATGCGGTGCTCTCGGCCGGCGCGCTTGCGGGCGAAGGCTGGCACGGGCGCATCGTCAATGGCGCAGCGCGCGGACCGGGAGAAGTGTTTCTCGCTCTTGCCTACAGTCATGTGCGCGCGCGAAGCGAAATGAGCGAGGCGTTCTATTCGCTGGAGGCCGATGTCGCGCCGCTGGACGAGGAACTGTTGCAGGCGGCACGCGAGCTTTCCCGTGCATTGAAACGCGTGGCTGCGCCGCTGCTGCGCCTTTCGCAGGTTTTGCGAAAACGATTGGACGAAAAGGCATCCGAACTTGAAACGTTCCAGCGCGCGCGCATCGAAGCGGCGGCGCGCGGGCTCGCGCGCAGGGCACGGATCGTATTGCCTGCATGGATCTCGATGCTGAATGCGCTGGACGGCGAAACAGCGAAAGACGAATTCGTCGACTGGTTCGAGATTGCGCGGGAAGACGGGCGCGACCTCGATGTGGGATTGCACCGGCACTGGGTCGATCCAACCGTGCCGCTGGCGTCGGAAGTTCTGGCGCCGGCGCATGGCGCATTGATCACCTCGGCCACTTTGCGCGACATCGCCGATGGCGTGGACGATTGGGCGAGCGCGGAAATTCGCACGGGCGCGCATCACCTTCCCGAACCGCCGAAGCGGGCAAGTTTCGGCTCGCCCTTCAACTATGGCGAACAATCGCGCGTGTTCATCGTACGCGACGTCAACCGGCGGGATGCCGATCAGTTGGCGGCGGCCTATCGCGAACTTTTTCTGGCGGCGGGCGGAGGCGGCTTGGGACTGTTCACTGCAGTACGAACCTTGCGCGCGGTGGAAAGCCGGATTGCGGCTGCACTCTCGGATGCGGGCATAACGCTATACGCGCAGCATGTGGACCGGCTTGACACCGGGGCGTTGGTCGACCTGTTCCGGGCGGAAGAGAACGCCTGCTTACTGGGCACCGATGCGCTGCGTGACGGAGTCGATGTGCCGGGGCGAAGCCTGCGGCTGGCCGTTTTCGACAAGGTGCCTTGGCCCAAGCCCACCATCCTGCACAAGGCGCGGCGGGCGCGATTCGGCAAAGGCTATGACGACCTTCTGACCCGCCTTAGGCTCAAGCAGGCGTTCGGACGGCTGATCCGCACAACCAATGACAAGGGGTGCTTCGTGATCCTGGAACCGGCCACGCCATCGCGGCTCTTAACGGCTTTTCCTGCGGATTCGCCGATTCGCCGCTGCGGGCTGGCCGAGGCGATTGCCGAAATCCGTGAGTTTCTTGGCGGCGGCGCGTGACCGGCCTCTCCACCCTCCCTATAAACGTGTCATGGCCCAGACCGACGACACGCTGTTTGCCACGGAAAGCACCGAAGGCGCCGATCACTTCGGGCGTTACTCGACCGGCATCCTGCCAAGCCATGTGCTCAAACGGCTCATTCGCGGGCGCCGGGAAATCCGCGCGGCCGAGGACATCGAGGACAGCCAGATCCAGCCAGCCAGCATCGATTTGAGACTGGGCGCGGTGGCGTGGCGCGTACGGGCAAGTTTCCTTCCCGGGCCCAATGCGACGGTGGAAGAGAAACTGCAATCGGTCTTCATGCATGAAGTGGATCTCACACACGGGGCCGTACTTGAGACCGGGTGCGTTTACATTGTCCCGCTGCTCGAATATGCCGATTTCTCCCAGCGTATTTCGGGAACGGCGAACCCCAAAAGCTCGACCGGCCGGATCGACGTCTTCACCCGACTCATCACCGATTACGGACAGGCGTTCGACCGCGTGGAGACAAGCTATCGCGGGCCGCTCTATGCGGAGATTTCACCACGCACCTTTCCCATTCTCGTGCGCAAGGGATCACGCCTCAATCAGCTGCGCATCCGCCATGGATCGCCGCAATTCACCGATACGCAACTGCGCAGGCTTCATGCGGAAATTCCGCTTGTGACGGGCGAAGCGGATATCGACAACGGTCTCGCGCTCTCCATAGATCTCAAAGGCGACGGCAATTCGCGCATCGGCTGGCGAGCCAAGCGGCACACCGGGATCATCGACGTCGACAGGCGCGGCGCGCTCTTGCCCGCCGATTTCTGGGATCCGATCGAAGCCCATCCCGAAGGACACATGATCCTCGACCCGGACGAGTTCTACATACTCGTCAGCCGTGAAGCCGTCGCCATCCCCTACGACTATGCAGCGGAGATGGTGCCGTTCAATCCGCTCGTCGGCGAATTCCGCGTCCACTACGCGGGCTTCTTCGATCCGGGTTTCGGCTATGAGCCGGGTCAGCCGCCCTGCGCACGGGCCGTTCTGGAAGTGCGCTCTCGCGAAGTACCTTTCATTCTCGAACACGGCCAGATCATCGGGCGGCTGGTGTTCGAGCGGCTCACCGATCCGCCGCCGGAAGTCTATGGGCAGGGAATAGGGTCCAACTATCAGCGGCAGGGGTTGAAGCTCTCCAAGCACTTCCGCGGGGGTTGATCCGTCACGCAACATCGTTGCGGTACTACTGACTCCGTTGTGACTTTGAATCCACATCAGATGTGAAAATCGGATCGGCGGCAAACTATCCGTTGCGTCACAGGCCCGTCATAGATGAGGCTATGCAGGCCGTTGGTTCGGCTTGGGGGAGCAGAGCCTGCGGTAAGTCCGCTTAAAAGGGGGCAGTATGAGGCGGCTACGGCGCGAATGTGCCGGCCGCCTCATTCATTTTTTGAACGCGCCTGCCCGATTGAATCGCCCGCGGCACAGCGGCTGCGCCGCAATGCTGGCAATTCCATTCCGCAAACCGGGCGCTAGTGCCCGCCTTTTTTCTTTCCCGTATTGTCGGCGGCAAAACGGCCCGCACCCAAGCCGACCAGCAGCAGCAACGCCCCCATCAGCAGCATGTCGCGCGAAAACATGTCGAAGGCTTCGGCGCGGGCATCGCCGTGCATGGTCCAATAGTTGTGGAGCAAAATCGCGATGGCGAGCATCACGGCAAAAAGGGCCATGGCGAAATGACGCGTCTGGTAACCAATAATGAGGGCAACGGCGGCGATGGCCACCATGGCCAGAAATAGCGCGAACAAAACCGGCGGGGCAGCAATGTTGTGGGCCTTGAGCAGGTCCATCGTGCCCTGCCAATCCTGCGTGTAAGTCCAAGCCTGGCTAAGGAGATACCAGCCAATGGCGATCCGCCCGAGGAGCGGAGCAATGACTTCTGAGAACGACATCTTCGGGAAAATCCTAGAAAGGAGACGGCCAGCCGTAGACGCCAAGCACCAGGGTCAGAAGCCCGCAGGCCAGTAAGGCCGCGACCCAGGTTTCGCGCTGCGGCGAACCGAGTGGCCTGGCCACGACGCTGAACAGCACAAGCGCCACCCCGCCGATGAACAGCATCGAAAAGACGAGCTGAGCGACCACGAACACATGGAAAACGCCAGCAATGCCCGCCAGCGCGAGCAATACGATCGCATACCGGCCAAACTGGTCAGGTGTGTGAGACGTCGTAATGCCGTGCGGCGTAGTCATCGCCATTCGCGTTTCCCCCGCGAATCACCGCTGCATGCAAGAACTATGTCACAATGGAACCGCGACCGGAATATTATTTTGCGACAAAGGCTTATAAAGTTAACAGAAATGACGCCCTGTCGCGCTTGTAAAGACTGAAGACGGCCTCAGGCCTGGCGAAGGGCGTGCTTGCGCAGATGGCGGACCAGCGCCATTTCGTCGAGCTGGGCCTGGGCCCTTCGGGCTTCGGCTTCTTCCTGGCGGCGAGCCTGCTGCTCCACAGCCAGTTCGAAGGCCTTCAAGTCCTGGTATGCAGCTGCCAGATCGTTCTGTGCCGCGGCGCGTTCGCGTTCTATTTCCTTGAGCGTTTCGCGCAGATTCTCGCGGCGGCTTTCAATGGATCGCAAGAACGACGGAAATGCGAGACGTCCGATATCGGAATCGTTGGCGCGCTGGCGTTCGCGCGCGATCGATTCCTCAAGATCGGCCAGCTTGCGATCGAGATCGGTCTTCATCGCGTCGAGCGTGGTCATCCGACGCTTCAATTCGTCGACCTTGAAACGTTTGACGCGCATCATCGTATCGGCGCGCTTCATGCTCTGCTCCCGCTTCCGAGCTCGGCCATGATGGCCTCCAGTTCGGCATACCCATCAGCCAGTGTGGCGCGCTCCTCTTTCTTTTGCGTTAGGAACGCTTCAAGTTTGGGATACACCTTCACTGCCGCATCCACTTCAACATTCGTGCCAGCCTTGTATGCGCCAAGACGGATCAATTCCGCCATGTCTTCATAGACGGCGAGCGGCGCGCGCGCCTTGGCGACAATGATTTGTTCATCTTCGCTGTTGCAAGCGGGCATGGCGCGCGAAACCGATTTAAGAACATTAATTGCCGGAAAGCGTCCGCGTTCCGCGATGGCACGATCCAGAACAATATGTCCGTCGAGAATACCTCGCACCGCATCGGCGACAGGTTCATTGTGATCGTCGCCTTCCACTAAAACTGTGAATAACCCGGTAATCGAACCTGACGAGCCGTTAATGCCGGGACCTGCGCGTTCGAGCAATTTCGGAAGTTCCGCAAACACCGTCGGTGTATAGCCTTTCGACGCAGGCGGTTCGCCTGCCGACAAACCGATTTCGCGCTGTGCCATTGCGAAACGGGTGACGCTATCCATCAGCAGAAGAACGTGTAGGCCCTGATCGCGCAATTGTTCGGCAACCGCCATCGCAACGTATGCCGATTGACGGCGCACAAGCGCGGGCTCATCCGACGTCGCTGCGATCACGATGCTGCGCTTCAGACCTTCTTCGCCGAGATCGTCTTCGATGAACTCTTTCAACTCGCGGCCGCGTTCGCCCACAAGCGCAATGACGATCGCATCCGCATCTGTGTTGCGCGCGAGCATGGCAAGCAGAGTCGATTTGCCGACGCCGGAGCCCGCGAAAATTCCCATGCGCTGCCCCTTGCAGCAGGTCGTGAACGCATTCAGCGCGCGAACGCCAAGGTCGAGCTTGCCGCCGAGACGTGCACGCATCGAAGCATGTGGCGGATTGTTCCTGACACCATAGGCGACGGGGCCTTGCGGCAGCGGGCCTTTGCCGTCGGTCGGACGCGCGAACGCATCGATCACACGGCCAAGCCAGGCTTTGGTCGGGAAGATCGCTGCGGGCCGATCTTCGAATTCGGCATGCGCTCCAAGCGTCACACCGTCCAGACTCCCCAACGGCATGACAACGGCGCGCCCCTCGCGAAAGCCCACGACTTCGCAGGGAATGTGACGGCCCTGTGATGTGGAAATGCGAACCTGCCCGCCCAGGCTGATGGCGCCGGCTGCACCCGTAATCTCCACCGAAAGGCCCTCGATACGGGCCACCCGGCCGAACCGGCGCAGCGGCGGTATGGCCTCAATTTCCTTCAGAAGAGCGAGCATTCTACCACCCGAAACGGCCGCTTTTTGCGGTCCCCAAGAGGCCCATATTGAGGGGAAGGATTTAAGTGGCGGTAAACTTAACGAAGGAAATCAAGGGGATGGGGATGAAAGAATAATTCGCGTTAAGCCCCGTTCGCGTGGCCTGAACCCCTTCCGCTCGCGGAAAGCTGATGTTAACCATTTCCGGTTACGGTTTGCTTATCGGTTAACCACGCCGGCGGGGCCGTGCCAGTTAAGGGGTCTGTGAATATGCGTGTGCTTCTGATCGAAGACGACAGCGCCATGGCGCGCAGCATCGAACTGATGCTGAGGAGCGAAGGCTTCAATGTCTACACCACCGATCTCGGCGAGGAAGGCATCGACCTCGGCAAACTCTACGATTACGACATAGTCGTGCTCGATCTTCAGCTGCCCGACATGAGCGGCTTTGAAGTGTTGAAGTCGCTGCGTCTGGCGAAGGTTCAGACACCGGTAATGATCCTTTCGGGCAATGCCATCGTGGAAGCGAAGGTTCGCGCGCTGGGCTTCGGCGCCGACGACTATATGACCAAGCCATTCCACAAGGACGAACTGATTGCCCGCATCCAGGCGGTTGTGCGCCGCTCCAAGGGTCATTCGCAATCGGTCATCACGACCGGCAAGCTGACGGTCAATCTCGACGCCAAAACGGTCGAGGTGGACGG
>DASZRY010000086.1:0-24387 GCA_035548975.1 Rhizomicrobium sp.
ATCCTTTCTGATGGCGCCCGCGGGCGCGTGGCTCGCCCATTCAACGGACAAGAAACGCTTGCGCATCGTGTTTGCGGCTTTCATCGCGGTCACGGCGGCGCGGATGCTGTACGATGCACTGGGATTGCGCTGGTTCTAGGCCTCACCCGGCGCTGTAAATCCGGCGGCTTCGTGGCTTCCGTCGCAGAACGGCTTGTTCCTGGAATGGCCGCATCGGCAAAGCCAGGTCTCGGTTGTGCGCGTGACGGTCTGACCGCTGGCGGAACAGACTTCAAGCGCGCCTTCGACATGCAGCGGGCCGTTAAGCGTCGGGGTGACCTTCAGCGTGCCGTTGCGAACCGCGAGCGGTTCGGACTTTTGCGCAGCGGGCTCTCCCGTCGCCTTGAAGCCCGCCTTTCTGTGCATGCCGTCGCAATAAGGCTTGCGGAACGACTTGCCGCAACGGCAGAGCGTGGCGCGCAGGCTTGACGTATCGCCGCCGACGCTCAATTCGGCATGAAAAGCAAGCGGGCCGTCTTCCCACAGCCGCACGGTGTTCACGCCCGGCGGCTGTTCCGGTGAAACCGTACCTTGCGTCTTGTAACGCAACGCGCCGGAGGGGCACTTGGAAATGACTGCGATGGCAGCCTCCGCACTTGCCGCATCGGGCTTGATCCAGGGGCCATCGACATTCGGCACGAAGACGTTCGGGAGATTGAGCACGCAGTAGCGCGAATGGATGCAGCGGCCGTCGACATTTTCGATCGTGATGTGTTCGCCCCGGTATTCGTCCACGTTCTGCATCTCTGCCTCCAAATTCTTCGGTTGGCTCAACTTTACGCGGGCAACGGCATCCACTTGCCCGGACGTTGCGCTAGATCTTCTGGTCGTATTCTCCCACTTCCGGATGCTTGGACAAGCGTTTGTCGAGATCGGCAAACATTGCGCGCATCTGCGCCCCGGAGACGGGACTTTCGACCACAACCACAAGCGAAGGCTTGTTCGACGAAGCGCGGATCAGGCCCCATGTGCCGTCTTCCAGGGTGAAGCGAACGCCATTGACCGTCACAAGCTTGACGATCTTCTGGCCGAGGATTTTTTCGCCCTTTTCCTTCAGCGATTCGTATTCCTTCGTCATCGCATCGACGACGGCGTATTTCCTGCCGTCGGGGCAATAGGGCGCCATGGTGGGCGACCCCCAGGTCTTCGGCAGGCCGGATACGAGTTGCGACATCCTCTTCCCGTCCGCTCGATCGAGCATTTCGAGGATCGCAATGCCGGCGACGATGCCGTCGTCATAACCGCGGCCGACGGGCGGATTGAAGAAATAGTGTCCGCTCTTCTCGAATCCTGCGACCGCACCCAGTTCGTGAGTTCGCCGCTTCATGTAGGAATGGCCGGTCTTCCAGTAATCGGTCGTGGCGCCGTTCTTCTTAAGCACCGGATCGATCTCGAAAATGCCGGTGGATTTTACGTCGGCCACGAATTTCGCATCCGGGATGCGCGAAGACAAATCGCGCGCGAGCAGAACGCCCACCTTGTCGGCGAAAATTTCTTCGCCTGCGTCGTCCACCACGCCGCAGCGATCGCCATCTCCGTCGAAGCCCAATGCGATGTCCGCTGCGTTCGCGCGCACCGCATCTGCCATTGCGTGCAGCATCTTCAGATCTTCGGTGTTGGGATTGTATTTGGGAAAGGTGAAATCGAGGTCGGCATCCATCGGAACGACATCGGCACCGATGCGTTTGAGAGCTTCCGGGGCGAATGCGCCGGCCGTGCCATTGCCGCAGGCCGCCACGACCTTGATCGGGCGTGAAAGCTTGTGGCCCTTCGTAACGGCGGCGAGATAGCGTTCGCGCATGTCGGCCACTTGGCGATAGCTGCCGCCGGGACGCGGCTTCGCAAGACCGCCAAGCACGATGTCCTTAAGCCGCGTCATCTCCTCCGGGCCGAAGGTGAGCGGCTTGGAGGCGCCCATCTTCACGCCGGTCCAGCCGTTTTCGTTGTGACTGGCCGTGACCATGGCCACGCCGGGGCAATCGAGTTCGAATTGCGCAAAATAGGCCATCGGTGTGGTCGACAGACCGATATCGACCACCTCGCAGCCGGCGTTCATCAGCCCGATGGTAAGCGCCTGTTTGATGGAGAGCGAATAGGAGCGGTAGTCGTGACCGGTGGCGACGCGCGGGGCGATGCCAAGTTCGTGGAAAAACGTGCCGAGCCCGAGGCCGAGCGCCTGGACACCCAGAAGATTGAGCTCCGTCCCGAACAACCATCGCGCATCGTATTCGCGGAAGCCGTTGGGGGTGATGAGCGGTTCGTTTTCGTAGGCCAGCGTGTTGGGCTTGAGATCGGCGCGCGGTTTCAGGGCTGATACTCCATGCGGACTGGCGACGGCTCTCTAACGCATGGTCTGGCAAAAAGGCAGGTGCAGAATTGAACCTCGGGGTCGCGGCTATTTTTTCGCCGATAAGCCATTGAAATCATTGAACCGTGCGATTACCCCTATTCCCCAGTATCATCGCGTTGTATAATATAATTAACATTTTTGAGATGTATAAATGACCTTCACCCGCCTCCCGAACCGCGCAGCCGTGCTCGGACTTGCTCCGTTCGAGAAGGGATGGGTGTGGCTTGCGGGCGCGGGCCCCGGCGATCCGGGATTGATCACCGTCCTGGGCCTGCACGCCATCGAACATGCCGATGTCATTCTCTTTGACGCACTGGTGAACGAAGAGCTGCTCAAGCTGGCCCGGCCCGGCGCCGAACTGATCTATGCGGGAAAGCGCGGCGGCAGGAAATCCTGCAAGCAGAGCGATATCTCCCGCACGCTTGTTTCGCTCGCGCGCAAGGACAAGCGCGTGCTTCGTCTGAAAGGCGGAGATCCGTTCGTGTTCGGACGCGGTGCAGAAGAAGCGTTGACGCTTGCGCGCGCCGCCGTTCCATTCCGCATCGTGCCGGGTGTGACGGCAGGAATTGGCGGCCTGGCCTATGCGGGCATTCCGCTGACCCATCGCGACACCAATCATGCTGTGACATTCATCACCGGACACGGCGCCGATGGCAAATTGCCGAATCTCGATTGGGCGAGCGTGGCGAAAGGTGCACCGACGCTCGTGTTCTACATGGCGCGCGGATTTGCGAGCGAGATTGCAAGCCTTTTGATCGCAAACGGCCGCGGCGCGGATGAACCTGCCGCCATTGTGAGCGATGCAACCTTCGGGAAGCAGAATGTATTCGTGACCACACTTTCAAAACTGGGCGATGCGGCGGCGCAATGCACCGCGCCGGCAATCATCGCCATCGGCGAAAACGTGAAGCTGCGCGAGGGCCTCGACTGGCTGGGCGCGATGGGCGGCAAACTTCTCAATCCCGATCCTTTGGGCCGGGACGAATTGAGTGAAGCAGGGTGAATCCGTTTCTTCGAAAGCTCGGCATCACGCTTCCCATCATCCAGGCACCGATGGCGGGAACTTCGACGCCTGCAATGGCGGCGGCGGTTTCGAACGCGGGTGGGCTCGGGTCCATCGGCGTCGGCGCGACCGATGCGGCAGGCGCGCGCGAGATGATCGCAGGCGTCCGCGCGGTCTCCAATCGCGGATTCAACGTCAATCTGTTCTGCCATACACCGCCGGCGGCCGATGCGGCGCGCGACAAGACATGGATCGAGACCTTGCGTCCGCTGTTTGCGCAATATGGCGCGGAGCCGCCTTCTCAACTGCGTGAAATCTACAAGAGTTTTGTCGAAGACGACGATATGCTCGCCATGCTGCTGGCCGAGCGGCCGCCGGTGGTGAGCTTTCATTTCGGATTGCCATCGGCGGAGCGGATTGCGGCGCTCAAACAAGCCGGCATCGTATTGCTGGCTTCTGCAACCAATCTGGTGGACGCGCGCGCAATCGAAGCGGCGGGTATCGATGCGGTGGTGGCGCAAGGCTATGAAGCGGGCGGACATCGCGGGGTGTTCGATCCTTCGGCGCCCGACGATAAGCTGGGCACAATGGCGTTGACGCGGCTTCTGGTGCGGAACCTGAAAATTCCCGTGATAGCGGCGGGCGGAATCATGGATGGAGCAGGAATTGCTGCGGCGCTCGTTTTGGGAGCGGCCGCGGCCCAGCTCGGAACCGCATTCATTGCCTGCCCGGAATCGAGCGCGGATGCGGCCTACCGCTCGCTGTTGCTGAGCGCAGGCGCGGAGAAGACAGTGATGACGGCGGCGATTTCGGGACGGCCTGCGCGTTCGCTCGCCAACAAGTTCACCGCTTTTGGAGAAACGGTTCCGCCGGACCGGATTGCAGCCTATCCAATGGCCTATGACGCCGGCAAGCAGTTGAACGCGGCAGCGAAAGCCGAAGGAGAGCCCGGATACGGCGCGCAATGGGCGGGACAGGCCGCGCCTTTGGCGCGCGCGCTTCCCGCGGCGGAACTTGTCGCGCGGCTGAAGGAAGAAATGGATGCGGCGCTGAAGCAGGCTTCAGCGTAATGCGCTTTCGCTCCATTGGACGGCTTCGCGCAAGAGTTCGGTGCCGTTCCTGATGCGCAATTTTTCCTTGATGCGCGCGCAATAGGTTTGCACCGTTTTGATGCTGACTTCGAGCACTTGCGCGATTTCGCGCGTTTCATAGCCTTGACCCAGAAGGCGGAAGACCTCGAGTTCTCGATCGCTCAATTCGTCCACCGTCAGCGCGCCGGTGGGCGGGCGGCCCGAAACGAATTTTTTGGCAAGAGAGGAGAGAATTTCCTGGCTGAGGAACAACTCGCCGTTCATCACTTGGCGGATGGCGTCGATCACCTTGCGCGTGGATTCCCTCTTCATCACGTAGCCATGCGCGCCCGCCCGGACCGCACGTTCGGCATAGACATCTTCGTCGTGCATGGAAAGAACGAGAATTCTCAGATCGGGATGGCGATTCCTTATATCCTTGATGAGGTCGAGGCCGGAGCCGCGGCCGAGCGAAATGTCGGCAATGACGAGATCCGGACGGCTTGATTCGATGACCTCCAGCGCCTCGCTCTGGCTTGAGGCTTCGCCGCACACGGCCAGATCGGCGTGCTGCTGGATGAGCGCCGTCAGCGATTCGCGCACGAGCGGGTGATCGTCAACGATCAGAATTCTGGTCTGCTTATCCATGGGTGAGCCTGACATCCGGAACAAAACAGGTGATGCGCGTGCCGGCTCCGGGTTCGGGCGCGATGTCCAGGTGACCGCCCACGATCCGCGCGCGGTAGCTCATGATGCGAAGACCCATACCGGCGGCGTTGCCATGCGGCAGGCGGAAGCCCACGCCGTCGTCAATGACTTTTAGAATCTTTCCACGATCTGAGACTTCCAGCCGGATGGTAATGGATTTCGCCTTGCCGTGCTTTACCGCATTGCTCACGGCTTCTTGCGCGATGCGATAAACGTGAACCGCTGTGTCACTGTCGTTAAAGAGCACGGGATAGTCGCATTCGAAGCGGCAGGCGACGGGGAAAAGCTGCGAAGTGGCATCGGCGAATTGTTCGAGACCTTCCATCAGGCCATGGGCGCGCATGTCGATGGGATTCAAGCCTTTGGCAAGATCCCGCGACAGGCCGATTCCCTGTTCCACCAGTTCCACGAGACGAGCGGCACGGACGGCTTCGGAATCGCCTCGGCTGGCGAGACGTTCGGTGAGCGCCTGACCGGCAAGCGCGGTTGCGGTGAGATGCTGGCAAAGACTGTCATGGATGTCCTGTCCGAAGCGGCGCTGTTCGCGTTCGCTGATTCGCAAGAGCTCGCTTTCGAGATTTTCGCGCGCGGCGATTTCGCTCGTCAGAGCGCGGGCCTTTTCTTCGGCGCGGGTTTCCAGATCGGTCTGGGATTTCCTCAATTCGGTGAGCAGCGAGACGACCACCATGTAGAAGGCCAGACGCAAAATGCCGTTCCACAACGGAACCACGGGGGAATCGTAGAGATGGGCATGCACATCGCCTGCGATCCAAAGCACGACGCTGACGAGAGAAAGCACAAAGGCAAACCAGCCGTTGAGAAACCAGGCCGCCGTCACGATGGGAACCAGATAGATGACGGAAAAGGAAATGTTCGGATTGGTGGCGTAATCGGCAAATCCAATACCGAGCACCATGCCAAGCGAGAGCAGCGCCAGCGTTTCAGGCGCCAAATTTCTCAGCCGCGCCACAAAGCCCTCGACAACGCGCAAGTACAACGTGCGCAGGCCGTAAGGGACCGGTCTATTGCTCGAAACAGGGACAAAGGTCATGAGGGCACTATACTGCGCGCGCGCCCCGGGCCCCAAATGTAAGCCTACGCACTACACGGCCGGGATGATTTCGCCTTCGCAAACAGCCGTTTCTGGCGATCGGGCAATTCGGACATGATGCGTGTCCGGGTTTCCGGCGGATAGGCCGCCCAGCCGGCGATTTCATCCAGCGTGCGCCCGCATCCGGTACAGAGGCCGGATGCGGGGTCCATCACGCATATTTTGCGGCAAGGTGTTTCGACGATCGCCATTACATGTTGAAGACGCAGATCTTGTTGCCGTCCGGATCGCGGAAATAGCCGCCGTAGAAGTTGCCGGTGCGCACGCCGGGCGCACCTTCGTCTTTCGCGCCTGCCGAAATCGCTTTGGCATAGGCTTTATCGACCAGCTCGCGCGAGGGAGCGGCGAGCGCGATCATGGTGCCGTTGCCATGCGTCGCGGGTTGGCCGTCATAAGGCTTGCAGACGGCGACCATGGTGCGGCCTTCCGCACCGTAGAATTGCATGCGGTCGCTTGCGAAGCGCCGCTTGCCGCCAAGTTCGGCAAGCACCGCGTCGTAAAAGCTCCTGGACTTTTCCAGATCGTTGGTTCCGATGGTGACGTATCCAATCATTGGTTTCTCCTGTCAGTTGCGGAAATTCATTTCGATCACGATACCGTTGGGATCGCGCACGAAGATCTGATGCAGGCGCGCATCGGGAATTTCGTTTTCGCGATAGGCAACGTTGTGCCGTTTCAGTCTTGCGATTGTTTCCTGCGGATTCCGGCCGCGAAAAGCGATGTGATCGAGGCGGCCGGTATTGGCATTGCTGCGCGCAACGCCACGGTTTTCGCCGATTGCGCCTTTCTCATCCGTCAGATGAACGACGGGGATATCGCCCGAATAGAGCCAGTAGCCCGCGAAATCGAACTTCGGGCGATAGCCGTCGGTCAGGCCCAATACATCGCGGTAGAAGTCGCGCGTGCCTTCCAGATCGGCGCAGGTAATAGTGAAATGTTCGAGCGCTTCGAGAGCCATCGCAATTCCAAGACCAACGCCCTTCCGCGTCACGGAAGGGCGTTCGCTTGCTCCTCTGTCACCTGCCTGTCGGCGCTTTGTTGAAGGGCACGTCCTTGTCCACGCGGATGTCCTGCGGCAGGCCAAGCACGCGTTCGGCGATGATGTTTTTCAGGATTTCATCGGTGCCGCCCGCAATGCGAAGGCCCGGCGCGCTGAGCCAGCCCATCTGGAATGCGCCCTGATCCAGCGCATCCTCGCCGGTGAGCGCGCCCGCTTCGCCTTCCAGCTCCATCGCGAAAGCGCTCAAATCCTGCAGCTTGGACGCCACCACGATCTTGGCGATCGAGGCTTCGGGCCCCGGCTGCTGGCCGCGCGACAGCGCGGTCATGGTGCGATAGGTCGTGTATTTGAGACCGGCCGAGCGCACATACCAGTCTGCGATCTTCTCGCGTACCGCCGCATTCTTGATCGCAGGCCCATCCTCAATTTCAAGCTCGCGGGCGAGCTGGAGAAGCTGAGGAACGTCGAGCCCGCCGCCCGTGCCGCCGCCCACCGCAAGGCGTTCGTGCATCAGCGTGGTGAGAGCCACCTGCCAACCCTGCCCCACTTCGCCCAAACGCTGCGAATCCGGAATGCGGACATTGGTGAAGAAGATTTCGTTGAAGCCGCTTGCACCGCTCGCCTGTTTGATGGGGCGCACCTCCACGCCCGGCGATTTCATCGACAGGTAGAACATGGTCAGGCCCTTGTGCTTGGGCACGGTGGGATCGGTGCGGGTGAGAAGGATTCCGTAATCGGAGAACTGCGCGCCCGTCGTCCACACTTTGGAACCGTTGACGATCCAGTCATTGCCATCGCGTTCGGCGCGCGTGCGCAATGCCGCCACGTCGGATCCGCCGGCGGGTTCGGAGAAGAGCTGGCACCAGATTTCATCGCCGCGCAGAGCAGGTTTCACATAACGAGCGATCACATCCTTGCCGGCATAGGCCATGACCGTGGGTATGCACATGCCAAGTCCGATGGCGAATGCGCCGGTGTTGGGGACGTCGTATTTGGCTTCTTCCTGATTGAAGATCACCTGCTGCATCGGTGTGCCGCCGAGACCGCCGACCTCCTTGGGCCAGGTGATGCGGGCGTATCCCTTCTCGGCTTTTTTCGCCTGCCAGGCCTTTGCGGCCTTGAGCGACGTCTTGTCGTCTTCGCCGAGCGCATCGCCGGTGTCGCGGGAGGCTTTCGGTTTCGCGTTGGCATCGAGCCATGCGCGCACTTCGGCACGGAATTTGGCTTCTTCTGGGCTGTCTTCGAAATCCATGGGAGTGTTTCCTTATGCGGCGTTGCTGAGTTCGAGTTGGGTGACGAGCTTGTCCTTCCAGACGCGCTGGGCGCCGAGGGCAAGGCCCAGTTCGCGCGAGCGCTTGTAGTAGAAGTGACAGTCGAATTCCCAGGTGAAGCCGACGCCACCGTGGGTCTGGATGTTTTCCTTGGCGGCGAAGTCGAAGGCTTGCGTGGCGGATACGCGGGCTGCGGCCGCGGCGAGCGGCAGTTCGCGCGCGCCCGTCGAAAGCGCCCAGGCGCCGTAATAAGCATTGGAGCGGGCGAGTTCGTTGGCCACATACATGTCGGCAAGTTTGTGCTTGATCGCCTGGAAAGAGGCGATGGGGCGGCCGAACGCATAACGCTCCATCGCGTAGCCTTTTGCCATTTGCAGGCACACATCGGCGCCGCCAACCTGTTCGAAGGCCATAAGGACTGCGGCGCGGTCGAGCACGCGGTTGAGATCGCTCCATGCCTCGCCCTGCTTGCCGAGCGCTTCTGCGTTGGCGTTTTCAAACGTGAGTTCGGCGTGGCTGCGCGAAGGATCGATGCTCTGTTGCGCGCGGCGTTTGGCGCCTGCCTGCTTCAGATCGACAAGTGCGAGTTGAAGTCCACGTTCGCCCGCATCGTCCGATCCGCGCGCGAGAACCACCGCATAGCCGGCATCCATCCCGTCCACCACCGCCGTCTTTTTGCCGTTCAGTTTCCCGTTCCTGAATGTGGTGCGGATGTTTTTCGGCAAAACCGCGCCAACTCCTTCGGCGCGCGCCAATGTGCCGATGATTTCGCAGGACGCGACCTTGGGCAAAAGGCGTTGCTTTTGTTCCTCGCTGCCCGAAACAAGAAGGCTTTCGGCAAATTGATAGACAGTGGAGGAAAACGGAACCGGGGCGAGTGCACGTCCCAGTTCTTCGGCGATCACGCACAATTCGAGATAACCGAGCCCAAGCCCGCCATATTGTTCGGGAATCGCGGTTCCGGCCCAGCCGAGTTCGGCGATCTGCTTCCACAGCGCACGGTCGTAGGTGCTGCCGCTCTCATAGACGGCGCGGACCGCCTTGGGCGTGCATTTCTCGCTCAGGAATTTATGCGCCTGATCCTTGAGCATTTTCTGGTCGTCGGAAAAATCGAAGTTCATCGGTGCTCCTGCCCTGTCTGATTATCTGTCATTTGCACGATAGCGCGCCTTGGCGTCCATGCAACGCCCCTTAACGAGGGCTTAAGGACGCCACCATACGGTCATGAGCGGGTAGTCCGGGGTCTGGCCAAAAATGGCAAAGGCATCTTTCCATAAGAATCAACGCGTTTACGTGAAGCCGGTTGGTACATGGGCGCTGATCGAGCGCGTGGTGCCGCACTGGGCCAAGGGTCTGGATGAGCCTTTGCGCATATTCTACGACGTGGGATTGGGGCGCGAATTCGCCGCCGAGGAACTGCAATACGACAATGCGCAGACCGAGGATGTGAAAGGCAGCGACAAGTGGCGCATCGTGCGCGCCCACAATCGCTGGCAGAGCCCCCAGGAAACGACCAGCCATCCCTTCCCGGGCACCTATCCCGTTGTGGTGACAGGTGAGGCCGATTGGGGCGGTTGGCGCGTGCCGGGATCGGAATATGCCCTGAGCCCCATGCGCATCGAACAACAGGCAAGGCTGGTGGCGAGTGCGCCGCAACTAGCCGCGCTGCTCAAGGAACTCATCGAAATCGCCAAGAAAACTCCCGAAACGCCCATGGCGATGCGCGAACCCTTGCGCCAAGCCGGTGAAGTTCTCGCTTACGCCGAAGGCGGCGACAATTGACGTTGCTTGCTTTTTTTACGGACGGCAACTGACGACTTCGTGCCTTTCGGTTGACCCGGGGAATGGCTATATCCATTCGGTCCCGACACCGAAGGATTTTCCATGCGCACCGAAGAGCCGCGCGCCATTCATCTGAAGGATTACCGCGCGCCGGAATATCGCATTTCCGAGATTTCGCTCGATTTCATTCTGGAACCCGAGACCACGCGGGTGACCGCCGTTTCCAAGGTGACGCGCACGGGCGCAGGACCGCTCACGCTCAACGGCGAGCAACTGAAACTTCTGTCGGTGGAAGTGAACGGCAAGGCGTACCCCTATCGGGCGGGCGAGGAGACGCTGACGCTTGCAGACCTGCCGGATCAGTTCACGCTTCGCATCGTCACGGAAATTTCGCCCGCCAACAACACGGCGCTGGAAGGGCTTTACGTTTCGAACGGCATTTTCTGCACGCAATGCGAGGCGGAAGGGTTTCGCCGCATCACCTATTTCCTCGACCGGCCGGACGTTCTGGCCGTCTATACAACCCGCATCGAGGCGGACAAGGCGAAATATCCCACGCTGCTGTCGAACGGCAATCCGATCGAGCAAGGCGATTTGCCGAACGGAAGACATTTCGCCGTGTGGCACGATCCGTTCCCCAAACCCTGTTATCTGTTCGCGCTTGTTGCGGGCGATCTTGGGCATATCCGCGACACGTTCACGACGATGAGCGGGCGGAAAGTCGATCTGCGCATCTATGTCGAACACGGCAACGAGCCGAAAGCCGCTTATGCAATGGATTCGCTCAAACGGGCGATGAAATGGGACGAAGAAACCTATGGGCGCGAATACGATCTCGACATTTTCATGATCGTGGCGGTCTCCGCCTTCAATTTCGGGGCCATGGAAAACAAGGGCCTCAACATTTTCAACGACAAGCTGCTGCTCGCCAGTCCCGATACCGCAACGGATGACGACTATGCCCGCATCGAAAGCGTTGTGGCGCACGAGTATTTCCACAACTGGACGGGCGACCGTATCACCTGCCGCGACTGGTTTCAGCTTTCGCTGAAGGAAGGCCTGACGGTCTATCGGGACCAGACGTTTTCACAGGATATGCGTTCCAAGGGCCGGCGCATCGACGACGTGAAGATGCTCAGGATGCGGCAGTTCCGCGAGGATGCGGGCCCGCTTGCCCATCCGGTCCAGCCGCAGAGCTACATCGCAATCGACAATTTCTACACCGCTACGGTGTATGAGAAAGGCGCCGAAGTGATCGGCATGCTGAACACGCTCGTGGGGCCGGAAGGTTATCGCAAGGCAACCGATCTCTATTTCGAACGGCATGACGGCGAGGCTGCGACTGTCGAAGACTGGGTGAAATGCTTCGAGGATTCCAATGGGCGCGATCTCGAACAGTTTCGCCTGTGGTACCGGCAGGCGGGCACCCCGGTGGTGGAGGCCAAGGGCGCGTATGACCCGGCGGGGAAAACCTACACCCTCACCCTGAAACAGACAGTGCCGCCGACGCCGGGCCAGCCCGAGAAAAAGCCGATGCACATGCCGATACGGTTGGGGCTCGTTTCGCAAGACGGCCGCGCGCTGCCGTTGACGCTCGAGGGCGAGAACGCCGCCGGGCCCGACGAACGCGTTGTGGAATTGCGCAAGGCCGAAGAGACGTTCGTGTTTACGGGCGTTGAGGAGGCGCCGCTTCTTTCCATCGGGCGGCATTTCTCCGCACCCGTGATCTTCAAGACGGATCTGGATCGCAGGGGCCGCGCGGCCCTGATGGGGCGCGACAAGGACGAGTTCAACCGCTGGGAACAGGGCCAAGCGCTGGCGACCGAGTTGTTGCTGGAGATGATCAAGTCCGCGCAATCGGGTGAAACGCCCAAGACCGACCCGATCTATCTCGAGGCGATGGGCGACGTGCTGTCGCGCGCGCGCGAAGATCAGGCGTTTGCAGCACAGATGCTCGTGCCGCCGCTGGAAAGCGAATTGGCGCTCGCCATGACGCCTGCCGACCCCGATGCGATCAATGCGGCGCGCGTCGCGCTGATCCGCGCGGTGGCGTCGGCCCACGGAAAGACAATCCGCGAGCTCTATGAATCGCTGGCCGAGCGCGGGGCCTATTCGCCCGATGCGAAGTCCGCAGGAAAGCGTGCGTTGCGCAATGCGCTTCTGCGATATGTGACGGCTGCGGATGACGAAGTGGCGGCGGATATCGCGGACAGGCATTACCGTTCCGCCACCAACATGACCGATATGATCGCCGGACTTGCCGCACTTTCGCGCATGAACTCGCAGAAGCGAGACGATGCCTTTGCGCATTTCTACGACCGCTTCCGTTCGGAGGCGCTGGTGCTCGATAAGTGGATGATGCTGCAGGCGGGCGCGCCGCTTCCGGGCACGGTGGACGGCGTGCGCGCGCTGATGACCCACCCGCATTTCGACATCAAGAATCCCAACCGCGTGCGCTCGCTGGTGGGAGCGTTCTCCGGAAATCATCTTTGCTTCCATGCGAAAGACGGCCGCGGCTATGCGCTGGTCGGCGAAACCGTGCGCAAGCTGGACGGGCTCAACCCCAAGATGTCCGCCGGCATGGCCTCCGCCTTCGAGAACTGGCGGCGCTACGACGAAAAGCGGCAGGCGCTGATGCGCGCGGAGCTGGAGAAGACTCTGAAATCAGAAGGCATTTCACCCAACCTGTTCGAGGTGACGACGAAAATCTTGGGGTAGCACCGCTCGGTTTCCTTTCCCCCTCGGGGAAGAGGAGTAAGCGCCGGACTCGTTCCGGCACAACAACACTCATTCTAAAGTATGTGACACCTGCTCCCACTTTCGCATAATTGCAAAAAGGGCGATTCGCGAAAGCGTCCCAGGGGTGTTCGCCGTCATGGCGCAAGCAGGTGTGGCCACCGGCCCTTTTGGGGCTGCAAGCAACGCGATTTCGCGTGTGGCGCGGCTGGCTGCGCGGCACATCCGGATCACCGTGCTTGTTTGCGTGGTGCTCATCTGCGGCTGTTTCGCCGCTGCGGGCACATTGCAGATGCAGATCGGCCGCCAACACGGGCTGAGGCAAGCAGCGGAATTGGAGTTGCAGCGCGCGCGCGAAATCGCGGGCGGATTTGGCGCGCGGCTTGACCGGAATGCGACGGTCGCGCGCAGATTCGCGTCCGGCCAGTTGAGCGCGGGCGATCTGAACGCACTTCTGTCCGCCCATGCGAGCGCGTTGCGAAACGTCGCGATCGTCGATGAGACAGGACACGTCTTGAGGTCCATCAATCGTCCGGACTTCAAGATGCTGCCTTCGGCCTTGGTATCGCGTGCCTATGCAAGCCGGGTCGCCGCTGGTTATGGCTCGATGCTGCTGCTTGCCTTCCCGCAGAACGGCAATGTGACGGTAGCCGAACTCGATTTCGATTCGCTATTTCCGGGGGCGATCCTGAGCCACACCGCCGTAACCGACGCGAACGGCGCCGTGCTCGCGAAGGGCACAGCCTGGACGGCAGTCTCGCTGCCCGGCGAACTTGCGAGCAGTGACGGCGCGGCGCTGTCTGGCGGTCAAATGGTCTCGGTGGCATCGGTCCCGGGCTGGCCGTTGCGCATTGCAAACACGCTGGATGCCGATGAGGCCGTTGGAGCATGGTATGGCCCGCTGCCGCTGTATCTGTTCGTCATTCTCGGTCCGGCCCTGGCGGGCGCGGGCCTGGCCGTGGTGTTTGTGCGCGAATTCGAACGGCGCGCGCGGGCCAACGATACGCTCGCCCGCCTGCGCGGCACCTCTGCCAACGATGCGCGCCTTCTGATTCGCCTCGCGGAGGCCGAACGGCGCGCGAGCGAAGCCGAACGCGCCAAGTCGGAATTTGTGGCGCATGTGAGCCATGAATTGCGAACGCCGCTGAATGCGATCATCGGATTTTCGGAGATCATCTCCCACGGCTTCTTCGGCCAGCCCGGCCATCCCAAATACATCGAATATGCACGCGATATCAGCGCGGCGGGCCGCGAACTTCACGGCAAGATCGGCGATATTCTGGAATTTGCGAATATGGAGGCGGAACGCCATCCGATCTCTCTTTCGGCAGTCGACCTTGCGGCAGTGGCCTCCGCCTGTGCGGACGAAATGACGGGCAGGGCCTTTTCACGGCGCATCGAACTCAGTGTCGTAGCGACAACCGATGCGTCCGCCATGGCCGATGCGCGCGCGGTGAAGCGCATACTCTCCAATCTCATCTGCAACGCGCTCAACTTCACGCCGGACGGCGGCTGCGTGCGAGTGGAAATCGCAGAAAGCGAGAAGGCCGTTATCGCGCGCGTACAAGATACCGGGCGCGGGTTTTCCGAGGACGAAGCCAAGCGCGCGGGCGAAGCCTTCGCCACGTTCGAGCGCGTGGGCTCGGTGACAGGCCTTGGTCTGGGACTTGCGATCGCAACCGTACTTGCCGAACGCATGGGCGGAGAGATGGTGCTGGTTCGCAATCAGACTGTCGGTACGACCGCCGAATTGCGGCTGAGAAAGGCGTAAATTTTCTCACCTCCCACTTGTGGAGAGGTGTCAGAGATACCACTCGTATTCTTCCGCGCTGATGATCTTGCGGAAGCGGACGGCTTCGACGCGCTTGGTTTCGCGATAGAGCGAAAGCATTTCGGCGCCCAGATAGTTCGCAAGAGTCTTGGCCTGATAGAGGCGGTGCAGCGCTTCGTCGAGCGTAAGCGCGATTGCGGGATCCGGTTCGCGCGAGACGTTGCCCTGGGCGGGAGCGCCGGGATCGAGCTTCAGCTCGAGGCCGTGGTGTACGCCGGCGAGAACGGCAGCGAGCGCAAGGTAGGGATTGGCATCGGCGCCGGCGACGCGGTGCTCGACACGGCGTGCTTGCGTGGGGCCGATGGGGATGCGCAATCCCACCGAGCGATTGTTCACGGCCCAATGGCGATTGGCCGGCGCGAACATGTCGGGCTGGAAACGGCGGTAGGAATTCACATTGGGGGCGAAGAGCGCCATCGACTCCGGCATCAGGGCGCGCAGCCCCCCGATAGCGTGGCGCAAGGCGTCGGAGCCTTCGCGCGTTCCATTGTCGAAAATGTTGTTGCCCTTCTCGTCGAGCACGCTGACATGCATATGCAAGCCGCTGCCCGAACGCAGCGGATAGGGCTTGGCCATGAAAGTGGCTTCGAAGCCATTGGCGCGGGCCGTGGCCTTTACAATCTGTTTCAGGAAAACCGCGTGATCGGCGGCGAGGCGCGCATTCGCCTGATGACGGAGATTGGCCTCGAACTGACCGGGCGCGTATTCCTTGCTGGTCGCGGTAAGCGGCAGATTCTGCACCTGCGCCGCCTCGTTCAGCGAATTGAGGAAATCGCGATAGCGGTCCAGATCGTCCAACCCATAGACCGACGGTTCGCATTCGCGCATGCCGGTACGCGGGCAGCGCGGCGGCTGCGGACGGCCGAGTTCGTCGCGATCCCTGTCGAGCAGATAAAATTCGAGTTCGAGCGCGGTGACAGGCGTGAGCTTCAGTTCCGCAAATCGCTCCAGCACGGAATCGAGAGCCGCGCGCGGTTCGCCGACAAAGGGAACGCCGTGCTCGTCCCGCACCGTGGCAAGAATTTGCGCGCGAGGCGGGCTTTCGCCCCATACCACCGACAAGGTTCCCGGGATGGGCCAAGCCGTTCCATCGGGGTCGCCGTCGCCATAGCCGTGACCGAACACGTCGGTCATCTCGCCGCGCGCATCCATCAGATAGACGGATTCGGGAATCTGCATCCCGCTTTCGAAAATCTTGGCGGCTTCGTCGATACCCATGCGCTTGCCGCGCAGGATCCCGCAGAGGTCAACGACCACCGCATCAAGATATTCAATCTCGGGATGGGAAGCGGCAAAAGCCTCGAATTCCCGGCGTGCTTCCTCAACAAAAGCGGGGTGCGCGAAAGCCGGAGTTGTTGCTAACTTGTTCACGACACTTGCACAATTTCAATGCATCCGATCATAGCCCGGCAGCCCCATAAGAGAAAGTGCAGCCGGCCGATATGCTATAGATTGCGGTCTTCACGTTCTCTCATTACCGTTAATTGCGTGGGGCGGCTTTGCCGCGCAACAGGGGTTGACAATGACTCTCAAAAGGATCGCGAGTTTGGCTGCACTGGCAATCGGTGCGGCTTTTTTGGTGTTTTCGCCGGGCATCGCCGGAAACGGCGCGGTGACGCTGTTCCAATGGGAGGATTACATGGATCCTCCGTTCCTCGCGGACTACAAGAAGCAGTTTCACGAAGATCCCAACGTCACGATCTTCGCCGACGAAGACGAAGCATTCGCCAAGATGCGCGCAGGCTACAAGCCCGATGTGATGGGCCCCTGCTATTACGAATTCCCGCGCTGGAAGGAAGCCGGACTGCTGCAGCCGATCGATACGGCGAAGCTGAAGAACTGGAACAAGATTTCACCGACGCTGCGCAATCTTCCCGGAATCAGCGCCGGGGGCACGAAGGTGTGGTTCGTGCCGCACTACTGGGGCAATACTTCGATCACCTTCCGCACCGATCTGGCGCCCGAATATGTGAAGAAGCCGAGCTGGAATATCCTGTTCGACCCCAAATACAAGGGTCGCGTGGCCGTCATGGACGGCGTGGACGACACCGTGCCGCTGATTGCGGCGACCGTCGGCGTCAATGCCTACAACATGACGCCCGATCAGTGGAAGAAAGTGCAGGACCGTCTCAGGCAGGTCATCAAGCAGGCGCGTTTCGTTTCGAGCGACGACACGGCGCTGGCGCAAGGATTGGCGTCGGGCGAGATCGTGGCGGCGATGACCTGGCGCGTGACCTATTCCACGCTCAAGAAGGAGAAGAAACCCGTCGCCTATATGAAGCCGCCGGGCGGGATGTTCACCTATGTCTGCGGACTTGTGATGCACAAGAATCCGTCGAATGAGGCCAAGGCGCTTGCGCTGATCGATTCCTCGTTGAGCGATGGCGCGGCGATGTACACCATCCAGCACATCGGCGATGAACCGGCCAACGAGACGGCGCTTGAAAAAGTGCCGAACTCCACCTTTGAGGCGCTCGGACTGACGCGCGACGTCGAAGCTTTCCTCAAGAGCGGCATTTTCCAGCAGCGCTTGAAAGACAAGGAGAAGATCGTCGCCTCCTGGACGGAGATCAAGGCCGGGCTCTAGCGGGTCTTTCCAAGGCACGCATCGACAAGGCTGAGCAGTTTGCGCTGCTCGGCCTTTGTCGTTGCGGGATAGCGATCGAAGTCTTCCTTCAGCCGGATGTCGGCGAAGAAGCTGTCGCCATCTTCATGGAAATGGAGAAAGGCACGAGAACCGCAATAGAACGCGCCGCGCGACTTTTCCTTCAGCGCGCGCTTGCGCAGCTCGGCCAGGAGCGGTTCAAGGCGGTCGAGCGCTGCGGAGCCGGCATGTTTCATGGTTGAAGAAAACGCCTGACAGAGCCCAAAAACAAGAAGGGCGGAAGCTCTCGCTTCCGCCCTCTGAGAATTCGGCTTCGCGGTGCCGCGCCTTATAGAACGCCGCGCTTGTGTTCGCCGATAACTATGCGGCCGGGATTGAAGGCCGCTTTGAAGACCGAAAGGGCCTTGCGGGGTTCTGCGTCTCCGCACATGAAGACGTCGAATGCCGCGTAGCCTTTTTCCGGCCATGTATGAACGCTGATGTGGCTTTCGGCGAGAACGGCAACACCTGAAATGCCGCCGCCATCCGAAAACGTATGCAGATGAATGTGCAGAAGGGTTGCCCCTGCTGCGTTCACCGCATCGATCAGCGCTTGTTCGATCCGATCCCGGTCGTCGAGTCCCTCGGCTTCCCAAAGATCAATGATCAGGTGACTTCCCGCAAAGGTCAGTCCGTTGCGTGTGATGAAGTGGTCCTTGCGGTCCTCATCCCTGGGGGGAATAGGAACCGGAACGGTCCTCGCGGAAGCGCGGGCACGAGGTGCCTTTGCTTCTTTGATCGCCGCCACGAGTTCGAGTCGAGCCATTCGGGCACCTACCCTCTCAAAGCGTTGACACCTGATGCCTGCCGCCTTTGGGCGAACAGCCCTGGGGCACATAACACCGCTAAGAATAAAGCGGCGGGCGAAAGGGTCACTTTCGCTGCCGCCGCTTTGTTCCCAAAGGAACGATGCGGAATATAGGGCCGCTTGTCCCCCATGCAAGAATTTTTAGACCCTGGGGGTAAATTTTTTCTGTCGCGCGGTTGGAGCTGTCACACTTCGCCAAGCGCTCGCCCTCTCGGCAGCAAGGCATGGACGCAGGCGAGCGCGCGCCTTAAAAGCGCCTCCGCTTCGCCACGCAGACAGCCGCCTCGCGCTGTCACAATCTGAAAGGATTTGAGATGCCGGCCACCCACAAAGAGCGTCTGCACAAAGGTTATGCCCAGGTCATGGAGCTTGCCGGCAAGCCGCTCGTCGATCGGAAAAGCCAATATCAGCGCATCAAAATCTTCGACACAGTGGCCAATGGCCGGGTGATGACGCTCGACGATATCGTCCAGATCACCACCCGCGACGAGAGCGCCTATGCCGAGATGCTCACCCATCTGCCGCTCCTGGAGCACGGCCGGGCCACCCGCGTGATGATCGTCGGCGGCGGCGACCTCTCCATCGCCGACGAGGCGCTCAAGCATAAGGGCGTGAAGGAGGTCGTTCTTGTGGATATCGACGGCGACGTGGTGGAACTCTGCCGCAAGCATTTCGGCGAGATCAATGCGCGCGCCTTCAGGGACAAGCGGCTGACCATCGAGATCGCCGACGCCTTCGAATATCTCGGCCGCAGGGAGAGCAGGAAGCGCTTCGATCTCATCATCGCCGACCGGCCCGATCCGGTGGGGCCCGGCAAGGCGTTGTTCGGCGAGACCTTCTACGACCGCGTGAAGGCGGCGCTGAAGCCCGGCGGCTTCGCCACCTTCCAGACGGGCGTGCCCTTCTACCAGCCGTGGGAGATCACAGAAGCGCTGGAGGAGCTGAAGGGCTTCTTCCCGTCTTCGGGCCTCTACCTGACCGTGGTGCCCACTTATATCGGCGGCTTCATGGCGCTTTCCTGGGCATGCAACGGCCGGGCGAAACTGGGTACACCGGCGGGCATTAAGAAAGCGGCGGCCGCCTTCAAGCGCGCCAGGCTCAAGACCGACTATTACAATCCCGCCATCCATGCGGCCGCCTTCGCGCTGCCGGAGTGGATCAAGCGGTTGGTGCCGAAGGCTTGACGGACGTACCGATAATCGGTACGCTTTCTTCATGATCCGATCCTTTGCCGACAAGCGCACGGCAGCGATTTTTGCCGGGCTTGGCGTCAAAGGATTGCCGCCACAAATCCAGCAGCGGGCAAAAGCGAAGTTGCATTCGCTCGATGCTGCCGCGGCGGTGGACGATCTGCGCAATCCGCCCGGAAACCGGCTGGAACGGCTCAAGGGCGACCGGGCCGGGCAATACAGCATCCGCGTCAACGACCAATGGCGGATCTGTTTCGTCTGGCGCAACTCGGAGGCGTGGGACGTTGAGATCGTGGACTATCATTGAGGTGTGTCATGACTATCCGGCGTGAAGATTTGGATGCGGGCCGCGTCGAATTCAAAGGCGTGGCGAGCGCAAGCAAGTTGCGGCCGGTCCATCCCGGCGAAATCCTGCGGACGGATTTTCTGGAGCCGCTCGACATCAGCGTCTATGCGCTGGCCAAGGCGATCCATGTTCCGCGCTCGCGCGCCAACGACATCGTTTTGGAACGGCGCGGCATCACCGCCGACACCGCCATCCGGCTGGCGCGCTATTTCCGCACGACGCCGGAATTCTGGATCAACCTGCAATCCCGCTACGACCTCGACGTCGCGCGCGAGGAAACCCGCGGGAAAATCGAACGCGAAATCGAGCCTTACGCGGCGTGAGCGAAGCGGGACTTCCCTCACCAGACTCTCGCGAGGCCGCACTTTATGCGCGGTTTCGCGAACTCGGGATCGCGTGGAAGACGCATGAACATGCGCCGGTCTTCACGGTGGAAGAAGCGGCAGCGCTTTACGCACACCAACCGGGTGGGCACACCAAGAACCTGTTCCTGAAAGACAAGAAGGATGGGCTCTGGCTTGTGGTGGCACGGGACGATCTATCGATCGATCTGAACGCGCTGTCGAAACAGTTGGGCGCGCCGCGTTTCTCATTTGGATCGGCGGAGTTGCTGATTGCCACACTCGGCATCGCGCCGGGCTCGGTGACGCCGTTTGCGCTGATGAACGATACGAACCGCGTTGTCACGCCGGTCCTCGACGAAGGGATGCTGGCGATCGACCCGCTCAACTTCCATCCGCTGCGCAACGACCGAACGACGGCGGTGTCGCCCGCCGATCTCTTGAGATTCGTGCGCGCGGTCGCGAACGAGCCGGTTATCGCGAAACTTCCCTTGCGAGGTTAGCCCGCAACCCAGCTCGGCACGTTGAGACCGAAATGCTTCTGCAGCATCGCCTCGGTCTGTTCGAGCGCGCCTTGGGCCCAATTCTGGTGCGCGGACCATGTGTCGCCGGCGACATAGAGGGCACGGCCCTTGAGGGGCTGGATCATGGCAGCCGAAACGGCGAGCGGGTCGGCGCCTATGTTCCAGGCGGCGAGGCCGCCGCCATAAGGATCGACGGTCCAATCCTGGAACGCGGCCGCGACAGGCGCAGGCGCAGGCACGGCGAAGGTGGCACTCGCCTGTTTCTGAAGTTCCTGGGCAAGTGCGGTGTTTGCCTCCAGCCAGGACAGACCCGAAGAGCCGGGTTTTGCGCCACCGGCAAGTGCACGCAGGCTGACTGCATCGCTTCCCTCGCTCATGATTTCGAGGAGCCCGAAACCGCCGGCAGTTTCGCTCGCCAGGCGTTGTTCCTCGGCGCCCAGCGCCACGAACTGGCGCGCGGAGCCATCGGTGAGCGACCGGCCGCCACTGATGCCCAAGTCCTTCCACCATGGCGTGCCGTAAAGCAGGAACGCCTTGCAGCAGCCGATCGATCGGGCAGCGGCAAGATTTTGCGCAAATTGCTTGCTGTTGCGCACGCGGAAATCGGGGATAGCCTCAATGGCGCGGCGCGGCAGGGCGAGGATCACTGCTTTTGCTGTTGTCTGTGAGCGCTGTCCGCCCGCATTTTCGAAGGCGAGCTTGAATGCGCCGTCTTTTCCTTCCGGCACGGAAAGACTGACGAGCCGTTCGCCTTTGGACAGGATGTCTCCAAACGGCACAAGCCTGTCTGCAATGGCATGCGGCAGCTTCTCGAAACCGCCCGCGATGGAAAAAAACGGTCCGTCAGAATCGGCATTGCCCAGAACGGCATCGAACAGGGCGAGTGCATTGCCTTCGAGCGCAGCCTCGTCGAGGCGCGCAGTATCGCGCAGGAAATCGCGTTCGCCGGGTGAGAGCGCCTCGGCAAGAAGAACATCTGCCTGCCATGCCGCGAGCGGCCTGCCTTTGATCTGGACCGAAAGACGTTTGGCGCGCCATTGCGTGGGCGTCAGGCCCGCCGTTTCGGGCGCGATTGCCGCAAGCGCTTTGCGCAGGGACCACGAGAAAAGGTTCTGGTGCGCCGCCGGCATATCGTAGGGCAGCGCGTCCGCGTCCGAACCGGAATGGGCGATTGGGATGTTGCGGCCCTTCAGATCGAGCCGGTCTTGCGGCAGGTCGAGCGGGGCCGGCCGGACCACCAGATCGAGCTTGCGGGCGAGGCCAGCGACGTGGCGGTGGGAATCGAGGAAGCGGGCGCCGCCGGCCTCGCCGATCAAGCCGGGTGCTTGGGGGAATGCGATGGAGCGCAAGCGGCCACCGATGCGATCGCTCATTTCGAACAGGCGAAGCGACAAGGCCGGCTGGGATGTGACCAGACGGAGCGCGGCATAGACGCCCGATAAACCTCCGCCCACGATGGCAATATCGAGGTCGCCCGCCGCGAATGCCGTGCGCGTCATCAGCGGCAGGCTTGCGGCAGCGGCCGCTCCTGTGAAAAGCGCGCTACGGCGTGTAACGGTCATGATGTCCTCCCCCTGGTCCGCTCGCTTGGCGGGACCTGAGAGGGAGCTTATCTGTCTTTTGTGGCCGCATTTGGGGCAACGGCGTATAACACGGCCGTTTCTCGCGACGATTGCCCGGAGGCCGGATCGGCCAGTGGGTGCAAGGAGTTAGGTTTTCATGGCGTTGATCGGTCCGGGCGGACGTCCTGTGAGCAGCGGCGGCCAGGCGGCTGCACCCTCCACCTCTGCACCTTCCCCCTACATAAAGGACAGCAGCATAGAGACCTTTGCCCAGGACGTGCTGGACGCCTCGCGCGAGGTGCCGGTGATCGTCGATTTCTGGGCGCCGTGGTGCGGGCCATGCAAACAGTTGGGCCCGATGCTGGAGCGCATGGTCAACGAGGCCAAAGGCGCAGTGCGTCTTGTGAAAGTGAATGTCGACGAGAATCAGGAAATCGCGCGCCAGCTGCGCATCCAGTCGATCCCGACCGTCTATGCGTTCCGTAACGGACAGCCGGTCGACGGTTTCATGGGCGCGGTGCCGGAATCGCAATTGCGCGCCTTCATCCAGCACCTGACGGGCGGCCAAGGCGGACACGATCATGCCGAGGAAGTTCTGGCCGCGGCCGACCAAGCCATTGCGGCCGGGGACATGAACACGGCAGCGCAGGCTTACGCCCATGTTCTGCAGGACGAACCCGGCCACCCCAAGGCGGTGGCAGGCCTTGCCCGCTGCTATCTGAAAGCGGGCGACGTCGAGCGTGCGCGCACCACGCTGAAGCTGGTGCGGCCGGATGGCGCAACGGATGAAGCGATCAGGGCGGTCGAAGCCGAGCTTGCTCTGCGCGAGCAATCGCAAGGCGCGGCCGACAAGATGGCGGAGTTGCTCGCAGTGCTGGAAGCCGAACCCAACAATCATCAGGCGCGATACGATCTGGCGCTGGCTTTGGATGCGAAGGGCGATCGAGAGGCGGCGATCGAGATGCTGCTCGATCTCGTCCGGCGCGACCGCAAATGGAACGACGAGGCGGCGCGAAAACATCTCGTCACCCTTTTCGAAGCGCTGGGACCGGCCGATCCGCTGACGCTTTCGGCGCGAAGGAAGCTTTCCTCCATCCTCTTCTCGTAGAAAGGTGTCACGCGTGCCGCGTCACTATCATTCGGTCGAGGAACTGCCGCGGACCCTGCCGGTGTTTCCGCTGACAGGTGTGCTTCTCCTGCCGCGCGGACAATTGCCGCTCAACATATTCGAACCGCGCTATCTGGCGATGGTGGATACGGCGCTCGCCGGGCCGCGGCTGATCGGCATGATCCAGCCGACCGAACACGAAAGCACCCGCGTAAAGCCGCCGCTCTCCGGCGTGGGGTGTGCCGGACGGATCACGGCATTCGGCGAAACGGATGACGGACGCTATCTCATCACACTCACGGGCATATGCCGGTTTCGCGTGGCGAACGAGCTGGATGTCATGACGCCCTACCGTCAGGTGCAGGCCGATTATGCGGAGTATGCCGACGATCTCAAATCGGTGGAGCGCCAAATTCCGCGCGAGCGGGTGACGGCGGCGCTCAAGCACTATGTGAAGCGGCGGCAGCTAAAGGCGGACTGGAGTTCGGTCACCAGCGCGCCCGCGGAAACGCTGATCAATGCGCTTGCGATGCTGTGTCCGTTCGAACCCGCCGAGAAGCAGGCGCTACTCGAAGCGCTAAGCTTCGATCAGCGGGTGGAAACGCTGATCGCACTTCTGGAGATGTCCGGCGCGGAAACGCCGGATACGAAGAGTCTGAACTGATGGAACCGGATCCCAAACTGCTGGAAATTCTGGTCTGCCCCCTGACAAAGGGCACGCTTCACTACGACCGCACGCGCCAGGAACTTATAAGCAAGCAGGCCGGGCTCGCCTATCCCATCCGAAACGGCATACCGATCATGCTGCCCGACGAGGCGCGCGAACTGACCGACGCCGAACGCGATGGCTGAGATCACTGCCTGGCCGACCGAACTGAGGCTCGATCCTTCCAAGTGCAAGCTCACGGTCGTGTTCGACAACGGCGACCGTTTTGAATTGTCCGCCGAATATTTGCGCGTGGA
>DASZRY010000087.1:0-4708 GCA_035548975.1 Rhizomicrobium sp.
CCGTTGGTGAGATGGCGCTTCACGGTTTCCTCGCCCACGCCCATGCGCATTGCGATATCGCGGCGCGAAAGACCCTCGATCTGTTTCATCACCACCGCTTCGCGGGAGCGCGGCGGCAGATGATCGAGTGCAAGCTGCAAGCGGCGCAACTCCTCGCGCGCCATCACGGTTCGATCCGGCGGCGGTTCTTCTGCGGCCGCGCCCAGGCTTTCGAGATCGGCGACGGCTTCGATGGGCACGACCTGTTCGCGGCGCACACGGTTGATGAGGATGTTGCGCGCCGCCGTCAGCACGAAGGGTTTGGCGTGTTCGGGTATTTCGCGCTGCGCCGCTTCATAAACGCGCACATAGACTTCCTGACGGATGTCGGCGATCTCGCTCTGATTGCGCCAATTGCGCTGAATGAATTGCATCAGAACGGACTCCAGCGGCAGCACTTCGGCAACGAACCAGGCACGGGCTTCACTCACGGTCATGGCGGCGCCAACCTTGCGCGCGATGTCTTCACGACCGTCGTCCGGCGGTTCGATCATTGCCGTGGTGTTCCTGCCCCGTGCGGACCTCGGTTCACGAGGGCCACATCCTTAGAGACAAGGCTCGCACGCGGATGGGGGAATGGGGATGTGCAAATATGCGAATTCCGCCGAGTTGGGCGGATATCGCAACAATATTGCTAGCTGGCGTCCCAGATGGGCTTGAACTCGCCTTCGCCGTTCAGGAGCTGGGCCGGCATCTTCTTGTCTATATGGCCGATCAGGCCCTGATAGACGCCATAGCCCACCAGCTCCTGCAGGCGCGGCGAAAAGGTCTTGACCAGGGTGGCGGGAATGCCGAGCTGCTGATTTTCCTGCTGGCGGATGAAGCCCGCACAGTAGTTCATCGCGATTCCGGTGCGGCGCCTGTCCGTCTTGTTCGCGCCACCGCCATGCCAGAGCGCGCCATCCCAGATGAGGACGCTTCCCTTCTTCATTTCGGCGGGAATGGTTTCGTATTCGCCGCCATAAACCGGATTGGGCTTGAGGTGACTTCCCGGTACGAGCCGCGTGGCGCCGTTCGCATCCGTGAAATCGGTGAGCGCCCACATGGAATTGCAGACGATGGATCGATGCGGTTTGTCCAGCGGGATCAGCATGTCGTCGGCATGGATCGGTTGGGCGATTTCTCCCGGATCGATGGCGATGGAAGACAACGAAGAGACCAGACAGCCGCGATCCAGCACGCCTTCGACGATGGGCAGCACGTTCTCGTGCACCGGGATCCGGTCCCATGGCGAACCGTAGGCGAGCAGGTTATAGACGCGCACCGTATTGCGGCCTTCGAAGCCGTTGCTCGACGGTTTGGCATCGAGCTCGCGCTCCAGCCGTTCGAGGCTCGCATTGAGAGCATCTATCAACGCCGGCTCGATGGCGTTTTCGACGATGGTGTAACCGTCGCGCCGGATGCGCGCGACGTGAGCGTCTCTCGTCTTATTGTCCATCGGCCGTTCCCATGATCGATTGTTGCCCAGATTAGTGGCCCAGAGACAGAATGGGAAATGCGGCAGGCGGCCCCAACTATCGGCCGGATCAAGGCTATTTGAACGGCCGGGGCGTGGCCTTGGAACCGGATTCGAGGCTATCGTTCGGGCCCTGCCTTAAAGTTCTGCCTACTCCGGGAGACACCCATGAAATCGACCCTTCGCAATGCCTGCTTGTTGGCTGCAGGCATCGCCACCAGCGCGCTTGCCGCCAAGATTCCGGCGCCGCCGCCCACCGAAGCGACAGATGTGCAAGACACGATTCAGGGACAGGTGGTGCACGACCCCTATCGCTGGCTGGAGAACTGGGACGACCCGAAAGTGCAGGCCTGGAGCGATGCGCAGAACGATCGCACGCGAAAGTATCTCGATGCACTTCCTTCGCAGGAACCGGCGAAGAAGGAACTGACCAAGCTCATCACCGCGACCTCGCCCGCCTATTACGACCTGAAGCCGGAAGGCGATCTGGTGTTCGCAATGTATAGCGATCCGGCCCTGCAGCAGCCGATGCTTGTGACGATGAATGCGAGCGCGGATCCCAAAACGCGCAAAGTCCTGATCGATCCCAACAAGCTGGATGCGAAAGGGCATGTCGCCATCGACTGGTTCGTGCCGTCGCATGACGGATCGAAAGTGGCCGTATCGCTTTCCAAGAACGGTAGCGAAGACGGCACGCTTCACGTCTATGACGTGGCCACGGCCAAGGAAATCGATACGCCGATTCCGAACGTGCAATATCCCACGGCGGGCGGAAGCCTTGCCTGGGCGAAGGGCAATCAAAGCTTCTGGTACACGCGCTATCCCGGACCGAAAGCGCCCGAAGCCGACCAGCACTTCTATCTGCAGGTTTATCATCACAAGGTCGGCACCGGCTGGCAAAAAGACCCCCTAGTGCTGGGCAAGAATGACGGGCTGGAACGGGTTTCGGAGGTCTTCCTCGACAATCGCTACGATCGCGACGCCGTTTTTGTTTCGGTGCAGCGCGGCGACGGGGGCGAGTGGGCGTTCTACGTGCTGCGCGACGGACAGGCGCCGGTGGAAGTGGCCGATTATCCGGACCGCATCGTCTATGCCACCATGGGACCGGATGGCGCTCTCTATGGCATTTCCCGCAAGGACGCGCTGAACGGCAAGATCGTGAAGGCGACGGCGCCATTCACCAAGGGTGCGCTTGCCTCTGCCAAGGTGATCGTGCCGGAAAGCAGTGTGGCGATTGTTTCGGGCGGCATCTCGTTCGGAACCGAGGATCTCGCCCTTACATCCGACCGGCTGTTCGTGCGCGATATCGTGGGCGGACCCAACCAGGTGCGCATCTTCGACCACAACGGAAGGCTGGAAGGCAAACTGCCGCTTCCCGAAATCGCCGCCAATTCGGAGATCGAACCGCTGAAAGACGGCAGCGTCCTGTTCGACGTGTCGACCTATCTGAGGCCGCGCTATTACGCGAGCTGGAATCCCAGGACGAACAAGACCGTGGAGACCGGGCTGAAGGTCACCTCGCCCATCTCATTCGCCGATGCGGAAGTCGTGCGCGAATTCGCAACCTCCAAGGATGGAACGAAGGTTCCGATCAACATCATCCGCAAAAAAGGGCTGAAGCTCGACGGCAGCCACCCCACCCTTCTCTACGGCTATGGCGGGTACGGGGTGAACATGACGCCTTCCTTTGCGGGTGCGATGCGCAGGCTGTGGCTAGATGCGGGCGGCGTTTATGCCATCGCCAATATCCGCGGCGGCGGGGAATATGGCGACAAGTGGCACCGCGAAGGGATGTTGACCAGGAAGCAGAACGTGTTCGACGACTTCGCGGCGGCGGGTGAATATCTCATCTCCGCAAAGTACACCAGCCACGGCAAGCTGGCGTTGATGGGCGGATCGAACGGCGGGCTTCTGATGGGGGCCACGCTCACCCAGCACCCGGAGCTTGCGCGCGCGGTGGTTTCGGCCGTCGGCATCTACGATATGGTGCGCGTGGAGCTCGATCCCAACGGCGCCTTCAACACCACCGAGTTCGGCACGGTGAAGAAGCCGGAGGAGTTCAAGGCGCTCTTTGCCTATTCGCCCTATCACCGCGTGACGAAGGGGACGAAATACCCCGCTGTGCTGATGCTGACGGGCGCGACGGACGGCCGCGTGAACCCGATGCACTCCCGCAAGTTCGCGGCCATGCTGCAGGCGGACAATGCGTCGGATCATCCGATCCTCTTGCGCACGGACAAGCAGGCCGGACACGGCATCGGCAGCTCGCTTGCGCAGCGCATCGCCGAACAGGCCGACATGCTCTCCTTCCTGTTCGATCAGCTGGGCATGACCTATCCGCCGAAGGAACGGCAGGCTTCGGCGCAGTAAGCACACACAAGTCTGAAAAAAGTTGGGCGGCGAAGGATGCTTCGCCGCCCAAGTTACCGTGGGTGAGCCGGTTGCGAATTAGGCGGTTTTGCCCGCAATGACGAGTTCGCGATCGTTCGTTTCGCGATAGGCGTTGCGCGCTTCCAACGGCACGCTTTCGTAGATCCGGGGCCGCAATATGTTCAAACGCAGCCTCGCGGATTCCAGCGGTTCGGCCATCAGCGCATCGTAATCTTCCGCCGGCAGCCAGGCCGCGGCCTTGCCGTGGCGATAGCCTTCCAGCATGGAGCGGATGTATTGCGAGTTGGGGTGAGAGCGCGTCATCTCGAATGCGGCCGCCATGACGATGAAGGCGACGCCGCGGTTTTTCACCTGGCCGTGCGTGAAGGCAAGAATGGAGGCCTCGCCCAACGTATCGGTGCGATAGCCGGTCAACACGTGCCAGATGTCGTGAATGTCGCGAATGCGCCGCGCATACCACGCTACCGGGTGCGCGGAATCGACATCGGCGCTGTCATCGGCTTTCCGGCTTTCATCGGCGAGACCGTCGGCGGCGAAGGAGCGCAGGTTGATGAACTCGCGATAGTGCGCGCCGACCGTTCCGGGCGCGAAGCGCGCAAGCCATGCATCGTCGGCAAGCTTCGCCGCCATTTCGGGGCGCAAATACGCCTGACGCGCGCCTTCGGGAATTGTGAGCATGCGCTGATAGCCGTTGAAGATCGACTTGCCCGACAGCGCCTTGATGATTTCGAAAACCTGGCGGGTGTCTTCCTTGTCCGCAATCAGCTTGCGCAGCGAACGAAACGCATGCAGCGGCTGAAGCGGCAGCCGGCCGAGCGTGGC
>DASZRY010000088.1:0-69315 GCA_035548975.1 Rhizomicrobium sp.
TTCCTCAAATCCGACGACGGCGCCAATCTGCTTACGGCCTATAAACGCGCCGCGAACATCCTCAGGGCGGAAGAGAAGAAGGATAAAACCGAATACTCCGGCGAACCCGATCCGGAAGCCTTCGTGCTGCCGGAGGAAAAGGCGCTGTTCGTGGAACTCGCCACAGCCGCCGAACTGATCCGCGCCGAGGTTTCGCGCGAGCGCTTTGTCGAGGCGATGGGCGTCATGGCGAGGCTTAGAAAGCCGGTCGATGCGTTTTTTGACAAGGTGACGGTGAACGACAAGGACGCGACGCTTCGCAGGAACCGCCTGCTGTTGCTTTCGCATCTGCGCGCTACACTGCATCTAGTTGCGGATTTTTCGAAGATCGAAGGTTGATGGCCGATGACAAAGTGGGTTTACAGCTTCGGCAATGGCTCCGCGGAAGGCGAGGCCTCGATGAAGAATCTGCTCGGCGGCAAGGGCGCGAACCTGGCCGAGATGAGCAATCTGGGCCTGCCCGTACCGCCTGGCTTCACCATCACCACCGAAGTCTGCACCTACTATTACGCCAATGGCGAAACCTATCCGGCGGATCTGAAGGCCGCAGTCGAAACAGCGCTCGCCAAAGTGGGGCAGATTGCGGGTGGAAAATTGGGCGACCCGGCCAATCCTTTGCTCGTATCGGTACGTTCGGGCGCGCGCGTGTCCATGCCGGGCATGATGGATACGGTGCTGAACCTCGGTCTCAACCCCGAAACCACCGAAGGTCTGGCGAAGCTCACCGGCAACCCGCGCTTCGCCTATGATTCCTATCGCCGCTTTATCCAGATGTATTCCGGCGTGGTACTGGGCGTGGAACACGCGGTGTTCGAGGAAATCCTGGATGCCACGAAGGAAGACCTCGGCGTAGATCTCGACACCGACCTTTCAGCGGACGATCTGAAAAAGATCGCGCTCGCATTCAAGGACCAGGTGAAAAAGGAACTGGGCAAGCCGTTTCCGGACGATGTGAACGAGCAGTTATGGGGCGCTATCGGTGCGGTGTTCGGTTCGTGGCGTTCTCCTCGCGCCAACACTTATCGCAAGCTGCACAACATTCCGGAAGATTGGGGCACGGCGGTCAACGTGCAGGCGATGGTGTTCGGCAATCGCGGCGAGACGTCGGCCACCGGTGTGGCCTTCACGCGCGATCCCTCGACCGGCGAAAAACTGCTTTACGGCGAATTCCTCATCAATGCGCAGGGCGAAGATGTGGTGGCCGGAATCCGCACACCGCAGCCGATCTCCAAAATTGTGCGCGAACGCCAGGGCGGCAAGAAGCCTTCGATGGAAGAGGCGATGCCTGCCGCCTATGCGGAGCTAAAGGCCATCGGCGACAAGCTGGAAGCGCATTACCGTGACATGCAGGACGTGGAATTCACGGTGCAGGAAGGCAAGCTTTTCATGCTCCAGACCCGCACAGGCAAGCGCACGGCGGAAGCGTCGTTGAAGGCCGCCGTGGACATGGTGGCGGAGGGGCTGATCGACAGGAACGCGGCTGTGGCGCGCGTCGATCCGGCGGCGTTGGACCAGTTGCTGCACCCCACGCTTGATCCCCACGCGCCGAAACAGCAGATCGCAATCGGCCTGGCCGCGTCTCCGGGCGCCGCCACCGGCGAAATCGCTTTCACCGCCGATGAAGCGGAGAAGCTGGCTGCGGACGGTCATGCCGTGATCCTGGTCCGCACCGAAACGAGCCCCGAAGATATCCATGGCATGCACGCCGCTCGCGGCATTCTCACTGCCCGCGGCGGCATGACGAGCCACGCGGCTGTCGTGGCGCGCGGCATGGGCCGGCCCTGCGTCTCCGGCGCGGGCATGATCAAGATCGATCTGGCTGCGGGAACGATGACGGCGGGCGGCGAAACGCTGAAACGCGGCGATGTCATCACCATCGACGGCGCGAGCGGCAAGGTTTTCAAGGGCAAGGTGCCCATGCACCAGCCCGAACTGACCGGCGATTTCGGTACGCTGATGAGCTGGGCGGATTCCATCCGTACACTGAGGGTCCGTACCAACGCCGATACCCCGCACGATGCGGAGACCGCGCGCAAGTTCGGCGCGGAAGGCATCGGCTTGTGCCGCACCGAACACATGTTCTTCGATGGTCCTCGCATCATCGCCGTCCGCCAAATGATTCTCGCGGACGAAAAAAAGGATCGAGAGGCGGCGCTTGCGAAACTGCTGCCGATGCAGCGCGGCGATTTCGAGGCAATCTTCAAGGCGATGGAAGGATTGCCGGTCACGATCCGATTGCTCGATCCGCCATTGCACGAATTCCTGCCGAATACGGACGAAGAGATTGCGGAAGTCGCGCGCGCGGCAGGCGGCGATCCGTCGAAATTGCGCGCGCGCGCCATTGCGCTCCACGAATCCAACCCCATGCTCGGTCATCGCGGTTGCCGTTTGGGCATTACTTATCCCGAAATCTACGAGATGCAGGCGCGGGCCATCCTGGAAGCTGCGTTGAATGTGGAAGACGCGGGCGGAAAGCCGGTACAGCTCGAAATCATGATACCGCTGGTGGGATTCAAGGCCGAGCTCGATGTCCTGAAAGCCCGTATTTCCGCTGTTTCCGACAATGTGAAGAAGGAACGCGGACGGGTGCCTTCCTATCTTGTCGGCACGATGATCGAGCTTCCGCGCGCCGCATTGCGCGCCGCCGAAATCGCCGAGACTGCGGAATTCTTCTCTTTCGGCACCAACGATCTCACGCAAACGACACTCGGTGTGAGCCGCGACGATGCGGGCACATTTCTCACCGAGTATCTGAACAAGGGCATCATCGCGCGAGATCCGTTTGTCAGCATCGATCAAGATGGCGTTGGCGAGTTGGTTAAAATCGCCGCGGAAAGAGGACGGAAGACACGCTCCAAATTGAAACTCGGCATCTGCGGCGAACATGGCGGCGATCCGGATTCGATCCGCTTTTGTCACAAAGCGGGTCTCGACTATGTGTCGTGTTCACCATTTCGAGTCCCCGTTGCGCGACTCGCTGCCGCACAGGCCGCACTAGAATCTGTTCCTGAAATCGATTGATCAGTGTACGAATAACCCGCAGAAAACCTGACTTTTTTGCATTTACATGACGCAGCGTCATGTATGAATTCGATTCTATTTGACGATTCGGATTTTCGCTGGCACAAGCCTCGCACCAAACGGGGCTGCGGAACTTTTTTAAGCACGACTCACTGAACCGAAATTTTCTTCGTTAGGTAGCCGGGACCAGCCTGCAATGCAGAACAACTTGCTTGAGACGCTTTGGCGCGCAGATCGCGTGCTGGCAGGGGCCGTGGCGCTGGTCGCCTTGGCGGCGGGCGGTATTGCGGGCGCGGCGATCGTACATGCTCCGCATACGGATAAATCGGCCACGTCGATCGTCGCACAGACTCCGGTGCCGGCGATGGATACGGCGAGCGTGCTCGAAACCGATCCCGCACTTGCACAGCTGGTTTCCGAGCACAAATGTCTTTCCGAAGCGCTTTATTACGAAGCGCGCGGAGAGGGGGCGAGGGGCCAGATGGCTGTGGCCGAGGTGATCTTCCACCGCCTGCACAACAAGCACTATCCGCAAACGATTTGCGGCGTGGTCTATCAGGGCAAGGGTACGAAGGAGTGTCAGTTTTCCTTCGCCTGTGTCAAACATGCGAAGGTGAAGAACGAGGAGGAATGGGACAGCGCCCAGATGCTCGCCGCCCAGATCCTCACCGGGGTTGCGCGCATGAACGACGTGACGTCGGATGCCACGCACTTCCACACGATTTCCGTGCAACCGGAATGGGCCGATCACCTGGTCAAAACGATCCAGATCGGCAACCACATCTTCTATCGCGACGCGCCGATCACGCGTAAGAGTTAGCCCTTACGCTGTTTCTCAAACGACCGGTTGAACGCTTCGTCGATCTGCTTCTGCACCTGCTTGCGCATGAAACGTGGCGCGAAGGCCTTGATGCGGTCTATCCAGACTATGCCTTTGGGCACATACCAATGAATCTGGTCGCTGTGATAGGCGCTCCACACGGCGTCAGCGATCTCCGTAGGCTGGATCAGCCGGAAGAGTCCCTTCTTGCGCGCATAAAGTTCCTCTTCGGTCGGCTTCAATCCTTCCGAGCGGTTGGGCGTGTTGCGCAGGATTGCCGTGTCTATCAGTCCGGGCAGGGTGTCGGCGACGCGGATGCCGTGACGGGCAAATTCGATGGAAAGCGCTTCCGTTAGCCCCTTCACGGCGAATTTGGTGGCTGCGTAGGTCGCGATGCGCGGCATGCCGTAGGTCGCCGATGACGAAGACGTACTGAAGCACATTGAATTGGGCGTGGCCTTGAGAAGCGGCAGGGCCGAATAGATACCGTTGATCACGCCGATGAAGTTCACGTTGATCAGCCGCATCGTGGCTTCATAGGGAATATCCTCGAACCAGCCGCTCTCGCCGATGCCGGCATTGTTGTAGAGGATGTCCATCTTGCCGCCGGTCTCGGCGCCGAATTCGGCGATGGCGGCTTCGTAGTCCTTCTTGTCCGTCACATCGAGCTTTCGGGTAAACACGTTGTCGTTTCCCAGCTCCTGGGCCAGCGTGGAAAGGCCGTTCGTATCCACGTCCATCGCGCCCACGAACCAGCCCTTTGAATGAAAGAGCTTGGCCGTGGCGCGGCCTATGCCGCTGGCCGCACCGGTGATGAAGATCGATTTACGCCCGCGCGCCTTACCCGCCATGAATGCCCCCTCGAAAGTGTTCTAGAAATTGACCCGGTGCGAAATTGCACCGTCGACAACAAGATTGACGCCTGTTGTATAGGACGAAGCGGGGCTCGCGAGAAACACCGCCGCATTGGCGATTTCCTGCGGCGTGGCGGCGCGGCCCGTCGGGTTGCGCGACATCGCCTGTTTGAAATAGTCGGGCGAAGCTTTTTCTATCATGTTCCAGACACCGCCCTCGAAATACACCATTCCGGGCGAGACCACATTCACACGCACTTTTTTACCCGCATATTGCCGCGCAAGTCCCTTGGCATGATGGATCAGTGCCGCCTTGATCGGTCCATAGGCGCTTGCGTTGTCCGTCTCGGCCGCGGAAACCGAAGAGATGATAGTGAACGCCGCATCGCCTTTTTCGGCGGCAGCTTTTTCGAGGAAGGAGCGCGCGGCCTCGAACGCCGTAACCGCTCCCAACAGGTCGAGCCGGAAGTTGGCGTTCCACGATGCCTCGTCGTTGCCCACGGCCATCGCGCCCGCGTTGGAAACGAGAATGTCGATTCCGCCCAGTTCGCTGCCCGCCTTTGTCACCCACGCGGATAGCGCCTTGCTGTCCGCAATGTCCACTGACGCGCCGCTTGCGCGCACACCCTTGTCTTTGAGCGCAGCGACCGTGGCGTTCACCTGTTCAGCATTGCGCGCGCAAAGCGCGATATTCGCGCCTTCGCCTGCGAGCGTTTCCGCTATCGCGCGCCCGATGCCGCGCGTGCCGCCCAGTATGACGGCGTTTTTGCCCTTGAGGTGCAATTCCATGGCTGCCTCCCGATATTGCCGGGAGCGACTTTAGGGCGCTTCAGAAATCCAGTCCAATGTCGAGATTGGGCGCGGAATGGGTGATCGCGCCGGAAGAAATATAGTCCACGCCTGTTTCGGCCACGGCCCGCACGGTGGCGAGCGTAATGTTGCCGGAAGCTTCCAGAACCGCGCGCCCATTCGCCATGGCGACCGCGCGTTTCATGTCATCCACGCTCATATTGTCGAGCAGGATCGTATCCACGCCCAGCGACAAGGCTTCCTCAAGCTGCGCTAGGCCATCGACTTCCAATTCGATCTTCGCCATATGGCCAAGGCTCGCGCGCACGCGTTCGATCGCGGGCTTTATGCCGCCTGCAGCGACGAGATGGTTGTCCTTTATCAGCACTGCGTCGTCGAGACCGAAACGGTGATTGAACCCGCCTCCGCAACGCACCGCGTATTTTTCCAGGATACGCAATCCGGGCGTCGTCTTGCGTGTGCAGACAATACGCGCCTTCGTGCCCGCCACGGCGTCAACAAGCGCGCGCGTCGCTGTTGCGACCCCGGAAAGATGCCCGGCAAAATTGAGCGCCACGCGTTCGCCGGTAAGTATGGCGCGGGCGTTCCCTTTTACAGTCGCCAGGACCGCACCTTTGCTCGCTTTCGAACCGTCGGGAATTTCAACATCGAATTGCACCCTGGAATCGACCAGGTGAAACGCGCATTGCGCCGCGATCAATCCCGAAATCGTGCCGTCCTTGCGCGCAGTCAGCCGTGCGGCGATGCGTTTGTCGGCAGGAATGGTGAGATCGGTCGTGACATCTCCCGCGCGCCCCAGGTCTTCTTCCAGCGCGAGACGCACCGCTGGCTCGATCAGAAGCGGATGAGGCGGGCGTGTGAAGGGCAGGGCGATCATCTCAGAGCGCGGCCTTTGCGGGCAATGCGCCGCGTGTTTCCGCGATGCGCTCCGCATCGGACAATTTCATGAAGGTGCGGTGACCGACCGGATCGGTGGCGGGATAATCGGTGCGGTAGTGGCCGCCGCGGCTCTCCCGCCGGGCGAGCGCGGCGGTCGCAACCAGCTTGGCCGAGGCGGTCATGTTCAGGAGCGCCGGTTCGCCGCTTCCGGCGCGTTCGATCTGTATAATCGTGTCAATGGCTTTTGACAGGCCTTCAGCATCGCGTTCGAGGCCGACGAATTTCGTCATCGTGTCGCGCAGCGCATGTGGTGGCGGAGGCGACGCAAATCGCTCCGGCGCGGGCGGTTCGCCCGACCCCTTTCCTTCGACGATGGCGTTTTGCACGTCTTCTGCAGCGCGCGCACCGAAAACCAACGTTTCGAGCAGCGAATTGGAGGCAAGACGGTTGGCGCCATGCAAACCAGTGGCCGCGCATTCGCCAACAGCCCATAATCCTTCAAGCGTCGATCTGGCGTTTGCGCCGGTCGCAATACCGCCCATGTGGTAGTGCGCTGCCGGCGCAACCGGTATCGGCTGCGTTGCGGGATCGATACCGGCGGCCTTGCATGCTGCATAGACCGTGGGGAAGCGATTGGCGAATGTCTCGCCGAGCGCCTCGCGGCAATCGAGAAAGACCTTGTGCCCCGCCGCCATCTCGCGATGGATGGCGCGCGCCACCACGTCGCGCGGCGCAAGTTCGGCGTCCCGATGGACGGCCGGCATGAATCTCAGGCCCTTTTCGTCGACAAGGATAGCGCCTTCTCCGCGCAGTGCTTCGGTTGCGAGCGGCGCGGGATCGCGCCCGATCGCGATCGCAGTCGGATGAAACTGAACGAATTCGGGGTCGGCAATTGTTGCGCCCGCGCGCGCCGCCATGCCCAAACCTTCGCCACGGGATTCCAATGGATTTGTCGTGACCGCATAGAGCGCGCCCAATCCTCCGGTGGCAAAAATCACCGCGCGCGCACGGAAAAGAATGAGCCGCGCATGCGGGCCGGTTCCGTAGCGGGCGAACAGCCCCGTAACCCGTCCGTCTTCGAGCGCGAGTTCGAGAGCATGAAAGCCTTCGAGCACCGAAATGGATTTGGTGGCCAGAGCGCGTTCGGCGAGAACGCGCGTCACTTCGGCGCCCGCGCGATCGCCCTTCACGTGCACTATTCGATTGGCGGAATGCGCGGCCTCGCGCCCCAGAGCCAACGTACCGTCCGGATTCCGATCGAACGGTGCGCCGTATTGGATCAGGTCTTCTATGCGTGCGGGAGCTTCCCGGGCCGTGAATTCCGCGACCGCCGGATCGCAGATGCCTGCGCCCGCCGCGATCGTGTCTTCGGCGTGGAAGCGCCAGTTGTCGTCCGGCCCCATGGCGGCCGCGATGCCGCCCTGCGCCCACGCGCTGGATCCTGAGGTTCCGGGGCGCTGGCCTGCAAGTACCAGGGCCGGGAAGGGAGACAGCTTAAGCGCTGTGAACAGGCCGGCCATGCCCGCGCCCAGAATGAGCGCGCCCTTCGCCTCGATCACGTTGTCGATGCGGCGGCTCATAGTGCTACGCGGCCTTCGCCACCGGCAGCTTCACCGCAAGCATTCGTTCGACAGCAGCCTTTGCACGTTGGGCAATTGCGGGATCGACGGTGACTTCATAGGTCATCGTTTCCAGCGAATGCAGGATCTGCGGAAGCGTGATGCGCTTCATGTGCGGACACAGATTGCACGGACGGATGAATTCGACATCGGGATGTTCGGCCGCCACATTGTCGCTCATGGAGCATTCGGTGACCATCACCACCCGTTTGGGGTGATACTTGCCGACATAACCGATCATGGCAGAGGTCGAACCCGCGAAATCGGCTTCCGCCACAACATCCGGCGGGCATTCGGGATGCGCCAGGACGACAATGCCGGGATTTGCCGCGCGATAGTCTCGGATTTCCTTCGCCGTGAAGCGTTCGTGGACCTCGCAGTGCCCCTTCCACGCGATGATCTTGATTTTCGTCTGTTTGGCGACGTTTAGCGCCAGATATTCGTCCGGCGTCATGATGACCGTATCGACGCCCTTCTCGCGCGCGATGTCCTCGACCACAGCGACGGCGTTGGACGACGTGCAGCACACATCGCTTTCCGCTTTGACCTCCGCCGAGGTGTTCACATAGGTCACCACCGGCAGGCCCGGGTATTTCTGCTTGAGCAGGCGAACATCCGCACCGGTTATCGATGCCGCGAGCGAGCAGCCCGCGCGCAGATCGGGAATCAGAACTGTCTTATCGGGTGAAAGTATCTTCGATGTTTCGGCCATGAAGTGAACGCCGGCCTGAATGATGACCTTCGCTTCGGTCTTCGCGGCTTCGCGAGCGAGCTGCAGGGAGTCGCCGCGAAAATCGGAAACGCAGTGAAAGATTTCCGGCGTCATGTAGTTGTGCGCCAGGATGACCGCATTCTTCTCTTTCTTCAGCTTGTTGATCGCTGAGATGTAGGGCGCGAACACGGGCCATTCGATCTCGGGAATGACGTGGGACACGCGCTCGTAAAGCGGCGCCGTTTCGCGCGCGATTTCGGGCGTGTAGGGAAGCTCCTTCTCGAAGCCTCGCGGCATTTCACCCATCGTCGCCTCCTGATTTATACTCATTTCGAGTATATATATAGGGCAAAAAGACCGGCCTTAAAGGGGCCGGGCGTCGGGCTTATGCTACACATGAGCATAAAGGGGTCAACCCGGGGGACTTGGACCGGGCGACGCAGGCCGTGGCTAGGGCTCGCTAAGCAACTGTTTCTTAACCAATAAATCCCGCGCTTTTTAACGAATATCAATACATGCCGTTCATAAAGGCACGGTCGCCGGGGGTCACTAGGCGATCAAGGAGCTCATATTGCACAGGTCTATAAAATCCGCCGTCGGGGCAGCGGCACTCCTCCTTGCGACACCTCTGCTGGCGGAAGAGCCGGGCCCCTTCGACGAAGCCAATTTCTCCGGAATTCTTACCGGCGACTACTCCTACGAATCGGCGTCGCAATTCCCCGACACCAATATCAAGGCCATTTCGGGCGAGGGCGAATTCGCGCTCGGCGCAGGAATCCATGTTCAGGGCAATGCGGGTTATCGTTACGCCACGCTGCCTGGCACACACCTCAGCAACTGGAACCTCGGCGGGTCGGGCTATTGGCGCGGCCAGATGGGGCGCACAGGATTCGTAGTGAACTACACAGATGTGAATCTTGCCGCACTCGGCAGCGCCAGCACCACGAATTACGGCGCGTTCGGCGAATACTTCGCCAATGACAATTTCACGGTTGGCGTAAAAGGCGGCGGCTTCAGCGGCGATTTCAGCGGCGGCTATGCCGGTGTTTCGGTCACAGGATATGTCTTCCCCGATTTCGCCGTCTCCGGAGGTATCGGCTACACGCACCTCAATCACTTCGGCGCCGAGACCGATTTGAGCGTGCAGGGCGAATATCTGCTCTCGGAGGAAACGCCATTCGCGGTCTTCGCGGGCTATACCTATACGGACCTCTCAGACGGTGGCGGCCGCGTGCATACGGTCGTTGTCGGCGTCCGCTTCTATTTCAATACCGACGGTTTCAGGACGCTGGTCGAACGCCAGCGCGGCGGGACGGTGGGGGCTATCGGTACATTTGGACCCGCCGGGTTCAACCACTGACCCAATTTACATCCTCTTAACTGCAGATTGTAACGAACGGAAATACTCGTTGCAGTTCCGCAACGGACATTTTCTTTCGTTCCCCATCGCCCAATTTTTAATCGACATCAGTGTGAATTGCCTTATAGAGCGCGCCGCCCGAGGGGACCAAATGGGCGATTCAAAAGGAGAACTCTGTGTTTCGTAAAGCAATCTTGACCGCTTCCGCGCTGGCGCTTTTTTCGGCTCCGGCGTTAGCAGACGACCTGGATTTCGCCGGCACGCTGACCGGCCAGTACAGCCATATCGGCCTCGATAACCTGCCGGACGCAGAAGTCTGGGGCGTCAATGGCGCCGGCGCCGTGGGCTTGGGCGACACCGGCCTGAACGCAGAACTCGACGCAGGCTACAACCATCTGACTGTCGCGCATGCCCACGCCAATGACTGGAACATCGGCGGATCGCTGTTCTGGAAAGGCGCAGAAGGCCGCGTTGGCGTGAACGTCAACTACACCCAGGCCAATGCCTATGGCCTCACTGCCGACACCACCAACTATGGCGGCTTTGGCGAATACTATGCCAACGATATGTTCACCTTTAGCGCGAAGGCCGGCGGATTCAGCGGCGACATAGACGGCGCGTTTGTGGCGGGCGGCGTGACGGGCTACGTGTTCCCGGATTTTGCGGCTTCGCTCGGCGTTTCCTACAATCACATCGACAACGCGCTGAACGAAACCGGCGTCAGCCTCAACGGCGAATACCTGCTGTCCGAAGAGATTCCGGTCTCCGCCTTCGTGGGTTACACCTATTCGAGCCTGTCGAACGGCGGCGGCAACGCCAACACCGTTTTCGTCGGTCTGCGTCTTTACACCAACAGCACAGGCACAACGCTGGTGGAACGTCAGCGCAACGGCACGACAGCCGCGCTCACGGCCTTCGGTCCGCTTGGGCTGAATTTCTAAGATAGGCTCAATCTGAAAAAGCCGCGCGCCTTGAAAGAGGCGCGCGGTTTTTCTTTTGCCGACCGTCGGCCTAAACTCGTGCGAGTGATATCGGCGAGGACTGCATGGACAACCTTTCTTCAAGCGCCTGGATAGAAGCGGGTCAGACACTGTTGCCCGACATGATCGCGCTGCGCCGAGCCATTCACGAGGAACCCGAACTCGGCCTGCACACGCCCAAGACAACCGCCAAGGCGAAGAAGGCCTTGGAAGGCTTGCCGCTCGAGATCGTGGACAGCAAATCGACTTCCGGATTCATCGCGCTGCTGCGGGGTCCTGCGAACGGCCGGACCGTGCTCTTGCGCGGCGATATGGATGCGCTGCCGTTGACGGAAGAAACCGGCCTGCCGTTTGCCTCGCGCCACGAAGGTGCAATGCATGCCTGCGGGCATGACTCGCATGTGGCCATGCTGGTGGGCGCGGCAAAAGCGTTGTGCGGACGCCGCGAAAAGCTGGCCGGTTCGGTGATGTTCATGTTCCAGCCGGGTGAGGAAGGCCATCACGGCGCGCGCTTCATGCTGGAAGACGGTATCATAGACCCATTGCCGGATGCGGCCTTTGCATTGCACGTCACGCCGAATGTGCCGAGCGGATTGATCGCGGGCAGGGTAGGGCCGCTTCTCGCTGCTGCAGATCGCTTCCTGGTAAAAGTGAACGGCAAGGGCGGTCACGCCTCGATGCCGCACAACGCCGTCGATCCCATTCCTGTGGCGTGCGAGATTGTGATGGCCTTGCAGGCGATGATCACGCGCCGCATCGAAGCATTCGACCCCGTGGTGATGACCGTGGGCCGCATCGAGGCGGGCACGACAAACAACATCATCCCGGAAACTGCCGAGATCGAAGGCACCATCCGCAGTTTCTCCGAAGGTTCACGCGCGCTCGCCCACGAAGGTTTGCAGCGTATAGCCACGAATATAGCGGCAGCGCACAAGGCCGAAGCCGGCATTGAAATCATTCCGGGTTTTCCGGTGACGATCTGCAACGCCGCTGCTGTTGCGCTGGCGAAGAAGACGGCGCAGAACCTGTTCGGTGAAGCAGGCTGGTTGCCGATGCCCGCGCCGATCATGGGTGCGGAGGATTTCTCGTACGTCCTTCAGAAAGTGCCGGGCACGATGTGCTTTCTCGGCGCCACGCCCGAAGGCGGCGATTTCCGAAGCTGCTGCGCGCTCCATTCCAACCGCATGGTGATCGACGAAAGCGTGATGGCCCGCGGTGTCGCGATGCACGCGGCCTATGCGGAAGCTTTCCTGAACGAAGGCTTTGAGCGCGCCTAGTCTTCCATCGTGCGCGGATCGCCCGATTTCAGGCGGCCGTTTTCCAGCCATTTGGCAAGGCCCGGCGAAAGCTCTGCCGCCTCCCGCTTGCGGTAGAGGGCGACATCTTCGTCCGTGAGAATGTCCCGCCAGCGATCGTTCGTTCCGCGGTTGATGAACGTTTCGTGGCCGCCGTTGAAGGCCATTTCGATACCAGGCAGGAGTGCCGCGCCGTCGCGTTTCATGGATTCGAAGCGGGCGGCATCCACAAGCGAGGGCCAAATGTCGGGCGGCGTTTCGATATCCAGAAATTCTGCGATACGCCGCATCTCGCCGGAAAGATCCGCCTTCAAATCGTTGTAATGAACCAGCAGGAGGTTTTCGCGCTTGCGCTCCGACCAGTAGCTGCGCTCGATTTCGAAATATCCCATGCCGAGATTTCGCCCTGCGCTCGAACTTTCATTAATCCAGTTGAGGAAGAATTCGCGCCGATCCTGCGGCAACCGGGGTAATGGCGCGCGAATGGATTCGTCTTCCATCCCGATCTTGTCCAGCGTTTCAAGCGCCATCGGCGTGAAGTTGGTATAGTGATTGTGGAACGACATGCAGGCGTCACGGCCATCGCGCGCGACATGGATGTAGCGCATCTCGTCGTATACAGGCAGCGCGTCGAAGGGCAGATGCGATTTGACGGCCCTGCGGTGCGTCTGCGCCTCCAGCATCTGAACCGCCACGTCGATCGGAATCTGGAAGCGGCAATCTATCCAGGGCGAGGTTGCAATGATCGGGAGCGGCGCAGGGGACTGGAAGATCAGCAGGCTGACGATGCGTTGCGTCCAGGTCGTGCCGCATTTGGGCGCGGTCGCGACGACGACATCGCCTTCACGCGGCTTGTATTTGTCCCACTGGCGGCTATCGACAATCCAGTCTCGGATGACGCGCAGCGGCGCACGTGCAAGCATTTCGGTACCCCTCTCGTGATGGTTCTGCCGGTGGACTTGTTCCTGTAGACGCCGTTAGCGCGTCCGCATACCCAACCGCAAGCCCGGCGCCGGCCGTTCGCGCAACACTTCTTTGCGAAAACGGAATAGCTCGGCGGGACGGCCGCGAGCAGCCGCGCTCGTCCGCCCGGTGCCTTCGACAAGCCCTTGATCCTCCACAAGTCGGCGGAAGTTCTGTTTGTGCAGGCGGATGCCCGAGATCGCCTCAACCGTTCGTTGCAGTTCGAGCAATGTGAAGGCGGCAGGCATCAGCTCGAACACGACGGGGCGATATTTCATCTTGCCGCGCAGCCGCGCGATGGCCGTCGCAAGGATACGGCGATGATCGAACATCATAGGCGCGCCCAGCTGTAAGGATGTGTCCGCGGTTGTCACACGGCCGTCGCGCACGGCTTCCTCCACAAGTCCTGCTTCGTAGAGGAGTTCATATCGCTCGAGAACCTTTTCTTCGTCCCATGGCAGTCCGTCGAGGCCGAAACAAATGCGCGCGCGGTCGCGCCGTGCTTCTGAAGTGCGGTCGTCTTTACCGGCCGACTTCGCAAACATCTTGAGCGAGGGCGCAATCACTTCGTCAATCACGCGCGGCCGGGCCTCTCGCCAGTCTTCCCAAGGGAAAAAGCGGTACCATTCACGCCATTGTGTATCCGGCGTTCTGGGGTCGCCGCGCGTCAGCGCGAGATAGCCCACCGAAACCACGCGATGTTCTTCACCTGCTTTGAGCTGGTGCCGCCCGCGGTCGCCGAACGTGTAGAGCTGCTCCACATAGCCGAGATCGAGCGAGGTCTGTTCGCCGACCCAGCTTCTGAGGCCGCTCTCTAGCGTCCGGTGGTGCAAAGGGTCGAAAGGGCCGAACGGCAGCGAGTCCACGGTTTCATTCGTTCGGTGCACAACCAGAACGCGAGGCCGTTCGTCTACGACTGAGACGATGGCTGCGCTCAATCCGATATTGACGACGTTTGCCGCGCCCGCGCGCTTCATAGAATTCCGAACGCTAGCGGGAAATGCACAAGCGGCCCCTCGTCGGCGAGCGTGCTCGGTCCCATCGATTCGACGGCTTCCACCATGCGCCCACCGCGTTTGAGCGCTTCATCCGCAAGTTTTACCATCAGGCGGTTGGGATTGGCGTGCGGCGCGCGTTGGCGCAGGGCCTTGGCGATCTCGCTTTCGCGAACGTGATCCAGGCGGTCGCACATAAGAATGAATGCAGCCGCGGTCGACCGGCTTATTCCGGCCCAGCAATGCACTACCAGCGGCGCCGAGGCATCCCAGAGGCGGCCGAATTCCAGCAGGCTCTGGATGTGGCTGTCGTGCGGCGGAGCCTCGCCGAGCGAGGGATGCGCAACGTCATTCATGCCGATCTTCAAGTGCCGGTCGGGATGGAATCCGTCCGGAGTCTCGATCATGTGCTCAGGAGAAAGCAAAGTAATGACGTGCGACGGTTCGTGGTCGCGGATCGTCTGCTCCAGTCCTGAAAGCGGTGCAATAATGATCTTGGGCATTCACTTGCCTGCAATGATTCTACAAACTAGCACTTCTGCCGCAAACTCAAACGGTGAGGCGTTTGAAACGATTTATGTATTGCGACTGCGCTTCGGAAGGCTCCAATGGTAGAAGACGTGGTACGCGCAAAAAGCCGGGCGGAAAGCCGAAAAATTTGCGGGCTTCCTCGCGCGTAAACCCTGCCAGCTGTGTGGCCTCGAAATATGCGGCAATATGATCCGCCCGTTTGATTAACTTCACCGCCCCTTCTGGCGTTTTTGCCGGCAGGCCGAAGCGCACGTGAATTGCCGAAAGCAGCCGCAGCTCGAAATCTTTGTAGTCGATGCCAACTGCTGCCTTGAACGGGCTGATCAGATCGCCCACCACGTATTCCGGCGCGTCATGCAGGAGCGCCATCAACTTGAACGAGCGGTCCCCGCGCGGAAGCAGTTCGCCCGCAATACGTTCCACCAGCAGGCAATGTTGCGCGACCGAGAAGGCGTGGGCGCCTTTCGTCTGGCCGTTCCAGCGGGCGACGCGGGCAAGCCCATGGGCGATGTCCTCGATCTCGATGTCGAGGGGCGAGGGGTCGAGCAGGTCGAGGCGGCGGCCGCTCAACATGCGCTGCCAGGCTCGGTTTTGGGGCTTTTTCGAAGACATGGTTTGGATCGGGCTGGCTCGGCGCGTTTACGTTAATTTCAGGTTGCCGCGAGGGCGCATAGTGTGCGCCGCGGGGATTGATAAAATTACCCAATCTTTAAAGCAAAGGACCGGACCTTAAAGACAAGGGTCCGGCATTGGGTTGGGTAATGGCGGTCAGGCCCCTGGCGGTGGACAGATACCGCCTGAAGACCGATCCGGCACGGCTGCCGTTCCACTCCACGGCGGAATTGCCGGATGCCGACGCGCCTCCGGGACAGGAACGCGCGATACGCGCGCTCGCCTTCGGCGCACGAATGCGCGAGCCCGGTTACAACATTTATGCCATGGGCGCGAAGGGCAGCGGCAAGCATAGCGCCGTTCAGCGCGCACTGGAACGCATCGCGGCCACTCGAAAGCCCGCTCCCGACTGGTGCTACGTCTACAACTTCGCCAATCCGCAGCAGCCCCAGGCCTTGAAACTGCCGCACGGCGAAGGCGCGGTGTTCAAGCGCGCGATGGCTGCGTTGGTAGCCTCGCTCAAATCGGCGATGCGCGATCTTTTCGCCGGCGCTGAATACCGTTCCCGCAGGAGCGCTTTGGAAGAAGAACACCGGCGAACGGCGGAAACCGCCTTTGCCGAGCTTCGCCGTGCCGCCGATGCCAAAGGACTGATGCTTGTCGAACCGCACGAAGGCCGCTTCGAACTGAAGCCGCAGCGCGCAGGCGTTTTGTTGAGCGACGGGGAATTGGCCGCGCTACCCGTGGGCGAACGCGACCGCCTGAACCGCGCGCGCCGCGAATTGCGCACGTTGTTGGATCAGGCACTGACCGCGCTTTCGACTCTGCGCACGCAAAAGGAAGCGCAGTTGCGCGCACTCGATCGTTCGATGGGCGAGGCGCGCTTGCGAGAACTCCTACAGCCGCTCTATCAACGCTTTGGAAGCAGCGAAAGCGCGCGGCGCTATCTTAACGGCCTGTCGCGCGACCTTTTGAAAAATCTCAGCCTCCTGCAAGCCATCGCGCGCGGTGAAGCTGAAGTAAAGGCGGCCGCCTTTCACCGCTACGATGTGAACCTTTTCGTCGACAATTCCGGCTCAAAGGGCGCGCCTGTTGTGCAGGTCGGGTTGCCGATCCTCTCGCGGCTGGTCGGCAAGGTGGAGCGCGTTCCGCTGGTCACCACCACGATCACCGATTTCATGTATATCCAGCCGGGCGCATTGCATCGCGCCAATGGAGGATTCCTGCTGATCGAAGCGCTCGAGCTTCTGCAACAGGAGGAATCCTGGGGGGCGCTCAAGCGGTGCTTGCGCGAACGCAAGGTACGGATCGAAAGCGTCTCCGAAATCCGTGAACGCCCCCAGACCATGTCGATCGCGCCGGAGCCCATCCCGCTCGACGTGAAGGTCGTGCTGTTCGGCGAACCGTGGGTGTTTGAGCGCGTGCGCTCGCTCGATCCCGATTTCGCGGCGCTGTTCAAGGTGCAGGCCGAATTTTCCAACACCACCGAACGAAACGACGTTCATTGTCTTGCGCTGTTGCGCGGTATTGCGGGAATGTCGCGGCAAGATCGCGTGCGCCATCTCGATCGTTCGGGCGCCGCCCGGCTGATCGATGAGTCCTCGCGCATGGCGGGCGACGCGGAGCGCATCTCGGTGCGCATCGGCCACATCTACGATCTCGTGTGTGAAGCCAACGCCTATGCGGCCGATGCGGGCCGGCTTCTCATCACCGCGTGGGACATCGAACGCGCCCTCGCAGCGAAAGATGACCGCGCCGGCCGCATGAAGGCGCTGGAGCAGGATCTCATCCGCCGCCGCCTCGTTTTCATCGAAACCGAAGGCGCGCGCATCGGGCAAGTGAATGCGTTGACTGTCATCAAGGCGGGCAGTCATCATTTCGGCGTGCCCGCGCGCATCACAGCTAGCGTCGGTCCCGGTCTGGGAAATGGCATCCGTATTGACCGCCTTGCGCATTACCGCGAGGGCGCTTCGCGCCGCGGCGTGAAAACGCTCGCGGGCTACATCAACGCCGCCTATTCGGCCTATGTCCCGGTTTCGCTCACGGCCAGCGTCGCCTTCGAGCAGTATTACGGTCCCATAGACGGCGACAGCGCGAGCGCTGCCGAACTGATCGCCATTCTATCGGCCATCGCAGGTGTGCCGGTGGCGCAAGGCATCGGCATCACCGGATCCATAGATCAGCACGGTACGCTTCAGCCGGTGGGCAGCATCAATCAGAAGATCGAAGGTTATTTCGATATCTGTGTAATGCGAGGCCTGAGGCCCGGCCACGGTGTCATCATTCCGAAGGCGAACATCGTCAATCTCATGCTCCGCGATGACGTGGCCGAGGCCTCTCGCCGGGCCGCCTTTTCGATCTATGCCGCGGAAACCATTGGCGAGACCATCGAAGTGCTGACAGGTCTTTCCCCCGGCAGCCGCGGCCCTCGCAATTTCACCCGCGGCAGTTTCCATCGCCGGGTAGTGGATAACCTGATGGAATTTGCGCGCCCCCGTGTTCTTCGCCCGGTGCAACTCGACCGCTGGTGGTAGCGTTCCGAAAGCTGCATACTTCGGAAGGCGATCCACTCGAACGGGGGGATGACAGCGCCATGACCATTAAGATGATCCTTGCGCCGCTCACCGGCGGCAAACGCGATGCGCTCACGCTGGCCTGTGCGTTTTCCGCGGCCATACCCATGCAGGCCCATGTGCGCGGGTTGTTCGCGCGCCCGGACCCTATGGAGGCGCTGCCGTTTTTCGGCGATGAGGTTGCTCCGGCGATGGCTTCGGAAATTGTCGATTCAGCGCGTGAAGCGGCCGGCAGTGCCGCGGCCAGCGCGCGCACCGCGCTCGAAGCCGCGGCTGCGGCCGCTGGATTTGAGCTTCAGGAAGTTCCCGCACCCGGCCCCTCGGCATCCTATCTCGAAGCGCAGGGACATTTCGACGATTGTGTCGCGCATGCAGGTCTGCTGGCTGATTTGATCGTGTTCGGTCCGCTCGGCGAGACTGATCATCCCGGTCTGACGGAAGCATTCGAGGCCGCCCTTCTGAAAACGGGATCGCCGGTGCTTCTTGGTTCCAGAACGCAGCAGAGAGAATTCCGAAAAATCGCGATCGGCTGGAACGGCAGCGCCACCAGCGCCCATGCCGTCAGCGCCTCTCTGCCATTTCTTTCGAGGGCGCATTCCATTCATGTGATAACGATTCAAAGCGCAAGTTCCGATGCGGATATGGATGCGCTCCTCGATTATTTGCGGGTACACGCTGTCAGTGCGGTGGTCTCGCGCGCGGATGCTTCAACGCGGGTTGTAGGCGATGTGCTGCTTGAGACAGCGACATCGAATGGCGCGGACCTTCTGGTGATCGGCGGCTACGGCCATGGCCGCCTGCGGGAATGGCTCACCGGCGGCGTCACGCGCCGGGTCTTGAGCCGGGCGACGCTGCCGCTGTTCCTGATGCACTGACGTTATCCCGGCAGCCGTTCGAAAGTTGGAATGCCTTCGGCAATCTGATGGAACGGTTGCTTGTCGATCGTGTAGATCGCCATTTGCGGGCCGGCGTATTGGCGCGGATTGTCGAGCGTTCCCACCTTTATGACCACGGCAGGAAATCCGGCGGGGAATGTCGCCACATGCGTGCCGCATTCGGCGCAAAACTCGCGCGTCACCGGGCGTTCGAGATCGGCGCGTTTGAATTGTTTTGGCGTTCCCTTGGTGTATCGGAATCCGTCGCGCGGCATCAGCATGAACATATTCGGGGCGCCGCCGGAAATATATTGGCACTCCCGGCAATGACATTGCGCCTGCATCATGGGGTCGCCTTCCGCCACATAGCGCAACGCGCCGCAATAACATCCGCCTTCGAGTTTCACCTTCGTCTCCTATGTCGTCAGTAGCCGGATAGCCACAAGGAACAGCGTTGCAGCCAGAACAAGCCGGAGCGCCACATCCGGCACTTTGGGCGCAATATAGCTGGAAAGAACGATTCCAGGCAGGGATCCGACAAGCAGGGATGTCAAAAGATCGCCGTTGATCGGCCCAAGGATCATCGAATGCCCCAGTCCCGCGACCAGCGTCAGGGGAACCGCATGGGCGATATCCGAACCCGCGATACGTACAATGGGAATTTGCGGGTAGAGCAGGATCAGGGCGGTGACGCCGAGTGCGCCGGCGCCAACGCTCGACAGCGAAACAAGCACACCGAGCACGAAACCGGTGACGATGGTGGACCGCCGCGTCAGCGCGTCATCCAGCGTGCCCACGCGGCGCACGTAAGTCTCCATAAGCCATCTGCGGAACAACAACGCCAGCGACGTGAGCAGCAGTGCCACCGCGAGGGTGTGTGTGACGATATTGTTGACCTTGGTGGCATCGACATGCATGACGTAGAGCATCGCCAGCGTCAATACGACGCCGGGAATGCTTCCTCCGGCAAGCCGCGTGACGATGCGCCAGTCGATCGTCTTGTTGAATGCGTGAACGAGCGAACCGCCGGTTTTTGTGATGGATGCGTAAAGCAGGTCGGTCGCGACCGCTTTCTCCGGCGAGATACCAAAGAGAAGGATGAGTACCGGCGTCATCAACGATCCCCCGCCGACGCCGGTCATGCCGACAAGGAAGCCTACCCCGAACCCGGAGACCACATAGGCCAGCTTTATGCCTTCGACGAAACTGAACATGGCGCTCGCGTCAAATGGATTTCCGTTGAGACGCGGAAACGAACGCCCGCGGTTCGGGATTCACACAATTCTCTAGTTTAATTTTCTCAAGATGACGCTTCCTGCCGAATAACCTGCCCCAAACGAACATAGCAAGCCCAAAGCGCCTTTCGGAAGGTCCTTGCTGTAGCGATGAAATGCAATCACCGACCCGGCCGACGAAGTATTGGCATATTCATCCAATATATTGGGGGCTTCGCCGGGCGCGGGATCGCGGCCGAGCACCCGCCTTGCAATGAAATCGTTCATGTTGATGTTGGCCTGGTGCAGCCACATGCGGCTTAGTTGCGCGGGCGCCAGATTGTTGGCGGCCATGTGTTCGAGGATCAGCTCGGCCACCATCGGCACCACCTCCTTGAACACCTTGCGGCCCTCCTGGACGAACAGCTTGTCCGGCTGGCCGATGCCTTCCGGCGCAGCACGATTGAGGAATCCGAAATTGTTGCGAATGTTGTTCGAAAATTTTGTGACGAGTTTCGTGGAGACTACTTCCCAGGCATTTTCGGCATGGGTGTTTTCGGAACGCTCCACCACGAAGGCAGTCGCCACGTCGCCGAAGATGAAATGGCTGTCGCGGTCGCGGAAATTCAGGTGTCCGGAACAGATCTCAGGATTGCACACCAGTATCGCGCGGGCATGACCCGCCGCCACCATGTCGGCAGCCGCCTGCAGTCCGAACGTGGCCGATGAACAGGCCACGTTCATGTCGAAGCCGAAACCGCCTATGCCGAGTGCATCCTGAACTTCTATGGCCATGGCGGGATAGGCCCGCTGCATGTTCGATGCGGCGACCAGCACGGCGTCGATGTCCGATGCCTTCTTGTTCGCCGATGCGAGGGCGTCTTTCGCCGCCGCTACTGCCATCTCTGCCAGCACCGAAATCTGATCGTTTGGTCGCTCGGGAATCCGCGGGCACATCACTTCCGGGTCGAGTATTCCCTGCTTGTCCATCACATAGCGGGACTTGATACCCGATGCCTTGACGATGAATTCGGTCGAGGACTCGGCCAAGGGCTGCATCGATCCTTCCGAGATTGCTTCCGCATGGCGCCGGTTGTGGCGGGCAACATATTCGTTGAACGAGGTCACAAGCTCGTCGTTGGAAATGGAATAGGGCGGGGTGAACAGACCCGTGCCGCTGATCGCTATGGAAGCCAAGTTGGGCATCCCTTTGTTTTAATTTGGTCTCAGGCTGGCGCAGCCGCGCCCGGAAGGCAAGAAACCCTCCCAAACCTCAACTCGCCGTTTAGACATTTTCGGCTATCCAAACAATGGTTTTGCTGCATTGCAGAAAAGAGGGCGGGGCAATGACGGCCGCGAAGTCAGGTGCTGTATGGCCGATTCCAGGCCGGTCGCGCGGGGGTGAGGGGGTCTTTGTCACCGGCCTTGCTGTCTTTGTGCTGGGTGCGGCGCTTTGTGCGGCCGAGCTCTCCGATCAGGGGCGGGAGCTGGGAGCGGGGCTGTGCCTGGTGGGCGCTCTGCTCTGCTGCCTCTTCCTGCTGGTCCGCACCTCCAAAGGCAGCGGCACCCGCGTCACGGCTGCCGAGCGCACCTATCGCGCCTTTTTCGACCACGCTATCGAGGGCATCTTCCGCACGACGCCGGAAGGCCGTTACCTCGATGCAAACCCCGCGCTCGCGCGCATCTATGGCTATGACAACGCCGAAGAGTTGATGGCGAGCCTCACCGACATCGCAGGCCAGCTCTATGTGGAGCCGACGCGGCGGGAAGAGTTTGCCGCCCTCATGGCCGCCCATGACTCGGTGACCGATTTCGTCTCCCAAATCCGCCGCCACGACGGGTCGGTGATCTGGATTTCCGAAAACGCGCGCGCCGTGCGCGATTGGACGGGCAAGCTCGTCTTCTACGAGGGTACGGTGGAAGATGTGACGGACAAGATCGAGGCGCAAAACACGCTTCGCCGCGCGCTCCGGGAAATGGAAGAAGCAAGCCGAGCCAAGAGCGCGTTTCTCGCCGCAATGAGTCACGAGTTGAAGACGCCGCTCAATGCGGTTCTGGGCTTTGCCGAAATCCTGAATACGGAAATGTTCGGTCCGCTCGGCAATCCCGCCTATCGCGGCTACGCCGCCGATATCCATGCAAGCGGTACGCGCCTTCTCGGCATCGTCAACGATCTTCTCGATACAGCCCGCATCGAAGGTGGTGCATTGACGCTCGCCAAGCAGGAAGTTGCTGTCGCCGCGTTGATCGAGGGCGGTATCGCGCTCGGCCAGTTGCGCGGGCATCTCGAACGCGCAATTTCAATCGAAGTGCAACCGGACCTCCCAAATGTGGAGGTCGATCCCCAACGTCTGATGCAGGCGATTGCCGCACTTGTCGCCAATTCGATCAAGTTCACACCGGCCGATGGGCGGATCGTCGTGCGTGCGGCGCGCACCTCCAACGGAGGTATCCGCATTGCGGTGTGCGATACCGGTATCGGCATGAGTCCGGAAAAGGTCGCCGACGCGTTTCAGCCTTTCCGTCAGCTCGACAATTCGCTTGCCCGCCGGTTTGAGGGCGCAGGTCTCGGCCTTTCGATCTGCAAGGCGTTGGTGGATCTCCATGGCGGGACAGTTTCCATCGAAAGCGCCGAGGGCAGGGGCACGGCCGTTTCCATCGACCTGCCGCCCTCCAGGGTTAAGTTGCGCGTCCTGGCTGCCGAATAGGGCTCGCACACGGCGGCCCAAGCCGCTAAACACCGCCCGATGAATGACCGGATTGCCTTGGTTCTTTTCTCCGGCGGGCAGGATTCGACCGCCTGCCTCGCCTGGGCGCTCAGCCGTTTTGCGAACGTCGAAACGGTCGGTTTCGATTACGGCCAGCGTCACGCGGCCGAACTCGATGCACGTCCGCGCATACTCGGAAAATTGCGCGCCTTTCACGATTGGTCGAACCGTCTGGGTACGGATCATCTGCTCTCGCTCGACCTGCTCAGGCAGATTGGGGGCACGGCGCTGACCGAGGACCGCAAGATCGAAATGGGCCGGAACGGCTTGCCGACGACCTTCGTCCCCGGCCGGAACATCCTGTTTCTTGCCGCCGCCGCGGCGCTCGCCTATCGGCGCAATTGCCGCCATCTCGTGGGCGGCATGTGCGAAACCGACTTCTCCGGCTACCCCGACTGCCGCAACGACACGATCAAGGCGGCCGAACGCGCGCTCTCGCTCGGTATGGACACGGAATTCACAATCCACACGCCGCTCATGTGGCTCGACAAGGCCGCCACCTGGAAACTTGCCGAGCAACTCGGCGGCAAAGCGCTCGTCGATTTGATTATCGAAGAAACCGTCACCTGCTACCGCGGCGACCGCACGCATCGTCACGCCTGGGGCTATGGCTGCGGCGAATGCCCGTCCTGCGATCTGCGCGCCAAGGGTTATGCCAAATACGTGTCATGACCTACTCGGTAAAGGAAATTTACTACACGCTGCAGGGCGAGGGTGCGCAGACCGGGCGCGCCGCCGTCTTCTTGCGCTTTTCCGGCTGCAATCTGTGGACCGGCCTCGAACGCGATCGCGCCACCGCGACCTGCCAATTCTGCGACACCGATTTTGTGGGGACCGGCGGTCCCGGTGGCGGCAAGTTTGCGACTGCCGGGGAATTGGCTCGCGCCGTCCGGGCCAAATGGCCAAGCGGCAATCGCGCGCAGCCTTACGTCGTCTGCACCGGCGGCGAACCGCTCTTGCAGATCGACGAAGCATTGATCGACTCGCTTCACGCCGAAGGATTCGAAATCGGCGTCGAAACCAACGGCACAATGGTTCCGCCGCCCGGTATCGACTGGATCTGCGTAAGCCCCAAGGCTGGCGCGGAATTCAACCTGACACGCGGCAACGAATTGAAACTCGTCTATCCGCAGAAAGGTGCGGAGCCGGAGAAATACGCCAACCTCGATTTCGCGAACTTTTTTCTACAGCCGATGGATGGCCCGGACCGCCAAGCCAACACCCGCGCCGCCACCGAATATTGCCTCGCACATCCGCAATGGCGGCTGTCGCTGCAGACGCACAAGCTCATCGGGATTCCCTAGGGCTTCAGCTTTCGAGGCGCTGTCTCGCGCAACAGCATCATCGCCACAACGGCAATCGAATAGGCAATCGTCATGTACCAGGCCGGCGCCAGCTTGCTGTGCGTGTTCTCGATCAGCCATTTGACGATCGGCTGCGCAGAACCGCCGAACACCGCGATGGAGACTGCATAAACTATGGAAACCGTACCGGAGCGGATTCGCACCGGCATTGTTTCGGTCAATGTCACGATCACCGGGGTTGCGCTCAACGCCAGGAGAATGGCGATCAGCGCCCCCATGCTGTAAAGCGCAAGCGTCGTGCGGTAGGTCGAAATCACCCAGAAGGCAGGAACGGACGTCAATATGAGCAGAACGCCGAAGATTACCATCAGCGGCTTGCGGCCGAAGAAGTCGGATAGATATCCGCTTATCGGCTGAAACGTGATCGCACACAGCCCGAGCACGATATTGACGCCGAACGATATGTTTGCGGGCATTTGCAGCGTGTCGATGGCATAAGTCGTCATATAGCCGCTGACATAGGTCGCGATCGTTCCGCCCATCAGCATCAGCAGGCCGAGCAGTGCCGCCGTGCGATGGGGCTTGAACTCTTTCCAGCGCGAAGCCGCATCGCCTGTTGCGGCCGAATGCGTCTCGGGCAGATTGCGCCGCGCCACGATCCCGAATGGAACGATAACCGCGCCCAGAAGAAACGCGGCGCGCCAACCCCAATCCGCCAATTGCTGTTCGTCGAGGATGCTCGCAAGTACCGTTCCGACGATGCCTGCCGCGAGAACGGCGGTATCCTGGGTCATGTATTGCAGCGAGCCGTAAAATCCGCGCCGCTCCGGAGGTGCTGCTTCAACAAGGAACGCCGTCGAGGGACCGACTTCGCCGCCGAGCGCAAATCCCTGCAACAGCCGGAAAAGGATCACCAGAACAGGTGCCGCATATCCGATCTGCGCATAGGAGGGCGTGAGCGCCAATCCGATCACGCCCAGTCCCATCAACGTAAACGACAAAACCATCGCCGGCCGGCGGCCAATCCTGTCGCCCATGTTTCCGATCACGATGCCGCCCAGCGGCCGCGTCAGAAACCCCACGCCGAATGTTATCAGCGTGAACAACAGGCTGTTCGAGCCCGTGGCGAACGGAAAAAACGTGCGCCCGATATAGACGGCGAAATAGCTGAAGGTCAGAAAATCGTAGAACTCCAGCGCATTGCCGGCCGCCACCGCCGCCACATGGCGTGCGAGCAGCCTTGGCCTTTCGCCGGGAACATCCGCTTCCGCCACCGCCGCCATGCCAGCCCCAATCGAGGGGGCGATGCTAGCACACGAATTCACATTCCCCTTGAGGGAGTGTCGATAAAATTCTGAGCAAGGCGAAGAAATTTTGGGCGAGGGGTTCAAGCTGGCGCGAGTTGACCCCTGCCCGAAATTTGGCGGCGCAAATTTCGCGCCTCCCAAGGGGAGGGTAGGGTTTTAGACCGAAGCGACCCGCTTCAACTGGTCCCGCCTTGGCGTCGGTTCTCGTGCCCGCAAATCGTCAAGCAAGTCGCGTTTCATCCCGGCGGCTGAGGGCTCGTCCCATAAATTCCGCCATTGCAGCGGATCGTTCTTCAGATCGTAAAGTTCGCCCTCTGTCCCATCATAGATCGAAGATTTGTTATACGCCGTCACGATCCATCCGTCGCGATAAAGCGTGCGCAGCGAAAGCGACGTGCCGTTGAATTCCGAATCCCATTCGGTGAACACGGCCTCACGTTTGGCTGCATCGGCGGCGGAACGGGGCAGTGCAGAACCTTCCATCCATTCGGCAGGTGCAACATCTGCGATCTCGCAGAATGTCGGCGCGAAATCCACTTGTCCAACAGGCGCGTCGAACGTTTGCGGCGCCACTTTCGCATTCGGCGCCGGCCGCCAGATCAGCGGCAGCCGCATCAGGCTTTCCACATGATGGGGCCCCTTGAACAGCAGACCGTAGTCGCCCTGGAATTCGCCATGGTCGGTCGTGAAGATCACGTCGGTATCGCTGTCCCAGCCGCGTGCAGCGATCTTCGCCATCACGCGCGCAATCGCCTCGTCGATCAATTCGTTCTTCACATGCGTCAGCGCATCGATCTCGCGCAGCTGATCGGTGGTCAGAGTCTTCGGCACCCAGTCGGGCGGCGCCTCGTAACAGGTCACGCGCTCGCCCAGCCACCATTCGCGCCAGTGCCGCGGTTTGCCTGAAAGGATTTGGTCGATTTTTTCATGGCTACCCGGATATCCCGCCGGCACATCCAGCTCGCGCCAGTTCACCCGCCCGATCTCGCTTTGCGGCGGATCCCACGGGTGGTGCGGGTCGGGAAAGCTCATCCACACAAACCAATCGTCATCGGCCGAAAGCGAATCCAGCCAGGTCAGCGTGCGATCCGCTACCCAATCGGTGTGATAAAGTTCGCGCGGCACCTTGTTGTGGCGCACCTGCACCGCGCCGGTATCGCCCTCGCCGAACGAATTCTGCGCCATCGTCGCGGGGCTGAGCACCGGATAGAAATAATCCGCGGCCTCGGGATGGTTTTCCATCAGCCAGCGCGCATAGTGCAGAGGTCCGCGCGCGCCATGGGCGGCCAGCTCCATGTGGTCGAAGCCGCGGTGCGGACCGTATTCGCGCAGGATGCCCATCCGGTTTTCGTACGCCGAGAGATCGAGAAACGGTTCGAAATGCGCCTTGCCGATCAGCGCCGTTTTGTAGTTTTTCTTTTCCTTCAAATACCGCGCCACTGAAGGCGCATCCACCGGCAGCGGCACGCCGTTCATCCAAACGCCGTGCGTGGAGACATATTGCCCGGTGATCATGGTCGATCGCGCGGGCATGCACACCACGTTCTGGGCATGACACCGCGTATAATTGATCCCGTCCCGCGCCAGCTTATCGATAGCCGGCGTCCGCGCAATCTTTTGCCCGTTCGCGCCAATGGCATCGAACCGCATCTGATCGGTGGTGATGAAAAGAATTTTCCGGCCCACGTTTCACCCCTGAATGTCACTGCCCTCTTCTTACCTCCCCTTCACGGGGAGATCGATACAAACGCGCAAGGGTTTGGGGCGAGTGAGGACCGTTCCTATTCCGCTGCGTGCAACACCGGAATCTTTCGCACATCAACCCGCCTTTGCGCGTGCCACGCGTCATAAGCTGCCTGCATCCGGAGCCAGACTCCCGGCCCGTCGCCAAAAGCTTTGCCGAGGCGAACGGCGACCTCAGGCGAAACTGGCTTCTTCTCGTTGAGGATATCGTAGAGGTGCTGCCGGGAAATCCCCAGGTGATCTGCAATCCGCGATTTCGTCATGCCGAGTGTAGGCAGAATCTCGTCGCGCAACAGCTCACCGGGATGGGCGGGGCACCGGGCAGGGTTTCTTTTAGCGACATACTCGGTCATGGATCAGTCCTCAGTAATTCAGTGATATTGCTCGATGTCTACCCGGTAGATGTCTCCCTGATCGAACTCGAAAGTCAGGCACCACGGTCCGTTGACGTGGATGGAATATCGCTGCGGTTTGCCTTTCAATGGATGAAAGTTGAAGTCCGGAAGTTTCAGTTCCTCCAGGGCTGCAGCGGCGTCCATCCGGTCCAGCCGGACAAGTATACGTTTGTGCATCCGGGCATCGATCTTTTTCGCCTTGCCCGTAGCCCAAAGATCGGCCAGCGCCTTGTTGCGGAACGTCTTGAGCATTGCCTATGTAAGCATTCTGCTTACGACATGTCAACAGATCGCTGACACTAGAACCATGTCACAATCTCGTCCATCGCCGGCCGCGGCCGCTCTTCCAGCTTCACTGCAGAAGTGCCGATATAAACAAATCCCGCAATTCGCTCCCCCGGTTGAAGTCGCAGCGCCTTGGCGACATTTGCGTCGTAGGCGCACCATTCGGTGATCCAGTTTGCCACGAAGCCAAGCGAATGCGCGGCCAGCAGCATGTTCTGGCAAACGGCACCGGCGGAAAGCATCTGCTCCCACTCCGGTATCTTGATGCCGGCCGTCACGCGGCTCACAACGCCCACCACGACGGGCGCGCGCAGGAATCTTTCGCGCTCCATCGTCAGTGTCTTCTCGTCCGCGCCCAGCGCCTTTTGCGCCTCGGCCAGCACCGCGCCCATGCGTGCCCGCCCGTCACCTTCGAACACGATGAACCGCCACGGAAACAGCTTGCCGTGGTCCGGCGTGCGCGCCGCTGCCTGCAGAATCAGGGCCAGCTGCTCCGCGTCGGGGCCCGGCCCGGTCATTGCCTTGGCGCTGCCGGAGCGCCGGGAAAGCAGCAAATCCAAGGTAGTAGGCGAGGGCCGGTTCAGGGCATGGCCCTCATGCTTGGGCGTGTTCAATGGAAAATACCTTTCGGACTTGGCGAAGCGGGGGATGGCTTCCTATCTAATAACAAACGCAAGGGACGGAAGGCCTATGGCATACCCAGACGACGATATCGAACTGAACCGCGTTCGCTACGAGGTTCACCAGTTCAAAAACCACCTGCTCACCTATTTGGCGGTGATTGGCGTGATGTTCGTCGCCAATGTTGTCGGCGGCTGGTGGTGGGGCGGCAATTTCTTCTTTTTCTGGGTGGCCTTGATCTGGGGCATTGTGCTGGTGGTACAGGCCTCGCGCCTGTTCGGCGGCCATATTGGGCGGGAATGGGAAGACCGGATGGTCGACCACATCATGGCCCGCCGCCGCGGGACCTACACACCCTATCGCAGCACCTATCGCCCTGCTCCTGGCCCCATCGTGACCCCGCCACCCCGGGCAGAAGAACCCCCGCCCGCACCCTCGCAACCGGCCTGAGGGGGAGGGGGGATAGCAAAAACCGGAAAACGACTAACAGATTGAATTGACTATAGGTTCCACGAAGTGAAGGCGGGCTGATTAGGAAATTTCACATTCGCCCCGTACAATGAACGCAGAAAGGAAGCCCATGTCAGTCCCGCACGAGAAACTGGCCACCTGCGACCCGATTTGGAAGGCGCTGCGCAATGAGGCCGAGCAGATGGCCGAAAGCGAGCCGTCGCTGGCGAGTTTCGTCCACGCCACGATCCTCAAGCACGACCGGCTGGAAGGGGCGCTCTCCTACCACCTCGCCAAAAAAATCGGCGGCGAAGACCTGAGCCCCATGCTCACCCGCGAGATATTCGAAGAAGCGATCGACGCCGATCCTGGCATCGGTGCCGCCGTGCGCGCGGACCTTTCGGCCGTCTTCGAGCGCGATCCCGCCTGCCACTCCTATGTGGAAGCCTTTCTCTTCTACAAGGGCTTCCTCGCGCTGCAGGGCTATCGCGTCGCGCATTGGCTATGGAATCAGGGCCGGCATGCCATGGCGCTGTTCGTGCAGAGCCGTATCTCCGAATTGTTCGATGTCGATATTCATCCTGCCGCCAGGCTTGGCCGCGGCATCATGATCGACCACGCGACGGGCGTTGTGATCGGCGAAACCGCGGTGGTGGAAGACGACGTTTCGATGCTGCACGGCGTAACGCTCGGCGGCACCGGCAAGGAAACAGGCGACCGTCATCCGAAAATCCGCCGTGGCGTGCTGATTTCGGTGGGCGCAAAGATTCTGGGCAATATTGAAGTCGGCGAATATTCGCGCGTCGGTGCAGGTTCGGTGGTATTGAAAGACGTGCCGCCGGGCTGCACAGCAGTTGGCGTTCCGGCGCGTCTCACCGGATGCGCGGGCGCGAAAAACCCCTCGCAGGAGATGAACCAGCTCATCGAAGAGATGAGCCCGGATTTCCAGATCTAGAAATAGCGATCCTGGAATTTGTACCAAAGCAGCGCCGCCGTCACGAGCGGTTTGCGCAGCAACGCGCCGCCCGGAAATTTCTTCGCCGGCACTTTCGCGAACACGTCGAAACGTTCTGGTTTTCCCATCGCCGCCTCAGCCAGCAGTTTGCCGCCAAGCGTCGCCAGTGCAACGCCGTGTCCAGAATATCCGTGCGCGAACAGCAGGCGCTCTCCGATCCGTCCGAAATGGGGCATGCGCGTGCGCGTGATGCCGACAGTTCCGCTCCACGCATATTCGATGGGGATATCCTGCAAGGTCGGAAACACCCTCAGCATTCGTGGCCGCACGACGGACGCAATATCCTTCGGCACCGAGAAATAGCTCTCGCGTCCCGCGAACAGCAGACGTCCATCGGCGCTCTTGCGATAGTAGTCGAGCACATGGCGCGTATCGGCCACTGCGGCGTCGGAGGGAATAAGCCGCCTGCGCAGGAATTCTCCCAGCGGCGCGGTCGCCACGATGAAGCTCTCCACATGCGCGATATAAGGCGCCAATTGCGGCGCGACACTGGCGGAGAACGCATCGCACGCCAGCAGTATGCGATCGGCCGTGATTGTGCCCTGCGCGCAGATCACCTTGTTCCCCTCGATGCGCAGCGCTTGGGAATGCTCGAAGAGCAGCGCGCCGGCCTTCTCGGCCGCCGAAGCAAGGCCGCGGGCATAATCCAGCGCATGCAGATGTCCACCGCCTGCATCAAGCTGTCCGCCAGGATAGACACCGGTGCTGAGCTGGGCGGCGATCTCGGCTGCATCCAGCATCCGCACGTCGCCATAGCCGTATTCGGCATTGAGGTGCGCGGTCTCATCGGCAAGAGCGTTCAGCGCCTGCGCATTGTGGGCGGCGATGATGAGGCCATTCTTGAGGGCGCAGGCTATCTCGTGCCGCTCGACCAACCCGCGAACGGTCGCCTTGGCTTCCTGCGCCAGGTCCCACAGATCGCGGGCATGCTGCTTGCCCAGCCACTGCTCCAGCTCTGCCTGCGACTTGCGATAGCCGGAATGTATCTGCCCGCCGTTGCGTCCCGATGCGGCGTAGCCGATACGTTCGGCCTCCAGGAGGATCACGCGCGCACCGCTTTCCGCCAGGTGCAACGCAGCCGACAATCCTGTATATCCGCCACCGATGACGCACGCATCGGCGCGCTGATCTCCCGGTATCGCGGGGCAGGGTGTCGCGGGGCGCGCGGTGGCGGCGTAGTAACCTTGGGGGGCAGGCGGGGTCATGCCATGGAATTGGCGGGAAGAATCAAACTGGTCAAGGTTGATCTTGACCCATCAGGTGCCCCGTGCGAATTGATTTTACCTCGCCCATAGGACACGAGCTTTGACCCGCAGCGAAATCTGGCGCATCGAAAAATATCTGCGCAATCTCTTCCGGCTGGACACGATCACGCTGGTTGAGCGCCCCAAACAGCCCGATTCCGTCGAGGTTCAGGTCAACGGCGAATTCATCGGCGTGATCTTCAAGGATGAAGAAGACGGGGAAACGTCCTACGCCTTCAACATGGCGATCCTCGAAATGGATCTGCCGCCGGCTCCCGCCTCGCGATCCTGATTTAGTTTTTTTGCAAGAACGATCGCACCAACGCTTCGGTGCCCGTGCTGATCTCCCGCCATTTTGCAAGCTGCGCCCGCTTGAAGCGATAGCTCAAGGCAATGCCTTGGGTAAGCGGGGTTTCGCGCAGGCAGCTGGGACTGGGTACATCGGCGCTGAACTGCACGCAGCGGAAGACAGCGGGACCCCGCGGCGTCTGACCTACGAACAAATCTTCTCCCCGATATCCGGAGTCGCCACGGAAGCTGTACTGGGTCAGTCCATAAGGGCCGGCGGTTCCCATCGGATCGGTAACATAGCCCATATAGATGCGTTTGAGCCTCTCGCTCTCGGTGAGGTTCAGCTTGTCGGCCCGGACAAGCATGAAGATCGCGCCGGAGTCCGGTGCGTTGCTCACAAAGCGCTGCGCATCGGCGGCGGAGTACCCTCGGAAATCGGGCAGGAGGGCGAAAAGGGAAACGGCGTTGTAGTCGCCGCCGCGTTGGGCCGAGCGATAAACGATGTAGTTGGCCGGGATCGTGAACGCGACGCCGCTGACGGTAAGCCGGGCGGGATGTGTGTCCACCGTCGGCGAAGGTATATCGCGCGTGAAACTCGCGGGTCTCGGACCCACATAGTAGTAGAGCACGACGGCGGAGAGCGCAGCCGTCACCACAAAGACAGTGAGCGGCAAGAGCCAACCCGACCGCTTCTGGATCGGTTCTCCGGCGTCGTCAGCAGTCTGTATCATGGTCATGGTCCGCGGGCCCTTGCCAGAATTTGCTCGGCGCAGCCCACGGCTGCTCATACCATGTAGTGCGTGCAATTCAGCCCGCCAGATTGGAAGTCCTGCCAATTGTTCTACGCCGTGGCGTCTATGCCGCATTCTTGGGATGGTTACCGCCGGGCCAAAGTGATCCGCCTTGGCACAGTGGCTGCCTGTCAAAGAGGCATAACCGGGCACGAAGCCTGCAAGAGGGGATTGGGGGCGGCACGCGGTGTCACAATGCTACACGATCTCTACGTCGTAGCCTTTTCAATGGCCACGGGTTTCACCGCGTCCGGGATCATCGCAAACCTGTATATGTTGCTCTTTCCGAAGGCGGAAAGTGCGATGGCGAGGACAGCGCACATAGGCGTGATGATCTTCGCGGGTCCCAGCGTGCTTTTCAAAAGTTCCTTCAAGGCATTGCGCGAGCACAAAAGCAGCGCTGGCGCGTTCTGGCTTGCCTCCGCCGTGTCCGCCTATTGGAGCTTGGTGCTGGGCTTGGTCGTGCTGCGGATTGCCATTTCCCTCTAGAGCACCGTCAACATCCCCGCGACGAGCGGATGACGAACAATGTCCGCCTCGCCCAGCCTGATGACTGCGATCTCCGGAACACGTTCCAGCCGGTTCGCAATCTCGCCGAGGCCTGACAATCCGCTTAACAGATCGGTCTGATCTGGATCGCCAGTCAGCACCATCGTCGAGCGCCAGCCCAGCCGCGTAAGCAGCATCTTCAATTGCCCGTAGGTGCAGTTCTGCGCTTCGTCGATCACAATGAAACAATCGTTGAGCGTGCGACCGCGCATATAGGCGACGGGCGCGATCTCTATTACGCCTTCGGCGACCAGCGCTTTCAGCCGCTTGGTGCCGAGCCGTTCGGTCAACGCGTCATAAAGTGGCCGTAGATAGGGCGCGAGCTTGTCTTGCAGGTCGCCGGGCAGGAAGCCCAGGCTTTCGCCCGCTTCGACAGCAGGCCGGGAGAGCACAATGCGCGAGGCGCGCCCCTTCTCCAACGCTTCTACGGCCTTGGCGATAGCAAGGTAAGTCTTGCCAGTTCCGGCTGGGCCGAGAGCCAGCACGACCGAACGCTCCTCCACGGCGTCCATCAAAGCCTGCTGGAGTGGGCTCATCGCCCGGATGTTCTTGACGTATTTACGGTCGCGTTGATCGTTGTCTAGCGGGCTCCAGCTGCCGCCGCTGGATGGAAAGAGGGGGTGGACGTTGCCTTCACGAAAGTTGTTTTCACGGGACTTCTGACGCGCGGAACGCTTGGCCATGGATGCTCCCAGGTCAAAGACACGATGTTGATAGATGATGTGAAAAATGCCGGAGCGCGTTCGGGGGGCTGCAAAACCTGTCTGTCGGTTACTGTGCAAAGCTGCACTTCGGCGCCCCGCAAACGACTCACTTCGGCAATACAAGACTAGTCCGATTTATCCACAACGTCTGTCCCAATTCGTGAAGATTTGACGGCGCGGGCGCACCCTGCCCAAACTGCGTACTGCCAAAAAAGGAACCCTGCATGCCGCTTTACGCCATTGATGGAATCGCGCCTGAATTGCCGCCGGGGGATCAATGCTGGGTTGCGCCGAACGCGACCCTGATCGGTCGCGTCCGCCTCTTGAGGAATGCCAGCGTCTGGTTTGGCGTGGTGATGCGGGGCGACACCGACTGGCTGATCGTAGGCGAGAATTCCAACGTGCAGGACAATTCTGTCGTCCACGCCGACGTCGGCCAGCCCACAACCATCGGTGCAAACGTCACAGTCGGCCACAACGTGATCCTTCACGCCTGCACGGTGGGTGACAACTCATTGATCGGTATGGGCGCCACGCTTCTCAATCGCAGCAAGATTGGAAACGAATGCATCGTCGGCGCGAATGCGCTGATTACTGAAGGCAAGGAGTTTCCGGACGGCTCCATGATCGTCGGCGCGCCTGCGCGTGTTGTGCGCCAGCTGTCCGAGGCCGAGCGCGCGATGGTAAAACTCTCCGCGCACCATTATGTGCAGAACCATCAACGATTCCGCGCGCAATTGAAACAGCTTTAGGAAGCTTGGGCCGCCTTGCGTTCCCCGGTGCGCGCCCAGAGGCGCCGTATGCGGGAGTCCGCCTCAGGACCAAAATTGAACCATGCGGCCCGATCGCGCGTGGCATCTACAACAAAAAGCATATCCAGCTTTCCGAGTTTCTGTACGAGCGCGTTGCGCACAGCGTTGATGCTGAGATCGCAGGCGAGCAACCACACTTGCGGCAGCACCGTATAGGCAGGCCCCAGATTGAAGACCTCTTCCTCGATCCCTGCGACCGAGCGCGATTTCATGTCGGCAATAATGATGTAGTGCGAAAGCTCGCCGGGTTCGTTGTCGTTTTCCTTGCGGCCAAATCGTTGCGGCTGATCGATACGCAAGGCCTGCGCGACTGCCGCTGTAGAGCGTGCATTGCGGAACAGGCTTCCCAGATCGGGATCTTCGCTGGCTGGGTGATATTCTTTTTCGCCTGTACGCGCGACGAGCGAATGCGGCGCGAGCCGGCCTTCGGTTGCGAAAGCCTGGAGCTGCGTGATCGTATAGGGCCCGTACGTCCGTTCCCCGGTGTTCACCGTCCAGGTATCCGGCATCGCGAGAAAATCCGTTGTTCTTTGTGGGTTTAGCGTAGGATTAAATGGTTACATAACCCTTGCCGCAGGGCGGGGAACCCGGCGAAGATTTGCCACTGGTAATAAAGAGGAAACGTATGTCCTACGAATTCTGCAAAGTTGAGCGCGAAGGGCCGCTGACGATCGTCACCCTCAACCGGCCGGAGGTGATGAACGCCATCCATGCCCCTGCAAGCGAAGAGCTTTCGGCTGTTTTCGACGCTTTTGCGAACGACCCGGAGCAATGGGTTGCAATTGTGACGGGAGCGGGCGACAGGGCCTTCTCCGCAGGTAATGACCTCAAATACCAGGCCTCCGGCGGAAAGATGAGTTGGCCGAAATCAGGGTTTGCCGGTCTCACGAGCAGGTTCGATCTGGATAAACCTCTGATTGCAGCCGTCAACGGCATCGCCATGGGTGGCGGTTTTGAGATCGCGCTGGCCTGCGACATCATTATTGCTTCGGAAGCTGCGGTCTTTGCCTTGCCGGAGCCGCGTGTGGGATTGGCCGCACTCGCGGGCGGCCTGCATCGCCTCCCACGTGAAATTGGCACCAAACAGGCGCTGGGCATGATTCTGACGGGTCGCCGTGTGAGCGCTGCGGAAGGAAAATCGCTCGGCTTCGTGAACGAGGTGGTGGCGCCGGCCGACCTGATGCAGACAGCACGGGCTTGGGCAAAACAGATTCTCGAGCTTAGCCCCATGTCTGTGCGCGCCTCGAAGCAGGCTGTCATTCGCGGTCTTGCAGAGCCATCCGTACAGGCGGCGCTGGAAAATCAGCGCAACTATCCGGCGATCGCCGCGATGTTCCGTAGCGAAGACTTCATCGAAGGCCCGAGAGCTTTCGCGCAGAAGCGTCCGCCGCAGTGGAAGGGGAAATAGGTTCAGCCATTGACAGGGGCGGTTTGCAATGCGCGCGGTGCAGAAAGACCCCAAGCGCACGCCCACCCAAACAATCCGACCGGAATAACCGCAACGAACAGCCAGAAGCTGAGTTCGGACGCATCCGCCCTTGTAATGCCGTCGGCGAGCCCCAACGCATTTGCGATCATTCCGGATGCAGCGGAGCCCACGGCGTTGCCGATCATCTGAACTGCGGGTATCGCGGATGAACCCACCGCACGCTCCTTTTCCGGAAGATGTTCGAGAATCGCGCGCGTGACATACGCCCAGCAGGCGCCGAAGCCGGCGCCCAGAACGATGGCTGAAAGAAGCACAAGCCCGATCGAGCCGCTGTTGAGCGTATAGGCGAGCGATGAGACGCCGAGGAAAATCAGCGTGCCGCCAATGCGAATGCACGCGCGGTCCCAGCTTTGCGGAAATTCGCCCACAATGAGCGCAGCAACCGTCCACCCCATAGCGTCGGCGCCAACGACATAACCCGCTATCAAAGGCGACAGCCCATAAAGCGTCTGCAGAATCGCCGCGCCATATACTCCGAATCCCACCGCTGATGCACAGAATGCAAACAGCGCCACATATCCGCGCCCCGCGCTTCCCGCGATGTTAGCGACATGCCGTGGAAAGAGTTGGGCAAGCGCATGCGTGTCTACGCGGAGGGCCGTCACAAACAACACAAGTCCAAGCGCGACAGCGAGCGAAGAAACGGCAAGAGATTCCGCCACACTCGCAATCATGAAGCCCACGATTGCGAGGCCGAGAATGACCAACGTGCGGATCGGAATACGTGCGTTGGAAGTCTCGGCCGCGTGCGCAGGAACCAGCTTCCATGCGGCTAGCGCGAAAACAAGCGCCTGCATGGCGAACAGCCAGAACAACAATCGCCAAAGCCCATATTCGGCAAACAGGCCGCCAAGCAGCGGACCGAGCAACGTCGCGATACCCCAGACGCCGGAAATTGCACCAAGGACGCGGCGCCACAAGTCGTTGGGAAACAGAACGCCCATTGCCACATAGCACGCGCCAACCACCAGTCCCGCACCGGCGCCTTGAAGCGCGCGTCCCGCGAGAAATGCGCCAATCGAAGGCGCAACGGCGCTAATGGCGCATCCAACGAGGTAGATGACCGCCGGTACGATAAGCGCCCAGCGCAGTCCACCGCGTTCGGACAAGCGACCCGCGCTCGCCCCTCCCACAATCGCGCCGAGAAGATAGGTGGCGACCGGCCACGCGAAAAAGGCGTAGCCGCCTATATCGCGTACAATGGAGGGCATCGCGGTAGCGGTGACTAGCGCATCGGCGGCATTCAACCAAATGCCCAGACAGACCAGCGCCAACCGTGCCACGCGGTCCGCTTTAAGTAGTTCGCGCCAGGTGCCGTCCATCGAATTTGACAATCTGTATGTTGCGAAACTCTTGTCTTGCTAGACCCGCTGCGCTATTTTAGCAAGTAGATGGTTGTCAAATTAGCTATGCGCTCAGCGACAGACGATATTCTGCTGCATCTGAAGACGCGCGGCCCCGCCGAAACCGGGGCAATCGGCAAAAGTCTTGGCATCACGCGGCAGGCAGCGCGTCAGCACCTCGAAAATCTTTCCGCAGAAGGTCTCGTTACGTTCGAAACCTTCCGCAAGGGGATTGGGCGGCCCGCCCATGCCTGGTCGTTAACCGAAAAAGGCCATGCCCGCTTCCCCGATACGCATGCGCAAATGACCGTCGAGTTGCTCGAAAACGTGCGCAGTGTGTTCGGTGAAGAGGGGCTTTCGAAGCTCATCCGCCGCCGCGAGCGTGAAACACAGGGAACATATGAAAAGGCACTCACCAAATGCCGCTCGCTCGAATCCCGCGTGGCGGCTCTCGTCGCGTTGCGCTCGGCGGAAGGCTATATGTCCGAGTGGTCGAAGTTGCCGGACGGAAATTTTCTGCTGATCGAAAATCATTGCCCGATTTGCGCCGCCGCCAAAGCCTGCCAGGGTTTTTGCCGTTCCGAACTTTCACTGTTCGCAAAAGCGCTGGACGCAAAAGTCGAACGCACCGAACACGTTCTCGCGGGCGCGCGAAGGTGCGCGTATCGAATCAGCGGGAAATAACCGGAAGCAGATTGTGCAAAATTAAGAAGGATTACTCTGGCCCCAACCCTCTCCCCCGGTTGTGGAGGAGAGGGCAAAGACACGTTCAATACATATGCCAATTTCCATCGCGCTCTCGGCAGGCGCGGCCTTCGGTCACGAATTTACGGCCATGGCGATACGTTACCGTGCGGAATTCGCGGCAGACATAACCGCGGTCGCGATATTCGCGAACGGGAACAAAGTAGCCATAGGCGCGTCCGCGTCCATGCCACTCGTAGCGGCGGCCGATAGGTCCATAGAAGCCATCGTCATAAGCGCGCCACGCGTAGGGCCGGTCCCTGCAATCGATATTTCTGCCGATCGCGTTGCCCGCGAGACCGCCAAGGATCACGCCACCGATGGCAGCGCCCGCATTGCCGTGACTGACGCCCGCACCGAGCAGGCCGCCCGCAATCGCGCCGACCACCGTTCCTGCTGTTGCGTTCTGATCGCGGCAATCGTCGCCATAATAGTGACGGGGCTGCGCCGGCGCAGCGGCGGTGCTGGCGCCCAACGCGAGCAACGCTGCAGCCAAAATCTTGCCTGACTTCTTCATTGCCATCTCCTCTATAAGCGGCGCTTGTCGAGTGCACCGGTTTCCACAGGGCTAATTTTCGGCCTCCGCGCTGAACCGTTTCTGAACGGAATCTGACCGGAATAGGGCGCGGCCCAGCTGGCTCAATCGATGGAAACGAAGGAGGCAGAAAATTGTTCCGCTTCCCAACCCGGCCAAACTGAAATGTAGGGGGAATTGTGACAGTTGTTCGTCACTGCCCGAAGACGACGGCATGCATGATCCGTCCCGGCAGGAGGGCAAGGCTGCCCGCGATTAGGATGCCGCCAATATAAACGCCAAGCATGGAGTAGCGGTGTTGCGCGATATTGTGATTTCGCGCGCCCAACACCGCGCTGACCACGCCAAACAATGTCAGTGCAGAAAAGAGATGGATTGGACTGAATCCGAAAAACGGTCCATCCGGCATGAGAATGTGGATGAACAGTGCATCGACGGCCGTCGCGGTCATCAGCGCCAGGTACACATAACCGAGCGCGCGATGATATGGCGCGCCCTTCCGGCTGAAGAAGATTAGATAGCTGCCGATCACGAATGCCGGCACAACAGTGACAACGTGAATGCGAACAGCCAGCGGCGCTTGCAGGAGCGGTGCCAGCGTCACTGTCAGTACACGCGCGCTTTCGGCGGGATGTACTCGACGTCGTTCGACAAGGTGTAAGTGTGTACCGGACGATAATCGAGTTTCACCCATCCCGTCTTGGGATCGAGCCACGCCAGAGTGTGCTTCATCCAGTTCTGGTCGTCGCGATTGGGATAATCTTCGCGTGCGTGTGCGCCGCGCGATTCCAGCCGATTGACCGCGCCCTCGATGGTGACGGAGGCCTGCTGCAGGAGATTTTCCAATTCGAGCGTCTCGACGAGATCGCTGTTCCAGATCATCGAACGATCGGACACCGCGACGTTTTCCAGCGTCTTGTAGATATCGTCGATGCGTTTGCGCCCCTGCGCCAGGGTTTCGCCTGTGCGGAAGACCGCAGCGTCTTCCTGCATTGCCTTTTGCATCGCGAGCCTGATCTGGGCTGTCGGAGTGCTGCCTTTGGCGTTGCGATACCTGTCAAGGCGCGCCAGGGCATTGTCGCCGGCACCCTTGGGCAGATCGGCGTGCTTCTCACCCGGCGAAATCGATTTGGCGGCTTGCATGCCAGCTGCCCTGCCGAACACGACGAGGTCGATCAGCGAATTCGAGCCGAGGCGGTTTGCGCCGTGAACGGAGACGCAGGCTGCCTCGCCCACCGCCATCAGGCCGGGCACAACCGTGTCCGGGTTACCGTCCTTCAGCGTCACAGCTTCGCCCGTGTAGAGGCAAGGGATGCCACCCATGTTGTAATGCACGGTTGGCAGAACCGGGATCGGCTCCTTGGTCACGTCCACGCCTGCGAAGATACGCGCGGATTCCGATATGCCGGGAAGGCGTTCGTGAATGATCTTTGGATCGAGGTGGGACAGGTGCAGGTGGATATGGTCCTTATTCGGACCCACTCCGCGTCCTTCGCGGATTTCAATAGTCATGGCGCGGCTCACCACGTCGCGCGAGGCGAGGTCCTTCGCGCTGGGCGCATAGCGCTCCATGAAGCGCTCGCCCTCGGAATTCGTCAGATATCCGCCTTCGCCGCGCACGCCTTCGGTGATGAGCACGCCAGCGCCATAGATGCCCGTGGGATGGAATTGCACGAATTCCATGTCCTGCAGCGGGAGACCTGCACGCAACACCATCGCATTGCCGTCGCCGGTTTGGGTGTGCGCGCCAGTGCAGGAAAGATAGATGCGCCCATAGCCGCCGGTGGCGAGGATCACCTTGTGCGCACGGAATCGGTGAATCGAGCCGTCGTCAAGATTCCAGGCCATCACGCCGCGCACCGCGCCGTTTTCCATGATGAGATCGAGCGCGAAATATTCAATGAAGAAATTCACTTCATGTTTGACACATTGGCCATAGAGCGTGTGCAGCATCGCATGGCCGGTGCGGTCCGCGGCGGCGCAAGTGCGTTGGGCGATGCCCTTGCCGAAATGCGATGTCATGCCGCCGAAGGCGCGCTGATAGATCTTTCCGTCCGCCGTGCGCGAGAAGGGCACGCCGAAATGCTCGAGTTCATAGACTGCTTCCGGCGCGTTGCGGCAGAGATATTCGATCGCGTCCTGATCGCCCAGCCAGTCCGATCCCTTCACGGTGTCGTACATGTGCCAACGCCAGTCGTCCTCGCCCATATTGCCGAGCGCGGCTGCGACGCCACCCTGCGCCGCCACGGTATGGCTGCGCGTGGGGAATACCTTGGTGATGCAGGCGGTGCGAAGTCCGCTCATGGCGCATTCGAGCGTTGCACGAAGGCCGGCGCCGCCCGCGCCAATGACGACGACGTCGAATGTATGATCGGTAATCGGATATGCGGTCATTTCAATCCAGCATCAAAGAGCAATACGGAGTATGGCGAACGTGCAGGCGACGCCGATGATCCAGCCGAACGCCTTGTTCGCAAGGAAAAGTAAAAGCTTGTTGCCTTCTGTGTGCACATAATCCTCGATCACGACCTGAAGGCCGAGTGTCATGTGGACCACCGAAGCGATCACAAACAGCAGCATGGCGATGGCGTTGATCGGTTCGTGCAGGAAGGTGAACGCATCCTGGTAGGGCAGGCCGACCAAATGTACCGCCGCAAAACAGAACCACACGGAAAGCGGAATGAGCGCAACCGAGGATGCGCGTTCGCGCCAGAAATGTTCGGTGCCGGAATGGGCAGAGCCCAGGCCCTGAACGCGGCTGAAGGGCGTGCGGATGCTCATAGCAACCCCGCCTGATGATAGCCCCATGCGAAAATCGCGATCGCGCCGAGGACGGAGAACACAAAAATGAAGAGGCTGAGCGAGAGCGCCGCCGGCAGTTTGAAGCCGTATCCGATGTCCCACGCCAGATGCCGTATACCGTTGAGGAAGTGGAACACCGCCGCCCATGCGAACCCGAACAGGATCAGGCGACCGATGACCGACCGGGCAAGCATGACGAAGGTGTCGTAAGCGTCCGGACCGGTCGCGACCGCGACCAGCAGCCACGCCACCAGGATCATGCCCAATGACAGCCCGACCCCCGTGACGCGATGGGTGATCGAAGCAGCCATGGTCAGCGGCCAGCTGAAAATCGAAACGAAGGGGGACAGGGGGCGTGCAGGCGCCGAAGTCTGCGGGGTATCCGCCATTATGGGCTCTTGAAAACAGGGTTATTCGATGTGCCGCGAGTGTAGGGCCGGTCACGGCCCAGTCAACCGCGCAGAATCCCCGTTTGCCGCGAAAATTTCGCGCGGAAAACCGGTTGAGTGATTCGTCGCCTGCCTTGCGAGCGCGTAGGGAATCCGGCACACACACCGCTATGGCAAAGCCGGTCCGCATCGCCCCTTCGATCCTGTCGGCGGATTTCGCCCGGCTTGGCGCCGAGGTCGAAGCCGTGGACAAGGCTGGTGCCGATTTCATCCATATCGATGTGATGGACGGCCACTTCGTCCCGAACATCACGATTGGCCCCTCCGTTGTGAAGGCGCTCCGGCCCCACTCGAAGAAGCCCTTCGATGTCCACCTGATGATCTCGCCTGTCGACCCGTATGTGGAGGCGTTCGTGCAAGCAGGTGCTGACATTATCAGCGTGCATCCAGAGGCAGGCCCACACGTTCACCGCACGCTGCAACTCATCCGCTCGCTTGGGAAGAAGGCGGGTGTCGTCCTCAACCCAGGAACGCCGGTAGACGCGCTGGACAACCTCATGGATCTGGCCGATCTCATTCTGATCATGTCCGTCAATCCCGGATTTGGCGGGCAAAGTTTCATCGAAAGCCAATTGAGAAAGCTGGAAGCGGCGGCGGAAAAGATCGCGAAATCGGGACGCGACATCTTTCTTGAAGTGGATGGCGGCATTACGCCGGAAACAGCCAAGCGCGCCGCTTCAGCGGGTGCAAACGTGTTGGTGGCAGGCACCGCCGTCTTCAAGGGCGGTGACTACGCCGCGAATATTGCCGCCTTGCGTGGCTGATCGTATGACCGGCAAACGCCCCGCGCCGCGTTTGTCCGCCTCCCTCATCGGCGAGATGTTGCGCGCCCAGCTGTATAATTGGGGCAAACCGTTTCGCGAATGGTTGCGCGGCAATGCTCTCTATCGCTGGATCGTTTGCCGCGGTCCGATACCGGAACATTTGCTGTTTTATCCTTTCGACGCTAGTCCGAGAAAGCTTGAAGAGGCGGAAGGACTGCTGCGCGGCCGTTTTAGATTCGAAGGCGGCACGGTCGATGTCCGCGACGGCAGCATTTTCGAGCACACGCCTCCCTCGCCGGAATGGGCACTGGCGTTGCGCAGCTTTGCATGGCTGCCGCCGCTTGCATTTGCGGGTGGAGACGCAGCCCAGCTACTTGCAAAAAACCTCATCGTCCAATGGTTGAGACGCAACAAGAAGTACGCCGAACCGGACTGGCTGCCGCACATCGCGGCACGCCGTCTGTTCAACATTTTTGCGCACGGACGCGCGGCCTTTGAAAGCGATGCCGGCTTGCGAAAGCGGCTTTTCGCCTCCATCCGCGAGCAGGCCCGCATTCTTGCGCGCACCGCAAATGAGGCACCCGAAGGCTTGCCGCGCTTCGAAGCCGTTTCGGTCGCAGCACTGGCCGCGTTATGCCTGCCCGACAAACCGAAACAGATCGAGCGGACGCTCGCCCGGCTCGAAGCCGAAATTGCCCGCCAGATCTTCGCAGATGGCGGCCACATCAGCCGTTCGCCCACAGTGCTCCTGGAATGCTATCGGCATCTGACTTTGGTGATGGACGCTTTGACCGCCGCGCGGAAATCCGTCCCGCAGGCCATCCGCAGCGCGCATGACCGAATGGCGCCGATGATCCGATTTTTTCGCCATGGCGACGGCGGCTTGGCACTGTTCAACGGAAGCGAGGAGGGCGATGCACGTTCCATCTCTGCGCTTCTCGCGCGCGATGAAGTGCGCGGTCAGCCGCATGCGCACGCACCGCATTCCGGCTATCAGCGCATTGTCAGCGGCCACACTTTCGTTGCAATGGATTGCGGCGGCACGCCGCCTGGACCTTTCTCCACCGAAGCCCATGCTTCGACGCTCTCCTTCGAATTTTCCTCCGGCGCGCAGCGCATTGTGGTCAATTGCGGCTCCGGCAAACATCAAAAACAGTGGCAGGATGTGTTGCGCGCGACGGCAGCGCATTCCACCATCACACTTGCCGATCTTTCAACGGCGTTTCTCATTCAGCCCGGCATCGCCCGCCGCTTGTTGGGGCCGCGTCTCCTCGGCGGTCCTGAAAAGATCGACACCAACCGGATGCAAACTCCTCAAGGCTGGTCGATGACCGCCAGCCATGATGCCTATCTCGCGCAATACGGATTTGTTCTCGAACGCATGATGTCGCTATCGCCGCAAGGTCTTGTGCTTACCGGCCGCGACCGTCTTACGCCTGTTTCCAAGACCAAGCGCGGAAGCCTTAGTTACGCGATCCGCTTTCACATTCACCCCGACGTTCGCGTCACGGCCTCGCAAGGCGGCGGCATTCTTCTCAAACTCGCCAATGGCGAAGGCTGGCGGTTCCGCGCCAGCGGCCAAGTTACGATCGAGCAGAGCATCTATCTGGGGTCTGGTCAGGCGCGCAAAACCGAGCAACTCGTCATCGCCGGCGCCGTTCGTGACACAGACGTGCAGGTCGACTGGCTGTTCGAGCAGATCGGGGCTTCCTGATGCGGATTTGAAAGACGAGGCCACGGCTGTGCTAGCGGAGTTAGGCCTCACGGTGCCCGATATTGTGCGGATGACCTTGACCCGCGTAGCGAAGGATCTCGCCGTGCCTCTGGAGCTGAAAGTCCCCAATGCCGAGACCAGAGCGGCGATGGAGGAATCGCGGCGACTCATGCGCAAGCGCAATGCGCGTTTCAACATCGCCAGGGATCTGTTCAATGCCCTCGACCGGGATTCCCGCAAGCGCTAAGCAGGTGATAGCCAACGACGCGCCCCTCGGACCCGAATGGCTCGATCGTCCCTTGAAAGGGCAGTGGGCAGATCATCCCGAACGCCACATCGGAGGCGAATTCCTGCCAATCTATCAGGCCGACGGCAATTCCATCAATTTCGTGCGCGCCGGAACGCATGCCGAACTTTTCGAATAATCTCATACCAGTTGCGCTTTCGGCCCGCTTTGATATGTCAGTTCCAGCTTATCCGGGGAGATAGATGGTTCAGTTCACCCTGCCCAAGAACAGCAAGGTCCAGAAGGGCAAAGTCTGGGACAGCCCTAAGGCGGCCAACGGCAAGAAACCCAAGCGTACCAAGGAATTCCGCGTCTACCGCTATGACCCTGAAAAGGGCGGCAATCCCACGCTCGACGTTTACACCATCGACCTCGAATCTTGTGGGCCCATGGTCCTGGACGCCCTCATCAAGATCAAGAATGAGATCGACCCCACGTTGACGTTTCGCCGTTCCTGCCGCGAAGGCGTGTGCGGCTCCTGTGCCATGAATATCGCCGGCAGCAATACGCTGGCCTGTACCAAGGCGATTTCGGACGTTTCAGGCGCGGTCAGCATTTATCCGCTGCCGCACCAGCCTGTGGTGAAGGATCTGGTGCCCGATCTCACCAACTTTTACGCGCAACACGCATCGATCCAACCCTATCTGCAAACCAAAACACCTGCGCCCGAGCGTGAGTGGAAACAGATGCCGGAAGACCGCGCCAAGCTGGACGGCCTTTACGAGTGCATCCTGTGCGCCAGCTGCTCGACCGCCTGTCCCAGCTATTGGTGGAATTCGGACCGCTTCCTCGGTCCTGCCGCGCTGCTGCAATCGGCGCGCTGGCTGCTCGATAGCCGCGACGAGGCGACAGCCGAACGTCTCGACAACCTCGAAGACCCATTCCGGCTCTATCGGTGTCACACGATCATGAATTGCACCAACACCTGCCCCAAGGGCCTGAACCCGGCGCAGGCCATTGGCGAAATCAAGCAGATGATGGTGAAGCGGTCGGTTTAAGCAGCGGCGCGCGCGCCGTTGAGCATGCCGGCGCGCATCCTCAGCATTCGCCAAACAAGACTGCTGGCGATTTTGGCCATGCGGCCGTTCGGGTCGGCTCCGACTGCCTTGGCGATCATCTGGACGAGTTTCTTGATGTGGATCGGGCGGTAGATCGCCAGCGCCTTGGCTGCCGATAATTTGGAACAGATGGCCCGGTCATAAGGCACCGACGACGGTATGTTGGCAGCGTAATAGGCATAGGCCAGTTCATCATCGTCGGATTCGTTCACGCGGGTCACGGCCACCAGCAATCGACGCCAGAACGATAGCTCCGGTTCATCTTGCTTATGAAGAGTCTCGTAGAAGAGCTTGTAATGCCTGAATTCATCGGCAGCGATATGTGCTGCGATCTCCTTCAGAACCGGTTCGGCTGCAGCGTCGCGGATGGCGGTATAATAGGACGACGTACCGGATTCGACCACACAGCGCGCAATCATCTCTCCGCGCCGAGATCCCCGTACAGAGCCACCTTCGCCCTCAAAATGAGGGGGCTTATATCCGGCGCGGAAGCGCGCCACCGCGGCCTGAAAGTCGAAGCTGGGATCGGCCATTTCGCACCACCGGCCCAGCGCCAGTCCATGCTGGACCTCTTCCTGTCCCCAGCGGTCAATATCCGAAAGGGTCTGCGGATCGCCGTTTTTGAAAACGCGGTTGAGATAGGCGACGTAGTCCCGCGCATTGTATTCGACCAGCGACGCCGCCTTTACGCCCGCCAACAAATCCGGCGTGACCGCTGTCGAATCAAAGCGGTCCCATGGAATGTCGTCGAGCGTCCAACCCGATTTGTAGACGGCTCCAGCCGCCATGCTTTTCGCCCTCCGCATGGTCCAATCTATGTAAACGATTTATATCAAACGCAGTTTCGGGCCGGAACCCTTTCTTGGGCTGGACTTCGGCCCATTTCCTGATCTTCTTGGGGCATGAGGGAGGGGCTGGGGGAATGAAGCGCCTGCTTACCGCTGCAAAGGTTCACAAGCTCGATCGGCTGGCTGTCGGCTATCTTGTGGCCGCCTGGGTGGTCGTGCAGGCCGGTTCCATTGCTTTGCCCGCTTTCGAGGCCCCGCCCTGGGCCATGAAATTGCTCATTGCTGGGGCTGTGGTGGGCTTGCCGCTGACCCTGCTTGTGGCGTGGTTCTGGCGGATTGGCGCCGAACCCGACCAGGCCGAGGACAACGCGCCGCACCCGTTTTGGGGCCGGACCGAGATGCTCCTGGCCGGCCTTTTGGCCTTTGTGGTGATTACGGGTGCGGTGGAGTTCGGATTCTTCTTCGCTCCGCGCGGCGGCGCAGACTCGAAATCTCCTTCGATTACGAAGGAAGGCATGGCTTCCATCGCCGTATTGCCGTTCGCCAATCTCTCAGGCGATCCCTCCAAGCGTTATTTCAGCGATGGCATCGCGGACCAGCTGATCAGCGAGCTGTCCAAGACGCCTGCGTTGCGCGTAGCCTCGCGCACGTCGTCGTTTGCCGTCGCTCAAAAGAATTTGGATGTAAAGGCGTTGGGCAAAGCCCTCAATGTCAAGGCGGTGCTTGAAGGGAGCGTGCGGGAGGAGGGCGGCCGTGTACGTATCGCGGCCCAACTCGTGAACGTGACAGATGGATTCGAGGTCTGGTCGAATACCTATGACCGGAATCTGACGGATATTCTGTCGTTGCAAGACGAAATAGCGCGCTCGATTACAGGCGCGTTGACGCAGAAGCTGGTGGGGCAGAAGCTCGCGCAGGTACCGCATCCAAAGCCGCATCAAATCGATCCCGAAGCGTATCGTGACTATCTGCAGGCACAGTTCTTCTTCGCCCAGCGCAGCGAAGAAAGCGTTAAGCGGTCCATCGCGCTTTTGGAAAATGTCACTCAGCGCGCTCCGGATTTTGCCGGTGGCTATGCGGCGCTAGCCGATGCCCATGCCACGATGGCGTTCAATTTCAATCAACAGACTCACCTTGCGCCAGCGCTCTATGCGGTAAAGCAGGCGCTTGCGCTCGATCCAAACAACATTTCGGCGCTAGCGGCCCATTCGACTTCCAGCTTGCTGATGTGGAAGTGGTTGACAGCCGCGCAGGACGTTCGGCTGATGCAGCGTCTTGGCCCCAACAATCCCGAAGTCTGGCACAATACTTCCATATTCTTCGCCTATATGGGTCTGCCCGATCTGACCCTCGCCGCAGCGAAGCGGGCCGTCGAGCTTGACCCGTTGTCCTATGTCGATCGCTCCAACCTTGCGATTTATTCGCTTTCCGTCGGTAATTTGGCCGAAGGTGTAAGGTACGCGCGAGAGGCTGTCGCACTTCAGCCGGGCAATGTCAGTGGGCTCGGGACTCTGTGCCAGGCGCTTTCGGCCGCCAAGCAATTCGTGGAAGCCAATCGGATACTAGCTCAAATATCGACACTTGCCTCGGACGATCCGCGGGTTGGCGACCGTGCGGCGTGCCAGTTTTGGATCGCCGCCTATTCCGGAAATACGAAGGTGGCCCGCCAGATCGTGGACGAAGTGGCGCCCGGCTATCCGGGCAACGGCGTTCCTGCTGGCGATTTGAGCACGGGCTATCGCATCATGGGCGACAATGCCAAGGCACTCGAATGGTACCGGCGTGCGTACGACGGCCACGAATTGGCTGTCCTGCCTACGCGATATTTCGCCATGGGATCGCGTCAGATATTTGAAAGCCCGGAATGGGCAGCGGTTCGAAATCGGCCTGAGGTGATCGCATGGGAGAACGCGCGCATGCGCATTGCCCGTGAGTTTGGCGCCAAGCTAAGCGGAAGCTAGGTCAACGAAAAAAATTTTCTTGAACGGATCCCACTAGATCTGCCGCGACGCAGCGGTTCAAATACAAATGCATCATGCCGTTTTGAGCGATTTCAATCGCTTAACCCCCTGCAGCGTTGCGCTGCAGATTTTTTGCAGGCCCCTCTTGCAGCGCAACGCTGCACGAAGCATATTCCTTACATCCCAACATTTGCGTTCGTAGCTTGGCGCCAGTCGCCATCGCAGCTTATAGAGCGGCGCGAAGTGCATTCAGCGCGTCGAGCCTGGCGACCAGGCGGGCGCGTTCCTGTTCGCTCTTTGCCGCCAGAATGTCTTCCTTCGTGTCGGCGATACGTTCGTCCACCTCGGACATTTGCACTTCCGCCAAAGAAAAGGCCTCTTCGGCGAGCACGGTGAGCTTGTCCGGATTGATGTCGGCGAAACCGCCCATCACGAAGAATCGTTCCTCGCCGCGCGCCCCGCCCTTGACGTCGATGGCGCCGGGGCGAAGGGTCGTGATGAGAGGCTCATGCCCGGCAAGCACGCCGAGATCGCCTTCCGCCGCCGGAAGCGTGATCATCTCGGCGTCTTCGGAAAGAAGAAGCCGTTCGGGCGAAACCAGATCGAAGGAGATCCTGTCGGCCATTATGCCGCTTCCGCCGCGAGTTTCTGGGCCTTCTCGACCGCCTCTTCGATGGCGCCGACCATATAAAACGCCTGTTCCGGCAGGTGATCGTATTCGCCGTCGACGATCGCCTTGAAGCTGCGGATCGTGTCTTTCAGCTCGACAAATTTACCGGGCTGGTTGGTGAATTGTTCGGCGACGTGGAACGGTTGGGAAAGGAAGCGCTGGATTTTGCGCGCGCGCGCCACGATGAGCTTGTCCTCTTCGGATAGCTCATCCATGCCGAGAATGGCGATGATGTCTTTCAGGGCCTTGTACTGCTGAAGCACGGCCTGCACGCGGCGCGCGACGTTGTAATGCTCTTCGCCGATCACCTGTGGATCGAGAATGCGCGACGTGGAATCGAGCGGGTCCACGGCCGGGAAGATGCCCAGCGATGCAATATCGCGTGACAGCACCGTGGTTGCATCCAAATGTGCGAACGACGTTGCGGGTGCTGGATCGGTCAGGTCGTCAGCCGGAACGTAAATCGCCTGCACCGAGGTGATCGAACCTTTGGTGGTCGATGTGATGCGTTCCTGGAGATTGCCCATCTCGGTGGCGAGCGTCGGCTGATAGCCCACCGCGCTCGGAATACGGCCGAGCAGGGCCGACACTTCGGAACCGGCCTGCGTGAAACGGAAAATATTATCGATGAAAAGGAGAACGTCCTTGCCTTCCACATCGCGGAAATATTCCGCAACAGAAAGTCCCGTAAGCGCCACGCGCGCACGAGCCCCCGGCGGTTCGTTCATCTGGCCATACACCAGCGCGCACTTGCTGCCCTCGGCCGAGCCCTTCTTGCGCGGATCGACGTTCACGTTGGACTCGATCATTTCGTGATAGAGATCGTTTCCTTCGCGCGTGCGCTCGCCAACACCGGCCAGAACCGAATAGCCGCCGTATGCCTTGGCGATATTGTTGATCAGTTCCTGCATGGTCACGGTTTTGCCAACGCCCGCGCCACCGAACAGGCCGATCTTGCCGCCCTTGGTGTAAGGGCAGAGCAGATCGACAACCTTGATGCCGGTGACGAGAACTTCCGCCGTGCCCGCCTGTTCGGAAAACGAAGGCGCCTCGCGGTGGATGGTAGAGGTGTGTTCGTGGCTGATTGGGCCCGCTTCGTCGATCGGCTCTCCGATCACGTTCATGATGCGGCCGAGCGTTGCCGGTCCGACAGGAACGCGGATCGGCGCGCCAGTGTCGATCACTTCCTGGCCGCGCACGAGACCTTCCGTCGTGTCCATCGCGATGGCGCGCACGGTGTTTTCGCCCAGGTGCTGCGCAACTTCGAACACGAGGCGGACTTCCTTGCCGGTGCGCGCGTCGATGTTCTTGGTCTCGAGCGCGTTCAGGATCGCGGGCAAGTTACCGTCGAACTCGACGTCCACGACGGCGCCGATGATCTGCGTAAGGCGGCCTTTACCGGCGATTTTTATGGGAGCGTTCATGGCTTGTCTCTTTCTCTAGACGGCAGCGGCGCCGGAGATGATTTCGATCAGCTCCTTGGTAATCTGCGCCTGACGGGTACGGTTCATTTGAATGGTAAGAGCGTTGATGAGGTCGCCTGCATTGCGGGTGGCGTTGTCCATCGCCGACATCTGCGAGGCGAAGAAGCCGGCCTGGTTTTCCAGAAGCGCGGTCAGAATCTGCACAGAGATGTTCTGCGGCAAAAGCGCGGCGAGGATTTCGCTTTCATCGGGTTCGTAATTGTAAAACACGCCATCGGTCGTTCCGCCCGCTTCGACGGTCGCAGGAACGAGCTGCAGCACGGTCGGCGTCTGCGTCACGACCGATTTGAAGCGGCTGTAGACCAGCGTGACGACATCCACTTCGCCTGCGTCGAACATCTCAAGCACCCGCTGCGCGATCGGTTTCACGAGCGCGAAAGTCGGCGCCTTGATACCGACTTCATAGTTCTCGACGAATCTGCTGCCGTGCTGGCGGCGAAGCTGGTCGCGCGCCTTTCGCCCGACCGTGATGATCTTGACGTCTTTGCCCTCGTTGAGCAGCGCCGCGATTTTTTCGCGCGCCGCGCGCACGATGCCGGAGTTGAACCCGCCCGCGAGCCCGCGATCCGAGGTGGCCACGACAACGAGGTGACGCCGGTCGGAGCCGGTGCCGACGAGAAGGCGAGGGGCGTCCGGCCCGGAAACGCCGGTCGACAGATTGGCGATAACGCTTGCCATGCGGCGGGCATAGGGACGCGCACTTTCGGCGGCAGCCTGGGCACGGCGCAATTTCGCCGCCGCCACCATCTGCATTGCCTTCGTGATCTTCTGCGTGGATTTCACGCTTCCGATCCGGGTGCGCATTTCCTTGACGGATGCCATGGGAGCGAGCTTCCTTTAGGCGAACGTCTTGGAGACTTCGGTGAGCGCGCTCTTGAGCATCTCTTCGAGGGCAGGCGTGAGCGCCTTTTCAGTGCGGACGCCTTCGAGGAATTGCGGATAGCTGGCGCGAAGCTTCGAAAGCAGCGACTCCTGGAATGCCGCCACGCGATTGGTCGGGAACGGATCGAGATAGCCGCGCGTACCGGCATAGATCACCGCGACCTGTTCCTCGACCGCAAACGGCTTGTATTGCGGCTGCTTGAGGAGTTCGGTCAGGCGCTCGCCGCGCGCAAGCATCTTCTGTGTTGCCGCATCGAGGTCGGAACCGAATTTCGCGAACGCCGCCATTTCGCGGTACTGCGCGAGTTCACCCTTGATCGGGCCTGCGACGGTCTTCATCGCCTTGATCTGGGCCGACGAACCCACGCGGGAAACCGAGATGCCGACATTCACCGCCGGACGGATGCCCTGATAGAACAGATCGGTTTCGAGAAAGATCTGACCATCGGTAATGGAGATCACATTGGTCGGGATGTAGGCCGAGACGTCATTGGCCTGTGTTTCGATGATCGGCAACGCCGTCAGCGAACCGCCACCGTTTTCTTCGTTCAATTTTGCGGCGCGCTCCAAAAGGCGGGAGTGCAGGTAGAACACGTCGCCGGGATAGGCCTCGCGGCCCGGCGGGCGGCGAAGCAGAAGCGACATCTGGCGATAGGCGACGGCCTGCTTGGAAAGATCGTCGTAGATGATGAGCGCATGCATTCCGTTGTCGCGGAAATATTCGCCCATCGCACAACCGGAGAATGGAGCAAGAAATTGGAGCGGAGCAGGCTCGGAAGCGGTCGCGGAGACGACGGTGGTGTATTCCATCGCGCCTGCGTCCTCGAGCGTCTTCACGATTTGCGCGACGGTCGAGCGCTTCTGGCCGATAGCGACATAGATGCAATAGAGCTTTGCCTTCTCGTCGGTTCCCGCGTTGACTTTCTTCTGGTTGATGATGGTGTCGATCGCAACGGCGGTCTTTCCGGTTTGACGGTCGCCAATGATGAGTTCGCGCTGGCCGCGTCCGATCGGGATCAGCGTGTCGATAGCCTTGAGGCCTGTTTGAACGGGTTCATGCACCGATTTGCGCGGAATAATGCCAGGTGCCTTCACGTCCACACGGCGGCGTTCTGCAATGCCAGTGATATCGCCCTTGCCGTCGATCGGATTGCCGAGCGGATCGACGACGCGGCCAAGGAGGCCCTTGCCGACAGGGACGTCCACGATCGCGCCAGTACGCTTGACGGTATCGCCTTCCTTGATGGTGGCGTCGGAACCGAAGATCACCACGCCGACATTGTCAGTTTCGAGGTTCAGCGCCATGCCCCGGATGCCGCCCGGAAATTCGACCATCTCGCCGGCCTGCACATTGTCGAGGCCGTAAACGCGCGCGATGCCGTCACCGACCGACAGCACCTGACCCACTTCGCTGACTTCCGCCTCAGCGCCGAAATTCTGGATTTCGCGCTTAAGGATGTCGGAGATTTCGGACGGTTGGATTTTCATATTTCGTGTTCCTTCAATGTCCTCTCATCGCCAGCCGCAAGCCGTCGAGCTTGGTGCGCAGCGATGAATCGATCATGCGCGATCCGACCTTCACGACGAGACCGCCGAGAAGCGAAGGATCGACTTTCGTTTCCAGCCGCGCTTCACGGCCGAGCTTGGAGCGCAGAATGTTCTTGAGTTCGGCCGTTTGCGCATCGCTGAGCGGACGGGCGCTCGTCACCTGCGCTGAGATTTCGCCGCGCAAGCGTTCGACCATCTTCTCGAAGGAGCGGATGACGTCGGCCAGGATGAACAGGCGGCGCTTCGCGGCGAGCAGCAAAACGGTGCGGGTGGTCAGCGGTGAAGCCTGCATGGCGGCAAGTACCGCTTTCATGCCTTTTGTCTGGTCTTCAGAGCTGAAAACCGGAGCCCCGACCAGCCGGAGGAGGTCTGGACTCTCGGCCAACATGGCCTTGAGGGTCAGGAAATCCTGCTCCGTCGCATCAACGGCATTTTGCTCTTGAGCGAGTTCAAATACGGCCGTCGCATACCGCCCGGCCAAGCTTTGATCTACTGCCTGTTCTTGAGCCACGTTCGCCCTTCGGCCAATCGCGCGTTGCGTACTCGCGCAGGTCGCCTAATATATTGAAAAGTCAAAGAAAATCCTGTGCCCCGGCGACTCGATTGCCAGCGCGGGCGTGAGTTAGCACGACACGTTCCGCAGGCGCAACATTTCGGCCAAAGCCAAGGTGTCGCTGGTCAATTTTGCGTTTTCAAAGGCTGTGGAAGCCCATTCCGTCCGAATTGTGCCATGGCGCGGAATACGGCAGCTTGCCCGGAAGGTTTGCAGGCAAGTTTTTGGGCACTGCCTGGTCTTTAGGCAAAGGGGGAAGGCATGGATAGCGGGGATACCGCATGGATGCTCATATCGACGGTTCTCGTCTTGATGATGACGCTGCCCGCACTTGGCTTTTTCTATGCCGGGTTGGTGCAGGCCAAGAACGTCCTATCGGTTCTCGTCCAATGCGTGGCGATTGCCTGCCTGGTTTCGTTCCTTTGGTTTGCGTGTGGATACAGCCTTGCCTTTTCCGGCACCGGGCCATGGATTGGGGACACCGCAGCGCTCTGGCTGGGCAATATCGGCAGAGACACTGTGCACCCCGGTACGCGCATTCCGGACACCGTGTTCGTGATGTTCCAGATGACCTTCGCAATCATCACGCCAGCGCTGATCATCGGCGCGTATGTCGAGCGTATTCGTTACGCGGCTGTTCTGTTATTTTCGGGCCTGTGGTTGCTCATCGTCTATGTGCCGGTGACACACTGGATATGGGGCGGCGGCTGGCTCGGCCAGATGGGCACGATGGATTACGCAGGCGGACTCGTCGTGCATCTGACCGCAGGCATGTCGGCGCTGGTGATCGCCTGGCGGCTTGGTCCAAGGGAACATTTCCCGCGCATCAATCCGCCTCATGCGCCCTGGATGGTGATGGTCGGCGCCGCAATGCTGTGGGTTGGGTGGTTCGGGTTCAACGCAGGCAGCGCCCTGAAATCCGGTGGTGATGCAGGTATGACAATGCTTGCCACCCATCTGTCTGCCGCCACAGCGACGCTTGTATGGATGACGATTGAATGGACGACATTCGGCAAGCCGAGCCTTGTCGGCGCAGTAACAGGCACGGTCGCCGGTTTGGCGACGGTCACACCTGCATCAGGTTACGTCGGTCCTATTGGCGGCGTGGTGCTCGGCGCCGCGGGAAGCACGATTTGTTACTTCGCTGTCCATTTGGTGAAACGCGGTCTGAAAACGGACGACGCGCTGGACGTTTTAGGCGTTCACGGCGTCGGTGGTACGCTTGGAACTCTCTTGCTGCCATTTCTCGTGTCGCTAGGAGCCGGCGGAGCAACGTTATCCCGCCCGGTGTGGGAACAATTCATCGTGCAGCTGAAGTCAGCGGGCGCCGTCGGCCTGTGGTCGGCAGCAGCTACTTTCGTCATCGTGCTTGTGACGGCGCGTGTGACTGGCCTGCGCGTTTCGAGAGAAGATGAAATCCAGGGACTCGATTTCTCGTCGCATGGCGAGACGGGCTATCACATTAACGTGTAGGAGACGCCGATGAAATTCATAGTTGCGATCATTCAGCCTCATCGGCTCGATTCAGTCCGGGAAGCGCTGCTCGGAATCGGGGTCAACGGACTTACCGTCACCGAAGTGAGGGGTTACGGCCGCCAGAAAGGGCAGAAGGAAATCTATCGCGGCGCGGAATACACGATTTCCTTCGTACCCAAGCTAAAGATAGAAATTGCCGTTGTCAGCGAACGCGCGGAAGAGGTGATTAACGCCATTCAAAGTGCGGCGCGAAGCGGCAAAGTGGGCGACGGCAAGATTTTCGTGCTCGATTTGTTGCAGGCCGTGCGCGTACGTACTGGAGAAACCGATGGCGATGCGCTCTAGGCGAAATTCGACGGCGGGAGTACGGTAGCGCCTCCAGAAATTGGAGGAATGTTGGAAATGAAAGTTGTTGCGATCGCAGTTGTGCTGGTCGGTCTTGCAGCGTCGCCCGTGTGCGCCGCATTGAAGGTCGGCGAGAAGGCGCCGGATTTCAACGCGGAAGCCTCGCTAGGCGGCAAGGTTTTCAATTTCTCGCTGGCGGATGCCCTGAAGAATGGCCCGGTGGTACTTTATTTTTATCCGGCGGCTTTTACCAAAGGCTGCACGATCGAGGCGCATGACTTCGCCGATGCGACAGCGGAATTCAAAAAGCTGGGCGCAACCGTGATAGGGGTTAGCCACGATAACATTGAAACGTTGAACAAGTTTTCCGTTAGCGAGTGTCGTAGCAAATTCGCTGTCGCTGCCGATCCCGACGGCAAAGTAATCGGGGAGTACGACGCAAAGATTCCACTGCTTCCGTATTCTTCGCGTACGTCTTATGTGATTTCACCGAAGGGTGAAATTCTAATGGAATATACCGACATGAACCCGGATCAGCACGTCGCAAGGACGATGGAGGCCGTGAAGAAATGGAATGCATCTCGCCATTAGCGGATGCGTTTGAACAGCCTCGCAATCCTCACTTGAGCAGGCCATTCGAGAATATTGCCTGCGTTGAGATAATCGACCGAACCGAGAATGATTTCTGCATGGCCGACCAAATTCTCGATCGGCACGTAACCGACTCCGCCGGCGTCTGCGGCCACGCGGCTATCTAGTGAATTGTCGCGGTTGTCGCCCATCATGAAGAGGTGGCCTGCGGGCACCACGTAGATATTTGTGTTGTCCATCGGCGGAAAATTTCGCCATTTGAGGATGGCATGCTTCACGCCATTCGGAAGCGTCTCGATATATTTTGGGACCTCCATATAGGTGCCGTCGGAGTTTTGCATTTTGCTGAAGCCGTCACGTACAAGAGAAAGTTTCTTGCCGTTGATCCAGAGGCGGCCTTGCACCATCTGAATACGATCGCCTGGCAATCCGATCACGCGCTTGATCAGCGTCTGGCTTGGGTCGCGCGGCAAGCGGAAAACCACAACGTCGCCGCGCGTGGGCATCTGTTGCAGCAGGCGAGTGTCGGACCTCGGTCCCAGGTCGAATGGTATCGAATATCTGCTGTAACCATATGCGAACTTTGCAGTGATGACGTCGTCGCCGATCTGCAGGGTTGGCTCCATGGAACCAGAGGGAATGTAGTAGGGCCGTGCGATGGCTGTAGTGGCGACCAGAACGATACCTACACTGATGGCCGGCTCCTTGAGCCAATTAAACATTTGCCGGATTACGCTTTTTGTCATCTTTCGGTCCACGCTGGCATTCTTCCAGGTTATATAGGGCATGCTTTAGCCCCTGCCACCCTTGACGCCCGGCCACCCCGCCTGCCACACGCCCGCCCATGATCGAACTGACGCAAGAATTCGGCTTTGACGCCGCCCATTACCTCGGCAACAGCGCCCCGGAAAACCGGCGCCTCCACGGCCATTCATTCTACGCGGAGGTTACGTTGCGCGGTACCCCAAATCCCGACACGGGCTTTCTGCGTGATTTCGGAGACGTAAAGGCCGCACTCGAAAAAATCCGTGAAAGCCTTGATCACCGATTGCTCAATGAGATCGAAGGTCTCTCCGTGCCGACGCTCGAGAATCTCGCCAGGCACATCTTCGTTCAGGCCAAGGCGGCGATGCCGGAGGTCGTGCGTGTGAAACTGCGCCGGCCGTCCTACGGACAGGCCTGTGTGTATGAGGAAGAGTGATGGCAAAGCTTACCCAACTCGGTCGAAAAGTCTCTTTTCCGCAATCACCCGATGAGGCGAAGCTTGAAGCCATTCCAAATCCCCACGCGGACGAGGATTACGTCGTGCGCTTCACCGCGCCCGAATTCACCTCCGTTTGCCCGATTACGGGCCAGCCGGATTTTGCGCATTTTGTAATTGACTATGTACCAGCCAAGTCAATCGTCGAATCCAAATCGTTGAAGCTATTTCTTGGAAGTTTCCGAAATCATGGCGCCTTTCACGAAGACTGCACCTTGACGATAGGCAAGCGTATTGTCACGGCGATCCGGCCCAAATATTTGCGCATCGCGGGCTACTGGTATCCACGTGGAGGCATCCCCATCGATGTCTTTTGGCAGACCGGCAAATTACCGAAAGATGCTTGGCTGCCTGACCCTGGCGTCGCGCCGTATCGCGGCCGCGGTTGAATTCACGCAGTCAATTCTCTGTGACGATAGCATGTTACAACATGGTCGTTGACCATTCCGACAGCTTGCGCGAAGGCATAAACGATAACCGGCCCGCAATATTTGAAGCCCCGCTGCTTCAATTCTTTCGACAACCCTACGCTCATCGCCGTCTTGGCAGGAATCTGCTTGATCGACTTGAAACGATTTATTCTGGGCTTGCCGTCCACATGCTTCCAGATCAATTCGCGAAAGCCCCCCGGCTCTTTCTCCATGATGTCCAGCCAAAGTTTGGCGCCATTGATTGCCGCCTCAATTTTGGCGCGGCTGCGAATGATACCTTCGTTGCTTAATAGCCGTTCTATGTCGCGCTTGCCGTATCGTGCGATCTTCTCCGGCTGGAAGCCATGGAACGCCTTGCGGAAATTCTCCCGCTTTCGAAGAATTGTGATCCATGAAAGGCCCGCCTGAAAACCATCGAGCACAAGTTTTTCATAGAGCGCCCGGTCGTCAAATTCCGGAACGCCCCACTCCTTGTCGTGATAGGCGACGTAGACCGGGTCGTTCCCCGGCCACGCGCAGCGATTCTTATCTGTCACCTGCGGCGAGCTTTCTTCTTTTTCTTTATTGTCTTTTTGGCTGACCTTTTTGTCTTCTTGGCCGCGCGCTTGACGGCCCTCTTTTTTGTCATTGCTTTCGAGGCCTTGACTGTTGGCTGCGAATAAAGCGTTGCTTCAAGTTTGTTGCCATCAAGATCGAAAACGAATGCACCGTAATAGTCCGGGCCATAATCTGGTCGTGGGCCGGGTTCTCCGTTGTTGCTGCCGCCGTTCGCAAGTGCAGCTTCATGGAACTTATGCACGGCATTTTTTGACCGTGCGATGAATCCCACATGCGTACCGTTGCCGACGCTTGCCGGGTTCTGGTTATGCGGAAGTTGCACCCAGAATTCAGGGCGTGTTTCGCCATACCCAATGGCATATGGCAGAAATTCCATGATGCGTTTGTAGCCAAGCGCACCAAGTACCGGATCATAAAACTTGGCAGCACGTTCGACGTTCAGCACGCCGACGGAAACGTGATGAAGCATGATGACCTCCTGGAAAGGGCAGGTGACTCTGATCCGTTACACGGCAACGTCAAGCGGGCAGTTTCGAGAAAAGCCATGACGGTTTGACGACGCGTACGCCGACGTCTCCAACCTGTGCGGCAGCGTCACCTGCATCTTCAAGCCGGTCGAGGCGGAGGAGTGCGAAGCCTTTGCTGCCATAAGTCGATGTTATTTCCCCGAGGGCATGGCTGCCAGCAGTGACGGTATTGCCTGCCGGGGGCAGAGGTTCGCCATCCAGTGTCTCGACCGGCAACAATCTTTTGCGCGCCGTGCCGCGATGTTTCATGCGGGCCGTCAACTCCTGCCCAATGTAACAACCCTTGTCGAATGCCACACCATGAAGTTCGTCAAGATCCGCATCAAGAGCAAACATCTTGTCCTGCCCGAAATCCGTCCCCTCGGGTATGCCGAGTGCAAGCCGATGAGCAAGATAGTCGTCGTTTCCCGCAGCAATGCCAGCCGTCGCAACTTCCCTTGATCCCAATTCGGGATTGCGCGGATCAGCACCTGGCGAATCCAAGTATGCCATGATCGCCAGATCATCCCGCGCCCTTATTTCGACCTTGGACCGCAGCCGGTACATCGTCAGCCGCTTCAAGAGGGCATCTCGATGTGCAGAGTCCACGTCCAGAAGTAGCCCGCCATCATGATCGAATACCATGAAGTCAAAAAGGATTTTTCCCTGCGGTGTCAGCAGGGCGGCATAGACCGGGTTGCCAGGCCTCACGGCTTCGATGTCGTTCGTGATGAGGCCCTGCAGGAAAGATTTCGCCTCCGGTCCGGAGACTGAAAGGAGGGCGCGATTTGAAAGGAGGGCAGTCCGGGACATCCTCCCCAAGTAATAGCTGTCGCCGCCGTTGCCAAGCGCCCCCCGACAGGCCTAGAGCAACCCCATGAGCGAAGAATTTGATCTTCTCATCAAGGGTGGAATTTGCGTCACGCCCTCCGGCATCGCCCAGACAGATGTCGGAGTCAGGGCAGGGCGCATTGCCGCCATCGGCAGCCTCACCAATGCGAAAGCGGTAGAGGTTTACGACGCCAAAGGGCTTCACGTCCTTCCTGGTGTGATCGACACACAGGTTCATTTCCGTGAGCCTGGAAATGAACACAAGGAGGACCTCGAAAGTGGGAGCAGAGCGGCCGTCCTTGGAGGCGTCACTGCCGTGTTCGAGATGCCGAACACCAATCCGCCGACCACCAGTCGTCTGGCAATGGAAGACAAACTCTCGCGCGCCCGCGGCCGGATGCATTGCGACTATGCGTTTTATATTGGCGCAACCCCGCAAAACGTAGGTGCTTTATCCGAATTGGAGAGCATGGCCGGGGTCTGCGGTGTGAAAGCTTTTCTCGGTTCGTCCACCGGCACGCTTCTGCTCAGTGAGGAAGATGCCATTGTTGCGGCGCTCAAAAGCGGACACCGCCGCATGGCAGTCCATTCGGAAGATGAAGCGCGATTGAAGGAACGCAAGCATTTGGCTCGGACCGGCGATCCGCGCACACATCCAGTGTGGCGTGATGCCGAGGCCGCCCGTCTATCTACCGAACGCGTATTGCGCTTGGCACGCGCTGCGGGACGCAAGCTGCACGTCCTTCATGTCACGACAGCCGATGAATTGCCACTGCTGACGGAGTCCCGCGATTTTGCGACCGTTGAAACAACGCCGCAACATCTCACCCTCGCAGCGCCCGAATGTTACGACCGTCTCGGCACCTACGCGCAAATGAACCCGCCAATCCGCGAAGTCCATCATCGCGAGGCGTTGTGGAAAGCGGTGGCCGAGGGAGTGATCGACGTCATCGGTTCCGACCACGCGCCACATACGCGCGAAGAAAAGGACAAGACGTATCCCGATACCCCATCGGGAATGCCGGGCGTTCAAACGCTCGTGACAATCATGCTTGAGCATGTGAATGCTGGGCGGTTGTCGTTGGAGCGCTTTGTCGATCTGACGAGCGCGGGTGCCGCCCGCATATTCGGCATTGCAGGCAAGGGCCGCATTGTGAAGGGCTTCGATGCCGATTTCACAATCGTCGATCTCAAGATGAAGCGAAAAATTGAAAATTCCTGGATTGCTTCAAAATGCGGGTGGACGCCTTTCGACGGGCTTGAAACGACGGGTTGGCCCGTGACCACGATAATTCGAGGTAAAATCGTGATGCGCGATCACGCGTTGACGGTGGCCCATAAGGGCGAAGCTTTGCGATTTCTGGATACGCTCAGTTCAAACTGAATTCGCCTGCGGCGTATTTGAGCTCGGCGGGTGAAATCAATCCGAGGGCTGCGACGCGCACGGAATGCAATTTCCCATCGAGGTTGGCTTCCCAAAACGCAAGAAATTTGTTTAGGACAGGAAATCTTGGAGCGAGGTCGAATTCTTGCCAGATGAAGCTTTGCAAGAATTTCGGGTGATCGGGCATGTGGTAAAGTATTTCGGCCGTCGTCAGCCGGTAACCGCGCAAACGCAACTCCAGATTACTCATCAATGTGTCAACTCCCTCGCAAGATTCAAGGGCCCTCCACTGGGAAGTATGCCCCGTGATCCTTAACGGATAGCTTGTTCAGGAAGTCTCGAATTGTCGAGCTTGACTGGAGCGCAAGGCATGATTCTTGTTGCGTCAGGCCCGCAATTCCTCTTGTCTGGCAGCAGTCTCAACCGGGAAGTGCCAATATGAAAGATCGTTTTAGAGCTATCATGATCCGCAAGGATGGGGAAAGGCAGTCTGCGGATGACGTCGAGATCGGATTGAACGACTTAATGGAAGGCGATGTCGTCGTTGCCGTCTCTCATTCAACTGTCAACTACAAGGATGGTTTGGCAATCACCGGACGGGCCCCCATCGTGCGGAAATTTCCGATGATTCCGGGCATTGACCTTGCGGGCACGGTTGAATCGTCCTCGCACCGTGAATTCAAACCCGGAGACAAGGTGCTGCTGAACGGTTACGGCCTCAGCGAAACACATTTCGGCGGCTATGCCGAATATGCGCGCGTGAAGGGCGATTGGCTCGTGCCGCTGCCAAAGCAATTTACGCCCGCACAAGCCATGGCCATTGGAACTGCGGGTTATACGGCGATGCTCTGCGTGCTCGCGCTCGAGGATGCTCACGTCACACCTGACAAAGGCAGCATCGTCGTAACTGGTGCGGCTGGCGGTGTAGGATCTGTCGCGATCTCAATACTTTCCAAGCTTGGCTACAGGGTCACTGCCTCGACTGGGCGTATGGAAGAAGAAGAATATTTGAGAGGGCTAGGCGCATCCGAAATCATTCCGCGCTCGGAACTGGCGGTGGATCCGCGTCCGCTGGGCAAAGAGCGTTGGGCGGGTGGTGTGGACAGTGTCGGTTCCAAAACGCTCGCCAATGTCATCGCGTCGCTGCGTTATGGCGGTGCGGTAGCTGCCTGTGGGTTGGCAGCTGGCATGGATTTGCCGACCAGCGTGGCCCCATTCATCCTGCGCAACGTATCCTTGCTCGGCGTCGATTCCGTGCAAATGCCGAAGCCTCGCCGGCTACAGGCATGGCAGCGACTGGCCCGCGACCTGGATGTCGGGAAATTGACCGCTATGACACACACGATACCGCTTTCGGGTGTTCGCAAGGCGGCGGAAGATATTCTTTCGGGTAAGGTTCGCGGGCGGTTGGTGGTCGAGGTCTGATGCGCCCGATTTGATCTGAGGTCAGGAAGCGGCTACGCGGGGGGTCATGATCGATTATGCACTCCTGATTCTCTCGGGCCTCGTCATTGGAATCATCGTGGCCGCGCCGATCGGGCCGGTGAATCTCATTTGCATCCGCCGTACACTCGCATTCGGGCCGCTCAACGGATTTCTATCAGGATTGGGTGCGGCGTTGGGGGACTCCGTCTTCGGGGTCGTGACCGCATTTGGCCTTACCGCCATCGCTCAACTAATCAAAGGCTTCTACGTTCCTCTGCAGATCGTCGGCGGAGTGATGTTGATCGGTTTCGGGATGCACACATTTCTTGCCCAACCGAAAAAGCGGGAACTCGATCAAGTGAGGCGATCGGATTCCGGTGCATCCACGTTGGTCGGCGCAATCGTATCGACTTTCGCGCTGACGATCACGAACCCCGCCACCCTGTTCGGTTTCGCTGCCCTGTTCGCTGGCCTAGGAAGTCTTATCGGTGAAAAGCCGCGTTTCGCGGAAGCTGCCGTTCTGGTCGGCGGCGTAGCCGGCGGATCGCTTGCGTGGTGGTTCGCTATCACGACAATAGTAGGTCTGTTTCATAAGAACATCAATGATCGTGCGATGAAATGGATCAATCACGCCATGGGTGCGGCGATCACATTATTTGGCCTTGCAGTGCTGGGAAACCTGATCCGGGCGCAGCTCGCGTAATCAGGAAGCCTTCGCAAAGCGCGAAATATTCGCGATAACCTCCTCGGCTTCTGCCACCATTTGACGAACTACGTCGCCTGCAGGCATCACCGCCTCGATAGCTCCCGCGCCTTGTCCCATTGCGAAGGCAGACTTGTCGCGGTCCAATCCTTCGATTTGTCCGCCAATGCCACCCATAACGCCGGCTTGGTGAGAAAGCATCGCTTGGGCCGGGAAGGCCTGAATGTCCTGGGGCCTGCGTTCCCAGTCCATGACATAAGGATTCTTAAACACGCGCATCGGCTTGCCGGAATAACAGCGCGTAACAATCGTATCTTCGTCGCTCGCGTCCACAATCACGTCCTTGTACATCGCGCCTGCATGAGCCTCAGTGGTCGCGATGAATCGCGTGCCGACCCAGACGCCTTGCGCACCGAGCGCGAGTGCAGCCGCAAGGCCACGCCCGTCGACTATTGATCCCGCGGCAACAACGGGGATTTTCACTGCATCGACCACCTGGGGGATCAACGCCATCCCTGCAATACGCCCGGTATGGCCGCCCGCTTCAGTGCCTTGCGCCACCACAGCGTCGAGGCCACCGGCTTGCGCCGCAATGGCATGTCGAACCGTGCCGGACACATTCATCACTTTGAGACCGGCATCGTGGAATTTCTTCACCAGATGTGGGGGAGGGACACCTAGGCCGGAGATAAAGGCAGCCGCGCCGCCTTCGATGATCGCGTCGGCCGCTCGTTCCAGAGATTCAGGAACTGCCGCCAGAAGATCGACGCCGAACGGCTTGTCGGTAAGATCGCGCGTCTTGGCGATTTGCTCCTTCAACTCGGCGGTGGAACGCCCAGCCATCCCCAATGTCCCGAAGCCGCCCGCATTGGAAACGGCGGCACAAAGCTCCGCGAAGGAAACCCCACCCATGCCCGCGAGCAAGATGGGATATTTGATCTTCAGTAGGTCGCAGAGCGGGGTGTGCAGGGACATGGCGAATCCTCGAGGCTGGTCTGATTTTTTGTCAGTTTTCCTCGCGCCCGGCCTCAACGCAAGAGGGGATCGCAAAACGCCGCGGCTCAGAACCGGGAGGACGTCAACTTCACGTCGGCAAACTGCCAGGCGCTGTCAAACTCCTTCTGGGCCTGTGCTGCCTCGTCCGTCCTTCCTTGTGCTTTGAGCGCCAAGACAAGCCCATAGAGCGCCCAGCCGTCCCGGCGATAGCGCATCAGACTTTTGCGATAGACCTCTTCGGCTTCTGCGGGCTTGCCTGCGTCCAGCAGGGCCGCACCCAAAAGGTGCGACACGGGCTGGTGCCAATAGGCCGGTTCCGTATAGGGCAGATTCAGTTCTGCGACCTGCGCTTTGCGGAAATTTGCGATTGCGCTTTCCAAATCGCCACTCTTACGGGCAATTTCGCCATCCAGTTCGTAGAGAGCGACTTCGGCCATTTGCGTACCGGGAATGGTGACCGCTTCGAGTTCCGGCATGCCGGCCTTGCGAAGCTCGTCGATTTTATTGCGCGCCTCCTTGGCATTCGCGATATCGCCCGTATTCGCATAAGCAAAGCCGCGCGCGAGGAGCGCCATCGCAGTGTCCAGCTTGAGATCGGGCGAGGGTATCGGTTCTGCCAGAATCTCGTTCCATTTTCCAAATCGCAGATAGGTAGCGATTGGCGTGAATATAAAAAGCTGACCTTGCGGTATTTGCGCCGCAACTTTTTCGACTTCTGTGGCTTTGAGCAACCGGCGAGATGCATCAAGTGCGGCCTGATAACGGCCTTCCATTTCAGCCGATGTCCACAGGAAGTGAATGTTGTGGCCATAATAGCCCAGCGGATAGTAGCCCTGCGCCTTGCAGGCAGCGATGTACTGCTCGTCCACCAACGCCGCCAACTCGTTGGCGTGATAGGCATCGCGATAGCGGCCCACGCGATAGTAAATGTGGGACGGCATGTGCACGATATGGCCTGCATCCGGCATTAGCGTAGCCAGCCTGTCCGCCGCGGCTTCCGCGCGTTCCGGTGTGGTGGAGGCTTCGACTGCATGAATATAAAGATGCAGAGCGCCGGGATGATTGGGGGATTGTTTGATGACGCTCTCGAGCGTGGAAACAATTTCCGCTCCGTGCCCCTTCGGCGTTACGGCATCGGCCTGCCAGTAATCCCAAGGCTGCGTGTCCATCATCGCTTCGGCATAAAAGACCGAAGCATCGAGATCGTTCGGATGCTTCCGAGAAACTTCGCCCATCGCCCGCGCAAACGCCTGATCCAGACGTGCGCGGTCGGCGTCCGCGCTGCTGGAATAGCGCGCGCTCAAGGCGTCGATCCAATCCCGTTCTTCCTTTGAGGCATACCGCTTCAGCGTTTGCGCTTTCTGCAACGCATCCCAGGCGGGTTTGATCGCATCGGGTTGCATGGGCAGGTTGATATTGGAGCCATAGGCAAACGCCACGCCCCACCAGCACATCGCGCAATGCGGATCGAGACGGGCTGCCTCGCGGAAGGAGCGGATGGCTTCGGCGTGATTGAAGCCGAACAGCAGGTTCACACCCTGATCGAAATATTTCTGAGTCTGGGCATTCCTTGTACTGATCTTGTGGGTGTGCTTGCCGAGATTGGCGAACACGGGCGCGCCTGGCTTTTCGCTCTCGCCCATATAGACGGCGGGGCCTGGCGGCGTCATCGGCATTGCCATGCCGGGCATGTCCGGCATGTTGCCGGCAGCGGAGGCTGCTCCAATTCCCAATACTAACGCGATACCGGTCGCCAGAACTTTCATTGGCCGCTCCCACCCCGAATACATTCACTTATAAGCCGTTCCGGCTCATCGGGCACTAGGCCGCAGGTGCGCCGGGCGTGAGAAAATTCTATCACAGCGCCATGGCAAACCCAGTCACACAACGCAAGGCTGTGGGCATTTGGCTCCTGTGTGTCGCTGCGCTGATCGCTGCAATGGTCGTCGTCGGCGGACTGACGCGCCTGACCGGTTCGGGCCTCTCCATAACGCAATGGAAGCCGGTGACCGGCGTTGTGCCGCCCATGTCGGAACCTGCGTGGCAGCATGAATTCTCGCTCTATCGGCAGATCCCACAATACAAGCTCGAAAATCGCGGAATGACGCTTGACCAGTTCAAGGCGATCTATTGGTGGGAATGGGCGCATCGTTTCCTTGGGCGCTTCATCGGCCTTGCGTTCCTGTTGCCGTTCCTGTGGTTCGTGTGGCGGGGCGCGATCGGGCGGAAAGATATTCCGCGCATGGCTATGCTGTTCGTTCTGGGCGGACTGCAAGGCGCAGTCGGCTGGTGGATGGTGGCGAGCGGACTTGAAACGCGCGTGTCCGTTTCTCAATACCGGCTGGCGGCGCATCTGGGCGTCGCGATCATCCTGCTCGGCGCGATGATCTGGGTTGCGCTGGAATATCTGCGCGGCACCACGGCACGGAAGCAGCCCGCCGGGTTGGCGTTCGTGTTTATCGGATTTGTCTATGTGCAGATGCTGCTGGGCGCGCTGGTCGCGGGATTGCACGCGGGCCTGATCTACAACACATGGCCCTCGATGGATGGGCGCGTGTTTCCGGAAGGCGCGTTTTTCTCCCAGCCGCGGTGGATCAACTTTTTCGAGAATGCGGGACTTGCGCAATTCGATCACCGCATTGGCGCTTATCTCGTGGCGCTGCTGGCGATTGCGATCTGGCTTGCCGGAAGCAAGTTTGCGGGTTGGGCGCGAAAGACCGAACACATTCTGCTCGTGCTCACAGCCTTTCAGATCGTACTCGGCATTCTGACGCTCCTCCATCAGGCGCCGATTGCGCTTTCGGCGCTGCACCAGATCACTGCAGCGGCCTTGTTTTCCGCCGCCGTGTGGCATGCATTCGAAACGCGGTTCATGCGTTCAGCGCCCGATCCAGATCCGCAATGATATCTTCGACGCTTTCGATTCCAATCGAAACGCGGATCGTGTCGTCGCCTGCGCCGGCTGCCTTGCGTTCTTCGCTTTCAAGCTGGCGATGCGTCGTCGAGGCAGGATGGATTATCAGGCTGCGCACGTCGCCGACATTGGCGAGGTGACTGAAGAGCTGCACGTTGTTCACAAGATTGACGCCCGCGTCGTAGCCGCCTTTGAGACCGAAGGTGAAAACCGCGCCCGCGCCTTTCGGGCAATAGGTGCGGTGCAATCCATAGCTCGGATTGTCTTCGAGGCCCGCATAGTTCACCCACGAGATCTTCGGATTTTTGCTCAACCACTGCGCGACTTTCATCGCGTTGTCGCAATGCCGCTGCATGCGAAGGGGCAGGGTTTCGATGCCCTGCAGGATGAGGAACGCATTCATCGGTGCGAGCGCAGGCCCGAAATCGCGCAGCGCCAGCACGCGGCAAGCAATGGCAAAGGCCATGTCGCCAAACGTCTCCCAAAGTTTCATTCCATGATATGAAGCATTAGGTTCGGACAGTGTTGGATATTTGCCGCCCTTTCCCCAATCGAATTTTCCGCTATCGACGATCAATCCACCTATCGAATTGCCGTGGCCGCCAAGAAACTTGGTGGCGGAATGGACAACGATGTCCGCTCCCCATTCGATCGGACGGATCAGATATGGCGTGGCGAATGTGTTATCGACGATCAGCGGCACGCCCGCATCGTGCGCGATTGCGGCGATCGCTTCGATGTCCACGATCAATCCGCCCGGATTGGCAATGCTTTCGATGAAGACGGCCTTGGTTTTCGGCGTGATCGCTTTCTTGAACGATTCCGGATCGGCCGCATCCGCCCATTTTACATGCCAATCGAATTTCTTGATGCCTTGACCGAATTGGTTGAGCGAGCCGCCGTAGAGCTGGCGCGCGGCTACGAGTTCGTCGCCAGGTCCCATGAGGATGTAGAGCGCGATGAATTGCGCGGCATGTCCGGATGCGACTGCCAGCGCCGCCCGGCCGTTTTCCAATGCAGCGATGCGTTCTTCCAGCACCGCATTGGTGGGATTCATTATGCGCGTGTAGATATTGCCGAACACCTGAAGGTTGAACAGCGCCGCCGCGTGATCGGCGTTCTCAAACACATATGACGTGGTCTGATAGATCGGTGTCGCGCGAGCGCCAGTAGCCGGATCGGGTTGAGCGCCTGCGTGGATGGCCAGGGTATCGAAACCGTATTCGCTCATCTTGTTCTCCTTCAGCGACCTTTCAGATCCTGAAACGAGACCATGACATGATCCCGATAGGCCGGTCGATCTTTCAATCGCGCATACCAGGCTTCCACATTCGGCATTTTCGGCCGATCCAGCGGGATCGGCAGTTCGTAATAGCGGAACATCTGCGCGCCTGCGGGTATATCCCCCATTGTGAACATCTCGCCCGCCAGGAACTTTTTGTCCGCCAAGTGCTGGTCCAAGAGCTGGAGAAGGGTATTCGTGCGCATCCAGGCATTGCGGACCATGTTCATGTTCCGCTGGCTTTCCGGCGTGCGCCAGAAACCCGCAAAGGCCATCATGAAAGCGTTCTGCAGATCGGCCAATGTCCAGTCGATCCACATATCCGCCTTGGCGCGGTCCGCCGGGTCCTCCGCCCAGAGCGATCCTTTGCCGTATTTCGCGCAGACGTAACGGACGATGGAGTGAGATTCCCAGACGATCACGCCGTCATCGTCGATCACCGGAATGCGCGCATTGGGATTCATCGCACGAAATTCCGGTGTTTGCAGTCCGCCAAAGGGCCCGCCCGCGTCGATGCGCCGATGCGCGACGCCGGATTCACCGACAGCCCACATCGCCTTCTGCACGTTGATGGAGTTTGCGCGTCCCCAGATCTTCAACATCACATGCCTCGCTTCAAGGAGCCGCCCTTGCCGAACAGCAGCGGTTTCCGGTTGTCGATGACGCGGCGATTGACGCCCATCCAGCCAATCTCGCCCGAAAGGCGGCCGTATTCGATCTTCGGGCAACGGTCCATGATGACGTTCAGGCCCGCCGCCCGCGCTTTTGCGGCGGCTTCTTCGTTGATGATGCCCAACTGCATCCAGATGGTTTCGATGCCGAGACGATCTTTCTCCGCCAGCGCTTCATCGACAATGCCGAGCGCGGCTTTGGAATCGCGAAAGATGTCCACCATATCGACAGGTGCAGGTACATCCTTGAGCGAAGCGTAAACCGTGCGACCGAGGATTTGCTTTCCCGCCATGCCGGGATTGATCGGGTGAATGAGGAAGCCCTTGTCGAGCAGATATTTCATCGCGAAATAGCTCGGCCGCATCTCATTGCCGCTCGCGCCGACCATCGCGATGGTCTTGGTGGAACGCAGGATCGATTTGATGAGGTCGTCGGAATA
>DASZRY010000089.1:0-5635 GCA_035548975.1 Rhizomicrobium sp.
TGTTCTTGCGGGCAAAGAGGATGAGCGCGATGGCAACGCCCAACAGTCCGCCATGGAACGACATGCCGCCCTTCCAAGCTGCCACGATCTCGATCGGATCGGTGAGATAGCCCATCGGCAGTCCGTGACAGGCGGGCGAGGTGCCCCAGATACCGCAGAAGAAGGTGCCGTAGATCAGCACGAAGCCCAGCCGCCCGCCGGCGATCACGCCGATCGTGGCCCAGACGAAGAAATCTCCGATCTGGTCGGCGGTGGCCGGCGGCTTGCCGTAGAAGGGGGGATTCTTCCACATCCCCGCCTCGCGCGCGGTCCGCGCCAGATACCACCAGGCCGTCACCAGACCCGCGATGTAGGAAAGAGCGTACCAGCGGATCGAAAACGGGCCATAAATATGGACCAGAACGGGGTCGAAGTCCGGATAGGGAATGAGGGCAAGCGCCATGGCGGGCAAAACGCGCTGCTTCGCGCCCCGATGTCAAGTTTCAGCGCGGCAAGGTTACGCGCCGGTCCGCGTTGCCTTAACCTTGTCCACATCCGATATGTCGCTGACCGGAGGTTCCGATGCAGACCGAAAATCCCTTCCTCGACTCCATGGCGAAGCTTTTCACCGACGCGGCGGGCGCGGCCCAAAGCGTCCGCACCGAAGCGGAGACCTTCATGCGGCAGCGCCTGGAAAAGCTCGTCGCCGACATGGATTTCGTGCCGCGCGAGGAATTCGAGGCCGTCAAGGCGATGGCGGCGAAGGCCAGAAGCGAAAACGAAGCACTTGCAGCGCGCGTTGCCGCACTCGAAGAACGGCTTAAGTGATTCATTTGACTCAGAGAATCTGTGGAAGGGGCAATCGCTTCAAAAAAGTGGTTAGCGAGACTCTTGTGCGTGCACAAAATCTTGTGTCAGGTTGATCCTCAACTGCTTCGTTTTGCTGTTGAGGAGCGCGGGGATGCCGGTTGTTCACCAGGAAGAAATGAGTTCGGCGCCCCATCCGATCGACCTGCTCGAGCGGACGGTGGAAGACAATGGCTGGCCGTTCGAGCGCGCCGGCCGCGACGAACTGAATCTCTCCGTGGCAGGAAAGTGGTGCGATCACCACTTCAGCTTCACTTGGCGCGACGACCTTCAATCGCTGCATTTGTCGAGCGCCTTCGAGATGCGGGTGGCGCAGGACCGCCGCAAGGATGTGGCCGAGCTCCTGATGCTGCTCAATGCGCGGCTCTGGATCGGCCATTTCGACCTGTGGCCGGATGACGGCCAGCTTCTGTTCCGGCACGCGATGATCTTTCCGGATTCGGGTGTGAGCGCGTCGCAATGCGAGGCGTTGCTCAATCTCGCGGTCGAAGCCTGCGAGCACTACTACCCCGCCTTCCAGTTCGTGATTTGGGGCGGCAAGTCGGCGGAAGACGCCATCGCCGCGGCGATCCTCGAGTGTCAAGGTCAGGCATAAGGGGCGGCGGCGCGATCCTTCTGATCGGCGCGGGCCGCATGGGCGGCGCGCTACTCAAGGGCTGGATCGCGGACGGCGCCGGCCCACTCATCGCCGTCGAACCCAAGCCGTCGGAAGAACTGAAGACGCTTGCGAAAAAGCATCGTGTGCGCCTATTCGGCGACGCGGCCGCCATTCCGAAGGTCAAGATCGCCGCCTGTATCGTCGCACTGAAACCGCAGGTGCTGAAAGACGCCGCTCCGCAGCTTCGCGCCATCGCTGAAGGCGGCGCCCCGATGATCTCCATTGCTGCCGGAACGACGACCAAATCCCTGGCCGGGGCCTGGGGACCCAAAGCCCATATCATCCGCTCCATGCCCAACACGCCCGGCTCCATCGGCCGCGGCATCACCGCGATCTACGCCACACCGAAAGCGACGGCAAAGGATCGCAAGCTGGCAGACAAGTTGCTCTCCGCGCTCGGCGAAACCGTTTGGGTCAAAGACGAAGACCTGATCGATGCCGCCACTGCCGTTTCCGGCTCCGGACCCGCTTATGTCTTCCTTCTCGCCGAGGCTTTGACGGCTGCGGGGATCGAGGAAGGATTGCCGCCCGATGTCGCCGCCAGGCTCGCGCGCCGGACCGTGAGCGGGGCAGGGGCATTGCTCGATGCCGAGAAGACAGCGCCTGCCGAACTCCGCAGAAATGTGACAAGTCCCGGCGGGACGACCGAAGCGGCGTTGAATGTGCTCATGTCGGCCGAGGGACTGCAGAAACTGATGCGGCGCGCGGTGAGCGCGGCCCGCAAACGCGCCCGCGAATTGGGCCGCTAGACCGGCAAGCGCAAGGTTGCGCGCAGCCCGCCCATCGGTGAATCGCCGAGGACCAAATCGCCTCCGTGCGCTCGGGCGATGTCGCGCGCGATGGCAAGCCCCAGGCCCACACCGCCTATCTGGAGGTTGCGGCCTTCGTCGAGACGGTGAAACGGACGGAAAGCTTCCTCCCGGCGTGCTTCGGGAATGCCCGGGCCGTCATCGTCGACATTGATTTCGACGAATTTCAGACCCCTTACCAGCGTGATCCTGGCGTGCTGGCCGTATTTGAGCGCGTTGTCGATCAGATTGGTGACACAGCGTTTCAGCGCATTGCGCCGGACGGTCAAAACCATGCGTTCGCCTTCGTCAAGCGTCACGCTGTCGGCCTCCGCACCTTCCGCGCGCCGCGCGGCTTCCGCCGCGTCTCGCACGAGGAGACGCAAGTCGGTCGCCACGGCTTCTTCACCGCCCTCGCCGCGCGCAAATTGCAGATATTCGTCGAGCATCCGCTCCATTTCGACGATATCTTCGCGCAACGCCTCCACATCGGAACTATCGTCCATCAGCGCCAGTTGCAGCTTGATGCGTGTCAACGGCGTCTTCAGATCGTGGCTGATGCCGGCCAGCATGTCGGTACGCTGGTGCACATGGCGTTCGATGCGTTCTCGCATTGTGATGAAGGCTTGCGCGGCGCGGCGCACTTCGGCCGCTCCATACGGTTTGAAATCGGGCACTGCGCGGCCCTTGCCGAAGCTTTCGGCAGCACGCGCCAGCCGCTCGATCGGCCGCACCTGGTTGCGCAAGAACACCACTGCGATGCCCACCAGCACGAGTGAGGATCCGAACATCCAGAGAATGAATATGTCCGGACTCGAAACGGTCACGCGGTCGCGCGGCACGAGCAGGCTCAAGACACCATCATGCACTTCCACGTCTATCCTGATAAGGTCATCGCCGACGCGGCTTATGTCGTAGTGCCGCTTCTCCCCGATCTGTTCGGCAATCACCAGTTCCAGCGCATCCTCGATCGTGCTCTGAGAAGAGCGCGGCGGCGGGGGAAGCGTCTTTCCTTTGTTGAAGGCGATGCGATACCGCAACATGCGCCGTGCCTTGTCGCGCAAGACCGGCCGGTCGGCGGCAGGTGAAGTGTCTTCAAGATTTATGAGGAACGCCACGTCGGCGGCCACGTCGGTCGCCATGCGCTCGGTGGTGATTTCAAGATGGCGCTCGAAGAAGAAGTAGGACATGAAGCCCTGCAACAGCACCACCGGCGCCACGATGATGATAAGCGAGCGCCAAAACAGCCCGCGCGGCAGCAGCCGCTTCAGGGCGCGGAACGGATGCACGCCGAGCGAGCGCGCTCTAGGACGTCCGGTCTGGGACAAGGACATATCCGACATTGCGCACTGTCTGCAGATAGAGCGGCATTTTGGGATCTTCCTCGATCTTGCGCCTGAGCCGCGTCACTTGCACGTCGATGGATCGTTCCAGCGCCACACCCAGCCGCACGCACAAATCGGTGCGCGAAAAGGCGCGCCCGGCATTGGCTGCGAACAGCCGCAAGAGAGCCGCTTCCGAAGAGGTAAGGTGCACCGGCTTGCCTTTTTTCTGCAGCAGCGCGCGCTCGGGATCGAAGACCGCATCGCCCATGCGCACTTCGCGGTGCGGCGATCGTGCGATCGGCGTCGTGCGGCGCAGAAGTCCTTCCACGCGAAGAAGCAGCTCACGCGGTTCGAACGGTTTGGCCAGATAGTCATCCGCCCCGCGTTCCAAGCCTGCGATGCGATGTTCGGGATCGCCCTGCGCCGTCAGCATCAGGATCGGGACGGCGGAGCGGCTGCGAATGTCCTGCGCAAAGTCCAGGCCGGATTCGCCCGGCATCATCACGTCGAGAATCAAAAGGTCGAAGGCGATGCTTTTCATGAGCGCCCGCGCTTCGCCTGCATCTGCAGCAGCGCTTACTCTCAATCCGTTCTGGGAGAGGTAGCGTTGCAACAATGCTCGCAGCCTTTCGTCGTCATCGACGACCAGAATGTGCGCGTCGGAATTCTGCGCGTTCATGATGTCATGGCCTTGCGCTTATCTTCCGGCATCAGGCCCAGGAGCACGCGACGGAATCCGACCACGGCTTCCGGGCCGGCTTCGCGAAATGCACGCACCAATTCAGGCCGCTGGGCCTCCCATTGTGCGTTCACCAAAGCCTCGCCCTTATGCGTCAGGCGCAATTGACGCATGCGCCGGTCGCTGGGGGAGGGGCGGCGTTCGACATATTCGCCTTCAAGCAGATCGTTCAGCACGCGGTTCAGACTCTGTTTGGTGATCTTCAAAAGTGCCAATAAATCCGCAACCGTGAGCCCCGGATGGCGCGCGATGAAGTGAAGCGCCCGGGCGTGCGCCCGGCCCAAGCCTGCGTCATTGAGTTGCGGCGATCCATGCGCCCAGAGGTTTTGCATCGCGAAGAAAAGCAAATCCAAGCCTTGCTTTAACTCCTCGTCGCGCAAGTATAATGGCGAAACAGCGGGCGGACGTCCGCCTGGCTTTACGTCAGTCATGTTGACTTAATTTAGGCTCTGACGGGCTCCAAAACAAGAGTTCCAGGGCAGGCAGAGGATTTGGTTATGGCAGCGCCTTCGGTTCTTCCCTTCGACGATCGTGACGGGACCATCTGGTTCGACGGCAATTTCGTGCCCTGGCGCGAGGCGAAGACTCACGTACTGACTCATGGCCTGCATTACGGCTCCTGCGTGTTCGAAGGCCAGCGCGTCTACAACGGCCGCGTTTATCATCTCGAAGATCATACGGCGCGCCTGTTCAACTCCGCGCGCATCATGGGCATGAAGATCACCTTCACCGAAGATCAGATCAACACCGCCTGCAAGGAGTTGATCAAGATACAGGGCATCACCGAAGGCTATATGCGCCCTGTGGCCTATCGCGGCAGCGAGATGATGGCCGTTTCGGCGCAACAGACGAAAATCCACGTTGCCATCGCGTTGTGGCAATGGCCGAGCTATTTCGATCCGAAGGAAAAGCTCAAGGGCATTCGTCTGGATATCGCCGAATGGAGGCGGCCTGCGCCCGATACCGCGCCCTGCCACGCGAAAGCCGCCGGTCTCTACATGATCTGCACGCTCTCCAAACACGCGGCAGAATCGAAAGGCTATGCCGATGCGATGATGCTCGACTATCGGGGATATGTGGCGGAGGCGACCGGCGCGAACATGTTTTTTGTAAAGGACGGCAAGCTGCACACACCGACACCGGATTGCTTCCTGAACGGCATCACCCGCCAATCGGTGATTGCGCTTGCCCGCGCCCGCCAGATTCCGGTGGTCGAACGCCATATCGAACCGAACGAACTTGCCGGCTTCACGGAATGCTTCATCACAGGCAGCGCCGC
>DASZRY010000090.1:0-7691 GCA_035548975.1 Rhizomicrobium sp.
CCGGTGATGAGTTGCATGGAAGAAATCAGCCGAGGGCTCAGCGTTTGTCCGAACACCGAAATCCCTTCGGGAATGATCACGCCGTTCAGCCGGTATTGCAGCCCGTTGTGCTCACCACGGACATGAAGCTGACCAAATGAATCCTGCGCCACGCTGGGCGCCTGCAACACGATCTGGTTGAGCAGGTTGTTGGCGCCGCCCGGCTGGTTTTCGATTTGGTCGGCCGTGATGGTGTAAGTGGAGGCGCCCGTCTGAGTCTGGATACCGTTGCGAGCCTGGTTCAACCGCTGCGCGGTGACCACAACGGTTTCGATGGTTCCGGAATCCTGGTTGGCGATTTGTGCAATAGCGGAAGAATCGAAAAGCACGGTTGCGCCCGCGACGCTTGCGAGCAAGACATGACGTAACATCTCGGATAGTCCCATGGTCGGCAGTCGCGCGTGCGCGATTGCTGGTATGACTGAAAGCGATGCGATGGTCTGAGGCTTGGGGCCCGACGCCTTGCATCACGCGAACCACTTTTTAGGATTAGCCGAGCGGCGGCCCTCGACTTTGCCAGCTATGTGAAACCGCATCGATTGCGATCGCGACATCCGGCGAGATCGCAATGATCTGTACGCTGAGAGTCGGAACAATGCTGACTGCCGACGATGGCGAGACAAACGCACCTGCGTGCGCCACCGCCTGGCAAAGCGGGCAGTTCTGGTCCTGCTTGGTGGGGGGCTTGCCGTTCTTTGAGGGGGCGTCGATGTCTAGCGCCGCAGCGATTCCAGCAATGCCGGACAGGGACAGTTTATGTATGTGGGTCTGGGTCGTGAAGCTTTGGAAGGCGAAGGCGAGGAGGGTGAAGAGGATCACCCCCAGCCGCCAGACCGGCTTGGCCCCACCCCCAACGATTTGGCTACCGAAACGCACGTTTGGACTCTCGCTTGCTCGGTCGATAGGCGATTTGACCCGCCTGCCGCAACGCACAAGTGTGCGAGCCGGGGTTAAAACCCCGCAATCCCGCCATCCCCCGGCCCCCCTGCGACTGATTTTGCAAATGAGTTGCAAGAACGAGTTCCGCTTGCTATCACCCCCTTTGTGTTCGGGAGGGCCAATCGTTGCCCACGCGGGAACAGTCGGCATCGGAAAATCGGGAGGAGGTGAAAACGAATCCTCCGCGGCTCGACGTGCAGACCGTCCTACGCGGGGCCCGCGAAGCCATCCTTCTGAACGGCACACAAGAGTACCGGTTGAGGCTCACCAGCAACGGAAAGCTGATCCTCACCAAATGACGGCACGCGCCGTCGCATAGCCAGCCATGGAGGGACATCCCTTTCAGCCAGCCAAGAATCTTTAACGCTGACTTTCAAGGGGACCATTTCATGGCCATGCAGTTGAACTCTTGCGTTTCATATCGTGTGCTTGCCGCGCTACTTGCCGGCGGAACTTGCGTTTCCGCTCCCGCCTTCGCCGATAGCGACCAGCCCATCGAACTTGGGCCGGTGAAGGTCGAAGACAGCAGCGCCAAGAATCCTCAAACCCATGACACCGGCCTGTCCGTCCTGCCAACGACAGTTCAGGACACGCCGCAAGCCATCAACGTCATCCCGCAAGAGGAAATGCGGCAACAGGCCGTCTCCTCGCTCGAAGGCGCACTGAAAAATGTTCCCGGTATCACGATTGCGATCGGCGAAGGCGGCACGCTGGCGGGCGATCAGTTCAAGATCCGCGGTTTCGATGCCAAAGACGATATCTATTTGGATGGCCTGCGCGATTTCGGGGTCTACACGCGCGACAGCTTTAACTACGAAGAAGTGCAGGTATTGAAGGGCCCGTCGGGTGCGTTGTTCGGCCGTGGAAACACAGGCGGCGTCATCAACATTGTTTCCAAAACACCGTTCTTGGAAGACCGTTACAGCGTCGAAGGTTACGCCGGCAATGGCTCCTACTTCCGCGGCCTCGCCGACGTGAACAAGGTGCTGGATGAAACAACCGCTGTCCGCCTCAACCTCATGGGCAATTCAACCGGCGTCGTGGGCCGCGATGTGGTGAAATCGAAACGCTGGGGCATTGCGCCGTCCATCGGTTTCGGCCTGGGCACGGAAACGCAGCTCACCGTCAATTATCTCCACCAGCATTACGACAACACCCCGGATTACGGCCTGCCTGTTTCGGTCGACCCCACAAGCCGCATCGCCATTCCGGTGAGCGAGAACGGCATACCGCGCTCCAATTTCCTAGGCTACGCCTCCGACAAGGATCGCGGTAACGCAGATATCGTCACCGCGCGCCTTTCGCATCAGGTATCGCCGTCGCTCACGCTCACGAACGATACGCGCGTGGGTGTCTATTCGCGCTATTTCCAATATACCACGGTCGATCGTTGCGATGAGCTTCCCGCCACCAATGCTTGCGCGCTCGCCATCGCTTCGGGCGATCTTGCAAATGCCTATGGCGGCATCGGCGGTTCCGGCCCCTATGCGCAAAGCGCCTGGGGTGCGCAGAATCTCACCACCGCGCGCAGTGATCACGATCTTGGCAGTTTCCGGAACCAGCTCATTCTGGGCTTCGACGCATCCTATCAAAACAATGCGCGCACATTCTTCGCCTACACGCTGCCTTCGGCTTCGGATTTCTTCTACATCCTGGGTAATCACACGGCGTCACGTTCCAACATCGGGGTCAGTCTTCTTGATCCGGTGAACACGCCGCCGGAAGGTTACATGGTCATCCTGCCCGCGCCCGCAACCGTTTCCGGCACCACGGCCAATTTGAACACCACTTTGCACGCCACGGGCGCAGCGACGGATTATGCGCTGTTCGGCGTGGAACGCTTTTGGTTCAACGATCAATGGTCCGTCATCGGCTCGCTGCGGTGGGACAGCTATTCGGCGAATTACACGACAACGACGGTGGGAGGCACCGCCGCGCCGCTCACCGCCGACAGCAGCTTTTTCTCGCCGCGCGCCAGCATCGTTTGGGAACCTGCGGGAGATCAGACCTATTACTTCTCCTATGGCCGCTCCAGCACGCCGCAAGGAACCTCGATCGTCGGAAATGCAACGGGTATTGCCGTCGCCACCGCAGATTTGAAGCCCGAAGCCGGCGAAACATTCGAACTAGGCGCAAAAATTGGTTTTCTTGATGGAGCGCTGTCGGTCACGGGCTCGCTCTTCAACGTGACGAAGAACAACGCCACGCAGGTCGATCCGATCACTCAGGATGTTCTCGCCCAGTCTGGGGAAAAACAGCGCGCCCGCGGTTTCGAGCTTGGCGTCACCGGCCATCCCACGCCGGAATGGACGGTCACCGTCTCCTATACCTATCTCGATACAAAAATTCTGGAATCCTATTCAAACTGCGTTGCGGCGCCTTCGGCCAATCCGCCCACTGGCATAATCTGTCCTTCGGGGGTGGCCACGGGCACGCCGACGCTCAATCCTATTGCGGTGGGAAGGCAAATCACCTTCACGCCCAAACACGCCGCCACATTCTGGACGTCCTACGATTTCTCCGAATTTGCCGATGGCCTCACCGTCGGCGGTGGCATCACCTATCAAAGCAAACTCTACAATGCTTATACGGCCGCAAGTGCTTCGATTGCGGACCCTGCCACGATCGTGCCCTATCGCATCGTGCAGATTCCGGCAACCTTGCAGCTTGATCTCTTTGGTTCCTACAAAATCGAAAATCTCGAATTTGGCATCAATCTCATCAATCTCACCGACCGTTTGAACTACGCCCAATCGTTCGGAAACCGCGGCACGCCCGCGGCCGGGCGCACGGTTTTGTTCTCGGCCGGCGTGGAAATGTGAGGGCGGCATGCTTGTTCGCATCCCGGCATTGCTCACCGCGCAGGAAGTTGCGCAGTGCCGGGATGTGCTTGCCCGTTCGCAATGGGTCGATGGCAAAGTCACGGCGGGCGTGCAATCCGCGCAAGCCAAGAAAAATCTCCAGCTCCCCGAAAATTCCAAAGAAGCGCGTGAACTGGGCGAATTGATTTTGCAGAGGCTCGGCCGCAACGAACTGTTCACCTCGGCCGCCTTGCCGCTGCGTGTCTTTCCGCCGCTTTTCAATCGCTATGACGCGGGTATGGATTTCGGCATGCATATCGACAATTCCATCCGCTTCGTGCCGGGCGCTCCCATTCGCGTGCGCACCGATCTTTCGGCCACGTTGTTCCTGACCGAACCCGAAGATTACGACGGCGGCGAACTCATCATCGAAGACACCTATGGCGTACAGCAGGTAAAGTTTGCCGCGGGCGACATGGTGCTTTATCCGGCAACCAGCCGCCATCGCGTCAATCCGGTCACGCGCGGAAGCCGCTGGGCCTCCTTCTTCTGGATACAAAGCATGGTGCGCGACGATGGAAAGCGCACGCTCCTCTTCGATCTCGACACCGCCATTCAATCGCTGCGCGCCAAGGATGGGGAAAGCGCGGAAGCCATCAAACTCACCGGCATCTATCACAACCTTGTTCGCCGCTGGGCGGAGGTGTGAGATGAAACTGCGCGCCGTACTCTTTCAAATTCATCTCTGGACGGGCCTCACGCTGGGCATCGTTTTGGCTGTTCTTGGTCTCTCCGGCGCCATTCTTGTTTTCCAGGACGAGCTTTTGGAGATGGGCGCACAGCCCGCGCCGCGTGCTGTTACGCCGGGTGTCATGCTTCCGCTCGATATGCTGGCTGCTGCTGCGCGCGAAAAGGCGCCGGCAAAAAATTCCAGCATGACACTCCTGCTGCCGCAAGAGAAAGGCGATGCGCTGCTCGTGCGCTTTCAGCCGAGCCCGAGCCCCGGCCCGCAGGGTGGCATGGATGTTTATGTCGATCCCGTAAGTGCGCGCGTGCTCGATGTGCGCCAAACGCCCTACAGCAGTGTCGTGCGCACGATGCACGATCTTCACGGCCGTCTCCTGGTTCCGGGAAGGGAAGGGCGCCAGCTTGTGGGCTGGCTCGGCGTGGCGATGCTGGCGCTTGGCGCGAGCGGCATTGTCATCTGGTGGCCGAAGCGCGGCCAGTGGCGCGCGGCCTTCCGTATTCGCCCGAATGCGCGCGGCTATTGGCTTTACCGCGATATTCACGGTGCATTCGGCATTTGGGGTCTCGCCGCTTTCCTGATCGTAAGTTTCAGCGGCGTGGCCATCGCTTTTCCGGAAACGGTCCGCAGCATCGTCACCTTGGGCGCGCAGCAACCGGCGCAGCCGTTCGATCTGCGCAATGGCCCGCCGGTCGAACCTGTGAAAGGCGCAAAGCCTCTCAGTCTCGATGGCGCGCTCCGCCTTGCCCAGGCGCAAATGCCGGATGCGCAGATTCAAAGCATCACCGTTCAGGCGAAACGCAATGCTGCGTGGCGCGTGACCATCGGGGATCCGCATGATGGGCTGGTTGCGATTGCATATGTCGATCCTTGGCAGAAAAAGATCGCCGCCATGCGCAATCCATCCGAAAGTCGCGCCGGCGCCTTTATGGCGTGGCAGCGTCCGCTGCACGAAGGCAGCGGATTGGGTCCGCTCTGGCGCTTGCTCGTTTTTCTCTCGGGTTTGCTGCCGTCGCTTTTTGTCGCGACGGGCCTCGTGATGTGGATCAAAAAGCGCCGGGCGCGTGCGCGCATAGTTCCTTCTGCTGCCGCTGTAGGAGGGAACGCATGAACATGGCGGTGCGCATAGTGGAAGATGTGCCGGGTGAGCGCCTGCCGCCTTGCGCCTTCCAGCGCGTGCACAAAACATCCGTGCCAACAGCGCCCGCGCGCAGCCGTTATCTCAGCGCGCTTGTCGCCATCCTCGCCCACATCGCATTGGCCGCTGCGATCGTATGGGGCGGTTCAAAGGCGTATCGCGCAATGACGCCCGAACCGATCACAGTCGCCATCATTGCCGAGACACCGGCCAAGACTGAGCTCCCGCCACCGCCGCAGCCGCAAATGAAGGTGCCGGAACCTGCTATTGCTATAGCGCCCGAAATAACCATCGCCACGCCGCCGCCGTCAAAAGCGATCACGGCTCAACAGGTGCAGACCGCGGCCCCAACCTCCGTGCCATCTCCGATCGCGGGAACGGGCAGGGACGCTTATCTTGCCCGGATCATCGCTTACCTCGACGCGGCCAAGCGCTATCCGCCGCAAGCCCGCAAGCTTCACATCGAAGGCGTGGTCCAACTTCATTTCGTGATGGATCGCACCGGCCGCGTCCTTTCCTTCGACATCGCCAAAAGTTCCGGCCGCCCAATCCTTGACGAAGAAACCAGACAACTCATCGCCCGTGCCCAGCCGCTTCCCCCCATCCCTGCCGACTGGCCTCAGCAGACCCTCAACCTGGTTGTCCCGGTAGAATTTGAGTTGCACTAGCTTGCGGCTCTGGGAACTCGGCATACGATGATCCCAATTAAAAGCCTCGGGGGCAGGAAATGACGTCCATTCTCACGCCGGTATTGGCGCTGATTGTTCTCACCTTGATTGTCTGGATCTGGATGTATCTGACCCGGATACCGGCGATGCAAAAGGCAGGCATCGACCCACAGAAAGCCCGGTTTCCTGGCTCGCTTGACATCCTGCCGGACGTTCCACGACAAATTGCCAATAATTACAACCACTTGCTGGAACAGCCGACCATCTTCTACGCGATGGTCTTTTACCTTCATCTGACCGGCCAAGGTGATCAGCTCAATATCTTGCTGGCTTGGGCCTATGTGGGTCTGCGGGTGATCCACACCTTGATCCAATGCACCATCAATGTGGTGATGCTGCGGTTCACCGTCTTCTCGGTGTCCACCCTTGTTCTGATGGCGATGGCGGTCCGAGCGCTTATGGCCTTGGTCTAGAAGGGATTTTCTGCCCCCGCGATATAGTCTATCGCGGGGGTTGACCCACGTTATCCCCACTTATATACAGCGCCACCTTCCAAGGCAGGCCGTCTCGGGCCGACGCTCGAAAAACGCTGCTGGGAAGCCAGTTTGAGATGCTTTTGCACGCGCGACTCGAGGGGTTCCTCCAGTCCTCCGCATGTAAGGGGCGGGCCCGAAAGGCCTCAGCCCCGCTTTTTGTTGTTTGGAGCCGAAAGGCGAAACAGGGAATCAGGATGCCGACGATCAATCAGTTGATCCGCAAGCCGCGCGGCGAGAAGCCGAAGCGCAACAAGGTGCCGGCGCTCGCGGGAAATCCGCAGACGCGCGGCGTCTGCACGCGCGTCTACACGACGACGCCGAAGAAGCCGAACTCCGCACTTCGCAAGGTCGCGAAGGTGCGCCTCACCGGCAAGGGCGGCTACGAAGTCGTGACCTATATTCCCGGAGAAGGTCACAACCTTCAGGAACACTCCGTGGTGCTTATCCGCGGCGGCCGCGTGAAGGACCTTCCGGGCGTTCGCTATCACATCATCCGCGGCGTGCTCGACACGCAGGGCGTGAAGGATCGCAAGAAGCGCCGCTCGCTCTATGGCGCCAAGCGTCCGAAATAAGGAAGAGAACAGATGTCCCGCCGCCGCCGCGCCGAACGCCGTGAAATCAACCCGGATGCCAAGTATGGCGATCTGGTTCTCGCCAAGTTCATGAACAGCCTGATGTATGACGGCAAGAAGTCGGTCGCCGAGAGCATCGTCTACGGCGCGCTCGACCAGATCCAGCGCAAGGGCAGCGCCGACCCGGTGCGCACCTTCCACGACGCGCTGCAGAACGTGGCGCCGCATCTCGAGGTGCGCTCGCGCCGCGTCG
>DASZRY010000091.1:0-37861 GCA_035548975.1 Rhizomicrobium sp.
AATTTGGGCAGACCGGAAAGGTCGGGCCACGGGGATTCGATCAGCAGCGATTTGCGCGGTGTCGAGGCCGTGCGCGCCCACAATTCCTCCGTAATGAACGGCATGAATGGGTGCAGGATCTCCAGAATACGGTCGCGCGCCCAAGCGGCGGTAGCGCGTGTTTCAGCCTTTTGCGGCTCGTCGCCCTGGTTGAAGATCGGCTTGGTGATTTCGAGATACCAGTCGCAGAAAGTGTCGTAGACGAAATGATAGACGGCGCCGGCCGCCTCGTTGAAGCGCAGCGCCTCGAAATTGCGCGTCACTTCGGCGGCTGTTTTGGCCGTTTCGGCGACGATCCATCGGTTGGCGGTCAGCGAAACTTTTGCCGGGTCGAAATCGTCGCGTGAGACGCATTCGTTCATTTCACAGAAACGAGCTGCGTTCCACAGCTTTGTCGCGAAATTGCGATTCACTTCCACGCGCGAAGGCCCGATGCGCATGTCGCGCCCCTGCCCCGCTGCGAGCGCCAGCGTGAATCTCAATGCGTCCGCGCCGAATTCGTCGATCAGTTCCAGCGGGTCGACGACGTTGCCCTTCGTCTTCGACATCTTCTGGCCCTTTTCGTCCAGCACGCGGGTGTGGATGAACACGGTGTGGAAAGGCACGTCGTTCATGAAATGCAGGCCCATCATCATCATTCGAGCGACCCAGAAGAAGATGATGTCGAATCCGGTGACGAGCACGCTCGTGGGATAAAAGCGTTTCAATTCCGGTGTCTCGTCCGGCCAGCCGAGTGTCGAGAACGGCCACAGCGCGGAAGAGAACCATGTGTCGAGCACATCAGGGTCGCGGGCAAGCTGTTTGCCGCCTGCCTGCTTCTGCGCTTCGGCTTCGCTTTCCGCGACATAGATTTTTCCGTCGGCGTCATACCACGCGGGAATCTGATGCCCCCACCAGAGTTGACGCGAAATGCACCATGGATGGATGTTGCGCAGCCAGTTGAAATAGACGTTTGCCCAGTTTTCTGGAACGAATTTGGTGCGGCCGTCTTCCACGGCGGCAATCGCCTTTTCCGCCAGCGGCTTGACGTTCAGGTACCATTGCTCGGTGAGATAGGGTTCGAGAACGACGGTCTTTGTCTTTTCGTCGTGCGGGACCGAGTGCGTGATCGGCTCGGTCTTGTCGATCAAATCCAGAGCGTCGAGATCGGCGACAATCGTCTTCCGTGCCTCGAAACGGTCCAGACCCCGATAGGCTTCCGGCACGTTGTCGTTCAGCGTGCCGTCTTTGTTGAGAATATTGATCAGCGGTAGATTGTGGCGCTTGCCGACTTCGAAGTCGTTGAAATCGTGGCCCGGCGTGATTTTCACCGCGCCGGTCCCTTTTTCAGGGTCGGAATATTCGTCGGCGATGATCGGGATCGCGCGGTTGGCGAGCGGCAGGATGACGTTCTTGCCAATTAGATGTTTGTAGCGCGCATCGTCGGGATGAACGGCGATGGCGGTGTCGCCCAGCATCGTTTCGGGCCGCGTCGTGGCAACCGTCAGGAATTGTCCCATCTGGCCTTCTATGGGGTATTTGATATGCCAGAGGTGACCCTTGATATCGATGTTCTCGACTTCGAGATCCGACACTGCCGTTTGCAGGCGCGGATCCCAGTTGACCAGACGCTTGTCCTTGTAGATCAGGCCTTGTTTGTAGAGCTCCACAAATACCTTCAGCACCGCACGCGAAAGGCCCTCGTCCATTGTGAAGCGCTCGCGCGACCAATCGGCGGAGGCGCCGAGCCTGCGAAGCTGTTCGCCGATCGCGCCGCCGGATTCGTCTTTCCATTTCCACACGGCTTCGAGGAATTTCTCGCGGCCCATCTTCACGCGGCTCTGCTGGCGTTCGGCCAGTTGGCGCTCCACGACAAGCTGGGTAGCGATGCCGGCGTGGTCCATGCCCGGCTGCCATAAGACGTCCTTGCCGCGCATGCGTTCGAAGCGCGCCAGCGCGTCCTGCAGTGTGTTGTTCAGGGCATGGCCGATGTGCAGCCGGCCGGTAACGTTCGGCGGCGGAATGACGATGCAGAAGGGCTCGGCGTCCGGCCTGCGCCCGGCGCGAAAAGCGCCCGAGGCCATCCATTCGGCATAGATGCGCCGTTCCACGTCCTGCGGGTTGAATGTCTTGTCGAGCATAAAATCGGGTGCCTCTTGAGCGGAATGCGGGCCGGAAGGCTGGTGAAACAGTCCGGCAGCCCGATCGTCAAGAGGCTCCGGGGACTTTCGCCAACCCCGGCCTGCCTTATTTCAGTTGGGGATCAGCGGCGGCCGCGCGCCTTTACGGCACGGGCTACTTCGGTGCGTACGGCGCTTTCGAGGAGCGACGGGAAGTTGTCGTCCATCCATTCGCGGATGAGCGGCTTCATGTGTTCGATCAGCGCTTCGGTATTGGCATTGAGGTGCTCGCGCAGAAGCGGCTCGAAGCCGCTGCGCACGGCACGCTCGAACACGGCCTGTACGCTGTCGCCTTGCGGCATCGTGAAGCCGGGAGCCGAAGGCTGTTCGTCGAGGCTCGCAAATGCATTGTCGAGCGCCGAACGGGTTTTGTCGGAGAAGATGCCTTCGTCCGACGGTGCGGCTTGATTCATGGTCGGCTCCTCGATTTCCTCAAACACAACATCGTCCTCGACAACTGCTTCAACAGGAGTTGGAGCGGGTTCGAATGCAGGCTCCTGGCTCACCTCTTGAGTCAGCTCAAGAACATCGGAGTCATCTGACGGTTCCGTGCCTTGAGGCGCAGCGGCCGGTTGCTCAGTCGAATCCTCGGAGATGATTTTGCGGATGGAGGCGAGAATTTCCTCCATCGTCGGCTCATGCTGCGGGGCAGACGGGCTGGCCATGCGTGTTCTCTCTCTGGCCGCCAGCCTATGGCGGCTTTCAAACGACGGTATGACAGTTGCCGAAATAAGAAAAGACGGAGTTAACGGCGCTTAGGCAAGTTCTTAAAAAAGCGTCAATCCAGGCCGATCCAGCGCGCAGCATCCGCGTCATAATGCTCTACTGGATCGTAGTTGGTCACTTTCAGCCCGAGGTTTTTCGCGGTCAATTTTCCTGCCGCAGCAAGGAGCTGAAAGGCCGCAACCACCGTATTTCGCTGCGCAATCACGACGGAAAGCTGCGAATTCAGCAATTCCTGCTGCGCGTCGAGGACGTCGAGCGTGGTACGCCCGCCCACCTGTTGTTCCCGTTTGACGCCTTCAAAGGCGATCTCGTCGGCCTTCACTTGTGCCTTGTTGGATTCGATTGTTGCGCGCGCCGCATTAAAGTTTTCCCATGCGGCCTGCACGGCCTGGCGCACGCTCCGGTCGGAAACGACGATGTTCATCTCGGCTTGCGAACGATATTCCTTCGCCTGGCGCACCTGCGCCTGATCGGCGCCGCCCTGATAGATCGGGACGTTCAAAACGCCCTGAATCGAAGTGAGCTTTTCGGTCACGCTGAGCGCGCCGGAACTCCCCACGCCGCCCAATGTGTCGAAGCCGCCGCGCTGATATTGATACTGGCCCTGCAATGCGAGGCTCGGCAGCATCGCGCCAATGGCGTCATCCACGGCGTAATCGGCAGCTTTGGCATTTTCGCGGGCCTGAATGAGTGCGGGATTCTCCTGCAGTGCCAAATTCAGCGCCATATCGACACTTTCGGGAAGCTGCGGCAATGCGGGTTCGCCTTCCAGCTCTTCCGGCGGGCGGCCGATCACTTGCGCGAAAACCGCGCGATCTGCGGCCAACTGGCCTTTTGCGGTGGTGAGCGCCGATTCCGCACCGGCAAGGCGCGCCTCCGATTGCGAAACGTCGGTGCGTGTCAGTTCGCCGACTTTGAAGCGCAGGAGCGTTTCGTCACGCTGCTTCCTCAACACGTCGACGTTGTTCAGGCTGAGTTTCACGGTCGCTTCGTCGCGCACCACATCCATGTAGGCCGTAACGGCATCCAGAAGAACCGATTGCTCGGTCGCGACGAGCTGTGCGCGCCCTGCCCGCACGAGCGCCTTGGCGCGCCCGATTTCGGCATAAGTCCGCCCGCCGCGAAAAAGCGGCTGGGTGATGGTCACCTGCCCCTGCAGCGGATGGGCGCTGATCGTTCCGAAACCGGAGATGTTGGCTTGCTGCGGACCCCACGCACCTTGCGCGTTGATCGTCGGCCGCCAGCCGGAATTGGCCTTGGCGACCTCTTCGTCGATAGCGCGTAGATTGGCCTGAGCGGCGCTCAGTTGAGGGTTGGTTTCATAGGCGATGCCCAACGCCTCGTTGAGGGTGATCGTGGCGGCCTGGCCCGTGAGCGGGGCAAGGACAATGCCGGCAGCCAGCCATACGGACCGGAATTTGGTCATTTGCCCCTCTAGCAGCCTCATCCCCGGACTATCTGGGGAGCCTAGAACACAAATCCAACCTGACGCTTAAAGCCTGCCAGGTCGGGGACAACGGCATCGAAATCGGCGCGGCTGCCCACAACACCGTCTTCCTTGAGATAGATATGGGCGTGGCCCTGCGGCCCGTTCTGGATAATCGCGACCAGCCGGCCGCCTTCGTTCAGCTGGCCCAGGAGGCTGTCCGGAACGCTTTCGACGCCGCCATTGATGAAGATCACGTCGTAAGGGGCATTGGCCTTTACACCCTCCGTGAGCGCGCCCTGAACGACCGTCACGTTCTTGCAGCCCTCGGCATGGAGTGTGTCGCTGGCAACGCGCACGAGATCGGCATCCTGTTCCAACGCGATCACCTGCCCGCCCAAACGCGCCAGAACGGCCGAGGAATAGCCCGTGGCCGCCGCCACATCGAGGATCTTGTCGCCCGGCTGGATATCGGCGAGCTGCACCAGCTTGGAAAAGCTGCGCGCGTCCATCAGATAACGTCGGGGAGCGACCTCGACGGGACCTTCCGAATAGGCCAGCGCCTGTCGCGGCCCCGGAACGAATCGTTCGCGCGGGACCGCCCTGAGCGCAGCGATGATCCGGGGATCGGTCACGTCGTTCGGACGGACCTGCGTTTCGACCATGGTGAGGCGCTGGGCAGAGAAATCAGGCATAGAGTCAGCCAATTGGGAAGCCCGCGCTTATACGTTGACGGATTCCGGGACACAACTTCCGCTGCCGGCCGGAAGGCCCGGATTGTCCGTTCTCCCTTCGGCTGTTATAGGCCGCGTTCTGGAACGGCCACGTGGCGGAGTGGTGACGCAACGGTCTGCAAAACCGTGTACCCCGGTTCAATTCCGGGCGTGGCCTCCAGCGAAATTCACACCGTCAAAGAGCGTCTGCGGGCGGATATGGGTTTTATCGCCCGGTCAAGGATCAGAGACCGTAAATGCAGGTTATATCCCCTATATTGTTGGCTTGTCAGGACAAGTAACCTTCCGCTGAATGGGGTCCATGCGACTTGTTCGAGCCGAAGGGAGAACACAATCCCGAAGAAAAAATTAGGGAATTTCCGCACAGTGTTAAGGGTCTATTAACCTTATAACGGCACCCTGTGCGCGTCTTCCCTTGAAGACACCCCACCATTACCCAACGCCTTGGGGGCTGGCTAACACCGGCCCTCTTTCTTTTTGAGCTGATTTTTAGCTGTTTTTGGGCTTTGTCCTTCGGCCCCACCAGATTTCGGCGCGGCGGCGGAATCGCCGGACGGGGTGGTGATCGACGGACAGGACAAGAAGACCCAGCGGCACCATCCAGAAGCCGAGAATGGGAAGAAAGCCGAGCAGCCCTCCGACCGTCAGCGCGCCACCCAGCGCAGTCCGCTGCGTCTTGGTGCCGGGGATGGCCATATTGTACTTCCCGATTTTGAGGCGTGTGCGCTCGGCCATTTCATACCGCCGTTGCTTCAAGGAGTAGATTGATATAGGCACGCCGCCTCGGACGCGCTAGACACGCGTTCCGCGGTGTTCCTCGGTAGCTCAGCGGTAGAGCAACCGGCTGTTAACCGGTTGGTCGCAAGTTCGAATCTTGCCCGGGGAGCCATTTTCCATCTTCCCTCGAGACGAGAGACCGGGAAGCCTCCTTTCATGAACGTAAAGGCAGCCGACGAACGCATTCATCGCGACTGCCCGTCTTGCGGTACGGCATCCGTGGATGCGCCGCTGGTAAAGTATTCGCATCCTGATTGGCCGATGAAGGAGTGCACGAATTGCGGGCTGATCTTTCTGGAATGGGTGCCGAATTACAGCGCGCTTTATGACGAAATCGGCTGGACCAAACAGCACAAGATCGAAGAAGACCGCCGTCTGAAACAGCAGCCGATCCTCGCGCGCATCGATATGATGACGCGTTGGCGTCTGGGCATCCTTGGCGAAGCCACGCCCGCGGGCGGGATGAAAGGTTTTGCAAAGCCGGGGCCGGTGCTCGATGTCGGCTGCAGCAACGGCAAGGCGTTTGCCGAACTGGCGCCCGGGTACATACCTTATGGCATCGAAATCGAATCCGCCGCCGCTGCGAAAGCCGCTTCGATCTTCGAACCGCGCGGCGGGAAGGTGGTGAATGCCGATGGCGTTTCGGGGCTTCGGCAACTGCCGGACGGCTTCTTTACCGGCATCACGCTGTGGTCCTATCTCGAGCATGAGGCGCAGCCGCGCGAGGCGCTGATTGAGACGCGGCGCGTGTTGAAGAAAGACGGCGTGGCGCTTGTGAAGGTACCGAACTTTGCATGCTGGAACCGCGTCATCCTCGGCGCGAAATGGCCAGGATTCCGCCATCCGGATCATGTACAATATTTTACACCGCCGGCATTGGAACGCCTGGCCAAATCCTCAGGATTTTCGGTGAAATTCCGGCTCTATGGCCGAATACCCTTCAACGACAATATGTACGCCGTGTTGAGACCGATTTGAGCCGCCCGGTGCCTTGAAGCCCCCCAAGGCGGCCGTTAGTTTCGGGCGCATGGATATCCGAAAAGATGTTATTGCCGCCGTCGGCAACACTCCGCTGATCCGGCTGCGCCGCGCATCCGAAATGACCGGATGCGAGATTCTTGGCAAGGCCGAGTTCATGAACCCTGGTCAGTCAGTGAAGGACCGCGCGGCGCTGTTCATCATCAAGGATGCGCTTGCGCGCGGAACGCTGAAACCCGGTGGCACGATCGTTGAAGGCACTGCGGGAAATACCGGCATCGGACTTGCCGTGGTCGCAAATGCGCTCGGTTTCAAGACGGTCATCGTGATTCCCGAGACGCAAAGCGAAGAGAAGAAGGATGCGCTGCGCCTTCTGGGCGCTCAGCTCATTCAAGTGCCCGCTGTGCCCTATCGGGATCCCAACAACTACGTGAAGGTCTCCGGCCGCCTCGCCGAGCAGATCGCCAAAGAAAATCCCAACGGTGCAATCTGGGCCAACCAGTTCGACAATGTCGCCAACCGGCAGGCGCATATCGAAGGCACCGGCCCCGAAATCTGGGCGCAGACCGGCGGCAAGGTGGATGGCTTCACCTGCGCGGTCGGAACCGGAGGTACGTTGGCAGGGACGGCCATCGCGCTGAAGGAACGCAACCCGAATATTCGCACGGCCGCCGCCGATCCGAAGGGAGCGGCGATTTATTCCTGGATCAAGACCGGCCAACTGACCGCCGAAGGTTCCTCCATCACGGAAGGGATCGGACAGAACCGCGTCACTGCCAACCTCGAAGGCGCGCCGATCGACGACGCATTTCAGATTCCGGATGAAGAAGCCCTGACTATCATCTTCGACCTGCTGGAATATGAGGGTCTTTGCATGGGCGGCTCCACCGGCATTAACGTGGCTGGTGCAATCCGTATGGCGAAAGACATGGGGCCTGGACACACCATCGTCACGATTCTTGCCGATTACGGCACTCGCTATCAAAGTAAGTTGTTCAACCCGGATTTCCTGCGTTCCAGGAACCTGCCTCTGCCGCGCTGGCTGGCCGAGCCTCCTCCACCGCCCACTGTTCCGTTTGTGAGATGACCATCGTCACGCCCATCGTTTCGACCGAATGGCTCGCCGAGCGAATCGATGCGCCGGACATCCGTGTGGCCGATGCCTCGTGGTATCTGCCGGACGCGGGCCGCAATGCGTTGGCCGAATACCGCGCAGCGCATATCCCGCGCGCGGTATTCTTCGACATCGACGATCTTTCCGACGAGAAGAATCCGCTGCCTCACATGCTGGCGCCCGCGCCCAAATTCGCCAGCCGCATGCGCAAGCTGGGTCTCGGCGATGGCAATCTGATCGTCGTCTATGACGGCGCCGGGATTTATTCGGCGGCGCGCGCCTGGTGGATGCTGCGCGCGATGGGACATGAAGACGTAGCCGTACTCGACGGCGGCCTGCCGAGGTGGCGGCATGAAGGCCGCCCGGTGGAAGATATGGCGGCACAAGCTTTCCCGCGCCATTTCACGCCGCGTCCGAACAATGCGCTGATCCGGCACTTCGACCAGATGAAAGCGAACCTTACCACGCGGGAGCGGCAGGTGGTGGATGCGCGCAGCGCCGCGCGCTTCGACGGTAAGGAAGCTGAGCCTCGCCCCGGTGTACGGCCCGGACACATCCCGGGCAGTACGAATGTTCCGTACAAAGAACTTACGAATACCGACGGTACGCTGAAATCGCCGTCCGAATTGCAGGCACTGTTCAAGGCGCGCAATATCGACATTCGCGAGCCGATTGTAACCACCTGCGGTTCCGGCATCACCGCCGCAATCGAACTTCTGGCGTTGACCGTTGCGGGGGCGAAAGACGTCGCGCTTTATGACGGCTCATGGGCCGAGTGGGGTGCGCGCACGGACGTTCCGGTGGAGACGGCATGAGCCCTGCTCCGAAAACGCCGCGCCGCATTCCAATGACGGTGACGTTTTTGGAGATGAAACAGCGTCCCGCCCCGCCCGGCCCGCCGCAGCCGCGTGGCAAGATCGCCATCCTGCGCGCCGAAAAGCCGACGGTGCATTTCTATCGTTATCTCTACGACACTGTGGGCAAGGATTATTTCTGGGTCGACCGAAAGAAGCTGAGCGACGCCGAATTGGCGAAGATTCTGGAAGCGCCGACACTGGAGCTTTACGTGCTCTATGCCGAAGGCGCGCCCGCCGGCTTCGCAGAACTCGATTTTGCCGAGCAGGACGTCGCCCACCTCGCCTATTACGGCCTGATGCCGGAAGCGATTGGGCGCGGGCTCGGCCCTTATTTCCTCTATCAGGCGTGTTCCATCTGCTGGTCGCGGCCGATCAAGAATCTGTTGGTGAACACCTGCACGCTCGACCACCCCCGCGCGCTGCCGATGTACCAGCGCGGCGGATTCGTGCCTTACGCGCGCGAAGATCGATATATCGAGTTGCCGTGAAGGCCGTCTCGCGTCCGATTGTTTCCGGCACACGGGGCCGCAAGCCCCATTTGCAAGGCGGAGCCAAATGGGCACACTTCCCGGGCCAAAAATATCAGGAGTTGGGGGATGCCAGCAGGACAAACCGGCGTGGCGGGTTCTGAACCGGAACTCTTCGGCCACCCGCGCGGACTGACCTACCTATTTACGACCGAGATGTGGGAGCGCTTTTCCTATTATGGGATGCGCGCGATCCTCGTGCTCTATCTCACCAACTTCCTTTTGCTGCCGGGACATGCCGAAGGCGTGCTCGGTTACGCGACAATCAAAAGTATCTTCGAAGGCATGGTTGGCCATGCGCTCGACGTGCAGCCCGTCTCGTCGATGATCTACGGCTTCTATACCGGCTTCGTTTATCTCACGCCATTCTTCGGCGGCATGATCGCGGATCGCTGGATCGGGCAGCGTTACAGCGTGATCATTGGCGGCGTGATCATGGCCATTGGCGAATTTGTATTGATGGTGCCGAGCCTGCTGTTCGTCGGCCTGTTGTGCCTTATCGTCGGCAACGGGTTTTTCAAACCCAACATTTCCACGCAGGTCGGCAATCTCTATCGGCCCGGTGATAGCCGTATCGACCGCGCCTATTCGATCTTCTATGTCGGCATCAATGTTGGTGCGTTCTTCTCGCCGCTGGTGTGCGGAACGCTGGGCGAGGAAATCGGCTACCAATGGGGATTCTGCGCGGCCGGCATCGGCATGGTGATAGGGCAATTAATCTATATCTTCGCGCTGCGCACGCTGCCTGCAGATCGCATCGCGCGGCTCAAATCGCAAACCGAGGAGAAGAAGCCCTTCAGCAGTCAGGACTGGAAGGCGATTATTGCGCTGATCCTGCTCTGCATCCCGACGACGTTTTTCTGGGCAACATACGAACAGCAAGGAAACACCATCAATCTGTGGGCGCAGAATTTCACAGACCGGCATCTCATCCCCGGCATGAGCTGGGAAATTCCGGTGACGTGGTTCCAAGCGTTCAATCCGTTCATGATTGCAGCGTTCACGCCGCTGGTTGTGGGTCTTTGGGCCTGGCAATCGAAGCGCGGCACAGAACCTTCCACCGTCACCAAGATGGCCCTGGGGCTTTTCCTGCTTGCTATCTCCTACGTTATCATGGCGGGAGCGGCCTACCTCTCCCCCGAAGGCGGATCGAGCTGGCTATGGCTGCTTGCCTTCTTCGCGATCATCACGCTGGGTGAGCTTTATCTCTCGCCGATTGGACTTGCGCTCGTCGCGCGCGTGGCGCCGCCGCAAATTCTATCGATGATGATGGGCTTGTGGTTCATAACAAGCTTCACGGGCAATTTGCTGCAAGGCTATATCGGCTCGTTCTTCAGCCAGATGGACAAAGTGAGCTTCTTCCTTTTGTGCGCGGGTATCGGCGGAGCGGCAGGTGTCGTGACATGGTTGTTCAATTTCCCGCTCAAGCCGATACTGGAAGTCAAGTCGCTACAGCCTCTCGCTCCCAACCCGGCGGAATAAGACGGGCGTGACAGACGGCAAACCCAAAGACGAAACCATCGCAACTCATGCAGGACGCATGAGTGCGGAGCATTTCGGTGCAGTGAATACGCCTGTCTATCGGGCTTCCACCATTCTCTATCCCGATCTTGCCTCGCTCGAAGCTGCCAACGCGCCTTACACTTACGGTCGCCGCGGAACGCCAACGCATCGCAGTCTTGAAGAAGCGATCACCGAACTGGAGGGTGGCGCGCGCACCCTGCTCTGCCCGTCCGGCCTCAACGCGGTGGCGTTGGCGATCATGAGCGTGTGCGGCGCGGGCGACCATCTTCTGATGGTCGATAGCTGCTACGAGCCGACGCGCAAATTGTGCGACCGCACGCTGAAACGGTTTGGCATCGAGACCACATACTACGATCCGCTCATCGGTGGCGAAATCGGGAAGCTGCTGCGCGCCAACACCAAGGCCGTGTTCTGCGAAAGCCCCGGTTCGCTGACCTTCGAGATACAGGATATTCCGGCGATTGCGGCGGTGGCGCACAAACATGGGGCTTCGGTGCTGCTCGACAACACCTGGGCGACACCGCTGTTCTTCAAACCGCTTGCGCATGGCGTCGATCTGTCCATACAGGCCGCGACCAAATATGTCGGCGGCCATGCAGATGTGATGTTCGGTTATGTCACCGCGAACGAAAATCATCGCGCGCGCCTGCTGGAGACGCACGGCGACACCGGGCTCTATATCAGCGGCGACGATGCGTTCCTTGCGCTGCGCGGGCTTCGCACGATGGCGGTGCGGTTGGCGCAGCATCAGAAGACGGCGCTTCAGATGGCGCGCTGGCTTGAGAAGCATCCGGCCGTCTCGCGCGTGCTCTATCCGGCGCTGGAGAGCGATCCCGGTCACGCGATCTGGAAACGGGATTTCACCGGCGCGTCGGGGCTGCTGGGCGTGGTGTTGAAACCGGGCGCGAAAGGCGCGCTCGCGGCGTTCTTCAATGGCCTCAAGCTTTACGGGATGGGTTATTCGTGGGGTGGATATGAAAGCCTGATCGTGCCCGCGCATATCCATCGCACGGTGAAGAAATTCGAGGCCGAGGGGCCGGTGATCCGCATCCATGCAGGACTTGAGGACGCGGGCGATTTGATCGCCGATTTGAACGCCGGCCTTTCGCGCTATATAGACGCGAAATGACCGATACGCTTTCCCGCGAAGATTTTCTCTCCCAGGTAACCTTCAACAGCGAAGGGCTTGTGCCGGCTGTCGCGCAGAATGCTGCAACCGGTGAAGTGCTGATGGTCGCGTGGATGAATGCGGAATCGCTGGAGCTGACGCTTTCAACCGGCCAGGTCACATATTGGTCGCGTTCGCGCAAGGAGCTTTGGCGCAAAGGCGAAACGTCGGGTCACACGCAGCGGCTCGTCGAAGCATGGATCGATTGCGATGGCGACACGCTGCTGCTCAAGGTCGATCAGTTGGGTCCCGCCTGTCACACAGGCGCGCCGGCGTGTTTCTTCAGAAAACTTGCGTAATCGTTCGCACCTCCCCACAAGTGAGAGGTAAGAGGTTAATCGAACAGTTTCGCCAGATACGGATTCAGGAACTTTCCCGTTGGATCGAGTTTTTTTCTCAACGTACGGAAGCGTTCGTATTCCGGATAGAGGTGCGCCAATTCCGTTGCGGCGCGCGTGTGGCGCTTACCCCAATGGGGCCGGCCTTCGTAGCGTCGCAGGATGTTTTCGGTGACGCCGAACAGCCTCGCCGTGTCTACGCGGTGGTATTGGTGGAGCGCGATCGTGGCGCTCGGGCGTTTGTAGAATGGGCTCATCCAAACGTCGTCAGGCGCGACCGTACGGTATTCGATGGGGAATCCGGTATTGATCGTGTCCTTGCGGATGGCCGCCACGATCTCCTGCAGGCATTCGGGGCCCTTCTCGCGGGGAATCGCATATTCCATTTCGTTGAAACGCACGGGGCGCGGATTGGGGAATATCTCGTGGCTCCAGCGCACTTTCGGCGCGGCGGGCATCATGCGCGAGAAGAAACGGTGCGCCGAACGCAGCATGAAGGGCGTGTAGGGCAGCACTTCGTTGATCATCGAGAACAGTTGCGCCTGCGAATTCGTCGCCTCGCCGCGCTTGAACATGTATTCGGCCTCGCGCGGTTCGGGCGCGACTTCGTCGGTTTCGTTCAGCGTTTTGCAGATCGCGACATCTGCATAGGGAAACCAGAAGAATTCGAAATGCCTGTTGTTGGCGATCAGGCGGTCGAGTTTTTCGAACAATTCACCGATGGGGAGCAGGAATTCCTGTTCTTTCAGCTTGTACGCGGGCCGTACGTACATGGAGATTTCGGTCATTACGCCGAACATGCCCATGGAGCAGCGTCCGCCTTCGAAAACCTCCGTGTTCTCGGTCGGCGAGCAATCGATCAGGCTTCCGTCCGCGAGCACCAGGCGAAAGCCCGCAACCTCCGCCGAGAACGAACCGAGTGTCGCGCCGGTGCCGTGGGTGCCGGTGCTCACGACGCCCGCAATCGTCTGCCGGTCGATGTCACCCATGTTCTTGAGACCGTAACCGCAGGGATGAAGCAGCGGCCCGATTTCCCACACCGGGGTTGCACCCCGCAGCGTGGCGACGGCGCGTTCCTGATCGAATGCGACCAGGCCGTTGAAGGCCTTCAAGTCGATCATCGTGCCGTCGGTTGAATTGAGCGGCGTGAAGGAGTGGCCGGTGCCTGGTACACGTATAGGTGCGGGGCATTTGCGAACGGCCCGCGCAAGCTCGACGTCGTCCTTGGGCGTGACGAATTCCTTGGGCTTGCAGGTCACCCCGCCCGACCAATTGGACCATTTGCCGCCGACGATCTTCATGCCTGCCCCACTGTGCCAGCGGCTTTAAGGGCGGATGACGCCCGCGTCAATCTTGCGTTCGCGAAGGTCAGATGTCGGCGAATCTGGGCGGGCGCTTTTCCAGAAAATGGTTTACGCCTTCCTTGAAATCCGGCCATTTGAAGCTGGGCGGCATTTCCGCATCGGCCACTTCCAGCGCTTCCCCGAATGTCTGGAACAGCGATTTCCAGACCTGCGCCTTCATCACGGCCATCGAACGCGGGGACACCGTATCCGTCAGCAGCCGCGCATAGGCCATGACATTTTCATGAAAACTTTCTTGCGGAAAAACCTTGTTCACGAGGCCGATACGTTCAGCCTCCGCAGGCGAAACCTTGCGCGCCGACAGCAGCAGGTCGAGCGCGTGCGCTGGACCGACAAGTTTCGGCAGCAGCCATGAAATGCCGTGTTCGGCAATCAGCCCGCGTTGTGCGAAGGATGTGGTGAGCACGGCGTTGCCGGCGACGAACCGCATGTCGGCATAAAGCGCCATGATGAGGCCGATGCCGGCGGCGGGCCCGTTGATCGCGGCGATGATCGGCTTCTTGATGCGCATGAAATAGGCGAAGCGTTTCATGTCGCCAAAATCCTTATCGAGCGGCGGGCCGTATTGCGAAGCGAAGGCCGGGTCGTCCTTCGCTTCGGCTTCGGTGCGATTGCCGCCGATCACGCCGGTGAGGACCTGCATGTCCGCGCCCGCGCAGAAGCCCCGCCCCGCTCCGGTGAGCACGATGGCACGCACATTTGTGTCTTTGGCGGCGTCGGCCATGGCAAGGCGCAGGCTGTTGGCCAATTGGGGTGTGTAAGCATTTAGTCTGTCCGGGCGGTTCAGCGTGACCGTGGCGACACGATCTTTCACATCGTAGAGAATATCGGGATATGCGGACATGTTTCCTCCGGTGGCGTTTGAAAATGGCGGTCCGCCATGATCCCATATTCCGGTCCGCCATCAAGTCAGGGAAACGCCATGCCCGATTTCCGCCATATCCGGTTTGAAACGCCAGCGCCGCAGATAGCCCGCATTGTGCTCAACCGGCCGGAGCGGATGAATGCCTACACCAACCCGTTGTGTGACGAGGTGGTGGCTGCTCTGACGAATTACATGCGCGACGACGAAATGCGCTGTCTCATTCTCACCGGCGCAGGGCGCGGCTTTTGTGCGGGGGGAGACGTGGCTGGCGGAGATCCCGACAGTCCGCACTATCGCGACAAGCAGATGGGCCATGGTCAGGAAATGCGTGAGGGGATGCATCGCGTGATCGTCATGCTGCATCGCATGGACAAGCCTGTGATTGCGGCGATCAACGGTCCGGCGGTCGCGGGAGGATTGACTCTGGCGCTGGCCTGCGATTTCCGCATCGCGGCGGATACGGCAAAGCTCGGCGACACGTCGGGCAAGTTCGGCCTGTTGCCGGATGAAGGCGGCGCCTGGTTCTTCCCGCGCGCAATGGGGCTCGATCGCGCGCTGAAGATGACTCTGCTCAACGAAATATATTCCGCCGATCAGGCGCTGAAGCTGGGGCTGGTGACCGAAGTGGTGCCTGCGTGCGAATTGGAAGCGAGGTCGCTCGATCTTGCGAAGGCGATTGCCGCTCGTGCGCCCTTGGCGGTGCGGCTGGCCAAGAACATGATGCGCAAAGGCCTGGATTCCTCCCTGGAGAATTCGCTGGACGATGCCGCGCTCTCCGTGATGATCGCCAATCCCAGCCAGGACGTGCGCGAAGGCGTATCGGCTTTCTTCGCCAAGCGGGAGCCGCAGTTCAAAGGACGGTGAAGCCGTTTTCAGCGGGAACTTTTGCGCGCCTGGAACATTTCCAGAGCGCAATCCCACCGAAGAGGCTCCCCCCATGGCCAAAGTCACAAAACTGAAACCCCGCGAGGGCCGCGCAATGGCGGCCGCTCTGGACACGCCAACCGACCTGCCCGATCAGGCCGTCAGGGAATTGAGCAAGGCACTAAACGGCCTTCTGGCCGACACGTTCGCGCTCTATCTCAAGACCAAGAACTTCCATTGGCATGTCAGCGGGCCGCATTTCCGCTCCTATCACCTGTTGCTGGACGAACAGGCGTCGGAAATCTTCGAGACGACAGACATTATTGCCGAGCGCGTCCGAAAACTGGGCGGCACGACATTGCGTTCGATCGGCGACATATCCCGCCAACAATCGTTGAAGGACAACAATGACAATTTCGTTCCGCCGCTGGATATGCTCAAGGAGTTGATGAGCGACAACAAGGCGGCCATCGCTTCCATGCGAAAGATCCACGAACTGTGCGACAAGCACGGCGACGTGGCGACCGCCAGCCTGATCGAAAATTTCATCGACGCCGCGGAGAAGCGCAACTGGTTTTTGTTTGAAGCCAGCCGTGGAGCGGATTCAACCGGCCATTAGCAAGCTTCGATCAATGTTTTGCCGCCGCGGCCTGCCGTGCGCCCGGCCGCGGCTGGCGGGACAGCTTCTTCACAAAGACGCCTTTGATATTGGCGGCAAGAATCGCGAAAGGATTCCGCCGCATGCGGAAATCCATTCGCGCAGACACATTGCAACGCTCGCACAGCACGTCAACGCGATCCGGCATGAGGTCGCTTGGAATCGCGCGGAATCCGGGGGCGATAAATTCGATCCTGATGTCGACAGGCCCGTCATGCGAATGGGACAGAATGGCTTCGCCGGTCTCAAAGCAACGGCGGCAGCAAAGTGGAATTTTCCAACGCGACCTGCTCATGGCGAGGTCTTTATCACTTCTGCGGCGGCATTGCTCAATTAAAACGCGGCCATTAACCCCTGATCGGCGCAGAAGCGGCATTGGCGGACTTTTTCTGCCGCCGTAGGGCCGGACACTACGAATCCCGGTTTGACCGGCCCCAGCCGGTCAATCTCCGCCGGCGCGCTCCCGTTCGCCCGGTGCATAGTCGGCTTCGATGTGACCCTGAAGCGCTTCTTCAGTGAAATAGACGGGCTTGGTCTTCATTGCCACGAACAGCGGCGTCTGGTCGTCGAAATGAGGCGATTTCGTGTCGAGGGTCGCCGATCCGAATTGATGGATGCTGCGCGACGTCAGATGTCCGTCCCGGTCCCATGTCACGAACATGATCAGCGTATCGCCGCCGCGCGCAGTGAAAGTTCCGTCCTTCTGCTCTTCGCCATAAACGGCACGATAAATATCGGGCCCACCGTCGATCGGCAGATCGTATTTGCCCCGGCGCATCCGGTTGACCTGGCCCCATTCCGGATCGAGGCGTCCGAAATGTTGCTTGAGAAACACGATCGCTTCCTTGAGCGCGGCAAGCGGCGCCATCCTGCGCGGCTCGCCATCTTCCACCGGATGCACTTTAAGGCCCATCAATACTCCCAGCGCCGCCCCGCGATTGTGAATGTCCGTCTTGCGGTTCCAGTTGCGCAGGATGGATTGCGCCAGTTTCAGGTCTGCATCGTTGCCGGAGGGCGCCTGCAGCACTTCCTCAATCTCCTGCGCGACTTCCGAAGCTGCGCTATAGGCGAGATCGAATTTGTAGTTGCGGAAGTCTTCGGCGCCGATTGATGCGTCAGCGCCGAACGTTTCCTCGGCGCGATACGCCCGATTTGTCATGTTCGTCTGAATGCCCATCCAGTCCGGAAAATTCTTCGGATTCAGATTGTCTTCCGGTGCGGAAGCGTGAAAGGGCGTGTTGTTCGAATTGAATACGAAGCCCGACTTCGGATTCCAGATTTGCGGCTCACGGTCGAACGGAACGTAGCGGTGCCAGATGAGGTCCGAACGATCGCCCGGCAGGATGCCTCTCCAGTTGAAACCGGGCTTCCGCACCGGAAACTGGCCGTTGTAGACGTATCCGATATTGCCCAGCCGGTCGGCATAGACATAGTTGATGCTCGGCAATGCCTGCAAACTCATCGCCGCTTTCCAGTCAGCCAGCGAGTGCGCCTTGTTGAGCTTGTAGTACTGCACCACCTGCCGCACCTCGCCCATGCCCGCATAACGGATTGCGAACACGCCATGATCGGTGCGCAACACCGGCCCATGCGCCGAACGCAGCACCTCGCGGTGGAAAGTCCAGTAGATTGGGCCCCAAATCTTCACCCGGATTGCAGCATCCTTCTTCTCGAAGCCGCGCCATTTGCCGTCGAGCAGATACTGATCCGGGTTCGCGGGATTGATCTTCAGGCGGTAAACATCCACGAGATCGGGCGCATTGACCGTATTGGCCCAGCCCAGATTCGCGTTGTGTCCGTGCAGCATGAATGGCGATCCCGGAAAGAATCCGCCGGCCACGTGCCAGCCCTGATGGCTTTCGAGAACGGCCTCGTACCAGGCAACCGGTCCGGAATAAGGCTGATGCGAATTGACGAGCAGCCTTGTGGCTCCATCAGCCGAGCGTAGCGGCGACACGGCCACGCCGTTTGAGCCCTGCGGTTTGGTTTCCGGCGCGGGCTCGGTGAGTTTGCGCAGTTCGCGATCGAGACCGTAGAAGAACGGCGTTTTGAATACGAAACCCGCGGCCACATCCCGCCCGGTCACCGGTAGAAATCCGCGAGCGACTTTTTCGGGATGCAGCGCCGCGTAGTAGTTCACGCCGTCAGCGTAGCCGTTCAGAATGTCCTTCACATAGTACGGGATTTCACGATCGTATTTCCGGTCGATGGTGCCCCATACATCCATCAGATTGACGAGATAATCCGTAATCGCCGCCTTGCGGCCTTGCACGGCCGCGAGCTTGCCGCGCGTGGCAAGCGCCACTTCCTGGATCGTTTCGAAATCGTCTTCGCTGTGGGCAAAGCCGAGTCCGAACGCCACATCGGCATCGCGTTTGCCGAATACATGCGGCACGCCAAAATCGTCCCGCACGATTCGAACGTGATAGCGCGAGGCCTCGGAGATGAAGACTTGGCGATCCGGCTCCCGCGGCTGCGTGACCTGATCGAACGCAATCAGCCCGCCCAGCGCCAACAGCGGCAGAAGAATGAGAAGCGATAAGCCGATCTTGAGATATTTCATGCGCCCCCCGAGCTGGCGACCCCGGCACGGCTCGAACGTGCAACCCCCAGCTTAGAAGGCTGGTGCTCTATCCAGTTGAGCTACGGGGCCATCAGAAGACAGGTATCGGGGATCAGGTATCAGAAATTCCCACCCTCTGATACCCGATACTGGTTCTCGCACTGTCAGTGGCTCCACGGGACTTTCCGGTCGAAACGGAAATTGTCCGAGTACGCCTTGGGGATCGGCTTGGGTCTGTGCGGCTCGAACACCTGGAAAGGGATGCCGTGCTTTTCGGCATAGGCAACAGCTTCTTCCCTGGAATCGAATTCGAGCTGGATCTGCTGGCGCATGTCAGCGGAACTGGTCCAGCCCATGAGCGGGTCGATGCTCCGCGCGGTTTCTGGCTCGAACTCCAGAAGCCATTGCTTTGTGCGCGCCTTGCCCGACTGCATGGCGTTTTTGGAGGGTTGGTAGATGCGCGCGCGCATGACGTTACTCCTTCAATTCGACAACCCGCCGGCCTGCCGAGCCGTAGCTCTGGGCCACCAGCCCGCCTTCGCCCCTATGGGCGCCGGCGCGGCCAGCCTTCCCCCCCGCTCGCAAGCGAAGGCTGGTCGGGGCGGCGTGATTTGAACACGCGACCCTCTGCTCCCAAAGCAGATGCGCTACCAGACTGCGCCACGCCCCGTCCGGGGGGCGGTGATTACACGTCCGGCGCGGCCGCATCAACTTCGCTCCGGAAAGATGGTGGAATGGACCCGGGCGCCCTCCCGGATCTGGAGCGCCGCCGCCCGGCCCCCGTTGATCTCGAGAACCGCCTGTACGGGTTCGGTCGAGCGGATCGATTTGAGCGACATGGGCTTCGCATTGGCCGCGATGGAGGAAATCGTGCCGTCGGCCCGTATGAACACGATATCCAGCGGGATGAGGGTATTCTTCATCCAGAACGACATCATCTGCGACTGGTGGAAATCGAACAGCATGCCTTCGTTGGGCGGCATGGCTTTCCGGAACATCAAGCCCTTTTCCTGCTGGGACCATTCCGTGGCGAGCTGTACCTTGAAACGCTGCGGGCCGAGCGCCGAATCGATGGTGATGGATTCCACCGGCAGATCGAGCTGCGGCAGCTCCGCGGACGCACAACCGGCGCCCGCCAAAAGCAGGAACGACACAAACGCAATTGTCAAACGCATTGAAAGCCGAAGGCGAGGACTCGTCCTTAAAGATCGACGACTGCGATCTCGGCTGCAAGCTCTCCCTTGGGCCCGTCACCTGTACGGACTTTCACCCGCTGGCCCTGGCGCAATTCACGTATGCCGTAGCGGCGCAGAGTTTCCATGTGAATGAAGATGTCGGGCGTGTTTGGCCCGCGCGAGACAAAGCCATAGCCCTTCCCGCGGTTGAACCATTTCACGGTTGCGTCGAATGACGGCCCTTTCGGCTCCGCCAGATAGCGACCGCGCGACGGTGCAGCGGCTAGCTGCGGTGCGGCGGTCGAATTGTCCAGAGAGATCACGCGGCGTGCCTGAAGTCCCTTCGGCCCTTGCACCGCTTCACAGACCACGCGAGCGCCCTCATACGCGGCCTTGAAGCCGGATTGGCGCACACAGGTTTGATGCAACAGGATATCGCCCTCGACGCCGCTCGAAGGTTTGATGAATCCATAACCTTTGGAGAGATCGAACCACTTCACGAGGCCTGATACCTCCAAAGGCGCCTCGCCCAGGCCGTGCGAGCCTCCTGCACTCATATCCATCCCAACGCCCCTTATTATGAACAAGAAATTATCATATTAAGCCCTTGACGAAAAGCAGGGTTCCAAAATTGGACAGGTTAAGGTTGATTTGTGAACTTCCGCCCATAAGTACCTGTTTCCATAACAATCTCGGCATTTAAGGACACGACTCGGATATGGATTTTACTGGCCGATATGTCATTCCCGCGCCCCCGGAGACGGTTTGGGAGGCAATTCAGAACACGGAAATCCTGAGGGCGTGTATTCCCGGCTGCGAAAGCCTGGAAAAGACCGGCGACAACGCTTTCGAGGCCAGGGCCACGCTGAAGATCGGGCCGGTAAAGGCGACCTTCAAAGGCAAGGTCACCCTCGACGAGATGGAGCCTCCGAGGCGCTGCGTGCTGCGCGGCGAGGGTCAGGGCGGAGTAGCAGGCTTTGCCAAGGGCGAGGCGGAGGTTTTGCTGGCTCCCGAAAATGGGCAGACGGCGCTCACATACACCGCCAAGGCCAATATTGGCGGCAAGCTGGCACAGATCGGTCAGCGCCTGATTGACGGAGCGGCAAAGCAGATCGCCGACGATTTCTTTTCCCGCTTTTCGGCTGCGGTTGGTGCGCCGCCGCCCATCGTGGAAGCCGCCGCGCAAGAGGCTGATGCCAAACCGTCGGAACCCGGCCGGCCGGCAAAGCCGGTGCCGGAAACTCGCCATGAGCCGATTTTGCGAGAAGTGTGGGTGATTGGGCTGATTGCAGTGATCGTGATCGTTCTTATCTTTTTTGGGATCGTGCTTTGACGCCTGTGAGGGTTGACGCTTCCCCGTCTGGCGGCGGATCATCGATCATACGCTATTGGAGATCTGCATGACCGCCGTTTCCATGACGGTGAACGGAACTTCTGTTTCCGCCGACGTCGAAGACCGCACGCTGCTTGTTTATTTCCTGCGCGAGAACTTGCGCCTGACCGGAACCCATATCGGCTGCGACACCAGCCAGTGCGGGGCCTGCGTGGTGCATGTGAACGGAAAGGCTGTGAAATCGTGTTCGATGTTCGCCGTGCAGGCCGACGGAGCGGACGTGACGACCATCGAAGGCCTTGCCAAGGACGGCAAGCTGCATCCCGTTCAGGAAGCATTCCGGGAAAACCACGGTCTTCAATGCGGCTTCTGCACGCCGGGCATGATCATGACCGCCGTGGACATGATCCGCAGGAAGCCGGTGCTTGACCGTGAAACCATCCGCGCCGAACTCGAAGGCAATATCTGCCGCTGCACCGGCTATCAGAATATCGTCAGTTCGATTGAGGACGCCGCCAAGCGCATGGCCGCGAAGGGCAAGGCTGCATGATCACCTATCGGTTCAACTACCATCGGCCCAGGTCGCTGGCTGACGCTCAGGCGCTTCTCCGGAAATCGCCCGAAGCGAAATTGCTGGCAGGTGGACAGACGCTTGTCGCCACGATGAAGATGCGGCTCGCGAGCCCCTCCGATCTCATCGACATTTCCGGCTTGAAAGAGCTGAACTACATCCGCGTGGATGAGAGCGCCGTAACGATTGGCGCGGCGGTGACTCACGCCGAGGTCGCGGAATCCCGGGAAGTTCAACGCGCCCTGCCCGCTTTGGCGGAACTGGCCGAGATGATCGGCGATCCGGCCGTGCGCCATAAAGGCACGATCGGCGGCAGTATCGCCAACAACGATCCGGCGGCGGATTATCCAGCGGCGGCGGTGGCGCTGAACGCGACGATCAAGACCACCGAACGCAGCATGAAGGCCGATGATTTCTTTACCGGCATGTTCTCGACCGCGCTCAAGGACGGCGAAATCGTGACGGAGATATCCTTCCCGCGTGTTGAACGCGCCGCCTACATGAAGTTCCGCAACCCCGCATCGCGCTACGCCATGGCGGGGGTGTTCGTGGCCAAGGGCAAGGATGGCGTGCGCGTGGCCGTGACCGGCGCAGGTCCCGGCGTGTTCCGTCAAGGCGAAATGGAAACGGCGCTGTCGAAGAACTTCAGCCCGAATGCGATCGAGGGAATCGAGGTGGATCCCTCGGGTCTGAATTCCGACATCCACGGTTCGGCGGAATACCGTGCACATCTCGTCGGCGTGATGGCGAAGCGCGCAGTCGCCGCGGCGATGAAATGATGAATTCCCAAGAAGACATCCTTGGCACCGCCGCCCAATGGCTTTCCGAAGGCCGCAAAGTTGCGCTCGGCACCGTCGTGAAGACATGGGGCTCGGCGCCCCGCCCCGCCGGCAGCCAGATTGCGGTGCGCGATGACGGCGCGTTCGTCGGCTCCGTGTCGGGTGGATGTGTCGAAGGCGCCGTGATCGAGGATGCCTTGCGTGCGATGAACGACGGCAAGACCAGCCGCCTTGAATTCGGCGTCAGCGATCAGCAGGCATGGGATGTGGGGCTGGCCTGCGGGGGCCGGATCGAAATATTCGTTGAACCCATCCGGTGAGGCGGTGCGTCCGGAAACCCTCACGCAACTGAACGATGCGCGGCGCGCTGGCCGCGCGATCGTGCGCGCGACGGATTTGGCGACGGGTGAGGACAGGCTCATCGACCCTGCGAACGACACGTCACCGCTCGGCACAGCGGCGGCGAATGCGGCGCGCGCAGATCAGAGCGCGCCGATCGAAATCGACGGACGCACATGGTTTCTCGCCGTGTTCAATCCGCCGCTCGATCTGGTAATCGTGGGAGCGGTCCACATTGCCCAGCCGCTGGCGCGCATGGCATCGATGACAGGCTATGGAGTGCGCGTGATCGACCCGCGCACATCTTTTGCGACGGCGGAGCGCTTTCCGGATGTCGAGATTTCACACGATTGGCCCGATGAGGCGTTGCACAAGCACCCGCTCGGGACGCGCAGCGCAATGGTGGCGCTGACGCATGATCCGAAGATCGACGATCCGGCGTTGACGGCTGCCCTGTGCTCGCCCTGTTTCTATATCGGTGCGCTGGGGTCGAAGAAGACGCATGCCGGCCGGCTGGCGCGTCTCAAGCAACATGGCTTCACCGACGAAGAACTGAAGAAAATCCACGGGCCAATCGGTCTTGCCATTGGAGCCAGATCGCCCGCGGAGATCGCCGTTTCGATAATGGCTGAGATGACTCAAGTGCTGCGCGTGGGCGGCATTCGGGAGCTTGCTGCCGCCCACGCCACAGCTTAGCCGGGCGATTGATCGCCAGGTTTTCCGCCTTTGCCGTTCTTCCAGTCGCCATGGTGCCAGCCGCCTTGGTCGCCGTGCATGCGTCCGCCGAAGCGGCGATGCATGGCAGCCATCGCTTCGTCCTTGGTGATGAAGCCGTCGTGATTGGCATCGAGGCGGGCGAACATGTTCTGCTCGGTCGCCTTGAACTCCGCCAGAGTCAACTTGCCGTCGTGATTGGTATCGAGCCGCGCAAACCGGCGGATCTGCATATCCTGAATTTTTGCAGCCCCCATCTGGTAGAAGCCATCGCGCGTGATCCCGCCGTTCTTTGCATATTTGTTGAATTGGGCGATTGCCGCCGTGTCGAATTCCGCGCGGGTCACCTTACCGTCCTTGTTGGCGTCGTACATGGCGCAGAATCCCATGCCGCGCGCATGGCGAATTCCGGAATGACCGCGTGGGGGAGATGCGCCGGCACCGTCAGCTTCGTCAGCCTTCGCGGCATGGGCACGAGGTGCACAGGAGACTTCGCCGGTTGCGCGCTTGTCCATGCGATTGAACCGGATATGTTCGGCGTTCAGAAATTCCTCGCGGCCGATCTTGCCATCATTGTTCCAATCGATCTTCCGGAACAACTTTTCGGAACCTTTCCGCACGTCGTCGAGGCGCATGTTGGCGAATTGGAGCTCGCTTATCGTGCTGCTCCCGCCTGAAGCCGCCGCGAAACGCTGGCTCAGGACCTTGTTGATCTCCTCCTGCGTGACCTTGCCGTCGCGGTTCAGATCGAACCGGTCGAACAGCTTGTTTCTGCCGAGTTGATGAGCCAACGGTTTTGGCTCATTGGGTGAAGCAAGCGCCACCGCGGCAGCGGCCCCCAGGATCGCCACCAGGACTGCGCCGAATGCGTATCTTGAAATTCTCTTCATCTGTGTCTCCAAAGCCGCCTCCTGCCTGACGGCCTCTATCTAGGACGCCCCTCCCTCAAAAATTTGGCAGGCAAAGCCTTTTTTGACGGCTTTTGTCACTGGCGGGCTCCATGCGAAACTTTGCGACAATTGCCGTTGCAGAGGGGGAAGGGGGCCCGCATGTTGGCCCCATGGATATTGCAGTGACGACAAAGGACGAGACCAAACCCCACATTCTGGTGGTGGAAGATTCGCGCGATATCCGCGAACCTCTTGCCCGTTACCTGCGGGAGCATGGCTATCGCGCAACGACAGCGGCAGATGCGCAGGTCGCCCGCAAGGTAATGAAGAGCGCGGGCATCGACCTTGTAGTGCTGGACATCATGATGCCGGGCGAGGATGGTTTGAGCCTCTGCCGTTACATCCGTGAAACCTCGCAAATCCCTGTCATCCTGTTGACCGCACGCAACGAGGAGGTGGACCGCATCGTGGGCCTCGAAATGGGGGCTGACGACTACATTGCCAAGCCGTTCAGCCCTCGCGAGCTGATTGCGCGGGTAGCCGCCGTGTTGCGCCGTACCCATGCACTGCCGCCGCGCCAGAAACCGCCGCGGGTGTCACGCATCAAATTCGGCGAATGGACGCTGGATACGGGCCAGCGCGAATTGATTGGACCGGACGGCCTCGCCTCCCCGCTCTCCAGCGGCGAATTCCGGCTGCTGACCGTGCTTCTGGAAAGACCCAAGATCGCGCTGACGCGCAATCAACTGCTCGATCTGACCAAGGGCAAGGAAGCGGAATTCTTCGACCGCTCGATCGACAATCACGTCAGCCGCCTGCGCAAGAAGCTCGAACCGGACCCGCGGAACCCGCGCTATATCAAGACGGTCTGGGGCGGCGGATACATGTTTGCAATCGAGCCGGAAGTGATTTCCTGATGCGTTTCTGGCCGCGCAAGCTCGCATCCCAATTGATCGTCGTCACGGCCGCTGCGGTGCTGATTTCCAATCTCGCGGTTGCGGCCTGGTTCGAGCTGGGCCGCGAACGGATGAGCGAGACGGCCTTCACCGAACGCCTTCTCGACCGCGCCGTCTCCGCGGCGACGCTTCTCAGCACGGTACCGGCGCGGCAGCGCGAAAAGGCCGCGCGCTCCATGAATTCTGCCGTATGGCGTTTCAAACTGCTGCACGGAAAGGCGGTGACCGTCCCGATGACGGCGAGCGAGTTGGCGCTGGCAGAGCGTGCGCGCGCCCTTTTGCCGCCTCAACGCACCAGGCAGCCCGTGATTGTGAAAGTCGTTTCAAACGAAGACCGCGAAAAGGGGAAAATACGCAACCGCCGTCCGGTCATCACGATCACCGTGCCGGTGGTGCGGGGTACGCAACTGGTTACGACATTCTATCGGCCGCCCTCACCACCCTGGCCTATTGAGACATTCATCGCGGCGGTCGTTGCCATTGTCGTGACTTCGATTGCCGCCGCGCTGGTTGCGCGTCGTGTCGCGCGTCCTCTGTCAAAATTGTCCGCAGCGGCCACGATCGCCGCGCAGGGTGGAATGGCGCCCCACGTGCCGGAGGAAGGTCCGGAAGACGTTCGCCGCGCAGCGTCCGCCTTCAACACGATGACCGATCAGGTTTCGCGCACTCTCGAAAGTCAGCGCCAATTGCTTTCCGCGGTGGGCCACGATCTGCGCACGCCGATCACCGCCATGCGAATCAACATCGAATTTGTAAACGATCCCGAGCTTCGCGAGCGGCTGGAACGCAACCTTGGCGAACTGCAGGAACTGACGGAAGCCGTTCTATCTGCGGCGCGCGGCACGGGTGGAGAGCCCAAGCGCAATGTGGATCTGGCCGCGCTTACCGAAAGCCTTTGCGCCGATTTCGATGACATGGGAAAGCCGGTGACTTGGCATCCGCATGTTCCCGCGCCGATCCTTTGCCGGCCCAACGAAATCCGCCGAGCCATTCGCAACCTGATCGAGAACGCGATTGCCTATGGCAAGGAAGCAAACGTGCGTATTGACGGCAGGGCCATGGGATATGAAATCGTGGTTGAAGACAAAGGCCCCGGCATTCCCGAAGTCGACCTGCAACGCGTGTTTGAACCCTTCGTGCGGCTGGAGACGTCCCGCAATGTCGAAACCGGTGGAACCGGCCTTGGGCTTACATTGGTCAGGACCATCGCTGCCGGTCATGACGGCAAGGTGACGCTCGAAAACCGTGCCGAGGGCGGACTGCGGGCACGGCTCTATTTGCCTATCCCGATACCGGCCTCGTAAACTTGGCAAATGCTATTCGGTACCATTCCTGCCGCCGAGGCCGAAGGCGCGGTGCTCGCCCATTCGCGCCGGGTGAACGGCCGTCTGTTCCGCAAAGGACATGTGTTGACGGCGGAAGACATTGCCGCGCTGACAGCCGGCGGCGTGCGCGAGATCGTGGCCGCGCGCTTGGGCAAGGACGATATCGACGAAAACGAAGCCGCCCGCCGCATTGCCGCACATTGTGTGGGGGAAAATGTGCGCGCCAACGCAGCCTTCACCGGCCGCGTGAATCTCTACGCCACCGAACGGGGCCTGGTGGAAATCGATGCAGCCGTGATCGACGCGCTCAACACGATCCATGAATCCATCACAGTTGCCACGCTGGCTCCATTCGCCAAGGTGGAACCGCGCCAGATGATCGCGACGGTCAAGATCATTCCCTTTGCGGCACCTGTCAGTGCAGTCGAGGCAGCGGAGACGTTGCTGCGCAAACCGCCCATTCGCGTGACGGTTTTCGCGAAAAAACGGGCGGCGCTGATTTCAACTTCGCTGCCTGACACGAAAATCTCGATCCTCGACAAGAACCGTGCGGCACTCGATGCGCGGCTGCATACGCTGGGTTCGGAGATCGTGTTCGAACGGCGTGTGCCGCATGAAACCGTCCCGCTCGCAGCGGCGCTCAGGGAAGCGGCGAAGGAAGGCTGCGATCCGATATTGGTGTTCGGCGCCAGTGCCATCACCGACCGGCGCGATGTCATCCCCGCAGCCATCGGACGGGCCGGCGGAGAGATCGTGCATTTCGGGATGCCGGTCGATCCCGGCAACCTGTTGCTGCTGGGCATGCTCGGCACGGCAAAGGTTGTGGGCCTGCCCGGATGCGCCCGCTCGCCCAAGCGCAATGGAATCGACTTCGTGTTGGAGCGATTGGCGGCGGACATCGCCGTCACGGCGAAGGATATTGCGGCCATGGGCGTGGGCGGCTTGCTCATGGAAATCGCTACCCGCCCGCAACCGCGCGAGGAAGAGCCCTCCGTGACACCGCATGCCCCACGCATCGCCGCCGTGGTGCTCGCAGCGGGCCTTTCCTCGCGGATGGGCGAGAATAAGTTGCTGGTGGAAATATCCGGACAGCCGCTGATCCGGCGCACTGTGGAGGCGGTACTCGCAAGCCATGCTTCACCGGTGATCGTAGTCACCGGCCGTGACGCGGATCGGGTGGGCGCAGCACTCTCGGGCCTCGATGTGCGATTGGTCAAAAATGATGATTTTGCAAAAGGTTTGAGCACGTCCCTAAAGTCCGGTGTAAGTTCCGTTCCGGCGGATAGCGACGGAGCACTGATCGTCCTTGGGGACATGCCCTCCGTCACGCCCGAGCTTCTCGACACGCTGATTGCCGCCTTCAATCCGGCCGAGGGCCGCGCCATCTGCGTGGCCGCACATGCCGGTAAGCGAGGCAATCCGGTGCTGTGGGCCCGGCGTTTCTTCCCCGAAATAATGGCCATAGAAGGCGATGTGGGCGCCAAGCACATCATCGCCGCCAACGATGAATTGGTCTGTGAAGTGGAGTCCTCGACGGATGCGCCGCTGATCGATATCGACACCAAGGAAGACCTGGCCGCCTTCACTGCCCGATGAGCGATCCCCTCTACCGCAAGGAAATCCTCCGCCTCGCCGCCGACGCCCATGGTGCGGGCCGCCTCGGCGCGCCGCACCATAAGGGTGAAGCCTTCAACCCCACTTGCGGCGACCGGGTGACATTCGAGGTCGATCTGGACGCGGAAGGCCGAATCAGTGCGCTCGCCCACGAAACGAAAGCCTGCGTGCTGGCACAGGCTTCGGCGTCGATCGTCGGCCGGGACGCGAAGAACTTGAGGCTGGAGGAGATCGCGCAACTCCGCCGCGACGTTTCCGCGATGCTGAAGGAAGGCGCTTCCGCCCCCGATGCTCCGTTTACGGACTATGCAGTGTTTGACGGCGCGGTGACCTACACGAGCCGCCACACCTGCGTGTTGCTGCCGATCGATGCGTTGCTGAAAGCGTTGGAAAATTAACTTCCTTCCCCTCGCGGGGAGGTAAGTGGGTGGTTCAGGCCGGTGAGATCATGTGACAGTGGGCAAGCAGTTGCCGCCCTGCAAACGTCACAGCTTCCACGCCCATATTGAACGCACACAACACATCGCCGGTCTCATGCGTGCGCTTGAACGCGAGAACCGCCGGCGGGGCGTCCAGAAATTCGATATCGCCGTAACGCAACGCAGGATACTGCCTTCGCAGCGCGAGCAGATTGCGGGTAAAGTTCAATGTCGAAGCCGATGATCCGTCCTGCTCCGAAACCGCCAACGCCTTGTGCTGCGGCGAAAGCGGCAGCCACGGAGTGCCGTTCGTAAAGCCCAGATTGGCGGCGTTCGCATCCCATGGCATCGGCGTGCGGCAACCGTCGCGGCCTTTGTGTTGCGGGTAGTAGAGATCGCCCACAGGATCGCGCAATTGATCGCGGCGCAAATCGGCTTCGGGCAGGCCAAGCTCTTCGCCCTGGTACATCAGGACCGTGCCCTTCATTGAACACAGGAGCGCCAAGAGCATTTGTGCCAAGGTGGGCGACACGTTGCGGCCGCCGAAGCGGGAGACGGTGCGCATCACATCGTGATTGGAGAACGAGACGCATGGCCAATGCCGCGGGTGTTTGGCCAGGAGCGCGAAATAATCGCGGAAGAACTGCGGATCGAGTTTCCGTTGCAGCAGCATCGGAAAGCTGTAGCCGGAATGCAGCCCTTCATCCGGCGCGGCGTAACAGCCGGAGCGCTCCGCCAGTTCGGAGAATTCTCCGAAGACGAAGCGGTTCTTGTGCCGGTCCACCGTGCGGCGGATGGCATCGAGGCATTCGATGTTCTCCGCCAGATTGCTGTCGTGCAGATGTTCCTGAAGGTTCGGCGCGTGTTCCCAATTGTGGGAGGTTCGTTCTGCCATCGGCACCGGCGGATTGTCGGTCAGCGCCGCGTCATGGAGATAGGCGTTTGCGACGTCGAGGCGAAAACCGTCCGCCCCGCGCGTTAGCCAGAGATCGAGCACATCGAGTGCCGCCTTGCGCGCCGCCGCGTTGTGCCAATTGAGCTTCGGCTGCTGGCGCAGGAATTTGTGGTGGTAATATTGCCGCCGCGTCGGCTTATAGGCCCATGCGGGACCGGCAAACGCCGAGAGCCAGTTGTTGGGCGCGGTGCCGTCCGGTTTCGGATCGGCCCAGACATACCAATCCGCCTTGCTGCCGTTTGCGATCTGGCTTTCCACAAACCATGCGTGTTCATCGGAGGTGTGACACAGCACCTCGTCGAGCAGCACTTTCAGGCCGCGCGCATGCGCTTCGTTCAGCAGCTTCTCGAAATCGGCAAGCGTACCGTAGTCGGGGTGCACGCCTTCGTAGTCCGAAACGTCGTAGCCCCAATCGCGATTGGGTGAGGGGTGGATGGGCGAGAGCCAGATCGCATCCACGCCGAGCGATGCGATGTAGTCGAGCTTGGAGATCGCGCCCGGCAGATCGCCCTGCCCGTCGCCGTTGGAATCGCAGAAGCTGCGCACATAGACCTGATAGACGACCGCCCCCTTCCACCATGGCGCGGTCATTTGCGTTCCCGGCTTTTGAAATAGAGCGCGTAGAGCTCGGTGATATGGGCGATCAACGCCTCCTTGCTCACGCCTTTGGGTTTGCGGCTGACGAAGCGCGACAGCACAAACATCGTGGCGTTCGACATGATGAACGACAAAGTGTTGAGGTCCAGCGGCTCGTACGCCGCATAGTTCTGCGCCATGAACATCCGCATGGCGTCGAGCATATAGGCTTCGAAGGCGTCCACGAAATCCGTGCGGCCGGTGGCCTGCCAGTTATTGGCGAGTTCGGTGAAGAGCTTTTCGTTCGATTCGAAGTAGGCGAATGCCACTTCCAGCGCGGCGCGGATGGCGGTCGGCGCATCGGCCTTCAACATGAAAGGAATCTGCTCGTCCAGCTTTTGCGTGACCAGGCTGATCTCGCGCTCGATCAGCGCGGCGAACAACTGCTCGCGATTTTCAAAGTATTGATACAGCGAGCCCACGCTCACGCCTGCCCGTTCCGCGATGTGATTTGTGGTCGTATTTGCCCAGCCCTTCTCCGCCACCGTGCGAGCGGTGGCTTCAATCAGCGCTTCGACCGTTTGGCGCGAGCGCTCCTGCGTGGGCGTTTTCTTCACGAGCAGTTATGTGACTTGAAAGCGAATAAACATTCACATATCCCTCCGGCCAGTCAAGGAAATACGGGATGTCGCTCGACGACCTGCTCGCCGAAGCCAGAAAGTTCAATGGCGTCCCTGCCCGCCATGGAAAAGAGATCGCCCGCGCCCTTCTTCGCGGCGACGAGCCGATGGATGAACTCGTCGCCTGGATGGCGCGAGAAGGTATCGGCAAAGGCCGTGCGCTGTTCGAGCAGGCGCTGGAGCACGGCGGCGAAGATTGCGGAGGCATTTTATATATCATCTCTCCCAAGGGGAGAGAGGATGAGTCCTTTTAAACCTCATTCGCGTGGGTGACGATCTTGGAGACCAGACCGTAATCCCTCGCCTGTTCGGCGCTCATCCAGAAATTGCGATCCGTATCGGCGACGACCTTTTCATAAGGCTGGCCCGTTTCGCGCGCGATCGTGCGGTTGATGCGTTCCTGCATTTTCAGAATTTCTTCCGCCTCGATCGAGATGTCCGACGCCGGTCCGCGCACGCCGCCCAGCGGCTGGTGCAACAGAAAGCGGGTGTTCGGCAGGCAGAAACGGCGCTCCTTGGCGGCGCCGAGATAGATGTGCGCGCCGGCGCTTGCCACCCAGCCGGTACCGATCATCTTCACCTTGGGGCCGACGAACTTGATCATATCGTGAATCGTGTCGCCCGATTCCACATGACCGCCCGGCGAATTGACGATAACGCGGATGTCCTCTTCGCTTTCCTGCGCATAGGCGAGCAATTGCCCGGTGACGCGTTCGGCAAGCTTCATGTCGATCTCGCCGAAGATCAGTACGGTGCGCGCCTTGAACAGCGCCTGTACGACCGGCGAAGGCTGCATTTCGCCCTTGTTTTCCTGTTGTTCTTCTTTTTCCTCGTCGAGGCGAACCAAGTGAAACTCCCGAATTCGGCTGATTCGAATACATACTTAGGCTGGGCCGCGGCCAACGTCCACCGCTTAAAGACTGGATACCGCGTCTCTCATTAACGGGCCGATATCGGCTTGAATCAAAAGGTCCGCCAGCATGTCCAGAGGGGTCTGGTCGCGGTTAATAATCACAAGCTTTGCACGGTTTTTCTTGGCTACCGCGGGAAAACTCGCGGCCGGCTGAACGACCAGCGAAGATCCCAAAACGATGAAAAGGTCGCAGGCGCGCGTAGCCGTTTCGGCGCGCATCATCGCTTCGCGCGGCATCGGTTCGCCGAACGAAACGGTGCCCGTCTTCATCAGCCCGCCGCAGAATGAGCATCCCGGCGGATCGCCATGGGCCTCGAAATATTCGCGGATGGGTTCGAGCGGAGAGTGCGCGCCGCATCTCAGGCATTTGGCGTACCTCGTGTTGCCGTGCAGTTCGATGACCTTTTCCGGCGGCACGCCCGATTCCTGATGCAGATTGTCGATGTTCTGCGTGATGACGTCGGTGACGAGGCCGCGCCTCACCAGCTCGGAGATTGCGAGATGTCCCGCATTGGGCTTGGCGGAAGCATACATGTCTTCGCCCGCGAAACGTCTGCGCCAGGCTTCTCGCCGAGCCTCCGCGGACGAAATGAATTCGCCGAAATCGATGGGCTTGTTCTTCGTCCAATATCCGCCCGGCGAACGAAAGTCGGGAATACCCGACTCCGTTGAAATTCCTGCGCCGGTGAACACCACCGCGCGCCGCGCCGCACGCAAGTAACCCGCCAGCGCGTCCACGCTTTCGCTGTGATCGCTGTAATCGTCTTCGAAGTCGTCGCTCAGTTGGTCACGTTCCCGCAGTTCGCCGAGATCCATTTGCCCTCGAACGAGTAATGCATGTTCATCGGACGGCCCTCATGGGTGCCCTTCATGGCCATGGTGCCCGAATAATGTTCGTTTGAATCGTATGTCACCTGCACATGGCCTGTACCGGTGAATTCGCCGTTGCAGGCGACATCGCCTGTATAGGTGTGGCCTACGACGGAAGACCGCACGAGCTTGCATTCCTTGCGTGCTATCGGCGGCTTGTCCTCATCGACTTCGGCCTGCGTCATGCAATGTTGCGTCGTCATGCCGTGGTTGGGCATGTTGACGTGCATCGCCTCCATGCGCGCGCGGGCTTCCGGCGGCAATTGAGAAAGGTCCGGCATCTGCATCCCTGGCATGTCCATCCTGGTGGTGACGGTCCACAACCCGGCCTTGCCGTGGCCGGCCAGCGCTGCCCCCGAAATCAGCAGTGACGCTGCGGCAATTCCCGCTGCGCAAATGACCGAAATCTGCGTCAAACTCCGCATGAAACGACCTCCCCTGGAGTGGCTGGCTGGAGAGGGGAAGCTGCCATGAAGTTCCTGCGCTGACCATAGCGCAGTCCGATCCCCAAACCGCAAGACTGGGAGCCCGTTCCTTGAGACTGCCGATCCACCGCGAAGGCTGGCTGTTCATTGCCATCGCATGCGCCGTCAATGCGCTCCTGTTTGTCCTGACCCCGATGGCCGGTTGGGTGTTTGTGCCGGTCACGGTCTGGGTGGTGGCGTTTTTCCGCGACCCAGAGCGCCGGACGCCCCTCGAGCCTGACATCTATGTTTGCCCGGCTGACGGCAGGATGCTGCCGGTGGTCCAGGCTGCCCCCCCGGAGGAGCTGGAAATGGGCCCTGCCCCGCTCACCCGGCTCTCGATTTTTATGAATGTGTTTAACGTCCATGTGAACCGGATTCCCTGCGACGGCACAGTGGTGGCAATGTCCTACCGCCCAGGTAAGTTTTTTAACGCATCCTTCGATAAAGCCAGCATTCACAACGAACGAATGTCCATCCGCATCCGGCCCGAGGGGGCAACGGGGCCCGAAAGAGACATCGCCCTTGTCCAGATTGCCGGCCTCGTGGCGCGGCGAATCGTCTGCGGGCTGACCCCCGGCCAGAGGGTGCATCGGGGGGACAGATTTGGCATTATCCGCTTTGGCAGCAGGGTCGATTTGTATTTGCCCCCGAATGCCATCATATACGCCGCGCAAGGCGAACTCGTGAAAGCCGGCCAGACGGTTCTGGCAGGGATCAGGGACTAGAGAGACCAGTGCAAAACAGAAGGTTTTCTCCGCGTTTCGTACGCGAGCGCGTGGAAGAGATTTCGCTGGCGAAATTGGTGCCCAGCGCACTGACGCTGATGGGTCTTGCCAGCGGCGTGACCTCTATCCGTTTTGCGATGGAGCATGAGTGGAAGCTCGCCGTCGGCGCGATCATTCTGGCCATGGTGTTCGACATGCTGGACGGCCGTGCCGCCCGCCAATTGGGCGCGGACACGCGCTTTGGCGCGCAGCTGGATTCGCTGGCCGACCTCGTGAGCTTCGGCGTGGCTCCTGCCCTCATCGCCTACAACTGGACGCTGTCCGGCTTCGGCATGATCGGTTGGATCGTGGCCGTTATTTTTTGTGTCTGCTGCGCGATAAGGCTTGCCCGCTTCAACATACAGGCGTTGCGTGACGAAGGCGCGACAGAGACCAATCCCTATTTCACCGGCATGCCGACACCGGCTGGCGCCTGTTTGATGCTGTTGCCGTTGCTGCTCAGTTTCCAGTTCAAGGATCCTGCATTCCAGCTTCCGCTGTATAGCGCGGCGGTGGCGCTCGCGACTTCCATCCTGATGGTGAGCCGCCTGCCGACGCCCTCCATCAAATATCTTCGCATCGAACGTCACAGCCGCTTCGTTGCAGGGCTCATCGTTCTGCTGACGCTCGGCGCACTGATTGCACGCCCCTGGGCGACGTTGACTGCCGGTATCGCGCTTTACGTTCTCAGTATTCCGATCACCGCCTTCGTCATCGCGCGCAATCGCGACGAAGAGGAAGACCAGGACGAAGACCTGTCGCTGGCCTAAGCCTGTAAGACCTTATTACACGCCCGGCTGACTACGGTTTTTCGGCAATATCAACTTTTCGTTGCATGGCTAGTGTGACTCGAGCGTCAGGATATGTGGACGCATGAAACACTCGATTGATTACGTTGGAGAAAAGTTTCTGCTGTAACGCAGTCGCAATCGCAAGTCTGAAACCGTCGATTGCGTACTGCTTGGCTCCTCATCCCGCGACAATAATCGTTCCCGTCAGGGCGCTTTACGGCGGCCATGAGGCCTGAAACGCCAAGCTGCTATTCCGATTGGGAAATATGCTGATGGCACACCCGATGCATAACAGTGCCAACATGGTGGGTGGTCGGGCGTTCCTCCGGCGAAAAGCGAATATTGGAGCAAATCAATGAAATCGCGCATTACGGGTCGCATCAAAGCGGCTTTGCTGGGGGCCGCGTCGCTTGGCGCCGTCTGCCTGGGTGCACAATCGGCAAGCGCGGATGCGGTTGCCGTCTATGTTGGATATGTCGATAACCTTCGGGCCAGCGGGTTCTTTCCTTCGCCCTGGCTGACTGATTCTGGCGTCGTATCGCAAACCCCCGATGGCCAGAGCCTGGATGCCGGTGCGGTACGCATCGACAATCTCACCGGAAGTCCCATCACGATCGAAGACTTCCAGATTACGCTCTCCGGCGGCGGAACCTTCACGATCTGGTCCGATCTCGTGATCCCTGCCGGCGGAAAAGGCATCTTCACGCAGACCGCCAGTTACAATTTCGACTCAAGCGACTTCGGCATGTTCGGAGGCTTTCCACCGGACAGCCTGGCGCCGAATAATTATCTCGGAAACGGCAATACCAGCCTGATCGGCGGATGCAGCAGTTCGCCCTCGCTGATCGCAAGTGCCGGATATACAGCCGCCTGCGCTGCAACGCAGCCGATTATCAGCTTCAAGATCGGATCGGACACATTCTCGTTCAACGATACCGGTCACATCCTCGACACGGGCCAGTGGGACTTCGTGAACAACGGGTTCTACGGCGAAGACGGCAATGAATCGATCAACTGGAATCTCATTGGCGCGCCGCCGGATAGAGGCGGCACGACGGGCGCTCCCGAGCCGCTGACGCTCAGTCTCCTCGGAGCCGGTCTTGCCGGAATGACGCTTCGCAGACGCAAGTCGAAATAATCTTTGCGTTAAGGGGAAAAAGGGCCGCATCCCGACCGGGACGCGGCCCTTGTTTTTTTCGGCGGCAGCAATCGCGCAATTGGGACCAATCCAAATTGAAGTCAGCCTTGCGCAATCGACCGGCATCCAAAATGAAATTAAGCGAAAACGGTTCCCCGCCGTTGATCCAGGTCAACACCGTTTGTTCTCCGCGGCCGGTAAACTGCAAATTATTCGGTCACGCCACACCCACCATCGACCTGCAATTCCATCATCGAAAGGGAGCAAGCCATGCAACGTTCCATTAGACAGGTTTCATTCGCCTTGATCGCCGGCACGGGATTGCTTCTCGGCGGTTGCGCTACGAAGGATGATGTGCAGGCGGCACAAAAGGCCGCCGATGCCGCAAGGGTACAAGCGGATGCGGCCATGTCAGCCGCGCAGGCCGCACAAAGCGCTTCGCAGGCCGCTGCACAAAAGGCCGATCAGGCCGCGGCGGAAGCCAAGTCCGCAAACGACAAGATCGATCAGCTGACGGAAGAAGAGCGCAACGAAAGCAAAGCCGAACGCAAGCGTCATCCCCGGCCGGAAGGCGGCGAACGCGGATAGATCTCATCTCTGACGCGTTGCCGGCGAGCCGTAATTTTGCTCACCGGCGGCGCGCGCAGGGTTTTGCCTCACGACGGCCGGATGCATGGCATTGTGCAACGTGATAAAGATTGAAAGCCGGCGCCGGAGACTCTTGCTTGGTCACGAAATCTGATTTGTACGACTTCATCCGCGCGCGCGCACTCTGTGTCATGTCCACCGTTTCCAAATCGGGCGCGCCGGAGGCGGCGCTCGTAAACGTGGCGGTGACACCGGCGCTCGAATTGATCTTTTATTCGCTTCAGACAAATCGCAAATGCGTCAACCTTCGACGGGACCCGCGTTTTGCCGCCGTCATCGGCTGGGAAAACGAACAGACGGTGCAATACGAAGGCGTCGCGGAAGAGCTTTTTGATTCGCGTCTTGCGGAATGCAAGAAGATTTACCTCGAAAGATTTCCGGACCGGGAAGGCTGTTCGGCGTGGCCGGGCCTCACCTTCTTTCGTGTCCGGCCGATTTGGATCCGGTATTCCTTCTATGGTCACCCATGGACGGTGGAGGAGTTCAAATTTCCCTGACGGCCGCCGTTTGGCAGAGGCGCCGTCGGATCGAGTGATGTTGGGCAGCAATCGACGATCGCATTGGGATTGCTGGCGGGGACATGACGATGAGAAGAACAAGAGCGATGAATGTGGCAGCGGGAATGACCGCGGCATTTGCCATCGCTGCATTGGCATTCATATTGTTCGGACCGCTCGCGCTTGGCATACGATTGCTGGAACGTGCCGGCTTGAAACTCAATCGTCCGGCAAGTCCGCCCATCATCGCGCAAAGCGTCGACTTCAATTGGCCCGGAAACTGGAGCGACAATCCGCAGTGGAATGCCGTGCTGGCGCAGCACTTTCCGGCGGGTTCCGATGAATCCCTGCTTCGCGTCACATTGTTTGCGGAAGGGTTCCAAATCGACGAACCGGGAAAGTCCGCGAGATATGAGTGGGGCGGAATCCCTTGCCTTTACACGCTCAAGGTGAACTGGACCGCTGCGGATGGGAAAATAAGAACTGTGGGCGGCGGATTCGGGATGGGTTGCCTGTAGCGGCCGCCAACATGTGGCAATTGTCGCAGCGCCAAACCGCACAACATCCGGTGCTTGAATTGACGCTACTCTGGCCCCACCTAACCGCGCAGGCGTCATCATGAATACCAAATCAACCCCCAATCCATTGTTTCTCGCCATGCGGCGCGGCTTCTGCGGCAGATGCCCCAATTGCGGCAAGGGCCGCCTGTTCGGCCGTTTTCTGAAAGTGGTGAACAACTGCGCCGAATGCGGCGAAGATTACACGC
>DASZRY010000092.1:0-48371 GCA_035548975.1 Rhizomicrobium sp.
ACCTATATAGAAGGTCATCCCCCCGGGGCCGGAATTGCGCTTGGCCGCGGCCCGCGAAAATGAGATACACGCGGGCCCCGAAAGGGGACAGCATGCCCCTATTGGCTGGAACTGGGCACGGGTGCGGGTTTGCCGCCCGGCCGATCAAAGAGTTTTTGCGAGGATGCAAAGGCCTCGCATCTGAAGGATACGGATGAACGATACGAATGACCCGACGCGTACGGCCCGCCCAGGGGGGCGCCAGCCGCTGTCGTTGAAAAAAACAGAGACGTCGACCGTCAAACAAAGTTTCAGCCATGGCCGCAGCAAGGCCGTGGTGGTCGAGAAAAAGCGCACGCGCGTGGCCCCCGGTGAAATGCCGAAGGTTGCCGAAGCGCCGCGGCCGCAACAGCCCGAAGTCAAACCGCAGGTCGCCCAGACACAGCCCCAGCGTGAACAGACCCAGTCGCGCCCCGGCGTCGTGCTTCGCCAGCTGACCGAGGAAGAAAAGGTCGCGCGCAGCCGCGCACTCGCCGGCGCCCGCATCGAAGAACAGGAAGCGCGCAAACGTGCCGAGGAAGAGGCCAAGCAGCGCGCGGCCGAAGAAGCGCGTCTGGCTGCCGAACGCGCCGCCGCCGAAAAGCGCAAGGCCGAAGAAGAAGCCCGCAAGCGCGCCGAGGAAGAAGCCAAGCGTCACGCCGAAGAAGAAGCCACGCGCAGGCTCGAGAAAAAGGAAGCCGCTCCAGCCGCGGAAATATCGCATCGCCGCAAGCCGATGGTGGACGAAGACGAAGAAACCGTCCCCAAAAAAGGCGCAGGCAAGGCTGCGCCGAAAAGCGCCGCGCCCGCCCGCAAGTCACCGGACGAGCGCCGCCGCGGCAAGCTCACCGTTACGCGCGCGCTGTCGGATGACGATGACGAGCGCGTGCGTTCGGTTGCGGCCTATCGCCGTCATCTCCAGCGCGTGAACAAGGGCCAGCAGGCGCAGCAGGCAGGCCCTGCCGGCCCGCGCGAGGTGACGATCCCCGAAACCATCACCGTCTCCGAACTGGCGAACCGCATGGCGCGCCGTTCCGTCGATGTGATCAAGGTACTGATGCAGAACGGCATCATGGCCACGGTCAACGACGTGATCGATGCCGACACGGCCGAACTTGTGGCCACCGAATACGGCCATACGGTGAAACGCGTCGCCGAATCCGACGTGCTCGAAGGATTGAAAGGTGCAGAAGACGCAGCCGACACGATGCTGCCACGCCCACCCGTCGTCACCGTCATGGGCCATGTCGACCACGGCAAGACGTCGCTGCTCGACGCGTTGCGCAAGACGGACGTCGCCGCCGGCGAAGCGGGCGGCATCACGCAGCATATCGGCGCTTATCAGGTCGCACTCAAATCCGGCCAGAAGATCACCTTCCTCGACACGCCGGGTCACGCGGCCTTCACCCAGATGCGCGCGCGCGGTGCGAAAGTGACCGATCTCGTAGTGCTGGTGGTCGCCGCCGATGACGGCGTCATGCCGCAAACGGTCGAAGCGATCGCGCATGCCAAAGCGGCACACGTTCCGATCATCGTCGCCGTCAACAAGATCGACAAATCCGACGCCGATCCGATGCGGGTGAAGACGGAGCTTCTCCAGCACGAAATCCAGGTCGAAGAGCTGGGCGGCGAAACGCTTGCCATCGACGTCTCGGCCACCAAGGCCATCAATCTCGACAAGCTGGAAGAAGCGATCCTGTTGCAGGCCGAAATCCTCGACCTCAAGGCGAACCCAAACCGTTCGGCCGAAGGCGCGGTCATCGAAGCCAAGCTGGACAAGGGCAGGGGGCCTGTTGCCACCGTGCTCGTGCAGCGCGGCACGCTCCATCACGGCGACATCCTCGTCGCCGGATCCGAATGGGGGCGCGTGCGCGCGCTTCTGAACGATCGCGGCGAAACGGTCGAAAGCGCGGGTCCGTCCGTTCCTGTCGAGGTGTTGGGCCTTTCGGCGCCGCCGGAAGCGGGCGACGAATTCGTCGTGGTCGAATCCGATGCGCGTGCGCGCGAAGTCACCGAATACCGCGCCCGCAAGCGCCGCGAACTGCGCCAGAAGGCGATGAGCCGCCAGACGCTCGACCAGTTGCTGCAAAGCCGCAGCGAGGGCGAGAAGCGCCTGTTGCCGCTTGTCATCAAGGCGGACGTGCAGGGCTCGGTCGAAGCCATTCAGGGCGCGCTCGAAAAGCTCGGCACCGACGAAGTGGCGGTGCAGGTGCTGCAATCCGGCGTCGGCGGCATCACCGAATCCGACGTGATCCTGGCGCAGGCCTCAGGTGCGGCGATCATCGGCTTCAATGTGCGTGCGAATGCGCAAGCGCGCGAACGCGCGCGCCGCGACGGCGTCGAAATCCGCTACTACAACATCATCTACAACGTTGTGGATGACGTTAAGGCCGCGCTCTCCGGCATGCTCGCGCCCGAAACGCGCGAAAAGTTCCTCGGCAATGCGGAGATCCTGGAAGTCTTCAACATCTCGAAAGTCGGCAAGGTCGCCGGTTGCCGCGTCACCGAAGGTGTGGTGCGCCGCGGCGCCAAGGTGCGGCTCATCCGCGACAATGTGGTGATCCACGAAGGCGAACTTTCCACGCTCAAGCGCTTCAAGGACGAGGTGCGCGAAGTCCAGACCGGCCAGGAATGCGGCATGAGCTTCGCCAACTACGACAACCTCGCCAAGGGCGACGTGATCGAGTGCTACGAAGTCGAGACCATAAAGCGCGCGCTGTAGCAGGCGCGCGCCATGACGGAGCATGGCAATGTTTCCCGGATCGCCGGGCATCGGCCGCCCGCCGCAGCTTCAGGACTATCTCAAGGCGATAGACGCCGCCGTGCGGGCGGGCGACATGCGCCGCGCCATGCGGCTATCGGATGAGGCGGCGAACGGCGGCTTCGAACATCCGAATATTTTCATTCTTGCCGCGTATCACAATCTGAATCTCAACCAGTTCAACAAGGCGCTGGACTACGCGACGCGCGCGCGCGACCTGGCGCCTCGCAATGTCGATGCGCTCAATGCGCTTGGCTGCAGCCTCACAAAGCTTGACCGCACGCGCGAGGCCATCGCCGTGTTCGATGCGGCTTTGCGGCAAGCGCCCGGCGCTTTCATCACGCATTTCAACAAGGCGACCGCACTCGAGCAGGCAAGCCAGCTGAAACGCGCCAGAGATCAGTTCATCCGCGCGCTGTCGCTCCAGCCCAATCATGCCGAAAGCATGACGCACATCGCTCATATGGCGGCTCAACGAGGCGACATGACCGAAGCGCGCGACTATGCGACGCGCGCGCTCAAACTCGATCCGCGCCAGGTCTATGCGATCTTCGCGCTGGCAACCGCCGATCTCGCCAGCGGGAATTTCATGACGGTCCTGAATGCCCTCGCTCCCATTTCGCGCGATCCGGGCGCAACCGGACAAACGCGCGGTGTCGCCCTGAACATGATGGGCGACGCGCTCGACGGCCTCGGCCGCTATGACGAAGCCTTCAATGCCTACACGCAGGCCGGCGAAACCTTCCGCGCGATCCATGCGCCCGTATTCGGCCGTCAGAGCGCGCCCGATCTCACGCGCAAGCTGACGGTCTATTTCCGCGCGAGCGATTCCTGGCGCAACGCCTCCAAGGGCGCGTTCCGGAGCCCCGTCAAAACCCACGCCTTCCTTGTGAGCTTCCCGCGGTCGGGCACGACATTGCTCGGACAGGTGCTCGCCGCCCATCCCGATGTCGAGTCGATGGAGGAGCGCAGCTGCCTGATCGACGCCCATACCTTCCTGCTCGACAGCAACGGCCTCGACAGGCTCGCTGCGATGAATGCAGAACAGCTGGACTCCTATCGTGAAGCCTATTGGAAGCGGGTGGCCGAGGAATGGGTAGCGCCCACGAAGCCCGTCTTCATCGACAAGCTACCGCTCAACTCGGTACTGCTTTGCCTCGTCGCGAAACTCTTCCCGGACGCCAAAATCCTTTTTGCCCTACGCGATCCGCGCGACGTCGTGCTTTCCTGCTTCCGCCGCCGCTTCGGCATGACGCAACAGATGTATGAACTGCTCACGCTGAAGGGGGCCGCCGCCTATTACGACGTCGTGATGGAATTGTGCGAGGTCTACCGGGAAAAACTCGGACTTACGTTCTACGACACGCGCTACGAAACGCTCGTTTCGGATTTCGAAGCTGAAACCGGGCGACTCTGCGATTTTCTGGAGATCCGTTACGATCCTTCAATGACCGACTTCGCGCCGAAAGCGCTTTCCCGCCACATCGACACGCCGAGTGCGGCACAGGTCGCCCAAGGCCTTTTCACCCATGGCGCCGGACAGTGGAAGCCCTATCGCACACACCTTTCACCCGTGATGCCCGTTCTCGACAAATGGATCGCGCGTTTCGGCTATCCGGCGGAATAGGAGAAGACATGCCGCGCCGTCATTCCCAGCCTTCGCGCGACCGTGGACCGTCGCAACGCCAGTTGCGCGTGGGCGAAATGTTGCGCCATGCGCTGGCAGACATCCTTCGCCGCGACGAAATCCGCGATGCCGATCTCGCAGGCATTTCCATCACGGTGACACAAGTCAAGCCCTCACCCGACATGCGCCATGCAACGGCCTTTGTCGAACCTTTGGGCGGCAAGAATGCGAAAGCCGTCGTTGCAGCGCTCAACCGCCACAAGGGCTTCATTCGTGGCGAGATGGGCCATCTCATCGCCCTCAAATTCACCCCCGAGCTGCGCTTTGTCGAAGACACGTCGTTCGCCGAGGCCGAAAAGATCGAAACACTCCTCAAATCCTCCCGCGTCGCGCGCGACCTCCAGAGCGAAGAAAAACACGAAGACAATGAGCCGTAAAAAGAAGGGCACGCCCGTCCACGGTTGGGTTGTGATCGACAAGCCGAAGGACGTCACCTCCACACAGGTGGTGGGAATCGTGCGCCGCCTGTTCGATGCGCAGAAGGCGGGTCACGCCGGCACACTCGATCCCATGGCAACCGGTGTGCTTGCCGTGGCGCTGGGCGAGGCCACCAAGACCGTGCCTTATGCGATGGACGCCGAGAAGACCTATCGCTTCACCGCCGCCTGGGGCGAAGCCCGCGACAGCGACGATGCGGAAGGGGCGGTCATCGCCACCTCCCCTGTCCGGCCCACGGCTGAACAGATCGAAACCGCACTCCCCGCCTTTACCGGCCAGATTGTCCAAGTCCCGCCCGCCTATTCCGCCATCAAAGTCCAGGGCGAAAGGGCCTATGACCTTGCTCGCGACGGAGAAGACGTCCGCCTTGAGCCCCGCACCGTCGAGGTACGTGAAGCCCGTCTCCTGGCCACCCCCGACCCGGACCATGCGGAGTTCGAAATCCGTTGCGGTAAAGGGACTTACGTCCGGGCCTGGGTTCGGGATCTGGCCAAAGCGCTGGGCACGGTGGGCTACGTTTCCGAACTGCGCCGGAGCCGCATTGGCAGTTTTTCGGCCGATTCCGCAATTCCTCTGGAAAAGCTGAGGGCTTTGGGGCATGGTCCGGCCGCTTTTGAGCACTTGAGGCCCATTGCGACCGCGCTGGACGGCATCCCGGCGCTGGCCGTCTCTGGTCCGGATGCGGTTCGCCTGAAAAGCGGCAACTCCGTCCTTGTCCGGGCGAACCTGTTCGCCCGGCTAACGGAGAGCGTTTCGGGGGACGATCTGCAAGGGCTCACGGTCTTCTGCTCGACGACTGAGGGCGAACCGGTCGCTTTGGCCGCGCTCGAAGAAGGCGAATTGAGACCGTTCCGTGTCTTCAACTTTGGAACTGGATGACCGACACATGTCGATTACTGCCGAACGCAAGAAAGAAGTCATTTCCGAATTCGCCAAGAAAGACGGCGACACCGGATCTCCCGAAGTGCAGGTGGCCGTGCTCTCCGAGCGCATCGCCAATTTGACCGAACACTTCAAGACCCACGTCAAGGACAACCATTCCCGCCGCGGCCTTATCAAGCTCGTGTCGCAGCGGCGCCGGCTCCTCGACTACATCAAGGCCACGGATGAAAAGCGTTACGACGCGCTGATCAACCGGCTGGGCCTGCGCCGCTGAGCGCACCGTCTTCCGTAACCGCCGAAGACTGCACGCGTGTGTGCATGGTGCATACGCGCGTATCTGCCGCTCGCCTCAGGAAGGCCTGAAGCGGGCAACCCCTGTCGCAATCCGGCGGCAGGTAATGAAGGACCGTATGTATGTTCAATGTTGCAAAAGAGACCATCGAATGGGGCGGCAGAACGCTGACTCTCGAAACCGGCAAGGTCGCCCGTCAGGCTGACGGCGCAGTCGTCGCCACCTATGGGGAAACTGTCGTGTTGGCGACCGTCGTCAGCGAACAGGAACCGCGTGAAGGACGCGACTTCTTTCCCCTCACCGTGAATTACCAGGAACGCTATTATGCGGCGGGCAAAATTCCGGGCGGCTATTTCAAGCGCGAACGCGCGCCCACCGAACGCGAAACGCTGATCTCGCGTCTCACCGACCGTCCGATACGCCCGCTCTTCGCCGAAGGCTACAAGAACGAAACGCAGGTCGTGGTGCAGGTTCTATCCCACGACATGGAAAACGATCCCGACATCGTGGGCATGATCGCGGCGTCCGCCGCGCTCACCATTTCGGGCGTTCCCTTCATGGGCCCGCTGGGCGCTGCCCGCGTGGGCTATATCGACGGCGAATACCGTCTCAATCCGGAAGTGGACGAGATGGGCCTATCCAAGCTCGATCTCGTCGTCGCCGGTACGCGCGATGCCGTGCTTATGGTGGAATCCGAAGCCCAGGAACTTTCCGAAGAGGTGATGCTGGGCGCCGTCATGTTCGGCCACCGCGAAATGCAGGCGGTGATCGAAGCCATCATCCGTCTGGCGGAAAAATCGGCGAAAGACCCGCGGCCATTGCCGGAAGATACAAATGCCGCCTTGCGCGAAAAGCTGAAAGGCCTTGCCGGCGCGGAACTGGCCGCCGCTTTCCAGATCAGCCAGAAGCATGAGCGCCGCGACGCCATTGCCGCGATCCGCAAAAAATACGCGGAGCAGTTTGTGGGCGAAGGCGAAGGAAAAGTCGCCGCGAACACATTTTCCGATCTGATGCACGATGTGGAAGCCCATGTCATGCGCAATGCGGTGCTCGACACGAAAAAGCGCATCGACGGCCGCGATCTCGTCACCGTGCGACCGATCACGGCGGAAGTGGGCGTGCTGCCGCGCACTCATGGCTCGGCGCTCTTTACCCGCGGCGAAACCCAGGCGCTGGTCATTACCACGCTGGGTACCACAGAGGACGAGCAGTTCGTCGATACGCTGGAAGGTCTCCAGAAAGAGTCCTTCATGCTCCACTACAACATGCCGCCCTATGCGGTGGGCGAGACGGGCCGCATGGGCGCGCCGGGCCGCCGAGAAGTGGGCCATGGAAAGCTCGCCTGGCGCGCCATCCACCCGATGCTGCCGACGAAGGAGGAATTTCCCTACACCTTGCGCGTGGTCTCGGAAATCACCGAGTCCAACGGCTCTTCCTCCATGGCCTCTGTTTGCGGCGCCTCGCTGTCGCTGATGGATGCGGGCGTTCCAATCAAGAAGCCGACCGCGGGCATCGCCATGGGCCTTATCCTGGAAGGCGAGCGATTCGCGGTGTTGTCCGACATTCTGGGCGATGAAGATCACCTGGGCGACATGGACTTCAAGGTGGCAGGCACCGAAGACGGCATCACCGCGCTTCAGATGGACATCAAGATCGCAGGTATCACCGAAGAGATCATGCGGGTGGCACTTGATCAGGCAAAAGCCGGCCGTCAGCACATTCTCGGCGAGATGAACAAAGCCCTCACGCGAGCGCGCGAACAGCTGGGCGAACACGCCCCGCGCATCGAGCAGATGAAAATTCCGACCGACAAGATCCGCGAAGTGATCGGATCGGGCGGCAAGGTAATCCGCGAGATCGTCGAAAAGACCGGCGCCAAGATCAACATCGAGGACGACGGCACTGTGAAGATCGCCTCTGCCGACGGCGAGTCGATCAAGGCTGCGGTGAAGTGGATCAAGGGCATCGTGGCCGAGCCCGAAGTGGGCGAGATCTACGACGGCAAGGTCGTGAAGGTGATGGATTTCGGCGCTTTCGTGAACTTCTTCGGTCCCAAGGACGGCCTCGTCCACATCTCCGAATTGGCTCCCAAGCGTGTCGCCAAGACGTCCGACGTGGTGAAGGAAGGCGATGCGGTGAAGGTGAAGCTCTTGGGCTTCGACGACCGCGGCAAAGTCCGCCTGTCGATGAAACAGGTCGACCAGCAGACGGGAGAGGATCTGAGCAAGAAGCAACAGGCAGCCCCCGCCGAAGAACAGGCGAAGCCGGCCGAGTAACGCATGCGTGAAAAAGAGAAGCCGCCCGTGGGAGATGTCTCGCGGGCGGTTTTGTTTTATCTTCACCGCAAGGGAGAAGCACATGCCCAAGATCGACATCGCCAAAGCGCCGGTGCGCAAAGGCTCGCTCTATCCTGCGCCCTATAACGAGCAACCCGCCGCACGCCTTCGCCAGGCATTGGGAGACGCAGCGGGCCTCGACGATTTTGGCGTCAATATCCTCACGCTTCCGCCCGGCGCCTGGTCCAGCCAGCGTCATTGGCACAACAAGGAAGACGAATTCATCTATATGCTTTCGGGTGAACTCACGCTCATCACCGATGCGGGCGAAGAGATTTTGCGTCCCGGCGACTGTGCGGCCTTTGCCAAGAACGTTCCCGACGGACACCATCTCGTCAACAAATCGAACGCACCGGCGGCCTGCCTGGAAATTGGCTCGCGCCGCCGCGATGACTTCACTGTCTATCCGGACATCGACTTGCTGTTCGACGATAAGGCCGGTTGGTACACGAGGAAAGATGGAACGCCCTATCCCAAGCCCGACTCAATCAAGTAAAACTGCCCCATGCGCGTTGCCGATAAACCATCCGGAATTGTTCTGCACTTCCTTTCCCGGAAAGACGAATCCGGCCGCGAGCCGGGTGAGCAGCCCGGCGGCTTGCGCCGTCTGGGCAGTCCGAAATTCGTTTCGGTTGCGCTCAGGCTTTTCAGCCTCGCGCTCATTCTGGCCGCGACGTGGCTTTTGTCCATCGACATGCTGAGTTCGCTCGAAGCGGGCGGACAACTAACGGTGCGCTCGCTGCAGCAGGTCTGGCAATTGGCGAGTGCGGACAGTTACGCGCAGTTCGGCATATGGCTGAGAGGCCATGACGGCATGGCCGCACCGGTTGCCACTTTTCTTGCCTTGCCCGGTTGGGGCGTGACGGGCGTATTGGGCGTGCTGATCGCGTTCCTTGCAGGGCGTCATCCAGAGCACTGAAAAAAATTTTTCGATTCCGCTGCGCTATATCTCGCGAAAAACGGGGGTTCCGGACACACTTGCCTCGTGCGCGAACGTCAGGCGGTGGTGCCGCCCGTCAGCATGTTCAGCGCGAACTGGTAATTCGCGATCTGGTTGGTGAGGTAAGAGGGGGCCTGTCCGCTCGACGCGTTTGTTGCCGCCGAAGCCGTTGAAGGCGGCGCGTTGAGATTGCGATAGGCGGTGCGAAGCGAGGACAGTACGGCCACCATCGCGCCGCGCGCGGCTTTCGCGCCGTCCGCCGTCGAAAGATCCATCGTGCTGGTGAGACCAAGGCCCGCAACCAGCTTCTGTGTAGAGGAGGAGGAAGAAGCCGTTTTCGAACCGGTAGCGTCTTTCGCGATCACGGTGGGTTCGATGCCGAGACCCGCAAGTGCATCCGATCCATCGGGTCCGGATTCCAATTGAATCTGCACACCGGCATTGGCGGAAATCTCAAGGGCCGAACCGTTTTTCGAATAGGTCACCTTGGACGTGCCGTCGAACATCAGCGCGGTGTTGATCTTGGTAGCGAGCGAACTCATCGTCTCGTCCGCCTCGATGCGGATGGTGACTTCGCGCTCTGTGCGGCCGCTGATCTTGAGCTGGAAACTGTCGCCGGCATGCACCGTCGTCTGATCGACAAGATTGACCGATTGCGACAGCGAAACGCTCCCTCTGGGCAGCCCCAGCGCATCGAGCACGCTCGAACCTTGCGGATCCACTGCAATGCCGGAACCGGTCGAATTGCCCGAAAGGCCGCCATACTGTTTGGTCCAATTGATGGAACCATCCGTGTTGAGATCGGTGACGAACATGTTGGGCGCGTTGGCGAAGCTCTGAGTCTGTCCCGGAAATTGGCCCCGCGTTGTGCCTGTCAGATAGATATGCCCGTTCGAAGCCGCAATTGCGCCGCCCAGATCGGACGTGGAGGTGCCGACATAGGAAACGAAATTGGCAGATGCGCTCGAACCCGAATCGGTGAGGCTGAACACAAAGGCATCGCTGGAGCCGGACGCCGCATTGGCGACGCTCGCCTGCCCGCCCGCGGTAAGCGCGGCGTTCGATGTGGTCCCGGAAAGGTAGACGTTGTTGCCGTCGATCGCGATGCCGCCGATAGCGCCGTTCTTGAGATCGCCCAGATCCATCTGCCAGAGTGGCGCAGCTGTGGCATCGCCGGAGGCATATTTGGCGACAATGGCATGGCCGTTTTGAACGCTTGCCACAACCAGCCCGCCGTCGGCCGTGGTCGCCATCTGCGAAACCTGATCGGTTCCGGTGGTGCCGACCTGCTGGCGATAGACGGCATTGCCCTTGTTGTCGAGCTTGGTGATGTAGCCGTCGAGCCCGCCCACGCGCGTTTGCCCGCTGGCGATGGCGCCGTTCACCTGGCCGCCATAATAGACATTGCCCGACGCATCGACGGTGACGGCGAACGCACTGTCGTTCGAAACCGGATCGATCTGATGCAGCCAGCTTTGCGTGCCGTCGGCCGAGTATTTTGCGACGAAACTGTCGGTTCCGCCGCCGATGGCGTCCTCGCTCAATGGCCCAGTAGTGCTGCCCGCAACCACAACGCCGCCCGTCGGATCGAGCGCCAGCGAATAGCCGCTCGCAGACGATTGGCTGCCCAAAAGCCGCGTCCATTGCACATTGCCGGCGGAGTCGTATTTGGTGAGGTAAACGTCCTGCTCGCCTTTTTCGATCTGGCCGCCGAAACTGCCGCTGGTGTTGCCCACGACGTAGACGTTGCCATTGGCATCCACAACGGTGGATTGGGCGGTGGAGGTCCCGGAGTCCGGCGTGATTGCCGCATTAAAGACGGCTTGCTGGGTGGTCGACAGATCGCCGAGCTTGATGAGACGGCCGGTCTCGTTTCCGTCCCCGGCCTTGCCGGCATTGCCCGCAAGATAGATCGCAGGCTGCGCGGACGCGGCAGAAAACGAGATTTTCTCGCCGCCGCTCGTCTTGATCGCAAGTCCGAAGGTCTTCTTCGAAAGAGGATCGGTATCCGCGGTTGTGGAATCGCCAGTACTGGAGCCGGAGGTGCTGCCGCTTGAACTCGTATCCGAGCTTGACGTGCCGGTCGAGCCGTCGCTGATCACCGTGCGCTGGATGCGCGTGTTGAATCCGGCATTGGAAAGCTGCTGGTTTATGTAAGCGGCGATATTGTCGAGCGTTAGCGGTCCGGAAACACCGGACATGTCGATGTTGACGTTGCTGGTGACGCCGCCCTTGGTCACCTGGATTGTGAAGCTGTCCGAAGCGCTGATTTTCGGCACCGCCTGGAACAGCGCATCGCCTTTCACGACCACGCCGCCAACATAGCTCGTCTGCGTCAGCGGCACGGTGGCCTGGGAAATGACGGAGGAACTTTTTGCGCCCGGAAGAAGCGTGATGCCGTTAAACGTCGTGGAGGCAAGAAAATCCTCGATCTGTGAAAGCCCGTCCTGGAAGCGTGTGTTCAGGCCCGCAAGTTGCCCGCTGGTCATGCCGTCGCGCGTGGCCATCGAGGCGATATAGGCCAGCCGGTTCAGGCCCTTGTACAGCGCGAACAGTTTCTCGTTATCCTGGTCGAGTTTCTGCGACGGCGTGTTTGCATATTTTGCAACATCGGAGAGATCGATATAGGGCATATCGGCCAATGACTGCGCATCGAGCGCCTGATCGTTGGGCGTGGGGACGGAGGAGTCCCAAGGCGGTGTCAGCGTAGATTTGGGCGTGGCAGCGGCGGATTGCACGGCGGCCTGCGCTGCCGTCGAAGCGGAAAGTCCCGACGTCAATTTCGCATTGTAATAGTTGACCAGCAAAGACGAATCGAAGCCGATCAGGGATACGCCGGAACTGCTCATCGCGCGCGGTCTTGCATTGACCGTGAAGTGTCGCCTTCGCGCAATTAACACCTTGCTAAGAAGACAGGAGAACATGTTTAACGCTGTCTTAACGCGCCCTGCGCGACAAAGACTTATGCCTGCAATGGCCCTCCGCTCCAGCGATCCGTACGAAAAGGGTCAGGCCCTTTCGGCAATCGGCCGCCATGCGGAAGCCATCACCGAATTCGAGCAGGCGCTGACGGTCCGCCCCAACGACACCCGCGTGCTGTTTGCCCTTGGCAACACCGCTCGCGCGCTTGGCCTCTCGGCGGCGGCGGAAGAATTTTTCCGCCGCGTTCTCACGCTCGAACCGCAGCGTCTCGAGGCGCTCGTCAATCTGGCGAACCTGTTGCGCGCCCGCGGGCAGACCGGCGCCGCCATCGCGCTTCTGGAACCCGCCCTCGTCCGCTCGCCGGATGCACCCGAACTCTTGCTCACGCTCGGCTCCGCCCATCGCGAAACGGGCGATCATGCAAAAGCGGAATTGTATTTCCGCGAGGCGATCGCGCGCCGCCCGGACTATGTGCCCGCATTCGGCAATCTTGCCGATATTCTGGCCGATCGCGGAGACATCTCCGAAGCGCTCTCGCTTTACGAGCGTGCGGTCAAGCGCGATCCGCACAATGCGCAACTGAGGCTCAACCGTGCGATCATCTATTTGCTCACAGGAAACCTGAAGGGCGGCTGGAGGGATTATGCGGCGCGATTGAAAGTGAAAGGCAAAGTACCCTTGCCCGATCACGATCTTCCCCGCTGGACCGGCGGCGCGCTCAAGCGCATGCGTCTGCTGGTTGCCGCCGAACAGGGCGTGGGCGATCATCTGATGTTCGCCAGCCTGTTCCCCGATCTCATCGCGCGGGCGCAATCGGAAGGCGGCACCATCGTGCTCGACTGCGATCCGAGATTGGTTCCCCTGTTTTCGCGTTCGTTTCCCGGCGCGACAGTTCGGCCCCAGCAGTTGCAGACGGTAGGCACGGTGACCACGGCTCACTATGGCTGGCTCAGACAATGCGGTGGCGCGAACATCGCCACGGAAATGGGCACACTGCCGCGCTATATGCGCACCAATCCGTCGGAATTTCCGAATCCGAATGCCTACCTCGTACCCGATGCCGCCGAAAAGAGCCGGTGGCAACAGTTTTTTTCGAACGCGGGGAGCCGGCCTTTCATCGGCATTTGCTGGCGCAGCGGAAAAATCACCGGTTCGCGTGCCCTGCAATATGCGCCCATGGAGGCGTGGGCCGATTTCTTGCGCGCTTTGCCCGGAACGCCAATTTGCGTGCAGTACGACGCTACGAAAGACGAGGTGGCGAAACTTGAGGCCATGAGCGGCCGGGAAATCGTTTTGCCCGAAGGCATAGACCAGAAGAATGAACTGGATCGCACATGCGCCCTGCTCTCTTCGCTGGACGCGGTCGTCAGCGCGCCGACTGCCGTATCATGGCTGGCGGCGGGTGCAGGCGTTGCAACTTACAAGGTGCTCTACGACAGAAGCTGGACGAGTTTCGGCCACGACTATGAACCCTTTGCGCCGTCGGCGGAATGTACGCGCCCGAAATTCCAGGGCGATTGGAAAGGCGCATTTGAAACGGCGCTTGCCGCTATCCGCGCGCGGTTCGCAAATCCGTAGCTCGCTTCGCAGCCAGCATTGACGACAGATCGGCGGCTATCCGCGCAGCACCCTGACCATCGATGGTCATCAATCCGGCCGTATGCATTTCGCGCCGTCCGGCCGCATCGTTGAGCAGCATGACCACACAGGCGCGCAGCGCAGCGTCGCTCACGTCGGCGGCGAGCCCAAGGCATATGCCCATGCCTGCCTTCTGGAATGCTGAGGCGGAGCGCGCGTGATCGGGCGTGAGCGCGAGGTAGAGCGCCGGAACGCCAAATGCCGCGAGCTCATATGCCGAGACCCCGAAGGCCGCAAGCGCCATGTCGGCGGAAGCATATTCGGTGGCCAGATCGTCGGCTCCTTCAATGGTCTCGAAGCTGGGCGACAACGCGACAACGGCACGGGCAACGCGGTTCTTGTCGGCCATCCCCTGGCCGATCACAAAACGGGTACGAAAAACTTGATTGAGCCTGGATAACGCATTTGCCACCTTCAGGGTGAGCCCGTGCGGATCGCTGCCACCCATGGTGACCAGCAGCGTCGGCAATAGGGATTTCGGCGGTGCCGGCGCCGAGGTTCGGCCAAGACCCAGCAGCGACCATTCCCAGCCGATACGCGGCGCACACTCCGAACCTGTCCAATCCAGTTCATGTGCTTGCGGCAAATCGGGATAGTAGGCCACATCGGCGGCCAGCCGGCGGTCGGAGGAATCGTCATAGACCGCAACAAGCGAAACGAGCCTGGAAAGTTCATCCAGCTCTGCACGCTGCAAACCGGCGCGAACGTCGCAGACAAGAATGTCGGGTTTGCGCAGGCCAACGAGTTCGCCAAGGGCTCCGGGGGCGTTACCAATCAGGGCGGCTTCAAAACCGGCGCGGCGAATGGGCTCGAGCGCATCGGAACTCCCGTGCACCGCAAACGCCACGCCGACACCTTCGCGATCGCGCAGCGCGCGTCCGAGCGTCACCATGCGTTTGACATGCCCGTAACCGAAAATGCCGCCGCCATCGCAGCGGATCAGCGCCAACGCTCCCGCACGCCCGATTTCCTTTTGACGGACATGGGCGTTGAGGCCGCGCAAATTCGGCTCGCGCTCGAGAAGAAGGAGAAGATCCTCAAGAGAAGCCTCGCCAGCCCGCGCCTCAAGGCGTCCGTGGACTGTTTCAACAAAGGCAAGATCGTCTGGCGTATCGACCGTGAGCCGCCCACCCTGCCGCGCCAACGGCGGATAGGCCGGCGCGCGCGCAATGCGCACGAAAGCGGGATGAAGCTTGAAGTAACCCGTGACGTGTTCGCGGGCCACCGGATCGTCCGCCGCATCCATCATCAGCTTGTCGAGGCCTCGGCGCGAAAACGGATCGACGCCTTCATGCGCGGTTACGGCACCGTCTTCAAGCAGGACGTAGTCTCCGTCCTGCTCGATCAGCGAATCGATCAGATGATCGACAAACCCAGGATCGATGAAAGGCGCATCCGCGGAAACCCGCACGATGATATCGGCATCCGTCGCTTCGGCGGCAAGCGCAAACCGCGCCAGGACATTGTCTTCCGGACCGCGAACGACGAGAACGCCGTTGCGTTCTCCGAATTCGGAAATGGCGTCATCCAACGGATTGGTGCTGGTGGCAATTGCAATTTGGGCGATGCGTCTGGATCGCTTCAGCCGCCCGATCACGTGCCAGAGCAATGGCTCTCCCGCGATCGGTTTCAGCACCTTGCCCGGAAAGCGCGTCGATCCCATGCGCGCCTGAACGATTGCGACGATTTTGGGTTGTGCGGTCACGCGGCGGGTTTCCATGTGCTGCGGATGTGGCGCAAGGGCCGCATCCCGTCGGAGGGGTCGGCGCGCCAATCGCGATCGTCGAGTTCGGAAGGTTGCGGCCCCTTGAAGCCGCTGCCATCCGCAAGCATGGCCTCGCGGACCCGCGCGATGACCGGCGCTATTTCTTCGGGGAGCCAACAATGACCTGCGGCATATTCCGCGCCCTTGCCGTCGAGATCGAGATGGAATTCCACGACCTCAGCATTCCAATGATGTACCGCTCGTTCGATCACGGAAGCCTTGCGCGTGTGATCGGACCAGCCGACAGGACAGCCAGTGGCGTCGCGAATGGCGGCGATGGCGGAAAGATTCGCTTCTTCCGGCGGCGCCGGGTAGGCGGAGACGCAATGCAGCAATGTCACGTTCGATGCACCTGCGGATTTGAGAAGGGAGGCGGCCTTTTTAATTTCCTCGATCGTTGCCATGCCGGTGGACAGAACGATCGGTTTGCCTGTCGCAGCACAAGCTTCCAGAAGCGGTGTGACGAGCAGTTCGTAAGACGCCACCTTGTAGAAATCGACAAAGGGTCGAAGTTCTTCAACAGCCTCGACATAGAAGGGCGTGCAGGAAAAGGCGATGCCGCGGCGTGCGCAATGCTCGGCGATGGGCGCAAGATGCGCCACCGGCAGTTCCCATTCCATGCGGGCGCGATGCTTGGCGCTTTGCGACAGGATCTCCGGCGCGAACATCCGCTCGATTTTGAAAAGCTGGAACTTTACCGCGTCACAGCGCGCATCTGCCGCCGCGTCGACAAAGGCAAGCGCGCGCGAAAGATCGCGTGCGTGATTGCTCGATGCTTCGGCGATGAAACGGGGGGCTCGAGCGGTCTCCCAGACGCTTGCCATAAGGCGAACTCCGGTAAATTGGACTTAACGATTTCTAAAGGCGGTTTGGCTAAGAGTTGGTTAACGGCCAGGAAGGGCCGTTAAGCGGGCAGACCGATGACAGCCAAACCGTTTTTCATCGTCTCCAGCGGGCGTTCCGGCACCGCGATGCTGCACAAGCTCTTTTCCGGTATCGAAGACGTCGAAATGCACCACGAATACGCAGTGCAGATCGTTCAGCCGCTTGCGGTCCGGCGCTACCTGGAACTCGCGGGTGCCACCGAAACCCGGCGCATTCTTGCCCAAACCCATGGCGCATCGATCCGCTATTCGGAGAAAGCATATTGGGGCGACTCCTCCAACAAGCTGTCGTGGCTAATCCCGGATCTGGCGGCGCTTTTCCCGGAGGCGAAGTTCGTTCATCTCGTGCGGGACGGGCGGAAGGTCGCCGGCTCCTATTTCCGCAAACTGGGCGCGGAATGCTACGACGACCGTTCCAACGCGATATTTCAGGCCTTCTACGACGATCCGGCCAGAAATCCCGCGCCGCCGCCCGAGAAAAAATATTGGTGGCCGGTGCCGCGCAAAGGCTCCGCCGATGATCAGACTTTCCGCCTGTTCGATCAGTTCGGACGCATCTCGTGGCATTGGGCGGAGATAAACCGTGTAATCCTGACCTCGCTCGCAGAACTGCCCGAACACCGCAAAACCTTCGTCCGGCTGGAGGATTTGCGCTCGTCGCCCGAAACGCTGAAAACGCTTTTACAATTTCTTAACTTTGGTTACCGCGACGCTTACTTCGCCCTGTTACAGCGGCCACACAACGTCAACAAGCCACAGGACGCGATGCTCACCGATCGCGAGCGCGATACGTTCGATCGCATTGCAGGAACGATGATGGCGCGGCTCGGCTACCGCGACTCCGTCGAATACGTCGTCAACTACTGAAGCCTTCGCGGAAAATTAAGAGTTCGCGGCAAAAGATGGTTACCGGTTTCTTCCCGGAAGCAATTTCCATGAGCAATTCGTGTGGGTTGTGCGGCCAGACCTCGCTTGACGAAATCTATGCGCCGGAGCGGTCCACGCGTGGGATCAAGGTCTATCTCTGCCGCCATTGCGGGCTCGTCCAAAGCCTCCCCCGCGTCGATCATGCACCCCGCAGGGGCGCTGCCGTTTCGAGCGGTGCCGACTGGGGAAATGTCCGCTACGGCAAGGGCTTCCGCACCAAAGCGGCCCTGGATGCCATAAGGCGCCACGCCGATCTGGCAGCGCCCCTATCGGTGCTGGATGTGGGTTCAAATCGCGGCAGCTTTGCCCGCGCATTTCTCGATGCGGCACCCAATGCCAGCCTGGTGGCAGTGGAACCGGACGAACGCGTGGCGCATAGCTGCGCAGGAACGAGCCGCATCGAATTGATACAGGCGCGCATAGAAAGCACGCCGCTGGAAACCGGCCGATTCGACATCGTGCACTCCTGTCACACGATCGAACATCTTGCAGACCCGGCCCAAGTTCTCGCCGACCATTGGCGCACGCTGAAACGCGACGGGCTCCTCGTGGTGGATGCTCCGAACATTGCATTCCTCGGTTCCGAAGACATCGTGGAAGAGTGGTTTATCGACAAGCATCTGTTCCATTTCTCGCCCCGCACGCTCGCGCGCATGATCGAGGCGGCGGGTTTCGAGATCATAGATGGGCCGGATCGCTCCGACCGGGAAAATCTCTTGATCGTTGCGCGTAAATCGTCTTCGCCACCTCCCATATTCGGGCACGATCGCCGCGAGGCCGAAAGAGCCGAAGAATTGGTTGCGGCCTATGTCGCCACGCGCGCGCGCAACCTGATAGCGCTTGCAGCCGTGGCCGCCGAGATCGCCTCGATGAAACAGCGCCGCATCGCCATGTGGGGCGCAGGGCGCATCTTCGACAGTCTCGTCGTCCACGGCAATTTCGACGCCCGCTCGCTCACGCTTCTGATCGACAAGCATCTGAAACAGCATGTGCCGGAACGGCATGGCTGCGAAGTCCAGACGCCTGAAGCGCTCAAGTCCGCCGATGCGGGCGTTGTGGTTGTGATGTCGCGGAGCTTCGCACCGGAAATCGTCGACGAGGCGCGCCGTCTCGCGCCTTCAGCAGAGATCGTTCTTTATTCCGACCTTCTTGCGAAGGCGCGAACACGGATGGCGGCCTGAGGCAAAAATGCTCTTCGAAACAAAATCAGCTCAAACGTCCTTCGCCCAAGTTCCGGAACTTGTCGCCAATCTCAAAAAGGCCGCTCGCTTTGTGCGGCAGCATTCGATCGCATCGATCTATCATGCTGGATCCGGCCATCCGGGCGGCGCGCTTTCTTGCGCGGACATTCTCGCCTGCCTCTACGGTGCCGAACTCAATCTGTGGCCATCGGACACGGCCGACCCAGCGCGCGATCGCTTCGTTCTCTCGAAAGGGCATGCCGCCCCGGCATTGTACGCAGTGGCCGCTCATTACGGATTTTGCAATCCGAAAGATGCGCTCGCGTTGCGCAAGCTAAACAGCCCGTTCCAAGGCCATCCCCATGTCTGCGATCTGCCCTGGGCCGAGACCAGCACGGGCTCGCTGGGACAGGGATTTTCTGTCGCGCTCGGCATGGCTCTGGGCTTGAAGATGAAAACGAGCAAGGCCCGCGTTTACGCGCTGCTTGGAGACGGCGAAATGCAGGAAGGCGAAGTTTGGGAAGCGGCCATGTGCGCGGCTCACCACAAGCTCGATAATCTCTGCATTCTCGTTGACTACAACAAGCTGCAGAGCGACGACTGCAACGACAATATCATGCGGCTTGAACCGCTCGGCGCGAAATGGCGCGCATTTGAATGGGCGGTCGCCGAAATAGACGGGCACAGCCTGAACGGAATTCTCTCGGGCCTGCGCAGCGCTGCGGTCACACAAGGACGGCCTTCGGTCCTTATCTGCCACACGATCAAGGGAAAAGGTGTGCCCTATATGGAGGGAAAGCCGCAGTGGCACGGCAGCGTCAAACTCACGCGCCAGCAGGCCGAGGACGCTCTGACCGCGCTTGAGGCATCGCCCGATGAAATAAAGGAATTGCTCGATGTCAGCTCCAGCTGAAGCCCCGGCCCTCATCGGCACCAGCGGCGACTCGCTGCGTGAAGCATTCGGCAAGGCCCTTGCCGGTCTGGCAAAGGAATTTCCCAGGGTCGTCGTGCTTGACGCCGATATCGCCGGCGGCACAGGCGCTCATCATTTCCGCAAGAGCAATCCCGACCGGTTTATTCAGTTCGGCATTGCCGAGCAGAACATGATGGCGGCTGCGGGAGGACTTGCTTCGGTCGGTTACATTCCCGTGGTGACGACCTTCGCGGTCTTTTGCCTTCGTGCAATAGAGCAGGCCAGGCTTTCGCTTGCCTACACGCGCCGCAACGCAAAGATCGTTGCAAGCCATCCCGGCCTCGATGTCGGCCCCGATGGCGGATCGGCGCAAGCGCTGGAAGACCTCGCCGCCTTTCGCGCCATTCCGGGCATGACAGTCATTTCGCCTGCCGATCCGGTTGAAGCAGCGCTTGCAACGCGTGCAATTCTGGAGTTCGAGGGACCCGTTTACATGCGGACCGGACGCAGTCCGTCGAAGCGCGTGTACGGCCAAGATCACACCTTCGAAATCGGCAGGGGTCACATCGTGCGCGACGGAAGCGACGTCACCATCGTTGCCTGCGGTGTCGAGGTTGCGCGCGCACTTGAAGCTGCCGCTCAACTGGCCGAAGAGAATATCAGCGCGCGCGTGGTGAACATGGCAACGATCAAGCCCATCGACGCTGCTTTGCTCACGATCTGCGCGGAGGAAACCGGCGCCATCGTGACGGCGGAAGATCACAACATCCACGGCGGGCTTGGCGGCGCGGTCGCGGAAGCGATTGCTGCATCACGCCCCTGCCCGATCGAATTTGTAGGAGTGAGGGATACGTTCGGCGCTTCCGGCGAGCCGGAAGAATTGGCTCATCATTTCGGCATTTCGGCCCCCTTTATTGCCGATGCCGCCAAACGCGCCATCGCCCGCAAAAACGCATGAGCAACCGTTTCTCGCTCGAAGGCAAGAATGCCTTCGTCACCGGCGGTAGCCGCGGTATCGGCCGCGCCATCGCAGTCGGACTGGCCAAATCCGGCGCCAATATTGCCTTCACTTACCGCTCGCAGCGTGAAGAAGCCGAAAAGGTCTCGCGCGAAATCGCAGCGCTTGGAAAACGTGCCGTCTCGCTGCAGATGGACGTCGCCGACCGCGCCAGCGTCCAAGCCGCAGCGCACGGTGCCAGGGACGCCCTCGGCGCGATTTCCATACTGATCAACAATGCCGGCATCAACAAGCCGACGGATTTCGACCAGGTCACCGACGACGATTGGGACAACATTCTGGCGACCAATCTCAAGGGCCCATTCATCTGCGCGCAGGTTTTCCTGCCGCTGCTGAAAGAGGCCGGTGGCGGAAGCATCGTGCATATAGGCTCGGTCAGCGGTCAGTATGGCGGTCCGCGAACCGCCCATTACGCCGCATCGAAGGCCGGACTTATTTCGCTGGCCCAGGTCATTGCCCGGTTCGGCGCACAGCATGGCATACGATCGAATACGGTGGCAGCCGGATTGATCGCGTCCGACATGGCGGCTTCGGCAATGTCGGCGCAGGCTGTTCAAAAGGCCGCAGAAAATATCCTCCTGAAGCGATTGGGCACGACACAGGAAGTGGCTGATGCCGTTGTGTTTTTGGCAAGCGACGCATCGTCCTACATCACGGCACAAACGCTCAATGTCAATGGCGGGCTCTATTTCTGATGAAAACGGTGCTGATCGTTTCCGGCGGAATCGAAGCGGCCGACGCGGCACGCCGCGCCAAAGAGCTCGGCTATTATGTCGTCGTCTCCGACCGCGATCCCGAAGCGCCCGGATTTGCCTTTGCAGACTCTTGTCTTGTAGCCGACGTCTACAGCCCAACCGAAACGGCGGCCGCAGCCGAACGCTACCACCGCAAGATCCGGCGCATCGATGGTGCTATTTGCGTCGCCGCCGATGCCCCTGTCACTACGGCCACGGTTTGCCAGCGCCTCGGCATCAAGGGGCTACCGCTCCACACCGCCGAAACCGCCTGTGACAAGCTTGCGATGAAACAGTGCTTCGCTTCGGCCGGCGTGCCCGTTCCCTGGTTCGCGCCAGTCGAAACGCCGCAGGCCTTGCAGCGTATCGCCATCGAACGCGGCAACAACCTTGTCATCAAGCCGGTCGACAGCCGCGGTTCGCGCGGCGTGCAACGGATTGCGCAAGTGGCCGACCTTACCAAGGCATTCATGCTGGCGCGCGAACATTCGCCGACAGACCGCGTGATGGTGGAGGAATATCTGGAAGGCCCACAGGTCTCCACCGAATCCATTATCGTAGATGGAAAATGTTTCACGCCCGGCTTTTCGGACCGCAATTACGAGTACCTGGAGCGATATGCGCCGTTTTTCATCGAGAATGGCGGCGATCTTCCAAGCCGATTGCCGGACGAGACGCAATTCAAGATTCGCGATGTCGTGGCTCGCGCAGCCAAGGCGCTGGGCGTTATCGACGGAACCGTCAAGGGCGACATCGTCGTGCACAACGGTCAGCCCTATGTCATCGAACTGGCGGCAAGGCTTTCGGGCGGGTTCTTCTGCACGAGGGAAATACCGCTCAACACGGGTGTGGATTTCCTGGGCGCCGCACTGAAACTTGCCGTCGGCGACGATGTCTCGCCGGAAGAACTGGAACCCAAACATCAGACTTCTGTAGTCCAGCGCTATGCCTTTCCCAATCCCGGTAGGGTCATTCGCGTTCTGGGCGCAGATGAAGCGCGCACAATTCCCGGAATCACCGATGTCGTGGTGACGGCCAAGCCCGGCGACATCATTCCGCCTGCGGGCGACAAACGTCCCTCTGCAGCTATGGTTCTTGCGACGGGCGCCACACGAGAGGCGGCTCTGAAGGCAGCGAACGATGCACTTTCCTGCCTGAAGATCGAAACGGCATGAACGCGCCCCTCATCCAGCGCGATCGGGCATCTGCGGCGGGAACGCTGAACCTATTTGCGCTGTTTCATCTCAATCTCGCATTTTCATCCGTCGAGGAAGACCAGCGAAGCGAAGTCATCGAGCGGTGTTATTGGCCACTTTTGAGTCTGGCCGAGCGTCATGGCCCCATCGGACTCGAAGCAACGGGTTTTACGCTTGAGGAAATCGCGAAGCGTGACCCGGAATGGATCCTCAAGGCGCGCAATTTGATCGGCTCCCGCCGCATCGAGTTGATCGGTTCGGGATATGCACAAATCATCGGGCCGCTTGTGCCGGCGCAAGTAACGGAAAAGAATCTGCGACTTGGCAGTTCGATCTACCGTCGCCTTCTTGGCGTTGCGCCCACGCTCGCGCTTATCAACGAGCAAGCCTATTCAGGCGGGCTAGTGGGGCTCTACCTCGACGCGGGCTACCGCGCGATCCTGATGGATTGGGACAACCCGGGCTCCCATCACCCGGGATGGCATGGCGAGACGCGGTATCTGCCGCAACGCGCGATAGGCAGCGATGGCCGGTCGATCGAACTTCTCTGGACCAACACCGTAGCATTCCAGAAGCTGCAGCGTTTTGCCCATGGCGACATCGATCTGGACGAATATCTTTCCTATCTGCGCCGTTGCGCAGGCCCCAGGTCGCGCGCGCTTTGCGTCTATGCGAGCGACGCGGAAATTTTCGACTTCCGCCCCGGACGATACAAGACCGAAGACCGGTTGGGCTGCGGGAGCGAATGGGAACGGCTGTCGGCCGCCTTTGCCGCCATGAAAGATGCAGAATTCGCCCTGATCGCGCCGTCGGCAGCTCTGGAGCTTTCGGGAAAACCTCATGCGGCGCAGGAATTGCGCCTTGAGACCGCAGCCTGCCCGGTGCCGGTAAAAAAACAGCGCAAATACAATCTTTCCCGATGGGCCGTAACCGGCCGAGACGATATCGGTATCAACGCAGCGTGCGAACGCATCTTTCGCGCGATGCAGGCAAGCGGCGCAGGCGATGCCGGATGGAAAGAGCTCTGCTATTTATGGTCAAGCGATTTTCGAACTCATATAACCGAAAAACGCTGGCAAAAATATTGCGATGAACTGAGAAGCGCAGAGGCGCGCTGGTGCACATCCGGCCAGACTTTCCTGCCGTCTGGCGGGAGGAGAATTTGTGAAGCGCGCCTTGTCGACATTGCCACGCCCGCACTTGTTGCCCAGCTGGACCGCCGCAGAGGTCTCGCAATCAGATCGCTGCATTTTCGTTCGCAGACGCAAGCCGCGATCGGCGGACTGCCTCACGGGCATTTCGATGATATCGCACTGCAGGCGGACTGGTATACGGGGGACTGCGTGTTCGAAGGGCCGGGCGAACACAAGATCACCGATCTCGAATGGTGCGATGCAGATCGCTGGCAGGAGTCCAACGGCGACAATCTCATACGCGCGACAATCGAAACGCCGAAAGGCCCCATCGAGAAAATCCTGCGGTTCAGCGCAAGTGAACCGCGAGTCGACTTCGATCTTCAGTTCCAATGGGAGGACTGGGGCCGCGGCAGCCTGCGGCTGGGCCACATCACCTTGCTGCCGGAGGCGTTTGACTGGACGGAGCTGACGCTCATCACACACAACGGCGGTAAGGATCCGGAAACTTTTGCGCTTGCGGGCGAGACCGTCGATCACGGTGCGCCGGTTTCGTTCTTGGTCTCGTCGTCCCAAGGCCTGGGCATGACCGAAGGTTGGGCCGAATTGGGCGACAACAAAAACCGCATCCGCATCGAGGTCGACCGGCAGACGGCCCCCCTGATGGGTCTGCTTCAGCACCGGCACGTAGGCGGAAGCCTGTTCTGCCAGCTTGCGCTTTCCGCCCTGGAATTGGACGAGACGCGCAAGCCTTCGCCATACAAGACCGGCCCGCGGCACTTCCGGTTCAGCGTTAAAGCCGTGTTGCCGGGTACGATTTGTTAAGCACGTTCTGCAAGGATTAGCTCAGAAAAAAGGGGCGTTTCCACCGATGGCGCAGCCTGCTGCCAAACTCGTATCGCACGACAACAATGTCCTTCACCGCGAACCTGTGTTCCGCGATTTCACCCAGCCCTGGCTGGATCTCAACGACAAGTCGGTGCTCGTCACCGGCGGCACAGGCTCATTCGGCAAGCACTTCGTCAAGACCGTCATCGCGAAATACAAGCCCCGCCGCCTGATCATTTTCAGCCGCGATGAGCTCAAGCAGTTCGAAATGCAGCAGCTGTTCCCGATGGATCAGCATCCCTTCATGCGCTATTTCATCGGCGACGTGCGAGATCGCGACCGGCTGGAATTGGCCATGCGGGATGTGGACTACGTTATCCACGCTGCCGCGCTGAAGCAGGTGCCGACGGCCGAATACAATCCGTTTGAGTGTATCCGTACCAACGTTTTCGGAGCGGAAAACGTCGTCTACGCCGCTCTGCGCCGCAACGTGCGCAAAGTCGTGGCTCTCTCCACTGACAAGGCCGCCAATCCCGTCAATCTGTATGGCGCATCCAAACTGGCTTCCGACAAGATTTTCGTGGCCGCAAACAACCTTTCCGGAGCCGACGGCACAAAATTTTCCGTGGTGCGCTACGGAAATGTCGTAGGCTCGCGGGGCAGCGTCGTTCCGTTTTTCCAGAAGCTCGTTGAGGACGGCGCGGAATCCCTGCCGATCACCGACGAGCGAATGACGCGGTTCTGGATAACGCTTACGCAAGGCGTAAACTTCGTGCTTTCGAGCATGGAAATGACGCGCGGCGGCGAAATCTTCGTGCCCAAGATTGCGTCCACCACCATAGTCGATTTGGCGTCGCTTCTGGGCCCGAATATCAGGCAGAAGGTGGTGGGGGTCCGGCCCGGCGAAAAGCTGCATGAGACCATGATTCCTGCCGACGATTCGCGCTGGACCGTCGAACTTGATGACCGCTTTGTAATCCTTGCGAGTTTTGCTGCGGCCGCGCGCGAGGCATATCTGCATCGCGGAGCGAAGCCTGTGAACGAAGGTTTCGCCTATTCGAGCGATTCAAATCCCGAACAGCTCGACGTGCGCGGGCTGCAGGCGCTTCTCGCTCAGGCGTTCTCGTAAATGAAGCGGGCGCTCAAGTCGGAGCGTTTGCCGGCGGCTTCGCCGCAAGGTTTTCTTCCATACGGCCGGCAAGTCATCGAGGATGACGATATAGCTGCCGTGACCGAAGCCTTGCGGGGCGATCTTCTGACCACCGGCCCGTTGGTCCGCCGGTTCGAAGACGCGCTCGCCAAGACGGTCCAGGCAAAGCACGCCGTCGTATGCGCAAATGGAACGGCGGCGCTTCACATGGCTGCACGCGCGCTCGGCCTCGGTCCCGGCACCAAAATCGTTGTGCCCGCCATAACTTTTCTCGCAACGGCAAACGCGCCTCACTTAAACGGCGCGGACATCGTGTTTGCGGATGTCGATCCGGAAACCGGATTGATGCGGCCGCAGGATCTGGCCGAAGCCATAGGGCGCGCCAAGCATATCGATGCCGTTTTCAACGTTCATCTCAATGGACAGTGCGGATCGCTCGAGGAGATTGCAGCGATTGCGCGAAATCACGGCGCGAAAATCGTGGACGACGCCTGCCATGCGCTGGGCACGGCTTATGTGGCCAACGATGGGCAAGTGGCGGCAATCGGATCCAACGCGTTCTCGGATCTGAGCGTGTTTTCGTTCCATCCGGTGAAGACCATCGCCATGGGGGAAGGCGGTGCCGTGACCACCGGCGACGCCGACCTTGCCAAACGCCTGGAGCGAGCGCGCAACCACGGAATGACGCGAAACGCCGCCGACTTCGAGAATATTGCGGACGCATTCGACAAGAACGGAAGCCAGAATCCCTGGTATTACGAATTGATCGAGCCGGAATTCAACTGGCGGGCTAGCGACATCCAGTGCGCTCTTGGCATATCGCAGCTAGCAAAACTCGGCCGCTTTGTTGCGCGCAGACGTGCCCTGGCGGCAAGATATGATTTGCAGCTCTCTGCGCTTGCGCCAATTGTCAAACCGCTTGCGCGTACCAGGCCTTGCCTGCCGTCATGGCACCTTTACGTCGCCCGGATCAATTTTGAAGCCGCCGGCATTTCGCGCGGGCAACTGATGCGATCATTGGCCGAAACCGGGATCGGCACCCAGGTTCACTATTTTCCGGTCCATCGACAGCCCTATTACGCCAGGCGCTACGACACGCCGCCGCTTCCAGGCGCGGACCGCTATTACGAGCGGGCTTTGAGCCTGCCGCTATTTGCTTCGATGACCGACAGCGACATCTCGCGCGTGGTCGATGCGCTCGCTCACAGGCTGGGATTCTAGATAAGGTTCCAGGAGTCAGGCCTTTTCGTCGACAAGCTGAATATTCTGCTTGGCGAAATACTGGCGCATCTCGATCATTTGCTCGGTCGGCCACTGGCGGATGACATCGCCGCTCTTCTTGTCGATGAGCTTGTATACGAACCCGCTGATATCCTTCAGCTTGGTGATCTCAAGCCGGACATCCGATCCGCCGGCCGGCGGCTGAACGGATTCGGATTTCGGAATTTGAGACAAATACGCGGGATTTGCTGAGACGGAGAACGCAGACGAAGAACCCTGGGGCCGCTTTTGAACTTGATCGTGCTCAGCCGCGACTTTTGCGTGTGAGACGATTTCGACCATCGGATCAACTCCTCGTCTGCATCTCCATTGTTAGGAACAATAAAAACCCACCTGAAAAGCCCATTGCGCCTCGGAGCGCGGCTATGAACGCCCGCGCTTTCCGGAAAAAAGAGGCGGCGGGGCCGAGTGACAGACCCCGCCGCAGCTTTATTACCGGAACAGCGACAGGGTAATCGACGGCGCAGAGTTCGCGATCGCGAGCGCCTGCACGCCAAGCTGCTGCTTGACCTGCAAGGACTGCAAGAGAGCGCTTTCCTTCGCCATGTCCGCGTCGACCAGGTTGCCGATACCGGCGGTCAACGTGTCGGAGAGCTTCTGAACGAAGTCCGCCTGGATCGAGAACTTCTTCGCACCCGAAGACAGACGCGCCAAGGCGCTGTCGACGTTCTGCAGAGAGGTTTCGATCGTCGCGATCATGGTCGAGGCACCGGTCTGGCTGGTGATCGATGCACCGGAGGTGATCGTCACGATCGAGCCGGAGAGGCTCATGTTTTCGGCGCTGACCGTGATTTTCTTCGAGCCGTCGGCCGAAGCCAGGGCGGTGATCTGCGTTGTCGATCCGTCAATCAGGTCGAACCCGTTGAACACGGCGTTCGAAACGATCGTCGCGATTTGATCGCGCAGAGCCGTAAAGTCTTCGTTCAGGGCGGCGCGGCTGGCCGTATCCATCGACGCATCGGAGGCCGCAATCGCCTTCTGCTTCATCTGGATGAGCAGATCGGAGATAGACTGGCCGGCCGACATGGCGACGTCGACGGACGAAATACCGCGGTTAAGCGAGTCGGTGACGGCGGAGTAGCCGGCCACGTCACCGCGCATGTCCTGCGCGATGGCGAAGGTCGAACCGTCGTCTTTGGCAGACGCGACTTTCAGACCGCTATTGATGGCGGCCTGGGTCGTGGAGAGCTGGGAATTGGTCTTGGTGAGGTACTGCAGGGCGACCATTGCGCCCACATTGGTATTGACGCTAAGCATTCTTGCCTCCGTTCTGGCGTTTGTTGCGAGCTTTTTGCTCGAAGGGCGTTTTGCCCCCGGCTCCCGAAAGGCAAGCGCCGTGCCGTTTGAGGCGTAAGAAACCGCTAACTTTCTTTATTTCGGGCACGGATGAAAATCGGTGCTGAACCATTTATTACCGGCAGAATTGCGATCCGGCAGAAATTGCCGGGTGCCGGAAATAATTGCCGGGTGAGAGGGAAAAGTTTTCCGGTCGAAAAAAATAGGGGCGGCAAGCCAGGCTCGCCGCCCCATTTTTCCATATCCGGAAAGCTTACCGGAACAACGACATGATGATCTGCGGAGAGGAATTGGCGATAGACAGCGCCTGCACGCCGAGCTGTTGTTTGACTTGCAGGGACTGAAGCTTCGCGCTTTCCGTGGCCATATCGGCGTCGACCAGATTGCCGATGCCCGCAGTGACGGTATCGGACAGTTTCTGGACGAAATCGACCTGCACGGAATACTTCCGCTCGCCCGAAGACAGCCTGGCCAGCGCGCTGTTGATGTTCGTCAGTGATGCTTCCACTGTCTGAATCATGGCAGACGCGGCGGTTTGGGTTGAGATCGAGCTTGTCGACGTGATGGTGATAATGGACCCTGACAGGCTCATGTTCTCGGCCTGGACGGTGATCTTGCGCGTGCCGTCAGAAGAGGCCAGCGCCGTGATCTGTTGCGTCGAGCCGTCGATCAGATTGAAGCCGTTGAAGACCGCGTTCGAGATGATCGAAGTGATCTGGTCACGAAGGGCGGTGAAATCCTCGTTGAGAGCTTCGCGATTGGCAGTGTCCAGTGACTGGTCGGACGCGGCCAGCGCCTTCTGCTTCATCTGAATCAAGAGATCCGAGATCGACTGCCCGGCAGAAAGAGCAACATCGACCGCAGAAATGGCGCGGTGCAGGCTGTCCGTAACGGCGGAGTAACCGGCAACGTCGCCACGCATGTCCTGTGCAATGGCAAATGTCGCACCGTCATCTTTGGCGGTGGCAACCTTCAGGCCCGAATTGATGGCGTTCTGTGTCGCCTGAAGTTGTGCGTTGGTCTGATCGAGATATTGGAGCGCGACCATTGCGCCCATGTTTGTGTTGACACTTAGCATGACGTTTTCTCCGAACCGTTCTGGTGAAGAGGACTGCCTTCTGCCGGCCCTCGGGGCACAATGCCCCGCTCGGACCTTCGCAACGGGTGTGCCACTGCCTTAACTTCGTAAGCGGCTGTTTTTTCTGGTTTTTCCGATCGACCGCTTTATTCAGATGACGGGCAGAAAATGCCTCCCGGCAAGTCCGGCAGGCCAAAAAGCGAAAAGCCGGCCAACAAGGACCGGCTTTTCGCGAGACGGCAGGGTTCGGTTTTCAAGCGGCGCCGCGCAGGCCTTCCATGATGGAGCGGTTGATCTCGATGAGAGGTTCAACGGAAGCGCCATTGCGCATCACCTGCTTGGAATATTTGTTGATGAAAAGCGAGAGCGATACGATTTTCGCGCGTACTTCCTTGGTCAGCTGATTGGAGTCGCTGCCGCAATCGGCCGCGAGAGCGCGCCACAACCTGCGGTTCCAGTCTATGGCGTCGATCAGCGAACCGCCCTTGGCCTGATTCTTGTGCGCCTCGATGAGTGCGCCCGTTACCTGGCCGAACAGGCGATATTCGATTTCGCGCGGCGTTTCAGCCGCACGCTGCGTGTTTTGATACGTTTTCAGGGTCATAGTTCAACCGTTCCTGTTCGAACTCGAAGAGTTTCTTGCATGCCATCAGGGCCTTGTAATAACTGCCGCTCATCACTTCGCGGCTGATTTCCAGACATGTGGCGAGCGCCTGGCGGTTCTGTATCGCCCCCATGAATTCGGTCATGCGCAGCGCAAAATCGTTGTAGTAGACCTCGCTGCCGTCGGGATCGAGATACATCATCATGACCGGAAAGTAGATCCGGCGGGCGGGCGTATTGGCCTCTTCGCTCTGCATTATGTCCTTTTCACGCAGCACGCAGGCCTTGTTCTGCAGTACGAGGCTCGTCCTCTTGTCGCCGTTCGCAAGCACCGCGCCGTTGAGCACAAACTTCTCGCCGGGCTTCAGAGAGAGCTTCAGTGGCATGGAATGACTCTTTGCTGATCTGGCATGAGCGAAGATAGGGCCGATTGGTTAAGAATTGCCTTTCATCGCGCGATCTTCACCGGCGATTAATCATGGAAAGGCTTTCATTGCGCCATCTTCATGAGGAGCACCCATGGCGCACGCCGCCGTTGCCAAAAATCTAGGATCGCTCACAGGCGTAGGCGCCCATGCCCAGGCGCTCGCCAAGATCGAGGCGCTCGAGGAAGCCGCCGAAGCCATGGTGGCGCGCAAGAAATCCAACGGATTGCTCCGGCGCGGCATCAAGGCCTGGAAGCGCGGCGATGTGGTGCGCGCGGGCCAACTGTCTCTGGACGCCACCGCTGCGGATCCGACGAACGCTCAGGCCTTCCACGTGCTGGGCATGGCGCTGGAGAAAATGGGGCACTTGCACAAGGCCCTCGTGACATATGAACAGGCTTACAAGATAGATCCCGGCGATCCCGAATTGCTCATCAATCTTGGATTGACCGCCTGGAATCTGAAGCTGAAGGAAGGTGCGGAAAAGATGTTCCGCCTTTTCATCGCGGCACGTCCGGATTCGCCGCTCGGGTATAACAACCTCGGCAGTATTCAATGCGACATGGGCAACACCTCGACGGCGATCGAGACCCTGCGCAGCGCAATCATGCGGATGCCGGAAGAGACGATCCTTTGGAATTCTATCGCAACTGTCCTGGCCGAAGTGGGGCGCGCGGAGGAAAGTCTGATCTTCTATCAGGAAGCCATCCGTCTCGATCCCGGTTTTTCAAGACCCTATCACAATATCGGCTACGCCTTTCAGCATCTTGGCCGATTGGAGGAAGCGCTTGAAGCCTATGACGAGGCGCTCAAACGCGCCATCGACGAGGCCGAACGCAGAGAAGCCAAACATTCCCGAAGCATCTGCCTGATCGGCATGGGGCGCCTCAAAGAGGGCTGGCGCGAATACGAAATACGCAACGACCAGCGTTTTCGCGCTTATGTGCATCATATGACGAAAGCACCGGTCTGGAAAAATGAACCGCTCGACGGCAAACGCATCCTGATGGTGGGCGAGCAGGGGCTCGGTGACGAATTCATGTTCGCAAACATCCTGCCCGACATTCAGGAGGCGGTGGGCGAGAACGGCAAGCTGCAGATTGCCGTCGACAAACGGCTCGTCTCCTTGTTCTCGCGCTCCTTTCCAAAAGCCGATGTGGGCGCTTATGAAGATCGCCAATTCGTAGATTCCAACGGCAAGAAGGAATTGCGCTTTATCCCGTGGGCGACCGCCAACGGCGATCCGGATTTCTTCGCCCCTATGGGTACGGCGCTGCAGTACTACCGCTCGCGCATCGAAGATTTTCCACGTCGCGCGTTTCTCGTTCCCGATTCCGAACGCAAAGACGTATTTCGAAAGCAGATCGAGACCTTCGGTCCCGGTCCGTTCGTGGGCATTTGCTGGCGCTCGATGGTCTTGGGACAAAAACGCGGAAAGTATTACAGCGCGCTGGATTCCTGGGGGCCGATCCTCAAGACACCCGGCGTTACCTTCATCAATCTTCAGTACGGCGATTGCCGGGAAGAAATCGCGCGCGCGGAGGATCGCCACGGCGTCAAAATCAACGTCATCGAGGGTCTGGATCTCAAGGACGATCTCGACGGTGCGGCAGCGCTTTCGGCTGCGGTCGATCTGGTGATTTCTGCCCCCACCGCCGCAGCCGCAACGGCCGGCGCGGTGGGAACGGAGGTCTGGTTTTTGACGGCAGGACGGACCTGGCCGCAGCTCGGAACGGACGAATTTCCCTGGTATCGCAAGAGCCGGGTGTTCAGTCCGGTGAAGTTCGCCGACTGGACGGAACTCATGCCGCGAGTGGGCCGCGCGCTCGCCGACTATACGGCTTCGCCTGACTATTGCTGTTGCTGATAGAGTGGATCGGCGCCTGCGGACGCCGTTTCACGGGGTTTCAGCGGGCGCGAGACGCGGAGAAACTCCTCGTGGCGAATGGGCGCCTGGGTGGGCTCGACTGACACGGAAATCCCCAATTCGGTATCGCCCGGCCCCTTGAAGGTTCCGCGCGTAGGCGGCACATCCGCATAGTCGCGGCCGACGGATGTGCGAATGTGACGGTCACCGACCAAAAGATCGTTGGTGGGATCGAAGCCGGCCCAACCGAGACTCGGCAACCACACCTCGACCCATGCGTGTGTTGCATCGTCGCGCGAGCGGTCATGCTCCGAACGGCGGTGAAAGAGATATCCAGAGACATAACGCGCGGGCATTCGCCAATTTCGCGCGATCGCAATCATGATATGCGCGAAATCCTGGCAGACGCCGCGGCCTGCGCCGAGCGCATCGTCGATGGGCGAATGCACGTCGGTTACGCCGACCTGATAATCGAAGGATTCGAAGATTGTCCGGTTGAGCGATTTCAGGGCCGTCAGCGGATCTCCCTTCGGCCGCTGCAGATTCTTTTCCGCCATGAATTGCGCCAGCCGTTTCGAGGGCTTGGCGTATTTTGACGGCTCCATCAGGTCGAAATGTTCGTCTGCGAAATTGTAGTTGTTATAGCGGTCCCATTCGAGCATATCGAGCGCTTCGGGGAGAGGCCGCGCCGGTAAAATCTCGACGACGGATTGGGCATCAATACGCAATTCATCATGCTCGCGCAGGACATTGAAATGATAGACCGCATTGCCGAGGTGATCGGTATAAGCGGAGAGTTGAGCGCGCGGATTGGTGACAATCTGAAAACTGCGGAGCGCCTGATAGCCTTCGGAGCGGGGCTGCATCCTGAGCTCCATAACGCTCTCGCGCACCGGCGAAGAGTAACGGAAACGAGTAATGTGGCGGATGGAAAAAAACATCACAACACCGTCTCAGCGCCATAGGTGATGTAAGCGGCGTAGATTGCGTCGTGAATCCTTTCGCATTGGTCGGATATGTCCACCAGGAACCTGTCGATCGAGCCGCCCATCAGTTCGTCGACCTGGCCGAAGTCGACCGATGCCTTCAACCTGCCGGCCAGCCTTTCGCAATGGGCGCGGCGGGCGGGCGGCGCGCCAGGAGCAACATTTGCAAGCGCATCGCGCATGCGATCCACGGCAAAGCGCACCGAATGCGGAAACTCGGCATTGAACAGCAGGAATTCCGCGATCCGCTCGGGGAGGATCGCCGCCGTGTGCGCCTTGCAGTACGGCTCGAACGCGGTGCAGAACTTCAATAGCACCAGCCAATCGGAATATCTGGGTGTGGGCGGCGGTACGGCGTAGCCGGGCGCCGCTATTCCGAAGTGAATGTCGAGCAGGCGGCTCACCAGCTGCGCGCGTTCGATATATCGCCCCAGCTCGAGGAACCACCAGCCTTCGCCGTGGCTGAGCGTAGAAAAGGTCACGCCTTCGAGCGTTTGCAGATCCTGCAATGCCTCGCGAAACAGTCTAGCCGGCTGGTGAATCCAAATGTCTTCCATTGTGACCGGTTGCAGACGGAGATAAAGCCGATTGAGGTGTTCCCAGACTTCCGTGGAAAGCTGTTCGCGTACCTGGCGGGCATTTTCCCGGGCGGCCGCGAGGGAGGAAATCAGCGATGACGGATTGCGGCGTTCAAATGCGAGTGCTTTGGTGAAGTGAAATGCGCCCGATTCATCCGGCAGATATTCCGACGCCGACATCGCGGCGATGACGCGAACCCATGACGCCTCGGCATCGGCGGGTGTCTGATCGATCATCGATTCAAGTTTTACGGCGACAAGCCGGCATGTATGTTCAGCGCGCTCCAGATAGCGCGCCATCCAATAGAGACTGTCGGCGACCCGGCTTAACATCAATCGTTCAGCACCCACGTATCTTTCGAGCCGCCACCCTGGCTGGAATTCACGACGAGGCTGCCGCGTTTGAGCGCCACCCTCGTCAACGCGCCCGGAACAATGGTGGTCGTCTCGCCCTGCAATATAAACGGGCGCAAATCGACGTGGCGCGGCTCGACCGTACCGTCGACGAACGTGGGCGCCGTCGATAATTGTATGGCCGGTTGCGCGATGTAGTTCTCCGGATTGGCCCTGATTTTCTCCGCAAAGGCATTGCGTTCGGCAATGCTCGCATGGGGACCGACGAGCATTCCATAACCGCCGGACTCGCCAACTGCCTTGACCACGAGCTTTTCGAGATTCGCCAGCACATGCGATAGCGAACGCGGTTCGCGGCAAAGGTAAGTCTCGACATTGTCGAGGACCGGTTCTTCCGACAAATAATAGCGAATCAGCCGCGGCACATAGGCGTAGACCGCCTTGTCGTCCGCAATGCCCGTACCTAGCGCATTGGCGATCACCACATTGCCCGCGCGATAGGCGTTGAAAATGCCCGGTATGCCGAGCGAGGAATCTTCGCGAAAGATCAGCGGGTCGATGAAATCGTCGTCGATGCGGCGATACAGCACGTCGATTCTCTTGAGTCCGGAAGTCGTGCGCGCGTAAACGACATTGTCGTTGACGACAAGATCGCGGCCCTCGACGAGTTCGATGCCCATCTGGCGGGCCAGAAATGCGTGTTCGAAATAGGCGGAATTGAAGACGCCCGGTGTCAGTACCGCGATGGAGACATCTTCCTGGAACGGCGCGAGCGAACGCAATGTCGCGAGCAATTCCCGGGGATAGTGTTCAATCGGGCGGACGCCGGCCGTGCGAAAGACACCGGGGAAGGCGCGCCGGACGACATCGCGGTTCGCAAGCATGTAGGAAACACCGGAAGGCACGCGCAGATTGTCTTCCAGAACAACGAAGGCGCCGTCTTCGCGGCGCACGAGATCGCTGCCGCATACGTTCACATACGCGCCATGGGGTACTGCAAGCCCACGCATCTGGCGGCGATAGTGAACCGACCCGTAGATCATGGAACGCGGGACGATGCCGTCCTTCAGGGCGCGGCCTTCGAAATATATGTCGTTCAAAAAAAGGTTGAGGGCCGTGATGCGCTGTTTCAATCCGCGTTCGATGCGGTCCCATTCGGCGGCCGTCACGATACGGGGCAACAGATCGGTCGGGATGATCCGCTCCGTTGCCTGCTTGTCCGAATAAACCGTGAAGGTGATGCCCTGATGCAGAAAGGATTGCTCGCAGGCTTGCTGACGGCGAAAGAGCTCTTCCGGCGCGAGAGTGGCAATCCGGCTGCACAAAGCCGCATAAGGGGGCCGGACGCCGCCATCCGGCGCAAACATCTCGTCATAGGCCGCGCCAAGCCGGTAGGCCGCAAAGGGTTCGTACTTTCCAGGTGAGAGCGAATGGGATTTCGGCGGGATTTGTCCGGTCCCCGAAGCTTCTCCCTGAATGACCGCCCCATGCTGCATGTGCGAAATGAGAACGGCGTTAGGTGCGCCGCGTCAAGAAGCGAACGGCCGAAAAAAAACGGGCGGCGTGTGCGGCATAGGCACACGCCGCCCGTCCGCTTCCTGAGCGCTACCGGCTGCCGGGGGATGAAACCGGTCGCGACGGGGGCGGAGCGTCACTTCGAAGTCCGGGTGTACCTCGTTGTGAATGCAAGTGTAAGTTGTAATCGCAGGCGGTAAACAGCTCGTTAACGCCGCAGGGCCTCGAACATCGCGTCTTCGGACGGACGGTCCCCCACGCGAATCTCCCGCAATGGAAGATCGCTGCATTTGTTTGCCGCTGCTTCGCTGATGCAGACGGCCATCAGATTGCGGCACATCTCGGTGAGACCGGCCGCCCTCACACAACGCGAAAAATTTTCTGCGCTGCGTGGCGAATACAACAAGACCGCATCGAGCCTGCCCGCACCCATCGCTTCGACAGCGCCGCGCGACAAGCTCTCCGCCGGCAAGACGTCATATAGGACGTCGCGGCGCATTTGGAAGCCATGAGCGCGCAATCGCTCGAACAATTTTCCGGCCGTTTCATTGCCTGCAGCGTGGAACAGAATTCCGCCATCGGGCTTTGCCCATGCCGGGATTGCATCGGCCAGCGCGGCAGAATCGCCATCGGAATTCTTCACATCGCGAAAACCCGCTTCACGCGCGGCAGCCGCAGTCTGTGCGCCTACCGCAAAAACGGGAAGATCCCGTCTGCCGGTGCGGCGGATGAGAGCGCGCACGCCATTTGCGCTGGTCGCAATTACCGCTTGAACGCCGGCGAGCGAGAGGGGCGCGCCGTCGCGAAACCGGATTTCCAGCAATGGCGAAACGATTGGCGTGTGGCCCAGCTTCAGGAGCCGCTCGGCCGTACCCTTCGCATCTTCGAGCGGCCGGGTAACGAGCACGCGCATTACAGATCGAGCCATCGCGCCGCGCGCGGATGCAGCGCCGATCCGGCTTCCCTGCCCCACCGTGACGCATCTTCAAGCGGGCTTGGGCCGAGCCGTCTTGCAAACGAGGTCTCGACGAAATCGCTGCCGTCGGGCGCAAGCACTTCGCCGCGGAATTTCAATGACTGGCCTTCAAGCGTTGCCAGTGCTGCGATCGGCGTGCGGCAAGAGCCATCCAATGCGGCAAGAAATGCGCGTTCGCAGGCAAGTGCGACGGCGGTGGGTTCGTGATTGAGTTTGGCCACGGCATCTTTTGCGTAAGCATCATCCTTGCGCAATTCGATTCCGATTGCCCCTTGGGCGGGTGAAGGAAGCCAAACGTCCGAATCCAGGATCGTGGCCGCGCGATCCTGCAGACCCAAGCGCTTCAATCCGGCAAGCGCAAGAATGGCCGCCGCGAATGCTCCGCTTTCCACCTTGGACAATCGCGTATCGACATTGCCCCTCAATGTGACCGCTTCGACATCCTTGCGCGCGCGCAGCAATTGCGCGCGACGGCGCACTGAGCTTGTTCCGACGATCGCGGAAGGCGGCAGCGAGGACAGCGTGTGGCTTTTGCCGGAGACCAGAACGTCGCGCGGATCTTCGCGCGGAAGAAACGCGCCCAACTCCAGCCCATCGGGCAGATGCGTGGGAACATCCTTCATCGAATGCACGGCGATGTCGGCCTCTCCTGCAAACAGCGCTTCTTCAAGCTCCTTCGTAAACAGGCCCTTGCCGCCGGCATCGGCCAGCGGCCGATCCTGGATGCGGTCGCCGGAGGTTTTGACGATCACGATCTCGCTGTCGCGGCCTTCGCGCGCCAAAAGATCGCGCACGATTCCGGCCTGGACCAGCGCAAGGCGCGAGCCGCGCGTTCCGATGCGGATGGGTTTTCTTTGCGGCATTCCATGAGTTCGGGTTAAAGGCTGAGCCGAAACTAACACGGCCTTCGAGCGCCATGCGCCCCCTGACGGTTCTGGGTCTTGAAACCAGCTGCGACGAAACCGCCGCAGCGGTCGTGCGCGGGTGCGCGCCCGGTCCGGGAAATATCTTGTCCAATGTCGTCTTCAGCCAGTTCGACGCGCACAAGGCCTTCGGCGGCGTGGTGCCGGAGATCGCGGCCCGGGCGCATATCGAAATGCTGGACAAGGTAATCGAAGAAGCTCTGAGCCAAGCCGGCCTTGAACTGAAAGATCTCGATGCCATAGCGGCCACGGCGGGACCGGGTCTCATTGGCGGGGTGATGGTGGGATTGACAACCGGCCAGGCGCTGGCGCTTGCGAGCGGCAAGCCGTTCGCCGGAATCAATCATCTGGAAGCCCATGCGCTGACGGCGCGGCTCACGGATGGAGTGGCCTTTCCATTTCTTCTGCTGTTGATCTCGGGCGGGCATTGCCAGCTTCTGGGCGTCGAAGGCATCGGAAAATTCCGGCTCTACGGAACGACAATCGACGATGCTGCCGGCGAAGCGTTCGACAAGACGGCGAAATTGCTCGGCCTTCCCTATCCCGGCGGGCCAGAGATCGAGAAACTGGCGCGTGACGGAAACCCGAAGAAGGTCGCGCTTCCGCGGCCCATGCTTGGCCGCGACGGCGCGGATTTTTCCTTTTCGGGTCTGAAGACGGCGGTGAGGCATGCTGCGCCAAATGCTGAAAAAGCCGATCTGGCGGCCTCTTTTCAAAGCGCGGTGATCGACATACTCACCGATCGCATCGCCGCAGCGATGGATATGTTTCGCCGGGATTTTCCGCAAGCCGGCAACACGCTTGTCGTTGCGGGCGGCGTTGCCGCGAACGGTGCCATTCGCGACGCGCTGTCGGCGCTTTGCACCGCGCAAGGGTTTGCAAAAAAAATACCCCCGCCCGGACTCTGCACGGACAATGCCGCGATGATCGCCTGGGCGGGGGTTGAACGAAGCCAGCTCGGTCTGTTCGATGCGTTAGGGGTCACACCGAGGGCCCGCTGGCCGCTTCAGAGCATGGCGGGAGGGGGGAGCCCGGCCGGCGCCATGTCAGAGAAGCTGGATGCGGCCGGTTCTTAGACCGCCGCGAACTGGAGCATCGTCAGGAAACCGGCGAGCACGATGGTGGCGGCGCCCAGTACGTTGACGATGGCGTTGAAGAAACGGGGGGCTTCTTCGGAATGGGTCTTGAGCATCTTGGTCATGGCTGCCTCTCTACGCTTTCACTTGCGGCCGTTGGGGCCGCTCCAAACTCGAGGCCGGTGCTTCCGGCTACACAGCGGATATAGAGGCCGGATGATCGCTATTCAATGAACGAAAACGGAAGTATTTAGTAATTATTGTGCGGTGCAATATGTGGGAAATTTGAAATATCCAATATTGTCAGTTAGTTATGGCGTTATCGCCACGGTCCGCGAATCACGCAATGGTGCTATGCAGCAAATGAAACTCGCCACCTGGAACATAAACTCCGTCCGGTTGCGGCTGGGACTGGTCACTTCCTTTCTCAAGAAGGAGCAGCCCGACGTCCTTTGCCTGCAGGAGATCAAAGTCGCCAACGAGCTTTTCCCTGCCGAGGCCTTCCGGAAGCTGGGCTATGTCCATCAGGCGATCCACGGGCAGAAGGGCTATCACGGGGTGGCCACCCTTTCCCGTCTGCCCTTCCGGGAGATCCGCTCCGAAAGCTTCTGCAACAATGCCGACTGCCGGCATGTGCAGACCACGTTCGAGAGCGGGGTCGAGTTGCACAATTTCTATGTGCCCGCCGGCGCCGACATTCCCGATCCCGATCTCAATCCGAAATTCGCCCACAAGCTCGCTTTCCTGCGCGAGATGGCGGGCCATTTCGAAAAACGCCGCGACAAGGCACGGGTGAGGGCCATTCTGGTGGGCGATTTGAATGTCGCCCCGCTGGAAAACGACGTCTGGAGTCACAAGCAATTGCTCACCGTCGTCAGCCACACCCCCGTCGAAACGGACCTGCTGAAAAAGGCGCAAGCCGCCTTCGACTGGATCGATGTCACGCGCGAATTCGTGCCCGCAACCGAGAAGATCTATTCCTGGTGGAGCTACCGCGCCGCGGACTGGAAGGCTTCGGACCGGGGGCGCAGGCTCGACCACATCTGGACCAGCCAGGCACTCAAGGGACATGTCACCCGGCACGCCATCCACAAGAACGCCCGTGGGTGGAAACAGCCCTCCGACCATGTGCCGGTGGTGGCGACCATCGCGGTCTGAGGCATTCGTTTTCGAATTTCCGGGGTGGGTACCCTCCCCCCTGCCGAATTGAACCTCGGGGTCGGGGCCATTTTTGAAAAATCACGATCTGCTTTCTGCACCTCCTTCAGGATAAAGCTCCGCCCTTCGCGGGAAAAGGACTTTTCCCAACGTAGCAGGACAATATCTAGTTCCATATAGGATTGCTGTCAAGGCCTCTTCAGCGGCGCGATCATGATGGTCGCGCTGGAGGTGGCGATGACCTTGCCGTCTTGGCGGGCGAGAGTGGCTTCGAGGAAGACGATCTGCCGGCCGCGCTTCATCACTTTGGCCTCGGCGATGTGGCGGCCCGAATGGGCCTGGTTGAGAAAGCTCACCTTCATTTCGAGGGTGGGGGCGATCTCGCCCCATTGAGCCTGAAGACCGGCTGCGGTGGAAAGCACATCGTCCATCACGGCTGCGATGGTGCCGCCGTGGATGGCGCCGAAGCGATTGTGATGGGCCTCGGAGAGATCGTAGGCGATCTTCACCCAGCCCGTTTCGGTGTCGATCTCCAGCAATTGCTGCGCGAGCCATTCGCTCGCCGGCGCGCGGCGCTTCAAGATGGCCTGGATGTTGGGGGGATAGTCTTTGGCTTTGGCGGGATCGATGACGGTTCGCATGATTCTCTCTTACCTTCCCGTTGCGGGAAGGTCGACATTGCGGGCCTATGGGTTTCGGTTCACGCGGAAGGCGCGGAGAACGCAGTGAAATGACCCTTCGCGCTTCTTTTCGTCACCGCGTGCGGATTTTTGCCAAGTGGAAGGCTTACCGCCAGAACTGCCTGGCGCGATCGAGCTGCTTCCACCTTTTGCGCGCCTTGTCCGCAAGACCGGTGGCGCGCGATTCGTGCCAGCCCGTGATGAGGCCAGAAGCGTAGGCGAGCTGGGCCGCACTTCTGGCGCTCGCCGGTTCTTCGGCGGTCAGGCGCATCAATGTCTGCCGGGCGGCGGCGGCATCGTGCATCGCGCCCAACACGTCCTGCAGGTCGCGCACGCAATCCAGATAATCCTTCAGCCGCTTCTTCCGGTAGAGGCCTTCGAAAAATTCGGCCGTGTAGCGCAATTTCTTCAGCGCGATACGCAAGCGGTGAAAATCGCGGTCTTCGCCGCGGCCGATGCGGCGGGCGCGCTTTCTTGCGCGCAGGAACGATTCCTCCAGCGCGCGCGAGGAGGTTTCGAGAATCGGTTCGTCGCTGCCCTTGCCCCACGATCTGCCTTCGGCGGTGGCCGCGGTTTCATCGAGGAATTCCTGCAATCCGCCTTCGTCGAGCTTTGCGAGCGCTTCGTCCCAGGCTTTGATGCGCGCATCCTCGATGCGGTTCCTGAGAAATTCGAGCGCATCGTTGCCTTGGGCCGAACGGGCCACGGGCACGAAGACCTCTTCCAGGAACACGTCGAGATCGCGGGCGGGCCCGAAGAGGCCGGCCAGGCCCTTGGTCCGGCGGCGCAGGCGCTTGACCGTGGCGACGCGGAAGGGATCGCCGAAGGAATAAAGCGCGGTGTGCAACCGGCGCAGGCCCACGCGCAATTGGTGCACGCCTTCGACTTCGCGCGCGCGCACAGCCGGAATGTTGGCCGATATCTGCGCAAGGCATTCCAGTACCGCGACGCGGAAACCGTCTTCGGCCGTCATGTCCTCGTTCAGGCGGACAGGGCGGGCCTTGACGGGCCGCGGCACATGACGCGCGGCCGATCCGCGCTCGTGCACCGGGCGGACGATTTCGACATTTCCTTCGACCATGTGGGAAGGATAAGCGGAAAGCCGTGCATGTTTCTACCGCACCCTGCTCCGGTTCTGAAATCCTAACCTGAGGATTTTCTTGTCAATTTTTGCCGAGTCCAAAACGCCGTAAAGCATTTATTTGACATTGGCAGGCCAAAATCCAATATGCGAATCCAGATACCCGCCAGCAGCTTGCTGTTGGCTCAAAGGCCGCTCCTCGGAGCGGCCTTTGCTCATTTCCGGGGGGATGGGATTGAGGGCGTACGTCTACGTCGATGGATTTAATCTCTATTATGGTGCCGTAAAGGGAACACCCTACAGGTGGCTGAACCCGGTTGCCTTGGTCCGTCAGCTTGTCCCGACGAAATACTCAATCGACAGGCTAAAGTATTTTACGGCGCGCGTTTCGGGCGCCAGCGATCCCTCTGCACCTGTCAGGCAGAAATTATATCTCGATGCGCTGGGAACGGTACCTGAAATAGAAATTCACTACGGACGGTTTTTGGCCAAAACCATTTGGCGTCCCATTGTGAATTTCCCTGTTGCCGGCGCTACCATCAATTCTCCCGTTGCAACATCTCTTCCCGATGGAACGCATATTGTAACTGGCGGTTCGTTGGCGGCACCCAGCAGCCTGGTCGTCGGCACTTACCCTCCTAGAGGCGGCCGCCGACGCAAATCCTCAGCGGCACCTCTTCCCGACGCACTTGTATCCGAAGTCCACGCAATGGAAGAAAAGGGGTCGGACGTCAATTTGGCTGCGCATTTGCTTAACGATGCGTGGAAAGGGGTATTTGACGAGGCCGTTGTTCTTTCGAACGACACAGACCTGTGCGAGCCGATTCGCATGGTTGCTGTGGAAAGAAATCTGCCGGTTTTGGTGATTTGCCCGGGCCGCTGGCCGATGGCAAAGGATCTGCAGCGTGTGGCCACTTTTAAAGCGCATATAAGAGCGCCGATGCTCGCTCGCGCCCAATTCCCAAACCCGATACCGGGAACAACAATCCACAAGCCCGCCACGTGGTAGCCGCATAAAAATGCGCAGCGCGGACGCTGCAAAGACTTCCGACGTGAATGTGTGTATCCGCAGCCAGATTTTCGTCATTCCGAAACCGGCTGGAAATACCAGCTTAGGCCGCTCCTGGGCGTTATCGCTCCGGTCAAGGCCTTACCGGCAATCCCGCCTTTGCCAGCGCCTTCTTCGCATCCGCGATCGTGGCTTCGCCGAAATGGAAAATCGAGGCGGCGAGCACAGCGCTGGCGTGGCCGCCGCGCACGCCTTCGACGAGATGCGCAAGACTGCCCACGCCGCCCGATGCAATCACCGGAACCGTGACGGCATCGGAGACAGCGCGCGTAAGCGCAAGATCGTAACCGGCTTTGGTGCCGTCGCGATCCATCGAGGTGAGAAGGATTTCGCCTGCGCCATAGGCCACGAGTTTTTTTGCGTGTTCGATGGCGTCGATGCCGGTGGGAGTGCGGCCGCCATGGGTGAAGACTTCGAATTTGCCGGGCGCGGTTTGCTTGGCGTCGATGGCGGCGACAATGCACTGGCTGCCGAATTTTTCGGCCGCCTCGCGGATGAATTCGGGGCGTCGGACGGCTTCGGTATTGACCGCCACCTTGTCGGCGCCTGCCAGCAGAAGCGCACGGATGTCTTCGAGCGAGCGCACACCGCCGCCGACGGTGAGCGGCATGAAACAGACTTCGGCTGTCCGCCGCACGACATCGAGCAGGATGCCGCGCTTTTCGTGAGACGCGGCGATGTCGAGAAAGCAGAGTTCGTCGGCGCCCGCCGCATCGTAGAGCATGGCCTGTTCGACGGGATCGCCGGCATCGCGCAGGTTGACGAAGTTCACGCCCTTTACGACGCGGCCGTCTTTCACATCGAGACAGGGAATGATGCGGATTTTGAGCATGGTGTCACCCCTTCGCCATCGCCGCGACGTTGAGCAACGCGCGCCCGCAGGCGGCTTGCCCGGGCACGCCGGTTGTCTTGCACAAGGCTTCGGCATCGAGCAACAGATCGAGCGCGGCCAGCAATTTGGGTTCTGTCCAGCGGCCCGCCTGCGCCTTGAACGAGGAGACGCGCGAGAAATGGATGGGCGGGCGCAGCTTGCGCATCGCATTGTCGATGCTTTCGCCGCGGTTCTTTTCGGCCACCGCCAGCGCCAGACGCTGGAAATGTCCGAGTGCGGCGCGCACCACCTGTATGGGCGAGGTTTCGGCGAGCCATAGCCGTTCGAGCGCCGTATCGAGGCGTTTGAAATCGCCTTCGCCCGCGGCATCGCAGAGTTCCTCGGTGCGCGCTTCGGCTTCGTCGCCCATGATGGCGCGGATGTCTTCCAGTTCGATCTTCTTCTGCCCGCGCGCATAGAGGATGAGCTTGTCGAGTTCGCGCCGCGTGACGCCGCGATCCGAACCCAGACGCGAAACCGCATCGTCCAGCGCTTCGGGACCGATCGACAGGCCTTCGGCTTTCAACGCGCTTCTGACCACTTCGGCAATGTCGCGCGCGGAATCGGGATAGCAGGCGATGGCCGCTGCGTTTTCGGCTTCGGTGAAAAGTTTGCGCAAGGAACTGCTTTTGTTGAGATCGCCGCCTTCGGCCACGATCAGCGCATCGCCCAGCGGCCGCTCGAGCACCGCTTCGAAAATGGAGGTATGGCTGTTGCCGGCGCCGCGCACGCGCACCACCCTTCGACCCCCGGTCATGGAAAGCGCCTGCGCTTCGTCGGCGAGACGGGCGGGATCCTGATCCAGCGTGCCTTCCTCGAGATCGGCGACACGAAAAGGATCGGTGAGATCGGGCACCACCGATTTCGCCAGACGATTGGCGCGCTCGGTGACAAGCCCGCGGTCGGGACCGAAGACCAGCACGGCGACGATCGAGGACGGCGGGCGGTCGACGAAACGTTCGATGTCTGCGGCCTTGGGCGCGGTCATCGCTTGTGCCTTGCAAACCAGACGCCGAGATCGAGCTGGATGCGCTGGGAGAGATCCTGGGCTGCGCGCTTCTGCGCGTCCTGCTGGGCGGCGAGCGTGGCGTAGGGAGAAGCGACCACGTTATAGGCGGTAAGCGTGGATTGATGGCCGCTCGTCACGAGCTTGCCGGTTGAATCGTAGAGTTCGTAATCGGCATCGAGCAGATAGTTGTAGCGCGTGATCGTGGCATCGTTCTGAAGCGCGATGCCTTTGCGCTGGTCGGAAAGACGGACCTTCAGGCGATATTGCTTTGCGCCGCCGCCGCCCGAATCCAGAAGATCGATCAGGCTGTTGCGCAGTTCGTAGCCGGTGCGATCGGGAATCGGATCGACATAGATGGACGCCATGACCCGGGGGCTCGCGCCGCCATTGCCATAAAGCGGATGGAAACCGCAGGCGGTGAGCGCTAGCGACAAAAGCATTGCGGAAAGTTTGAGCGCAAGCTCTACCTCCCCCCTGTGGGGAGGTCGAAAAATGCCAAGCGAAGCGAAGGCCTTTTTCGGGTGGGGGGCGGTGTCCGTCATTGCCTGCGGCCCCCCACCCGAAATTCCTTGCGCTGCGCGCAAAGTATTTCGACCTCCCCACAAGGGGGAGGTAAGTAGAAGGTGCCGTCCGAAATTCATGCCACCACGTTCACGATGCGCCCCGGCACGACGATGATGCGGCGCGGGGGCTTGCCGCCGAGCGCGCGCGCCACACCGTCGAGAGCGAGCGCCATCTCCTTGATCGACTCTTCGCCGGCGTCTTTTGAGACGCCGATCGTGCCGCGCAGCTTGCCGTTCACCTGCACAGCCATGGTGACAGACGCCGATTCGACGAGCGCAGGATCGGCTTTGGGCCAGGGCGTATCGATCACCCATGTCTTGTGGCCGAGCGCCGCCCACGCGCTTTCGGCCAGATGCGGCATCATGGGGCCGATGAGAAGCACGAGCGCTTCGATGGCTTCGCGGCGGACAGCGGCGCAGGCCTTTTCGGCGGCACCGATGGCGTTCGCCAGTTCGTAGATGCGGGCAACCGCGCGGTTGAAACGAAGACCTTCGAGATCTTCGGTCACCGCCGCAATGGCGCGGTGGGTGGCTCTGCGCAGTTCGAGCGATGCTCCTTCGACCTTGCCAACCGGCGTGCCGGCCGGCGGCAGTCCTTCGCTTTCGGTGGCGATGCGCCAGACGCGCTGCACGAAGCGCCAGCAGCCCTCCGCACCTTCTTCCGTCCATTCGATGTCGCGTTCGGGCGGCGTGTCGGAGAGCATGAACCAGCGGATGGTATCGGCGCCGTAGACATCGATGATGGTTTCGGGCGCCACCACGTTCTTCTTCGATTTCGACATTTTTTCCGAAGAACCGACCGCCACTTCGATATCGGTGCCCTTGCGGAAGGCCTTGCCGCCGCGCTTTTCGATTTCTTCCGGCAAGAGCCATTCGCCGTTCTGGCTCTTGTAGGTTTCGTGGCACACCATGCCTTGTGTGAAAAGTCCCGCAAACGGTTCGTCGAGACCGACATAACCGAGCTTGCGCAAGCCGCGCGTGAAAAAGCGCGAATAGAGCAGATGCAAAATCGCGTGTTCGATGCCGCCGATATATTGATCGACGGGCAGCCAGTAATCGTTGGCCGTGCGGGTGAGCGGCTCGCTCGCATGCGGATCGGTGAAGCGGGCGAAGTACCAGGATGAATCCACGAAGGTGTCGAGCGTGTCGGTGTCGCGCACCGCTTTGCCGCCGCAGGTTGGACAAGCGGTGTGCTTCCAGACCGGATCGCGATCGAGCGGATTGCCGCGCGTATCGAACTTGATCTTTTCCGGCAGCTTGACCGGCAGATCGGTTGCGGGCACGACGCCGCATTTTTCGCAATGGATCATGGGAATCGGGCAGCCCCACGGGCGCTGGCGCGAGACGAGCCAATCGCGCAGGCGATAATTGACCGTGCGTTCGCCCACACCTTGCGCTTCGAGCCTGGCGGCGACTTCGCGCTTGGCGGATTCCACATCCATGCCATCGAGGAAGCGCGAATTGGCGAGCCTGCCGGGGCCGGTATAGGCCTCGCTGCCGACGGCGAAAGTTTTGGGATCGGCGCCTTCGGGCACGACGACAGGTGTGACGGAGAGATTGTATTTGCGCGCGAAATCGAGATCGCGCTGGTCGTGGGCGGGGCAGCCGAAAATCGCACCCGTGCCATAACCCATCAGCACGAAATTGGCGACATAGACGGGCAGTTTCCACGCCGGATCGAAGGGATGAAGCGCTTTGAGGCCGGTGTCGTAGCCCTTCTTTTCGGCTTTCTCGATGGCTTCTTCGGCGGTGCCCACCTTGCGGCATTCCTCGACGAAGGCTTTCAGCTGCGGGTCGCGCGCGGCGAGTTCATCCGTAAGCGGATGATCGGGCGAAAGTGCGACGAAACTTGCGCCGAACAGCGTATCGGGACGGGTGGTGAAAACTTCGAGCTTGCGCGCGTCGCTGAGCGTGAAGGTGAAGCGCAATCCTTCCGAGCGGCCGATCCAGTTCTTCTGCATCAGCCGGACTTTTTCCGGCCAGCGGTCGAGCGTATCCAAACCCTTCAGGAGATCGTCCGAATAGGCGGTGATCCTGAAAAACCACTGGGAGAGTTTGCGGCGTTCGACCAGCGCACCCGAACGCCAGCCTCTGCCTTCGATCACCTGTTCGTTGGCGAGCACGGTCTGATCGACGGGATCCCAGTTCACGTCCGCTTCGGAGCGATAGACGAGACCGGCCTTGTAGAACTCGATGAACAGCTTCTGCTGCTGGGCGTAATATTCGGGATCGCAGGTGGCGAATTCGCGGGACCAGTCGATCGCCAGCCCCATCATTTTGAGCTGCTCGCGCATCTGCGCGATGTTGGCGTAGGTCCACTCTCGCGGGTCCACGCCCTTGTCGCGCGCGGCATTTTCCGCCGGAAGACCGAAAGCGTCCCAGCCCATCGGATGCAGCACGTTGAATCCTTGCGCGCGGCGGAAGCGGGCGATGACATCGCCCATCGTGTAATTGCGCACATGGCCCATGTGGATGTTGCCCGAGGGATAGGGAAACATCTCCAGCACGTAGCATTTGGGCTTTGACGACCGGTTCGGCGTGGCGAAGGCCTGGCGCTTCGTCCATTCGGACTGCCAGTATCGTTCGGTTTCTTTGGCGTTGTAGCGCGCCATCTGTTGTTCGGCCCTCTGCTTTCCCGGCGCTGTCCGCCAGGTGGAGCAAGGCTTTAGCGCGCGGGCTTTCTAACTTCCAGAATTTTGGCTTGCGAGCCTGAGTTCGCGGGCCCGCGTCAGGATCGCGTCTTCCAGCTTGTTGGCCGTGTCCGGATTGGTGGGGGCATCGGCCCATGTTCCCGCCGCGGTCTTGGTCTGGCGGAAGACGGCGAGCTTGATGCCGTCGGCGCGCAGGCGGCGGTCGAGGATATAGACCGTCACTTTCAGGCGCTCGTTGGGATCCTGGGGCGCGGTGTACCAGTCGGTGATGATGACCCCGCCATAGGGATCGGCCGAGGCCAGCGGCATGAAGCGCAAGGTATCGAGACTGGCGTGCCAGAGATAGGAATTGACCCCAAGAGTCACCCGGCCGGACGAAATGGATGTCGAACCCGTATCGGTGTCCTGGGCGTCGTCGGAGCCGCAAGCCGCCAGTGCAAGGGCGCAGAACAGCAGAGGTAACAGTCGAGTCGGGCGTTTCATGAATTATCCTTCAGGCACACATTTGCGCGCCGTTGTGCCCCCGAATGACCGGGTGCGGCTTATACTTAACCCCGATAGCCCGCGCAACGCGGCGAATTAGTGAGAGAACGTCGAGCCCTGTCCCGGCATGCGCTGACCGTGATGAATGGCGTCCTGGGAGTATTTCTCGATCTGCTGCCATTCGGCATAGGTGTGGCAAACTTTC
>DASZRY010000093.1:0-4939 GCA_035548975.1 Rhizomicrobium sp.
CGCGACGTTATAGTATGCCTCTCCGAAGCCCGCATAAGAGTTGAGCGTGTAAGGGTTTTGACTCAGAAAGTAATTGTGTCCCAGATTATCCAGGCTGGTTAGCGGATTGGGATCGATATACCAGCATTGGGTTGTGCCTTCGGCACCGAGACCGGCGGGCGCACCGGCCTGCCTGACGATTTTTCCACCGACCAGGCAGTTCGAATTGTCCGAAACACCCGGTATCCACGGTAGGGTTTGTGGGATTTCGGGATTGCCAGCTCCCGACAAAGTGTGATCCCACGTGTACGAGGCCAGCGTCAGCGAATTGATGAAGACGTAATAGTTTTCCTCGGTTTCATAGTGGAGATAGTTACCACCGATACTGAAATTGAACGGCCCACTGAAATTCGAAGCCAGCCGGAATTCCTGGCTCAGCTGCCAGGAGCGTTCGTCGTTCAGATCTTGCGCGACAAGTCGGTCGCTGCAGCCGAGTTGCGGGTCGCAGAATGTGCCGTAGGCGACACATGAGCCTTGCCCGATCGGGCCCGCAGGGGAGCACGGATCATATGTGGATTTCCCCGCGCAACTGCCGCCGCCATTGTCGCCGACGCAAATTCCCAGATTCGGATCGATGGGTGTCGTGCTGTTCAGGTCGCCACCAGCCAAAAAGGCGCCCGGTCTCGTATCGAATCGATTGTAATCTTCCGTGGACCATAGAAAGTCATTGTTATACCCAGTTTGAGACGTGAACGTTAGAGCCGGCGTGACGTTATAGTCTACGTTCAATTCAAGCGTATCGTTCTTGGCTTTGTAGATCGGATCGATCTGCGTTTCGATCACGCGCAAGTCGGTCGATTGGCTGGTGTTTGCATATGGATCGAATCTGCCCCCCTTGGACATGACGGGCGCGAAGCGATCCAGAGGTTCGTAATAGGGAAGAGATATACCGTTCGGCACTTGGAACGCATCAGCCGAGTAGAGAGATGTCGGCAGGCATCCCTGACTCAAATAGTTCTCGCCAGTATATGCCGCTGATCCTCCGCCTGATGGTGGTACCGGCACGCCCAGCACTTCGGTCTTGCTCGGGTCGGTTTTGCAGAGCTGTTTCGCGGACCGCATGCGGTCGTCGTTTTCGGAATAATGTTCCCAGACGAGTGTGGTCTGCACGTGCTCGAACGGTTTCCACGCCAGCGTAACGCGGGAAGACCACAGGTCGCGGCCGTCGACCGGGTTACCGGTTAGCGCATTGGTGGTGTAACCATCGCGCTTGGTCCACTCGCCCGCCACGCGCAGATCGAGACGATCATCGACGATAGGCAGGTTGATCATGCCTTCGAAGCGGCGGTTTTTGTAGTTGCCGATATCTCCACTCGCCATCGCTTCGAACTGATCCGTCGGTTTGGCCGTGATGAGATTCACCACGCCTGCCGTTGCGTTACGGCCATAAAGCGTGCCTTGCGGTCCGCGCAGAACTTCGGCCTGACTGAGGTCGAAAAATTCCTGTTCGAAGAAATGATTTCTGATGAACGGGATGTCGTTCAACGCAACCGCCACTGCTGGATCGGTCGTCACCGAAATGGCCTGTGTGCCGATGCCTCTGATCTGAATCGAATAGCCGCTGAAATTGGTTTTGGTGAATGTCAGGTTCGGCACCTGTTTGACAAGATCGGGTCCACCTGCGGTCTGGGTCGAAGTCAGCTGCTCCTGCGAAAGTGCAGTAATCGCAATCGGAATGCTTTGCACATCTGCCCCACCGAGCTTGGACGAGGTGACCGTCACCGTTTCCACTGAAGTACGAGGCGGTGCGGCCTGGGCAAGCAGCATTGGCGTTGGGTCGACAGGCTCCATACGCGACGATTGATCCCGCATAATCCCGATCGCGCCGGACGCGCGGCGGTGCATGGTGAACCCGGTTCCGTTCAATATCCGGGACAGCGCGCCGTCGGTGGAGAAATCGCCCTGTGCGCCCTTGGTTTGCACGCCGCTGACTTCCGCACCGGCGACGATCAGGTTCACGCCGGTCTGCCGCGCATAGGCATCGAGCGCCGATTTCAGGTCTCCGCCCGGGATGTTGAAGGTCTCGGCCTGAGCGGCGCCGGCAAAAAGCATCAACGTGGCGATGGACACGGTGTTGAGATAGTTGAACTTCACGTTTCCCCCTCTTTGCGGCCCCTGCCGCTCAAAACAATTGCGCCTTCAGCGCGAAATGACGGTTTCGTTTCCGCGTTTGCGGACTTTCAGATGCAGGACGAGTTGTGCGACATCGGCAAAGGCATCCACATCGTTGGCCTGGAAGGTGCCTACGACGGTAAGGGCGCCTGCTGCGGCATTACCGATGACGAGTTTCTGCCGGTTGTAGCGGTTGAATTCGTTTGCGGCTTCGGCAAGCGTGGTGTTGTCGAAGATCAGCACGCCGCGGCGCCAGCCCAATTGCCGCGAGAGAACGTCTTCGCTCTTTCGCGTGACTTTCATGGAAGTTGCGGTTGCCACCGCCACATCGCCCGGCGTGAGAACAGCCGATTGCGCCTTCTCGCCGGCCGCGGAGTCAAATTGCGCGCGGCCTTCGATAAGGGCGACTTCCACCCGGTCCTTGCCGTTCTTCACCGAGAATTTGGTGCCCAGATCGGTGACGCGGTGGCCTTGCGCCAGCACCACGAACGGGCGCCCGGCATCGTGCGTGACCTGGAAAAAGGCTTCGCCGCGATCGAGGATCACTTCGCGATGGCGTTCGTCAAATCGCGTGCGCAGCGCCGTGTCGGTGTTGAGCTGGATCAGCGTGCCGTCGGCAAGGGTAATGGTTTCTCCGCCGCCGATGGTGGTGGAATATACCGTTTCCTTCGGGTTCAGCGCGTAACGGGTGGCAAACGTGCCGAATACGGCGATCAGTCCGATCGCTGCGGCCGAACGCATCGCAAGCGGCCAGATGGATTTGCGTTCGGGGGCGCGGCTGCGCTCCACGCGCTGCATCTGGCGCAGCGCCACCAGGCGTTCCGTGCGGTTCCACATCGCGCTTTGCCGCCAGAAGGCGATCCGGTGCGCTTCGGATTGCGCAAGCCACGCATCCAGCGCTTTCTGATCGTCCTGGCTCCAGTTCCAGAATGTCTTCTTTTGCAGCCAGTCGGCAGCCGCCAGATCGATGTCGGTCGCGCTCATGTGCGCCTCTTCAAATCGATGGAATCGCGCAAGAGAATGTCGGTCAGCGCGTGCATCCCCTTGGCGAGATGTTCGGAAACGGTGGTCTCCGCGAGGCCCAGGCGTTCGGCGATTTCGCGGCCGGTCAGGCCTTCGATGCGGCCCAGGATCATCACTTCGCGCTGGCGCGGCGGAAGCTGATCGAGTGCGTCCTGCAATTTGCGCAACTCGTCGCGCGCTATTGCGCTTCTGTCGGGCCCCGGCGCATCCATGGCGATGCCGAGCGAATCCAGATCGGACACGGCTTCGATGGGAACGACGTTGCTCTTGCGGGCGCGATCGATGAGAAGGTTGCGCGCGGTGGTAAAGACGAAGGCTTTCGCGGGATGCGGAAATTCCTTTTTCGCCGCCCGGCAGACGCGGATGTAAACCTCCTGCCGGAGGTCCTCCACTTCGCTTGGATCGCGCCAGTTGTGACGCAGATATTGCATCAGCATTGCCTCGAGCGGCAGCACCTCGCGCACGAACCACGCCTCGACCTCGGGCGCGTTCACGGCGCCGGGGCCAAGGCCGTCGTCACGACGGCCGGTTTCGGATGTTTCGACCATTCCCCCTCCAGCTTCCTGGCCTCTTGAGGGTTGGGGTTGAAAGCTACGCCTACTAAGACGAGGCCCGGCGAAAAAGTTACGGGTGGGGGGGAGGCAGGAATCAGGGATCAGGGATCAGGTATCAGAAGATTGTCCCCTGATACCTGATACCTGATACCTGACACCTGATACCTGATATCTGATACCTGATACCTGATACCTGATACCTGATTACCGCCGGAAGTACGGCTCCACCTTGCCCTTGAGCTTGATGGTCATGGGCTGGCCGAAGCGGTCCAGCGACTTGCCGGCCGCCACCCTCACCCAGCCTTCGCTCACGCAATATTCTTCGACGTTGGTGCGTTCCTCGCCGTTGAAGCGTATGCCCACGCCGCGCTCCAGCAGAGCCGCGTTGTGATAGGGGCTCCTGGGATTGGTGGCGAGGCGGTCAGGCGGCAGGTCGTCGGACATGAAATCCCCGAAGCGAGAATGCCGTTCTAAACCGCTCCAGTTTCGGGCCGCAAGATGCGGGAAAACGAAATGGGCGGCGAATCGCTCCGCCGCCCCTCGATCTCCGCCCCGGAATTCTAACCGCCAAGACCTATACTGACTGTGGCATATGGACCGTAGAAATTGCGGTCGTAAGTCTTGCGAGCGTCGATGCCACCGTCGATGGCGCCGAAGAAGAAATCGGCGCGGTAGCCGAAGCTGATTTTGGCAGTGTCGTATTTGAAGGAGAGCCCGGCAAAGCCGCCGATGTTGGGGACGGTGACGCTACGCGAGCGCGTGTGGTCGGGCGTGGCGGGAAGGCGCGCGGTCGTTTGCAGAACAACTGGTCCGGTGAGCATGGGCCCATAGTGGTAAAATGACTTGCCCGTCGATTGATGGTGCGTATGCGACTTTTGCCGGCCGAACAGGATTGCGCCGTTCACGCCCCAATCGAGCAGAATCTCGGTATCGTGCGAACCTTCCCATAACCGTTCCGACGACTTCCATGACAGCGAAGGCCCGACGCCGGTAAAGCTTCTTTCGGCCCTCAGACTCGCCAGGTTGCTGTGGAAGGATTGGCCGAACGAGATGTAGGTGTGGACGTATGAAAAGTACTTTGAATTGATGTGCCAGTCAGGATCGGATTTGAGGGCGATATTCGACCTGCTGATGAATTGCGCGAAGCGCACGCCTGCGCTGATGACGGACGTGCTATTCTTGCCGAACAAGCCGAGACCCACATCCTTCCC
>DASZRY010000094.1:0-14076 GCA_035548975.1 Rhizomicrobium sp.
CTGGCGCGCCCTAGGGGAGTCGAACCCCTCTTGCAAGATTGAAAATCTTGAGTCCTAACCGATAGACGAAGGGCGCGGTTTGGCTTTGGAGGCGGGGGCTATAGCGGCCCAAACCGGGCTTGGCAAGCTGACCTTTCAGGCGCCGGCGGGGGCTGCGTCTTCCAATTGTAATTGCACGCGAATCCGGCCGTTCCAGCTGTCCGCCCGGAGCCGTCCGGCGGCGTGAATCGTCTGGCTGCGGGCGCCCAGGATCCCCTGCCCCAGCGCCGTGTGTGCCTGGCGGAACGCGATGCCGTCCAGCCGTGCGCCGTCGCCGCCTGTCAGCCGGAAGCGCACGTGATCCTTGCCCACGATGTCGGCGAACGCCACGCGCGCATCGGGCACCGCCACAAGAGGCTCCGCGTTGCCTGCGCCGAACGGCCCCAGCCGTTCCATCTCCGAAACGAATTGCGGTGTGGCGCCCGACGGCGAAACCAGCGCATCCAGATCGAGGTCGAACGCATCGGCCACCGCATCGGAAAGATCGGCGAAGCGCGCGGCGAGAAATTGCGAAAATCCTTCGAGCTGATCGCGATAAAGGCCGAAGCCCGCAGCCATGGCATGACCGCCGCCGTGCTCGATGACGCCGGCATCTTTTGCGCCGCGGATGATTGCGCCGATATCGACGCCCGGAACCGATCGCGCAGAGCCGCGCCCCAAGCCGCCCTCGAAACCGGCCACGAAAGCCGGTTTTGCAAAACGGTCCTTCAAACGCCCCGCCACGATTCCGACGACGCCGGGATGCCAGCCATCCTGCGCGGCGAGAAGGAACGGCGCATTCGCCTGCGCGTCTGCCATCGCAATGGCTTCCTCAAGGATCATCGCTTCGATGGCCTGACGTTCGCGATTGTGCGTGTCGAGCAGCAGCGCCACATCTTCGCTCTGTCCGTCGTCCGTGGCTGTAAGCAGTTCCACGCCGAGGCTGCATTTGCCCACGCGTCCACCCGCATTGATGCGCGGGCCGAACACGAAGCCCAGATGATAGGCCGTGAACGGCGTCTTCGCTTCGGAAACGCGGGCAAGCGCGGCCAGACCCTTGCGCTTCAATTCGGAAATCCTGGCCAGTCCGCTGCGGGCGAGTGCGCGATTGACGCCCTGAAGCGGCACGACATCGCAAACGGTCGCAAGGCCAACCAGGTCGAGCGATTCCATGAGATCGGGCGGCGCGATGCCGTTCTTTTCGAACCATCCCTTGTTCCGCAAAGAACGGTTGAGCGCGACGAGAAACAGAAACGTCACGCCCGCGGCGCAGAGATGATGCAGTCCCGATGTGTCGCCCGCGCGATTGGGATTCACATGCGCAAGCGCGGGCGGCAATGCTTCCGTCGCGTGATGATCGAGCACCACGGCGTCGAGGCCGATGTCGCGGGCCTTTTCGAATGCGGCATGTGCGGTGGCGCCGCAATCGACTGTGATGACGAGGGATGCGCCTTCGTCCCGCAAAATCTGCATCGCGCGCGGCGAAGGGCCATAGCCTTCGCTCATGCGGTCCGGAATATAAATCCGCGGCGGCTTTCGCAGCGCCGAAAGATAATCGTGCACCAGTGCGGCGGAGCAGGAACCGTCGACGTCGTAGTCGCCGAACACCGCAATTTTTTCGTCCGCTTCGATGGCGGATTCCACCCGTGCAACGGCGCGTTCCATATCGGCCAGAAGATACGGCTCCGGCAGAAGCCGTTTGAGCGTCGGGTTCAACAGGTCGGGAACGGTTTCGCTTGCGATCCCGCGTCCCGCAAGAATGCGCGCGAGCGATGTCGAAATGCCGTGCGCATCGGCGAGCGCGCGCACCATCGCCTCATCCGCCTGGCGCAGACGCCACCTGCGGCCGGAGAACGATCGGCAAACGCCGAAGGCCGCTATAGGGATTTTCAGGGCCGTGTCAGACGCCATGCCTGGCGCGGCTGTGGCGGGCCTTGATCCAGCGCACCGTACCGGTTGCCGAACGCATCACCACGCTTTCGGTGGTCACGAACTGGCGATCGATATGCACGCCCGAAAGCATTGAACCGTCGGTCACGCCCGTCGCTGCGAACACGACGTCGCCCGACGCCAGATCCATCAGCGAATATTTGCGGTTGAAATCGCGAATGCCCAGCTTTTCGGCGCGCGCGCGTTCTTCGTCCTTCTTGAAGACCAGTCGCGTCTGGATTTGTCCGCCGACGCAACGCAGCGCCGCGGCCGCAAGCACGCCTTCCGGCGCGCCGCCCTGCCCCATATAGATGTCGATGCCTGTGGAAGGATCGCTGGTCGCAATTACGCCCGCCACATCGCCGTCGGTGATAAGATTCACCGCCGCACCCGTGCTGCGGACTCTTTCAATGATCTTCGAATGCCGCGGCCGGTCCAGAATAAGCGCGGTTATCTCGCTCGGTTTCACGCCCTTGGCCTTCGCCAGCGAATGAATGTTCTCTGCCGGATCGGCGTCGAGATCGATGGTGCCTTCGGGATAACCGCCGCCGATGGCAATCTTGTCCATATAGGTGTCAGGCGCGTTCAACAGCGTGCCCGGTTCGGCCATTGCGAGAACCGCAAGCGCGTTCGGCAGGGCTTTTGCAGTCAATGTCGTGCCTTCCAGCGGATCGAGTGCGATGTCGATCGCCGCGCCGCCAGAGCCAACCTTCTCGCCGATATAGAGCATCGGCGCTTCATCGCGTTCGCCTTCGCCGATGACGACAGTGCCTTCGATGGGAAGGTGGTTGAACGCCTTGCGCATCGCTTCGACGGCGGCGTGATCGGCCGCATGTTCGTCGCCGCGGCCGATCTGGCGCGAGGCGGCGATTGCGGCGGCTTCCGTCACGCGAACGGCTTCAAGCGCGAATGCACGATCCAGTAGTTTGCTCATTTCATCCTGCTTCCATCGGAATCATGTTGGGATCGCCCAGAACTTTGTCGGAGGCCGAAATCGTCTTCAAGGCGCGCGCCACGCTGGGTTCGGGCGCTTCGTGGGTAATCATCACGATCGACACCGGTTCGCCCGGCGCACGTCCGCGTTGAATCATGCTTTCGATAGAGACGTGTGCATCGGCAAGTTTGCGCGCGATTTCCGCCAGCACGCCCGGTTCGTCCAGCACCTTGAAGCGCAAATAGAATGCGGAGCGGCGCGATTCCGGCGCCGGCGGGCGCACGTCTTTCAGCGCCGCCGCAGGAATGCCGAATGCCGGTCCTGCCGCGCCGCGCGCGATATCCACCAGATCGGCAATGACGGCCGAGGCCGTCGGATCGCGCCCGGCTCCGCGCCCTTCGAAGAAGAAGGGGCCTGCCATTCCGCAATCGGCCACCACCGCGTTGAACGCACCGTCCACATCTGCGAGCGGCGTTCCCAGCTTCACCATTGCCGGCTGCACGCGCTGATCGAGCCCCATGGGCGTCATCCGGGCAATGCCCAGCAGCTTGATGCGATAACCGAATTCGCGCGCGAAATTGATGTCTTCATAAGTGATATGGCGAATGCCCTGCACGCTCATGTGCTTGAGATCGGGCTTCACGCCGAATGCGAGGCTCGAAAGCACCGCCAGCTTGTGCGCGGTATCGCCTCCTCCGACATCGAGTTCGGGATCGGCTTCGGCGAAGCCCAGCCGCTGCGCTTCGGCGAGAACGTCCTTGAAGTCGTTCCCCGTCGCTTCCATCTGCGTCAGGATGTAGTTGCAGGTACCGTTGAGAATCCCGCGCACCGCCTGAACGCTGTGTGCGATGAAGCTCTCGCGCAGCGCCTTGACGATGGGAATGCCGCCTGCCGCCGCCGCTTCGAAGCGCAGAGCCACGCCGTTCGATTCCGCGAGTGCGGCCAATTCCGCGCCACGCGCGGCGAGCAGCGCCTTGTTTGCCGTTACCACATGCTTCTTGGCATTAAGCGCGGCTTTGCAAAGCTCGTAAGCAGGGCCGTCCTCGCCGCCGATCAGCTCTACCACGACATCGGCATCGCATGCGGCAAGCGCCACCGCATTGCCGGTCCATGGAATGTCTTCCAGATCGCAACTGCGCTTCTTGTTCTTGTCGCGCGCGGCCACGCCCACGATCTCGAACCCGCATCCCGCCCGCTCGCCGATTTCGGCACGGCGCTCGGCGAGACAGCGAACGACACCGGCGCCCACCGTGCCGAGCCCGGCAATGGCGAGTTTGAGAGCCTTCATTTCGCGGATTCCAGCACCGGCTCGTTGGTGCGCATGGAAAGAAACTTTTTCACGTTGCGCGCAGCCTGCCGGATGCGGTGTTCGTTTTCGACAAGCGCGATACGCACATAGCCTTCGCCATATTCCCCGAAGCCCAATCCCGGCGAAACGGCGACCTTGGCGTGCGCGAGCAGTTGCTTGGAAAATTCCAGCGAACCTTGCGCCCGGAACTTCTCCGGTATCGGGGCCCATGCGAACATGGATGCAGGCGGAGATGGAATATCCCATCCCGCGCGCGCCATGGTCTCCACAAGCACATCGCGCCGCGCTTTGTAGATCGCGCGAATTTCGTCGGCGCAGTCCTGCGGCCCGTTCAAGGCGGCAGCCGCGGCAACCTGAATCGGCGTATAGGCCCCGTAATCCAGATAGCTCTTGATGCGTGCGAGCGCGCCGATGAGTTTCTTGTTGCCCGCCGCAAAGCCCATGCGCCAGCCCGGCATCGCGTAGGTCTTGCTCAGAGAGTGAAATTCCACTGCGATTTCGCGTGCGCCTTCCACCTGCAATATCGAAGGCGGCGGATTGGCATCGTCGAAATAAATGTCCGCGTAGGCCAAGTCCGACAACACCCAGATCTCGTGCTTCTTCGCGAACGCAATCACATCCTTGTAGAAGTCGAGGCCGACAACCTGCGCCGTGGGATTGGAGGGGTAGTTCACCACGAGCGCCGTCGGCGACGGCACCGAGTGGCGCACGGCGCGGCCGAGATTTGAAAGATAATCCTCCGGCGATGTGGCAGGCACATGACGGATTGCTGCGCCCGCAAGAATGAATCCGAAGGCGTGAATGGGATAGGCGGGGTTCGGCACCAGCACCACATCGCCGGGCGCTGTGATCGCTTGCGCGAGATTGGCGAAGCCTTCCTTGGACCCCAGCGTCGCGATTACCTCGGTATCGGGATCGACCGTCACGCCGAAACGGCGCTGGTAATAGGCGGCCATCGCCTTTCGCAATCCCTTGATGCCGCGCGAAGCCGAATAGCGGTTGGAGCGCGGATCGCGAGCTGTTTCGATCAGCTTGTCGACGATATGTTTGGGCGTCGGCATATCGGGATTGCCCATGCCGAAGTCGATGATGTCCTCGCCGCGCGCGCGCGATTCGGCCTTTAGCCGGTTGACCTCTTCGAACACATAAGGCGGCAACCGCCGGATGCGGTGAAATTCGCTTTGCATGACACCTGGAACCTTCGCGGGCGCCGAATCGCCTGGAGGCGCACCTCAAGGCAATTCCCGTTTTCCGTCAATGTTAAGGCAAACCTAGCCTTGGACGAATATCTCCGCCTTTGCGACCGAGGCTGTCTGGGGGGCGGCATCCACCAGAACCTTGCTCGCGGGCACGCCTGCTTTCATGAGCGCGCGCGCGATGGCGATAGCTCGGGCCTGGGAGTGGTCGAAGTTGATTTGCATGAGCCGCGAGGCGGGCAGATTGCCGGACGACGCGGAGGCGTAGCCCACAACCCTTACATAGCCGTTGCCGCCGCGGGATTTGTAAAGCTCGGCGGCGGCACGGACCTGCTGAAGGCCTTTGTCATCCAGAATGGTGGTGTCGCCGGGGAACATGATCGTGGCGGTAGCCGGACCGAAGGTAGCAGGCGCTGCCGAATAGTCCGGAAACACCGATGGTTTCAGCATCGCCGTTTGCTTGTAGCGCGCGATGATGGGCTTTGCGACGAACTGCGAAACGCTGGGGTCGAGAGCCGGCGCGGTCGATGGCGCAAAACCGGGCGCTGCGCGGCGCGTGACAGGGGCCTGCGCGCCCGGAACAGGTCCGGCGGAAGCGACCTGGGTGGGGGCCGGAGCAGCGTCGGGAGAAGCCGCCGCTGCAGGTTGCCCCGGCGTTGCCGGTTCTTCCGGGGGAGCGGCAGCAGGCTGGGAAGGGGCCTCGGCTGTGTCGGACTGCTCGGGAACCGGTGCGGGCTCAGGAACAGCCGCATTGTCCGGCGTTTCGGACGGCGGCGGGGCAGCTGCGGGCTGAGCGGGAGCTTCCGTCAGGGGTGCGTCGCTTGGGGCGGGCGCGGCGGCGGGCTGAGCCGGAGTCTCGGAACCTGCATCGGCCGCCCCCTGCGTGCCGGGCGTAATGTTATCGGCGGGAACGTTGCCGGCATCGGCTTGATCGGGCGTTTGCGCGGGCGGTGGCGAGGCTTCCGCGACCTGGGTGGGCTGGCCATCGCCGGCAGCAGGTGGCGGAGCGGATGCTTCGGTGCCCCCACGGAGGGATTCCGCACTGTACTGGACATTCGCTGCATCGGCCTGGAGCGAGCTTGCGGTCTGTGCATTGTCCGCGTCGCTGGATGGCGCCTGCGGCCGGTCGGGGATGGAAGCCACATCCGGTTGGGACGTATCGGCTGAGGTACTGTCTGCAGTCGCTTCTGTGCCGTCGCTTGGAATCCCGCTCGTATCGCTTGAGGCGCTGTCGCCGCCCAAAAGGCCGGTCGGATCCAGGCTTTCCATGGTCGAACAGGCGGAAAGTCCACCGGCAACGACCACGGCGGCGGCAAAGCGCAAGGACGATTTTGTGAAATCGGTCGCCATCAAAGCTCTCCACGCCCCTCAAGGTGTTGATTGCGCTTATAGCCCGCAGAGTTCAACCCGGCCAAGCGTCCGTTGGGATTCTTAGATTAATTCCCGCCAGGATGCGTGCTTGCCGAGGGCGGAAAGCGCAAGGTATCAACAGATCAGGACCGGAACCCAAGCGATGGACGACCCCAAACCCGCAGCGCGGCGCCAATCTTCGAAATCCAGGCCGAGCCAGCCCAAACCGGGCACGCCCCCCGATTCGAAAGATGCTGCAAAGGTTCCGCCGGCCGGCAAGTCTGCCTCCGAATATGCCATCGAGGATCCAGCCGAATTCGCGAGCAACATGGTGCGCGTCGGCCAGCAGTCGCAAAAACTGCTCACCGATTTCATCAAGCACCAGGCCGGGAAGATCGGTCAGGAACCGCTGGACCCTCTCAACATCACAGGTGCGTTCAACGAGATGCTCGCCGCAATGGCGGCCGATCCCAAGCCGGTGATCGAAGCGGCGGTGTCGCTCTGGACCGGCTACCTCAACCTCTGGGAACGGGCTGCGCTACGCATGATGGGCGAGAATGTTGAGCCCCTTGTCGCGCCCTCGCCCGGCGACAAGCGTTTCCGCGACAAGGACTGGCAGGAAAACCAGATCTTCGACTTCATCAAGCAATCCTATCTTCTGACGTCGAATTGGCTGCAATCGACGGTCGGCAAGCTGGAAGGCATCGATCCGGCGCAGCAAAAGCGCATCGCGTTCTATACGAAGCAGTTCGTCGATGCGATGTCGCCATCGAACTTCGTGCTGACCAATCCCGAAGTGCTTCGGACGACCCTGAAGACCAATGGCGAAAATCTCGTCAAGGGTCTGCGAAACCTGTTGGAAGATCTGGAACGCGGCGGCGGCCAGCTTGCCATTCGCCAGACTTCGGATGCGTTTGTCGTCGGCGAGAACATCGCACTCACGCCGGGCAAAGTGATCTTTCGCAACGAGCTTGTTGAGCTGCTGCAATACAATCCCGCCACCGCCGAGGTTTATGAGCGTCCTCTGCTGATATTTCCGCCGTGGATAAACAAGTTCTACATTCTCGACCTGCGCGCGGAGAATTCCTTCATCAAATGGCTCACCGAGCAGGGCTACACGGTGTTTGTCGCATCCTGGGTGAACCCCGATCGCCGCCTGGCGCAGAAGACGTTCGAAGATTATATGCGCGACGGCATCTTTGCCTGCCTCGACGCAGTGGAAGAAGCAACCGGCGTGCGCGATCCGAATGTCGTGGGATATTGCATCGGCGGAACGCTGCTCGCCACGACGCTCGCCTACATGGCGGCCGGCAATGACAACCGGATCAATTCTGCGACTTTCTGGGCGGCGCAGGCCGATTTCAGCGAATGTGGCGATCTGGCGGTCTTCGTCGACGATGCGCAACTGGAAGCCTTGCAACAGCAGATGGAAGCCGCCGGCGGAGTGCTTCCGGGCGGCAAGATGGCCACCACCTTCAACATGTTGCGCGCCAACGATCTGATCTGGTCGTTTGTCATAAATAACTATCTGCTCGGCAAGGAGCCGATGCCGTTCGATTTGCTCTACTGGAATTCCGACGTCACCCGCATGCCGGAAAAAACGCATCTGTTCTATCTGCGCGAGTTCTACAAGAACAATGCCCTGTCGCAGGGCAAGTTGGAGATCGGCGGGCGCAAACTCGATTTGAGCAAGGTCAGGATTCCCGTCTATCTGCAGTCCGCGCGCGAGGATCACATCGCTCCCTATCGCAGCGTCTACAAATCGACGCGGCTGTTCGGGGGGCCGGTCCGCTTCATTCTCGCCGGGTCCGGCCACATTGCGGGTGTCATCAACGCACCGGCGGCAAAGAAATACCAGTACTGGACCAACGAAAAACTGCCCGGCGATGTTGACGAATGGATTGCCGGCGCGACCGAACACCCCGGCTCGTGGTGGCCGGATTGGGATGCTTGGCTCTCGAAACTTTCGGGCAAGAAAATCCCTGCCCGCAAGCCCGGCGACGGCAAGCTGAAACCGTTGGGCGATGCGCCCGGATCGTACGTAAAGATCAAGGCGCAGTAGATAGTGACCGAAACTGTCGATGCACTGATCTCCGATTTGCTCGACTGGATTTCGAAAGACGAAAGGCCATATGCCGAAGTCATGGAAGCGTGGCGGACGTCTTGCCCGCGTCTTCCAGTCTGGGAGGAAGCCAACGATCGCGGCTTCATTGAACGTCGGCGGAAGGACGGCGTGGCAATCGTCGTTGTCACGCCTTCAGGGCATGAATATCTAGCCCGGTCGAAGTGATTTCATTGCGTCTGCAATCGCGGCGCTTCGCGCATCTCCGCGCGCCTCGAGCCCCGCAATCGCGCCATCTATATCTGCGGGGCCAACGTTTTGCGAAAGCTTGAACTTTCCTTCGAGCTTTTCGAGAACGACTTCAAATCCCTCGATGGCGTTCAACAACCCTTCGAGTTTCGACTTGCCGACCTTGCCGATCAGCCACGGCGGTTTCGGCAGCAGGCGATTTTCCTGATCCGCCGAAATGTCGACGAGTAGCTTGTGCAGCCCTTCGCGCGACAGTTTCCGCGCCCGGCCGCACGCTTCCACCGCCATGTAATTCCACGTCGGCACCCTGCCCTGTGTGGCATACCAATCTGGCGAGATATATGCATCGCCGCCGAGGAACGAAATGTTCAGATCCGCGCCGTCCGCCGCCGCGCATACCGGATTGGCCTTGGCGAGATGAAACCGGAGGCAGCCCAATCCGTCGCCGTCCAAGACCGCCGGCGTGTAGGCAAAGAGAACACGGCCGTTCACGGCCAGCGCGACTGTGGCGAAGGTGCGCTCCCGAATGAACTTGCGCAGCAGCGCGACATCATCCACCGCAAACGCGCGCGGACGGTACATCACACGAGTCCCTCCGTTTCGGGCAGACCGAGCATGATGTTCAGATTCTGCACCGCCGCGCCGCCTGCGCCTTTGCCGAGATTGTCCAGCACCGCCACGAGCCGCGCCTGCTGCGTCTTTTCGTTGCCGAACGCATACAGTTTCATGTCGTTGCGGTTCTTGAGCATCTCCGCGTCCAGTGTCTTCAACGAAGCGCCCTCCGCCTGGCTCGCCACCTTCACCAGTGACGCGCCCCGGTAGGCGTCTTCCAACGCTCCCTGCAATTCCGCCACGGACGGTTTCGATTTCAGCGCCCACAATTGCAGCGGCACTTCCACGATCATGCCGCGATAGTAACGGCCCACGTTGGGGGCGAACACTGGCGGATGCGCAAGGCCGCTATGCACCTGCATCTCCGGCACGTGCTTGTGCGCAAGCGTCAGGGCATAGGCACGCACGACCGTTTCGACATAGGCCGGCGAGTTCTTCTTTTCGAATTCCTCGATCATCGCCTTGCCGCCGCCCGAATAGCCGGAGATCGCGTTGACCGTCAGTGGGAAATCGGCGGGCAGAATGCCGGCTTCCACCAGCGGCCGAACGAGCGCGATGAATCCGGTTGGATAACACCCCGGATTGGACACGCGCTTCGACGCCGCAATCTTTGCGCGCTGCCCGGCGTTCATTTCGGCAAAACCGTAATCCCAGCCATCGGCCACGCGGTGTGCCGTGGACGCATCGATCACGCGCACAGCCGGATTTTCGATCATCGAAACGGCTTCGCGTGCCGCATCGTCCGGCAGGCACAAAATAACAACATCGGCCTCGTTGAGCGCCCGTTTGCGCGCGGCCGCATCCTTGCGCGAGGCATCGTCCAGCGTCACGACCCGAATATCGTGCCTGGTCCCCAACCGCTCGTGGATTTCCAATCCTGTCGTACCGGCCGCACCGTCGATGAAAATTCTTGCCGTCATGGAAGCCCTACGCAGCAGCAAGCTTGAATGTAATCCGCCCGCTTTTGCCGGATTTTTTATGGGGGCGCACGACAATCTCGATATCGCGATCGAAGGCCGTCAAAAAGCTCATCAGCCGGTCGATGGAGTATTCGCGGAAATTCCCTTTGAACATGCGAGATACTTCAGGTTGGCTGATACCCATGAGAACGCCGGCCCGAGATTGGGTCAGACCGCGTTCATTTGCGAGGCGATAAATTTCAGCCACGATCTGAGCTTTCAGGAAATGAGCTTGCGCATCCGGACGCCCAAGGTCGGCGAAAATATTTGCATCCGCTCTTACAATCTTCGTTCCATGGCTCATGTTTTTTTCTCCACTAACGAGGAGAGATGGTGGCTCTCCGCATCCCTCAACCGGCGTCTGATCAATTCAATGTCGCCCCTGGGTGTTCCGGCGCCGTGTTTGGATTTCTTTTGGAAGGCATGCAGCACATAGACCGTTTCCTTGAACCGCACAGTGTAAACGGCTCGATATGTGTCGCTGTTATAATCCTCCACCAACTCCAAAACGCCGCTTCCAAATCCCTTCAGTGGTTTTGCCGACGGCGGAAATTGGCCCGTCTGTACCAGGAACAACTCAAATCCAAGGTTGTCCTGCACCTTTTCGGGAAACTCGCAATAGTCGCGTTTGCTGGACCCCACCCAATAGAGCGGCCGGCCTACGATCGGCAATTTCACTTGCTTGATCATTATGAGTGTTTACTCATAAATGTCAAGCCTCCCGATAGCGTTTCTTGACTTGCCCATTGCAGCATTCTTAGCTCGTTTCCATCGGCGACTCCCTCGTTCCGGGGTTCGCGGGAAAGTCGCCGTGGCGGCGCGCCCGCGCGACCGTCCCCGTCTCCCGCGCACAGCAAGGGCGCAGGTGAAAACCTGCGGGGAGAGCGACGCATGGACAATCTCGACATCAACCGTCTCTGGCAGAACTTCACGGACACGATCTCCAACCACTATCTCGATTTCAACGGCAGGGTCGGACGGCCGCAGTTCTGGTATTACGTGCTTGTGGCTGTGGTAATCGGAATTGGCGTAGCTATCGTCGGCAGCATCGTGTGGATGCCGGGCCTTTCCAGCCTGTACGGTCTTCTCATCCTTTTGCCGAACGCAGGCATGGCTGCGCGCAGACTGCAGGATGTGGGCCGCTCCGGCAGTCTGGTTTGGGTCGCGCTTATACCGCTGGCGATCATGCACATTGTCGGCGTGATCAGCCTGGTGGGCGGTATTGTGGGTGCGATCGGCTTTCTGGCGTTCTATTTCACGATCGGCTGGCTGATTACGCTGATCGCGCTCGTCGCTGGAATTGCGATTCTCTATTTCTGCATCCAGCCCGGTCAGCCGGAAGCCAACCAATACGGGCCCGTTCCGCCGGTCTTCGAGCCAGGAGCTCCAAAACCGGCGGTGTAGAACGTCGCTGCGGCGGAGATCAGCGCTTCGAGAACTGGAAGCTGCGGCGCGCCTTGGGACGGCCGTACTTCTTGCGCTCGACCGCGCGCGGATCGCGGGTGAGGAAGCCGCCGGGCTTGAGCGCGGCACGCAGCGCCGGCTCATAGGCGACCAGTGCGCGGCTGATGCCGTGCCGCACTGCGCCCGCCTGACCGGAGAGACCGCCGCCTCGAACCGTCACCGTGATGTCGAACTGCCCGTCGCGATTGGCCGCGATCAGCGGCTGGCGCACGATCATGCGCAGCACGGGGCGGGCGAAGTATATCTTCTCTTCCTTGCCGTTGATGATGATGGTGCCGCGGCCGGGGCGAATCCAGACGCGCGCCACCGCATCCTTGCGGCGGCCGGTTGCGTAGGCGCGGCCTTTGGAGTCGCGGTTGGGGAGGTTCTGCTGCGCGCTCTTTTCCTCGGCCGTCTTCGCCTTGATGAGCGTGGATTTCAGTTCGCTGAACGTATCGGCCATCGGGTTTAGCCTGCCTTGCGGAAGTTGGAATTCTTGGGATTGAGCGCAGCCACGTCGAGCTTCTCCGGCTGCTGGGCCTCGTGCGGATGATCCGCACCCGGATAAACGCGCAGATTGCCGAGCTGGACGCGGCCGAGTGGCCCGCGCGGGAGCATGCGTTCCACCGCCTTTTCCACCACGCGGCCGGGGAAGCGGCCCGCCATGATGGCGCCTGCGGTGCGTTCCTTGATGCCGCCGATATAGCCGGTGTGATGATAATAGACCTTCTTCTTCAGCTTTTGTCCGGTCAGAAGCACCTTCGCCGCGTTGATGACGATCACATTGTCGCCGCAGTCCATATGGGGCGTATAGGTAGGCTTGTGCTTGCCGCGCAGGCGCATGGCGATCACCGAAGCAAGGCGGCCGACGACAAGCCCTTCGGCGTCGATCAGCACCCACTTCTTCTGGATCTCGGACGCTTTGGCCGAGTAGGTCTTCATGTGCATATATCCATTCGGAAAAGAGCGCGGCTGAATAAGGGGCTTAGGGCGGCGTGTCAACAGAGATACGACGGAAAGCAGCAATTTTCCGGCATTTCCGTGATGCGGTATTATAATACCGTACTTTGCTATCGAACACCTTCGGAAGCCATGTAAGATGCTCGCGTTCCGGTTTGACCGGAGCACGGGAGGGGGGAGTACCCCCCTGCGAAATTTTGAAAACGAATACGGATGTGTTGAAATTTTTGAGAGGAAAACCAAAGGCTTGAACATGAACGCGCCTGCCAGCGAACCGCTTGTCCTTTCCCGGCGCGAGGGAAATGTGCTCCGCCTGACCCTGAATCGGGCCAAGGCGCGCAACGCCTTGAGCGCCGGATTGATGGCCGCGTTGCAATCGGCGCTGGACGACGCTGCAGCTGGCAGCGACGTCCGGGCAATCGTCATCGCTGCAGAAGGGCCAGCCTTCTCTTCCGGCCACGATCTCAAGGAGCTCACGGCACACCGGCGGGATTCCGATAAGGGCAGAAAGGCTTATGAGGCGGTCTTCGCGCAGTGCTCGAAGCTGATGCAGACAATTGTGCGCCATCCCAAGCCCATTGTCGCGCAGGTTCAGGGCGTGGCCACCGCAGCGGGATGCCAATTGGTGGCAAGCTGCGATTTGGCGGTCGCCTCCACCGAAGCGCGCTTCGCCACGCCGGGCGTGAACATTGGGCTCTTTTGCTCGACCCCCATGGTCGCGATCTCCCGCAACGTGCCGCGCAAGCAGACGATGGAAATGCTGCTGACGGGGCGCATGGTGACGCCGGAGGAAGCGGTTCGAATCGGCCTCATCAACAAGGTCGTCTACCCGGATGCGCTGGATGCGGAGACATCGGCACTCGCCGCCCTCGTTGCCTCCAAGCCCGTGCGCACCGTGAAGATCGGCAAGGAAGCGTTCTACCGCCAGCTCGAAATGGGGTTGAGCGACGCCTATGACTATGCTTCCCGCGTCATGGCAGAAAACATGCTCGAAGCCGAAGCCGAAGAAGGCATATGCGCTTTCGTGGAAAAACGCGATCCGAAGTGGCCGGAAT
>DASZRY010000095.1:0-2765 GCA_035548975.1 Rhizomicrobium sp.
CCTTCCTTGTCGGCGTCGAGAATGGCCACCAGCGCGCATTCGGGAATGTCGAGCCCTTCGCGCAGCAGGTTGATGCCCACCAGCACGTCGAATGCGCCAAGCCTGAGATCGCGGATGATCTCGATGCGCTCCAAGGTTTCCACGTCGGAGTGCATGTAGCGCACGCGGATGCCCTGTTCGTGCATGTATTCGGTGAGGTCTTCGGCCATCTTCTTGGTGAGCGTGGTCACCAGCGCGCGATAGCCTTTGCGCGCCACCTCGCGGCATTCGGCGATGAGATCGTCAACCTGGGATTCCACCGGGCGGATTTCGACCGGCGGATCGATGAGGCCCGTGGGGCGGATCACCTGTTCGGTGAAGACGCCGCCCGTGCGCTCCATCTCCCAATCGCCGGGCGTGGCGGAGACATAGACCGTCTGCGGGCGCATCATGTCCCACTCCTCGAATTTGAGCGGGCGGTTGTCGATGCAGCTTGGCAGGCGGAAGCCGTATTCGGCAAGCGTCGCCTTGCGGCGGTAGTCGCCGCGATACATGCCGCCGATCTGCGGAATCGTGACGTGGCTTTCGTCCACGAAGACGAGCGCCTCATCGGGCAGATATTCGAACAAGGTGGGCGGCGGCTCGCCGGGTTTGCGCCCCGTCAGCCAGCGCGAATAGTTTTCGATTCCGGCGCAGGAGCCCGTGGCCTCGATCATCTCCATGTCGAATTGCGTGCGCTGTTCCAAACGCTGGGCTTCGAGCAGCTTGCCGTTCTTGCGGAATTCCTCCAGCCGCATCGCCAGTTCCTGCTTGATGCCCTTGAGCGCCTGGGCGAGCGTGGGGCGCGGCGTGACGTAATGCGAATTCGCATACACCTTCACCTGGTCGAGCTTGCCCGCCGATTTTCCGGTCAGCGGGTCGAATTCGCTGATCGTGTCGATCTCGTCGCCGAAAAGTTCGATGCGCCAGGCGCGGTCTTCGTAATGGGCGGGAAAAAGATCGATGGTGTCGCCGCGAACGCGGAAGGAGCCGCGCACGAAATTGTCGTCGTTGCGCCGGTATTGCAGCGCCGAGAGCTGGCGCATCAGATCGGTGCGGTCGATGCGGCCGCCGCGCGCAAGCGTGAGCGCGGTGCCGGAATAGGTTTCGACCGAGCCGATACCGTAGATGCAGGAAACCGAGGCCACGATGATGACGTCGTCGCGTTCCAGGATCGCGCGCGTTGCGGCGTGGCGCATCCGGTCGATCTCCTCGTTGATGGAGGAGTCTTTCTCGATATAGGTGTCGGTGCGCGGGATATAGGCTTCGGGCTGGTAGTAGTCGTAGTACGAAACGAAATATTCCACCGCGTTCTCGGGGAAGAACTGTTTCATCTCGGCATAAAGCTGGGCTGCCAATGTCTTGTTCGGCGCGAGGATGAGCGCGGGCCGCTGCACCGTTTCGATCACCTTGGCCATCGTGAACGTCTTGCCCGATCCGGTGACGCCCAGAAGCACCTGATCGCGTTCGTTGGAATTGACGCCCGTCACAAGATCGCGGATCGCGGTGGGCTGATCGCCCGCGGGCTGATATTCGCTCACCAGCTTGAAGCGCTTGCCGCCTTCGGATTTCGCAGGCCGCTGCGGACGATGCGGAACGAAGCCCGCAAGCTCGGCGCCGGTTGCGCCGTGTAGCGGAAGGCTGCCGATGGGCGGCGCAGGCTCGAACACTGCCGCAGCCTCGCCAAAGCCTGGGCCTTTGCGGCCGGAACGCCGCGGAACTTGTCCGTTATTGTGCGCCATGGGCCGAATATAATGAGAAGCTTGCGCTTTTGCAGCCCTGCTGCCGCCACCACGCTGACAGTCAATGGCAGGAGTTAACCTGCCCGAATCGTCGCGATTTCAGCCTCGGTCAGATCGTAGAGCCGGTAGAGCAACCAGCTCATGTCCTCCTCTTCCGTGGCGATGGCCGTTTCGGTTTCCGCGAGCTTGCGCTGCAAGGCCACGATCTGGTCGCGCAGCGCGGCGTTGTCGGTTTGGACGAGCTTGGACAAAGCCCTGCAAAGCTGTTCGCCGGTGAGGTGCTCGGATGAATTCAACGTGCTGGCGATCACTTTCCACTGCGCGGCGATGAATTCACCATCGGCGTTGTCGAGAAATATCCGGTCCAGCACCGGCGCGCCGTCGATGAGGAATTTCAACTCGCCATTCGCGAATGCGGCGTCGAGCAGCGCGCCGGGCTTGAGGCGTTCGCCGATGGCTGCATAACGCTCCTTGAGCTCTTCATCGTAGCTGGCCTTGGCCCATTTACGCTTATGCTCCGCGTCAAGCGTTTTCGGCGCCTGATCTGCGCGCGCCTTCGCAGGGGCGAGATCGGGAAAGAGGAAGCTGTCCGGCCTTTTCTTTTCCGGTGCTGCGCTCATCCGCCGGGCGATCTCCTCCAGCAGATCGCGGCGATTCGTGTGCAACTCCTGAAGCCGTTTGGCACGCACTGCCACCTCCGCCTTCTCAGTCGCTTTGGCGCGCGGGATCGGTAGCGGCGCGATGAATTGTTTGTTGGCCTCATACCAGCCGCCGTCTTTCGGTTTGGCAATACGGCGAAAAACGAAATCGGCAACAGGTCCGTTCAATGCACCCAACAGGAACCACGCGTTTTCGCTATCAGAAACCGATATGCCATTCACTCTAACGTTGTTCAGATACTGTTTGGCAGTGTGGTCGAAACAAACACGGAGCGAAGGCACAGTCTGCGCAACTATGAGCTTCTTGATTTCCTGCTTGTCGAGGTTCTTAGGATAATTATAGGCC
>DASZRY010000096.1:0-24861 GCA_035548975.1 Rhizomicrobium sp.
GCCGAATTCGCCGCGATGATCCCGGAATCGGGCAGCGCCTACACCTATGCCTACGCCACGATGGGGCGGTTCATGGCATGGTTCATCGGGTGGAACCTCGTGCTCGAATACATGGTCTCGGCTTCGACCGTGGCCGTGGGCTGGGCCGGGTATTTCGCGAGTTTTCTTTCCGATCTCGGCATCACACTGCCCAGCCAATTCATGAACGCGCCTCTTGAGGGCAAGGGGTTGGGCGACATGCATTTGACCGGCGCAGTTTTCAATTTCCCTGCAGTGGCCCTGATCGTGCTGTTGACGGTTCTTCTTGTGGTGGGTGTAAGGCAATCGGCGACGTTCAACGGCGCCATGGTGCTGCTCAAGACCGGCATCGTGATTCTGGTGATCGCCGTGGGATTGCCTTATGTGCACGCCGAACACCTGACGCCCTTCATTCCGGCCTATGAGGGGCCGGGAAAATTCGGCTGGAGCGGGATATTCACTGCGTCGGGCGTGATCTTCTTTTCGTATATCGGATTCGACAGCGTTTCGGTGGCGGCGCAAGAAGCGAAGAATCCGCAGCGCGATATTCCCATCGGCATTTTGGCTTCGCTCGGCATCTGCACGGCACTTTACATGCTGATGGCACTGGTGCTCGTAGGTGTGACGGACTGGCGGTTGCTCGATGTGCCCAACCCGGTGTCGTTCGCCATCGGCAAGATCGGCGCACAGCTATCCTGGCTGGTGCCGCTGGTGAATATCGGCGCGATCGTCGGACTGGCGTCGGTCGTGTTCGTTTCGCTATACGGTCAATCGCGCGTGTTCTACTCCATGGCGCGTGACGGATTTCTCTGGAAGCTCTTTTGCGATGTGCATCCGCGCTTCCGCACGCCGCACCTTGGAACAATTCTGATCGGCGCGTTCGCTGCGCTGCTGGCGGCGACCTTTCCGCTGGATATTCTGGCCGATCTGGTTTCCATCGGCACATTGATGGCATTCGTGGCCGTGTGCATAGGCATCATGATGCTGCGGTTGAGCGCACCCGCTGCGGAGCGGCCATTCAGGACACCACTCGTCTGGGTGGTGGCGCCGCTTGGCGTTTTGATTTGCGGGTTCATGATGCTCAGCCTGGGATGGGGTACGTGGATACGGCTTGTCGTCTGGACCATCGCAGGCCTCGTCATCTATTTCATCTATGGGCAAAAACACGCAGCGCCCTCGAAATGGAAAGTACGCTAGACTTCCCGGCATGAGTTACAAATCCCTGCGCGATTTCATCTCGCGGCTTGAAGCCGAACGCGAACTTGTGCGTGTCCGCGAGCCGGTTTCGACCGTGCTGGAGATGACGGAAATACAAACGCGGCTATTGGCTGAGGGCGGCCCCGCCGTATTGTTCGAAAATCCCGTTCGAGCGGACGGTCAGCCTTCGTCCATGCCGGTGCTGGTGAATCTGTTCGGCACGGTGAAGCGCGTTGCCATGGGCGTGACGATGGGCGGCGTCGAGCGGCGCGATGCCAAAAGTTTGCGCGAGGTCGGGGAATTGATGGCGACCTTGCGCCAGCCCGAACCGCCACGCTCTTTCCGCGAGGCGATGGAGTTGCTGCCGCTGGCGCGAACCGCACTTTCGATGCGCGAGAAAACAGTTTCCTCTCCCCCGTGCCAGGAGATCGTCTGGCGCGGAGACCAGATCGACCTTGGGAATCTCCCCATACAGACTTGCTGGCCCGGCGAACCTGCGCCGCTCATCACCTGGCCGCTGGTCGTCACAAAAGGGCCGGGCGACCGGCGCGAGGACAGCTACAATCTTGGAATTTACCGCCTGCAGGCCGCCGGAAAGAACCGGACTTTGATGCGCTGGCTGAAACATCGCGGGGGCGCGCAGCATCATGCGCGGTGGGGCAAAGAGAAATCGGAGCCCTTCCCGGCTGCGGCCGTGATAGGTGCCGACCCCGGTACGATTCTGGCCGCCGTGACGCCGGTGCCCGATACGCTTTCGGAATATCAGTTTGCAGGATTGTTGCGCGGAGAGCGCGTGGAACTGGCCAATTGTGTTTCGCAGCCGCTGAAGGTGCCGGCGGAAGCGGAAATCGTGATCGAAGGCGAGGTTTCGCTTTCGGATTATCGCGACGAAGGTCCCTATGGCGATCACACGGGCTATTACAATTCGGTCGAGCAGTTTCCCGTGTTCAATATCACCGCGATCACGATGCGCGCGCATCCGATCTATCTCTCAACCTTCACCGGACGTCCGCCGGATGAGCCGAGCGTGCTGGGCGAAGCGCTGAACGAGATATTCATTCCGCTGCTGCAGCAACAATTTCCGGAAATCGTCGACTTTTGGCTGCCGCCGGAGGGATGTTCCTATCGCATCGCGGTCGTGAGCATGAAGAAAGCATATCCCGGTCACGCCAAGCGCGTGATGATGGCGGTGTGGTCGTACCTGCGGCAGTTCATGTACACCAAATGGGTGATCGTGGTGGACGACGACATCGACGCGCGAAACTGGAAGGACGTGATGTGGGCGCTATCGACCCGCATGGATCCCGCGCGCGATATCACGCTGATCGAAAACACGCCTATCGATTATCTCGATTTCGCTTCGCCGGAATCCGGTCTCGGTTCGAAAATCGGGCTGGATGCCACCAACAAGTGGCCGCCCGAAACCAAGCGCGAATGGGGCCGAAAAATTCGGATGGACGACGAGATCATTCGCACGGTGAGCGAAAAATGGCCGCGGCTTGGCCTGCCGGGGCCGGGCAAGCCGATCTGGTAGAGTTGCGGCGCACGTTGCCCGCCGCTTGCAGTTGTGCTGAAATTCCCCTCAGGGCTGACTGAGATCGAGGGGGATTTGTGAAGAAAAATTGGGCATTTGCCGCGCTGGTTTTGCTCTCGTCCAACGCAGCCGCCGCCGAATCCTGCGGTCCGCTGCAGATTGTGGCACAAGCAAACATGATCTCGACCAAGGGCGCACTCCTTGTGCCTGCGGTCGTCAACGGCCTGAAAACCACGATGATCATCGATACCGGCGGATGGTATCGCCAGCTTTATCCCGTCGTCTGGCAGAAGCTCAATCTTCCGCAGACACGGCGGAACATCGTCGCGATCGATATCACCGGCCGCACAACGGACAAGACCGTAACGGTGAGCGATTTCGAAATCGGAACGTTCAAGGCCAAAGACGTTCCCTTCTATGTGCCGGACACCGGCTTCGGCGACGATATCGGGGGCATGATGGGGCCGCAGCTGTTCACGACGCTGGATCTCGACCTCGATTTCGGCGCAAAAAAAGTCAACTTCATCCTTCAGGACCACTGCGAAGGAAAAGTCGTCTACTGGAACACTCCCGGCTATGCCGTCGTGCCGTTTGTCCTGACCGACACAGGTCACATACGTTTTCCGGTGGAACTGGACGGCAAGAAATTCACCGCATTGCTGGACACCGGCGCCGATGCTTCCGCCATCAGCATGCGCTCGGCGGAAGGCGTGTTCGGCATCACCAAGGACTCGCCGGGTGTAATCAAATCGGAACTCGTGAACGGCGACAAACGGGCCCAGGGGTATAAGCGGCAATTCGACAGTCTCACGATCGCCGGCATAACGTTCAAGAATCCGACATTGGAGCTGCTGCCGGACCTACTGCGAAACCATATGCTCACATCGCATTCGCCACGGATCAATTCGCTGATCGATACCAACAACGAAGCCGTAGGCCTGGACGATGTGATAGTCGGGCTTGAAGAGCTCAGGCATTTGCACGTCTACATCGCCTACAAAGAGCAAAAGCTGTACATCAGTCCGGCTTCAGCGGCGCCAACGCAAACTTCATCCATACCCCCTGTCGGCCAAACCGCATCTCCTTGAGGGAGCTATCGCAATGACGCCTCGGACGGTTGCCGCAACGATCCTGTTGTCAATGCTTGCCGGCGCGGCCAACGCAGAAGATTGCTCGCTCAAGCTGATCGCGAGCTATGACATGGCGCCGTCCGAAGGCTCCGTCGTGATACAGATGGTAATGGCCGGCAAGCCCCGTTACACAGTATTGGATACCGGCTCGTTTACGAGTTGGGTTACGCAGAAATTCGTCGACGACGACCGTCTGGAAACGCACGACATTACCACGATGAAGGTTTACGGCGCGCGCGACCGCGCCGAGAAGTACGTTACCGTGCCGTCGGTGGATATTGGTCCATTTCACCAGCCTGCATCCAATTTCATGGTGGAGCCGTCCGGAGATTACGGCGAGATCTCTGCAGGCCTCGGTAACAATGCTTTGGAGCAATTCGACGTCGAATTCGATTTCGCAGGAAAGAAAGTAAAATTCTTTTCGCAGGATCACTGCGAAGGCCAAGTGGTATACTGGACGAAAGCCTACACCGTTCTGCCATTCAGCCTGCCCGATCAGACCATCCATGTCGAAATGACGCTTGACGGCCACGATTTGGACACTGCTTTCGATACCGGCACCAGCCTGACATACCTGAACGAGCGCGTGCTTGCCGGCACATTCGGGCGCGACCCTTCTTCGGAAAAAGAAGTAACGCTATACGGGCACAAATTTCATTCCGCGACCTTCAATTCGCTCTCCATTGGGGGCGTCACATTCCCCAACCCGTCGTTGCTCGTGATGCGGGACACCATGCGCGAACTGGCGAAAGAGGATGTGCCGGTCAAAGATCAGAATCAGGCCGGCGTGACGCTGGCGCACTTCCCGCATCTGCTTCTTGGCCTTGATGCGATACGGCATCTGCATATCTACATCGCCTACAAGGAGCGCAAGATCTATGTCAGCGCAGCCGATGCGCATTGACGAACGGCACCGCGCTCCCACATAAGAGCCCGTATAACCGTGAGAACCCGGGGTATGGATGGGTAACGTCTTCGCGTCCGCCTATAACAGCTTTTTCCTCTATGTCGGCATCAACGCCTTCGTCATGCTGGTACTTGGCATGCTTGTGGTGCGGGCAAGGGTCAAAACACGCACGGAAATCGGCGACGGCGGCGGCAAGCCTGAAATGACGGGGCCACTAAGGGCGCATGCCAACAATACCGAATATGTCCCGATGGCGCTTCTGTTGATGTGGTGCCTGGTTCCGCTGGGCGCAAATGTGTGGCTTGTGCATGGCGTAGGGGCGCCGCTGACGATTGGCCGCATCGTTCACGCCATTGGGCTGTCGCGCAGCACCGGCGTTTCGGCCTGGCGGTTCGCCGGGATATTGCTCACCTGGCTCTCCTACGTTGTGGGAATTGTCGCGGTTCTCTGGCTTGTGTTCTTCCCCACTGTTCCGGCATCCTGATCTCGTGACGACCAACAAAAAGACCGACCCGCGCGAAACCCTCGAGGACCTGATCCGCGCCGCAAAACGCGCCGGCGCCGACGCGGCGGACGCCCTCGTTGTCGAAAGCATCGCATCGAGCGTTTCCTATCGCATGGGGCGGCTCGAAGACGTCGAGCGTGCGGAATCCGCCGATCTGGGCTTGCGCGTGTTCGTAGGCCAGCGGGTGGCATTTGTTTCGTCGACCGATCTCACAAAATCCGCGCTTGCCGAATTGCCGGGACGCGCGGTGGCAATGGCGCGGCTTGCTCCCGAAGACAGGTTCGCGGGGTTGGCGCCGAAGGAATTGTTGGCGCGGGATTTTCCAGACCTCGATATCGAAGATCCGAACGAGCCTTCCGCGGATATTTTGATCGCGCGCGCAAAGGATGCGGAAGCTTCGGCCATGGCTGTTCCGGGCGTCACCAATTCGGAAGGCGGCGGAGCGAGTTTCGGCCGCAGCGCGGTGACTCTGGCGACAAGCGAGGGATTTTTCGGCTCTTACGCAGGCACGAGCCACAGCGTCGGCGTCTCCGTCCTATCCGGTGAGGGAACGGGCATGGAACGCGACTACGAAAGTGCCAGCGCGCGCCATACGTCCGATCTCGATCCTGCGGAGATCATCGGCAAGCGCGCCGGTGAGCGCGCCGTGAAGCGGCTCAATCCACGCCGCGTGAAGTCGCAGAGCGTGCCGGTGGTGTATGAGCCGCGCGTGTCGGCCGGTTTGCTGGGACATTTTGCGGGAGCCATTTCCGGCGCCGCTATCGCGCGTGGTGTGAGCTTCCTGAAGGACTTTATGGGCAAGGAAGTGTTCGCGCCCGGCATCTCAATCGTCGACGATCCACACCGCATTCGCGGGCAGAGGTCGAAGCCGTTCGATGGCGAAGGCGTTCGCAACCGGCGGCGGGCTATCGTCGAGAACGGTGTTTTGACGACGTGGCTTCTCGATACCGCAAGCGCCAAGCAGTTGGGCCTCACGACAACAGGCCATGCGGCGCGAGGAACAGGCGGGCCGCCCTCGCCTTCCACCACCAATTTCTACATGGAGGCGGGCAAACTTTCGCCCGAAGAACTGATAGCGGATATTCGCGAAGGTCTTTACCTCACCGAATTGATGGGAATGGGCGTCAACAGCGTGACGGGCGATTACAGCCGCGGCGCGGCCGGTTTCTGGATAGAGAACGGCAAGATCACCTATCCGGTTTCGGAGATTACGGTGGCCGGCAACCTGAAGGAGATGTTCCGCAACCTTACGCCGGCCAACGATCTAGTCTTCCGTTACGGCACAAACGCGCCGACTCTGCGCGTCGAGGGCATGACGATTGCAGGCGCATGATGACCTTGCCCTGATCGAAGCGTCGGTTCGCGAAGCAGGGAAGATTGCGCGTTCCTTTTTCGGCGGGGATTACAAGAAGTGGGATAAGGGCAAAGGCGATCCCGTCACCGAAGCCGATCTGGAGATCGACCGGTTTCTCCGCGAGAGATTTGCGTCTGCGCGCCCGGGATATGGCTGGCTTTCGGAAGAATCTGAAGACGATGAACGCCGGTTGACCACCGAATTCACATTCGTCGTCGATCCGATCGACGGCACGGTGGCATTCCTCAAACACCGTCCCCACTTCACGATCAGCGTGGCGCTGGTGCAGGAGGGTTTGCCGATTGCGGGTGTGGTGTTCAATCCCATAAGCGAAGAGTGCTTCACGGCGATAGCGGATGAAGGTGCGCAGATGAACGGCATGCGGATTCACGTAAGCAACGCGCATGAAGTGGATCACTGCCGCATGCTGGGCGACCGTGCGATGTTCGCGCATCCGGCCTGGAACAATCCTCCGCTCATGCCCTGGCCACCGATGGAGATCGAGACGCGCGGTTCCATCGCCTATCGCCTGGCATTGGTGGCAAACGGAAGCTTCGATGCGGCGCTGGCGCTATCCGGAAAGCGCGATTGGGACCTGGCCGCGGGCGACCTGATAGTGCGCGAGGCGGGTGGGTTTGTAACGACGCACAAAGGGGATCGGATGCGCTATAACGCCAAGCAGACTCTCCACCCCTCGGTCGTGGCGGCAGCTCCTCTTCTGCATCCGCTCTTGATCGACCGGGTGAAAAACGTTCCACGAGGATGACCATGTCCATCGAACACGAGCCCAAGCAACTTTTACATCTAGTGTTCGGAGGCGAATTGGCATCAACGCAAGGCATCGCCTTCAAGGACCTTTCGAAGCTCGACATAGTGGGTATCTATCCCAATTATCGCGAGGCATTGGCGGCCTGGCGTGGGGCATCCCAGAAGACGGTTGACAACGCCCAGATGCGCTATTTTGTCGTGCATATACATAAGCTTATGGAACCAAAAGTGGACAGCACGGCATAGCCTTTGCGCTCGCGCCGCGGTAGGGCGCCATGCTACACCCCGCCGCCATGACCGCCCGGACCGACGTCTCGATTCGCGCCGACCTCTCGCCCATGCCGCGTGCGCGGGCTGCAGTCCCCATGGGCAATCTCGCCATCGTGCGGCGACTTGTACGGGGCTACCTCAAAGGGCAATGGGGTACGCTTCTGATTGCCGTCACCTGTATGATCGTGACGGCAGGAATGACCGCGGCGCTTTCCTGGCTGCTTGACCCGGCTATCAAGCTGATCTTCCTCGATAAACGCTCCGACATGCTGACGTTGATCCCCTTGGCCGTGCTTGGGGTAATCGTTGCGCGCGCCGTAACGACCTTCATCCAGCAGGCGCTGGTCGATACAGTGGGTGAGCGCGCCGTTGCCGCTGTCCAACGCGATTTATTCAAAAGTCTGGTTCACAGCGATCTGGCGGCGCTGAACGCGGTGCATTCCGGACAGTTCGTCTCGAATTTCCTCTACGACGCGACACTCATGCGAGATGCCATCGTGCGCGGCATAGCAGGATTGAGTCTGGAATTCCTTTCGCTGATCGCCCTGGCCGGCGTGATGGTTTACCAGGACTGGCGGCTGGCGCTTATTTCAATTTTCGTTTTGCCGGGCGTTGCATGGGTGACCCAGAAAATCGGTTCATCGCTCAGGCGCGCGGCTTCCCGCGGAATGGCGGAAACGGCGGAGCTTTCAACAGCTCTTTCGGAGGCGCTGGACGGAAAGCGCATCGTCAAGGCTTATGGGCTGGAAAATCATGTAGCCGAGCGCGCCAATGCACGGATCGACGGGCGGCTGAAATATCTCGTGCGCGTGGCGCGGACGCGGGCGGGCGCCGTTCCCGCGAGCGATCTGTTCGCAGGGGTGGTTATTGCCGGCACGATATTCTACGCCGGATATCAGGCGATGCACGGCGAAATCGGAATCAATCACTTTGCCTCATTCCTGGCCGCGATGCTTCTGGCGTTGCAGCCGGTTCGCAATCTGACGCAGTTGTGGGCAACGGCTTCTTCCGGCCTTTCGGCGGCAGACCGGATTTTTGCAATCATCGATCAGAAGCCGCGTATCGTCGATCCACCCGGCGCGCGCATGCTGCAGACGAAGAGCGGTGCGGTGCGGTTTCGCAATGTCGGCTTTTCGTATCGGTCGGATGCGAATGCGCCGGCCATCGAGGACGTCACGCTGGAAGCGCAAGCAGGGAAAAAAATTGCCCTCGTCGGACCGTCCGGCGCAGGCAAATCGACATTGTTCAATTTGCTCCTTCGCTTCTACGACGCCGAGACAGGTTCGATTGAGATCGACGGGCAGGATATTGGGCACGTCACGCTAAAGTCGTTGCGCGACAGCATTGCACTGGTGACGCAAGAACCAATTCTCTTTGACGAAACAGTTGCGGAAAACATCGCGTTGGGACGTCGTGGGGCTTCGCGGCCGGAGATCGAAGCGGCGGCGAGAGCGGCGGCGGCGCATGAGTTCATCATGCTGTTGCCGGAAGGATATGACACGCGTGTCGGCGAAGGTGGGTTGCGGCTCTCCGGCGGACAACGGCAGCGGATTGCGATTGCGCGCGCAATGTTGCGCAATGCGCCCATCCTTCTACTCGACGAAGCGACCTCTTCACTCGACAGCGAAAGCGAGAGACAGGTGCAGGAGGCGCTGACGCATCTCATGGCGGGGCGCACCACCATTGTGATTGCACACCGGCTTTCCACCGTGCTGGATGCGGACCGGATATATGTTCTGGATCGCGGCCGCGTTGTGGAATCCGGGACGCATTCCGAATTGATGGCGCATGGCGGTCTTTATGCGCGGCTCTATCAACACAATCTCACCGACGAAACAGCTTCCGTGAATTGAATGGACCGTATGACGCTTGGTCTTCGTGCCTATCGTTCCGCAACCGCCGTGCTTTCGCCGGCGGCCAAACTTGTTTTGCGCGAGAGGGCCGCGCGCGGCAAGGAAGATCTGGAGCGATTGCCGGAGCGGCTGGGGATTGCAAGCATCAAGCGGCCGGAAGGCACTTTGATCTGGATACACGGCGCGAGCGTGGGCGAGACACTTGCCGCGTTGCCGCTTCTTTCCGTGCTGCTGACGCCCGGACGTCATGCCCTGGTAACGAGCGGTACGGTGACGTCAGCCAAGCTGATGGCAGAGAGATTGCCGCCCGGCGCGTTGCATCAATTCGTGCCCATTGACACGCCCGCAGCCGCGCGAAACTTTCTGGATCACTGGCGGCCTGACGTTGGGTTGTTCGTGGATTCGGATTTGTGGCCCAATCTTTTAATGAGTGCGGCGGAACGGAAGATACCGCTGGCGCTCGTAAACGCGCGCATTTCCGCCAAATCGGCCGATGGGTGGAGACGCGCGCCGCAAACGGCACAAGCGTTGCTATCAGCATTTGACGGTATTCTCGCAATAGATCCGGAAGTTGCAGCGCGCTTTTCGCTGTTGGGGGGACGGAACGTTCAAGTGACGGGCAGCCTCAAAGCGGATGCGCCGCCCCTGCCTGCCAACCAAATCAAGCTCGAAGAACTAAAGAATGCAATCGGTTCGCGGCCCGTTTTCCTGGCATCCAGCACTCATGCGGGCGAAGACGAAACGCTTTTGCCGGCGCAGGATATTTTGCGTCAGTCGCACCCAGATCTGTTGACCATCATCGTGCCTCGTCATCCCGATCGCGGCGGCGAGATTGCGATGCTCTGCGGTGCGCGTCCGGTGAAACGGCGCGCTGCGGGTGCGTTGCCGGCCGGCGACACGGCCGTCTATGTCGCCGATACGATGGGCGAACTGGGCCTGTTCTACCGGCTGGCAAAGATCGCATTCATGGGCGGAAGCCTGATCCCGCATGGCGGACAGAATCCGCTGGAACCCGCCCGTCTCGGTTGCGCGGTTATGGCCGGGCCGCACACGGAAAATTTCACCGCGGCATTTAACGCAATATTCGATGCGCAAGGCGCCGGGCGCGTGGTGACGAGCGCGGATATCGCATCATTGGCGCATCGCGTATTGTCGGAACCCATGATGGCGCAAAAGATGATCGAAGGTGCAGCCAAGGGGGCGGCGGCGCTCGGCGGCGCGTTGAGCAGGACGCGAGCATTCGTCGAAGAGCTGCTGGCAAAACATGCGCGCACCTGAATTCTGGACGAAGAAAGACGGAAGCTCGCGTGCGATTTCCGATGCGCTGCGGCCTATCGGCTGGATTGTCGGCAAGATCACGGTGTGGCGGGCCAACCGGCACTGGCGCTATCGCGCCCGGGCGCGCGTGATTTGCGTCGGCAATTTGACAGTGGGCGGAACGGGAAAGACGCCTGTCGCCATCGCGATTGCCGAATTGCTGGCGCAGCGCAACATCCAGCCGTTCTTTCTCTCGCGCGGCTATGGCGGGCGTTTGCAGGGACCGGTGTTGGTCGATGTCAAAACGCATTCCGCGAGAGAGGTGGGCGACGAACCGCTGCTGCTCGCCAACACTTGCCCCACCGTCGTGTCGCGCAGCCGTGCGGCGGGCGCGGAATTCGCCGACCGCAACGGCGCTGACGTCATCGTTATGGATGACGGGCACCAGAATTCGGAATTGCGCAAACATATTTCGTTTGTCGTGGTCGATGCGCAGGCCGGTTTCGGCAACCGCCGTGTGTTACCCGCCGGGCCGCTGCGCGAGCCGATAAAGGACGGATTGAAGCGCGCGAGCGCGGTTATCCTGGTGGGCGGTGACGAGAACGCGAAGATCACCGGCTATCCCGGCAAGGTGTTCCGCGCGAAACTGGTGCCTCAAGATATTCCCGGCTTGCGCGAACGGCCGGTCATCGCATTTGCCGGCATCGGCCAACCGCGAAAGCTTTTGCAGTCGTTGCGGGAGTTGGGCGCGCAGGTGAAGGCGATGAAGGCTTTTCCCGATCATCACATCTATACAGGAAAGGAAATCTCCGCCTTGCAGAAAAAGGCGATGGAAGCAGGCGCGCTTCTTTTGACCACCGAGAAGGACTATGTGAGGTTACCTCCGAACAGGCGGCGAGGCATTGCATTTCTGCCGGTGCGCGCCGTGTTCGAGGAACCGGAAGCCCTGCAACTGTTCTTCGACCGTTTCACCATACCCTCGCGTCAGGTCGATTTCGCATGAACGGCGAAGAGACGAGCAAACTGTCCGCCGGCGCGTGGATTCGCTACGGCGCGGAGGCTGCGGGTTTCTTTCTTCTTATCGGAATTTTCAAACTTTTGGGCCTCGATGGAGCTTCGTCGCTTGGAGGATTTATCGGGCGGGAAATTCTCTACCGAACGCCAATCACCAATCGCGCGCGAGATAACCTTCGTGCGGCCTATCCCGAAAAGTCGCCAGCCGAAATCGAAACCATACTCAAGGAGATGTGGGACAATCTTGGCCGTACCGTTGCAGAGTACCCGCATCTCCACAAGATTTCGATGAACGGTCCGGATCCTCGGATCGAGGTGGTGCACGTCGAGCGTTCCGATGCGGCGATGGAAACAGGCAAAGGCGTACTTTTTATCTCCGGTCATTTCGCCAACTGGGAGGTGATGCCTGCAGCAGCGGCTCAACGAGGTTACGACGGCGGCACTGTCTATCGCCCGGTGAACAACCCGTTTGTCGATCGCTGGATCGTCAAGCAGCGCATGAAGGCCGGATCGAAGGAAATGATCACAAAGGGTCCGCAAGGCACGAGGCGCATTTTCACTCTCCTTCGCCGCGGCAAGGCGATCTTTCTACTCGTCGACCAAAAGACGAACGAAGGTGTGGCGGCTCCGTTTTTCGGGCAGATGGCCATGACGACGCCGGCTCCGGCCGGCCTCGCGCTGCGGTTGGGTTCGATCCTGTTGCCTGCCTCAAACGAACGGCTGAACGGCGCGCGGTTCCGCGTGCACATACATCCGCCCATCCGCTTCACACCCACCGGCAACAGCGACGAGGATGTGCAGGCGCTCACGGCGCGGATCAATGAGACAATCGAAGATTGCGTGCGCGAGCGGCCCTCGCAATGGCTATGGATTCACCGGCGCTGGCCGCGCGAGAAAGACGTTCCGACGGGCCGCCGCGCGAAGGTTTCTCAGGCGGCCTTGGGTGCGGCCTCGCGTGTGGAGCGTGACGGGTCAAGTTGGACCTGAAACCAGTTCAGACGCCAGCAAAGGTGCGGACCTGTGGCGCGGCCTGTCTTTCCCACCTCACCGATCTTCTGGCCGCGCGCGATGTGATCGCCAGCAGCGACCAGCTGCTTGCTCTGATGCAAATATGTCGTGGTCACACCCTGACCGTGATCGAGAATGGTGATACCGCCATCGTAGAAGAAGTCGGGTTCGGCAAGCAGCACGTTTGCTTCGGCAGGTGCAAGAATAGGCGTTCCCTCCTTCGCGGCAATATCAACGCCGAAATGCGGCTGTTTGGGTACGCCATTCAATATGCGCTGATTGCCGAACGTGCCAGAGATTATTCCCGCAACCGGCCAATCGAAACCGTCCGCGTACCAGTCCTCAAACAAGAGACTTTTGCGAGCCTCTTCGATCTTTGCCTTCTCTTTTGCAATGCGCTCGAACAGCTCGGGAGGCGGCGTAACTTCTTCCGGCGGCAAGCCAGTGATCGCTTGCGTTTCGAATTTGCGCACGACCGGTATGACATCCTGCATGAGTATTCCGCCGTCGGGATAGGTAATATCCAATTGCAGCGGCTTGGCGCGGTCATAGGCAATTCCGAAGACGAAGAAGCCGCGATCGGAAAGCTCCAGCACCTTGCTATCGATGGCGACGCGCGCTTCAGGATTGGTTTTGCCGACAACAAGGCTCCCCTGCTCCAGCCCGCCGTTCAGCGTCAGGTGCTGTTCGTCGGCGCGGGCTTTCGATAGCGGAAGCGCGGCAAACGAAATTGCAGTCGCAAGAAATCCCCGGCGGGGAATCATTTAGGCGTGTTCCCCGTTTCCTGAAATCGCTTTAGGGCCACGCCGGGGGTCGCGTAAGCTTCCTGCAAATCTACGCTCCAATAGCGGAGCGACTCGACCGGGATGGGGACGCCCGTCACGGCGCAGATCACGTAAGCGCCGGGCCGAACGACGCGGTACTCGCCATCCAGATATTCGAGCTGGGCAAGGCCATCCGGGCCAAAGTCGCGGTCAAGCTTGTTCATAAGAGTCTTTTACGTCATGCGCTTGGGCGCGCCAAGTTACATCAGTGTCTAGAGAAGACTACCCTGGCTACCGCCCTGCGGGACTGTCTTTTTCTGGGATTTTGGGGCGGCTGGGCCTTCCGCGACGGCAATGCGCCTGCCGTCCGAGAAGGTCAGATCGAGCCTTTCCCCCGGCCGTATAGCCGACGCGGCACGCTTCAGCCCGCCGTCTTCGCCACGAACCAGCGCAAAGCCGCGTGACAATACGGCTTTGTAACTGACGCTTTCGAGAATTCGCGAAAGGCTTTCGAGGCGCTTGCGTGCTGCAGCCAAATGGTTGCGGTGGGAATGTGTGAGACGGCGGCCCAGCACTTCCGTGCGTTGCCGGGAAACGTCGATGTGCCGCGCGATGGGGCGCGGGCGCAGAAGCGCTGCAGACTCCAGAAAGTGCGTGCGGTGCGAGACTAGATTTCGATGAAGGGCATTGCCGAGCTTGTCGCTGGCGATATCCAGGCGCTGCCGCGGCTGGGCGAACAATTGTTCGGCGCGCGGCAGGACACGCACAAGGCTGCCGAGCTTCTGCCGGCGTTCCGACATGGCGCGTGAAAAGGCACGTAGAAAACGGCGCTCGAGGTCGAGCGTTTGTGACAGCAACTCTGCGCGAACAGGTACTGCCATTTCTGCAGCAGCGGTAGGCGTGGGTGCGCGGCGATCTGCGGCCAGATCAATGAGGGTTGTATCGGTTTCGTGACCGACCGCCGAAATCAAGGGAATCCGGCTATTCGCCGCGGCACGCACCACAATTTCCTCGTTGAAGGCCATCAAATCTTCGATGGAGCCGCCTCCGCGTGCCACGATCAGCACGTCGGGGATGGGAAGCGGACCTTCCTTCTTCATTTCGTTGAAGCCTTTTATGGCGGCAGCGACGTCGGAGGCGGCGCGTTCACCTTGAACAGCAACAGCCCACAGCAATACTCGACGCGGAAATCGATCGTTCAGCCGGTGCATGATGTCACGAATGACGGCGCCGGTCGGCGATGTGATCACGCCAATTGTATCGGGCAGGAAAGGCAGCGGCTTTTTTCGTTCGGCGGCGAACAGACCTTCGGCCGCGAGCTTCTTCTTGCGTTCCTCCAGCATCGCCATCAGGGCGCCGAGGCCGGCCAGTTCCACTTGTTCGACGATGATCTGGTACCGGGAGGAGCCGGCATAGGTCGAAATCCGGCCTGTGCAGACGACCTCCAGCCCATGATCCGGCCGCACACGAAGTTTCTGGGCGGTGCCCCGCCAAATCACTGCGTTCAGGGTGGCCTTTTCGTCCTTCAGATCGAAATAGACGTGGCCCGACGAGTGAAATTTCAGATTGCTGATCTCGCCCCGCACCCGCACGAAGGGGAAATTGTCTTCGACGACGCGCTTGAGGGCGCCGGCAATCTCGCTGACGCTGAATTCGGGCAGGTTGGCCCGAATTGGTGGAGTGGCGGGTGTGGCAGCTTCGGACATGATTCACAGATGATATAGCGGTTGCGGCGGGTTGCGTCTTGAATCCTTCCTTCCGCTTGGGGAAGTTGAAGCCATGAATTTCCTCCTCATCGGCTCCGGCGGGCGAGAGCATGCGCTGGCGTGGGCGCTATCGGCTAGCCCGCTGGTTTCCAAGCTTTATTGCGCGCCTGGCAATGCTGGAATCGCGGGGGTGGCGGAATGCGTACCAATCGCCGCGACGGAATTCGACCGGCTGATTTCTTTCGCCAAGGAAAGGAAGATCGACTTTGTGGTGGTGGGACCGGAGACGCCCCTGGTGGCGGGTCTTTGGGACCGCCTGGAGGGAGCGGGCATCAAGGCGCTGGGACCGAGTAAGGCCGGTGCCGTTCTGGAAGGCTCAAAAGGATTCGTCAAAGACCTGTGCGCAGAACACGGAATTCCGACCGCAATCTACCGGCGGTTCACCGAACCGGGGCCGGCCAAGGCTTTTGCCGCGACACTCGGTCTGCCGGTGGTAATCAAAGCGGACGGGCTGGCCGCGGGAAAAGGCGTGCTCATTCCCGAAACGCGCGCCGACGTCAATCGCGCGATCGACTTCATGTTCGAAGGCGGGTTTGCAGAGGCGAGCAACTCGATAGTCGTTGAAGAATTCCTGGAAGGTGAGGAGGCAAGTTTTTTTGCGCTCACAGATGGAGAACATGTTCTGCCGCTGGTGGGCGCGCAGGATCACAAACGCGCTTTCGATGGTGACAAGGGGCCGAATACGGGCGGCATGGGAGCATATTCCCCCGCCCCGGTGTTGACCGATGCGACAATCGAACAAACGATGTCGCGCATCATCAAACCGACGATTGCGGCAATGGCTTCGCGTGGCACGCCTTACATGGGCGTTCTGTTTGCCGGGCTGATGATAACCAAGGAAGGACCGAAGCTGATCGAATACAATTGCCGCTTCGGCGATCCGGAATGTCAGGTGCTGATGTTGCGGCTCAAATCCGATCTGGCAACGGCGTTGGTGGCGGCGCGCGACAAGCAGTTGCATCACATCGATTTGCGCTGGCGCGACGAAGCGGCGCTGACGGTGGTGATGGCGGCGAAAGGCTATCCCGGTTCTTACGAAAGGGGCACAGAAATCCGAGGATTAGATGAGGCTGCAAAAGTCGAGGGCGTGCAGATCTTTCACGCAGGCACGGAACGGCAGGGCGGCAAGCTGATAGCCACCGGCGGCCGGGTTCTCAACGTGTCCGCCATTGGGAAATCCGTGGCAGAGGCCCAAACCCGGGCATATCAAGCTGTCAGCCGTATAAGCTGGCCGGGCGGCTTCTGCCGCCGCGATATCGGCTGGCGGGCCGTGGCGCGGGAACGCAGCTAAACTCTTGCCCCGGCGGCAAAGCCCGTCTCAAATGGGTCATCGATATTTGAGGAAACTACCCATGGCCGAACCGGCTGTTCAAGACCGGCAAGAAATGTTCTCAGGCACCAAAGAAGTGGCTGAGCAGCACCGTTTCGATGTGAAGCGGCTGGAAGACTATCTGGCGTCCAAGATCAACGATTTCGAACGTCCGCTGCAGGTACGCCAATTCAAGGGCGGACAGTCCAATCCGACCTATCAGCTCGTCACTCCTGGACGGAAATACGTTCTGCGCCGAAAGCCGCCAGGCAAGCTCTTGCCTTCGGCGCACGCAGTCGATCGCGAGTTCAAGGTCATCTCGGCGCTTCACCCAACCGGGTTTCCGGTTGCAAAACCTTACGTGCTGTGTGAGGACGACAGCATCATCGGCACGATGTTCTATGTGATGGATTGTGTGGAAGGCCGCATCCTGTGGGATGGATTGCTTCCTGGATACGAGCCGAAAGAGCGCTGGGCGATTTATGACGCGATGAACGAAACGCTCGCGCGGCTGCACAGCATAGATTACGTCAAGATCGGACTGGAGGATTTCGGCAAACCGGGCAATTACATCGGGCGGCAGATTTCGCGCTGGACGAAGCAGTATCAGCTGTCCGAAACCGAAACCATTCCCGAAATGAACAAATTGATCGATTGGCTGCCAGCACATTTGCCGCCCGGCGAACGCTCCTGTGTGGTGCATGGCGATTACCGTCTCGACAATATGATTTTGCATCCAACAGAACCCAAGGTGGTTGCGGTGCTGGATTGGGAATTGTCGACCATCGGGGATCCGCTAGCCGATTTCACTTATCATTTGATGCAGTGGCAAATGCCGTCGGGCGGAACCAGTGCCGGTACCGCAACCTTGATGGGTTCGGACTTGAAGGCGCTCGGCATCCCGACAATGGACGAATATGTGGCGATGTACTGCCGCCGCACGGGCCGCAGCGAGACACCCAATATGAACTATTACGCTGCATACAACTTCTTCAAGCTTGCGGGCATCCTGCAGGGCATTGTGGGGCGTGTGCGGGACGGAACCGCGTCGAATGCCAATGCGACGGCTCATGCGGCGGCAGTCAGGCCCCTGGCGGAACGCGCATGGCATTTCGCAAAGCTCGCAGGCGCAAAGGGGTAAAATTTAAGCCAGGCTTAACCATACCGATCCTCCAACTTCCGTTTCCTTCAAGCCTTGCTTAACGCGAGTGCACTACGTTTGCGCCACGGGCTAGTTGAACAAGGCCGGGCGAAACGCAATGTCTTTGAGCAAGGGGGCTCAAAACGAGCCCTATCCTGAGGCTATTTCCGAAGCGGAACTGCTGCGCCGCGAGCGCGCGCAATTCGCGCTGGCCGAACGCGCGGCGAATTTCGGCTACTGGCGCGTCGATCTTGCGACGCAACGGGCGGTCTGGTCGCCCGGAATGTATCGTATGCTCGGCATCACGCCGTCCGATAGACAGCCGGATTCAGAGTGGCTGCTTGACACTATGATCCCCGAAGATCGCGCGAAGGTGGAAGCCGCGATCAGTGCTGCGATCAAGAGCAAATCCTCATTCTACTATCGCACCCATTCAAAGGAATCCTTCGGCCCTATGATGATTGTCGACACTCACGGCGAAGTCGAGGTCGACGAAAACGGACGTGTGGTGGCAATTTTGGGCGTTTGCAACGATGTAACGAAGGAAGTCGTAGCTGAAACCGCCCGGGTGCGTGCAGAAAGACGCTATCGGCTGATGGCAGAGGAAGCTTCCGACGCGATCCTGCTCTATGCGCCGGGCGGACGCATAGTCTTCACATCCAGCGCGCTGGAACGAATCACCGGCCGCAACAGCCACGAAATAGAGGAAGGAAAATTTCTTCGCCTTGTGCATCCCTCCGATGTCGAGGAAGCCAACAAGTTGCGCACGCGGCCTGCGCCGAACCAGACGTTAACCGCCTGCTACCGCCTTCTCCATCGAGATGGCCACTATGTCTGGCTGGAAGTGACGATTCGCGGCGTCTATGACGAAGTCACGGGCGAATATCTCAACACGATCGGCGTCGTTCGCGACATCTCCGAACGCAAGGCTCAGGAACTGGAAATGAAGCAGGCGCGCGATAACGCCGAACATGCCAATCGCGCCAAGTCCGCTTTCCTTGCCAATATGAGCCATGAACTGCGGACGCCGCTCAATGCAATTATCGGCTTCACCGACATCATGCAGCATCAGATGTTCGGTCCTCTCGGGCATCCTCGTTATGCGGAATACTCCAAGCTAATCCACGAATCCGGCCAACTTCTTCTCGATCTTATTTCCGATCTGCTCGACATGGCCAAGATCGAGGCGGGCAAACTCATCTTGAACTTCGAGGCGGTCAATCTGGAAGACACGATTGCAGATTGTGTGCGGCTCGTGCAGGGCCGGGCTCTCGCCAACAATATCGACATTAAAATGTCGATAGAGTCCCCCGGCCTCAATCTTCAGGCCGATCGCCGCGCATTGAAACAGGTGCTGCTCAATCTGCTCTCCAACGCAGTCAAGTTCACCATGAACGGCGGCCACGTGACGGTAAGCGCGCGTGAGACAGGAAGTCACGTCATCATTCGCGTGATAGACGACGGTATTGGCATTTCCAAAAAGGATTTGCCAAGGCTTGGCCGCGCATTTGAACAGGTGGTGGCCGACCCTATGCTCGCGAAGGCCGGAACAGGTCTTGGTCTTGCATTGGTGAGTGCGCTCGTCGAGGAACACAATGGCTCGTTTCGCATCGACAGCGAAATAGGCGTCGGCACGGAAGTGACTGTAGAATTGCCCATTCGTCAGCCCGAGCGGGCCGCAGCCTGAACCAAAAGAAAAGCGGCCGGTAACCCGGCCGCTTTCATAAGCATCGCCAACAAACTTATTCCGCCGCAGCGCGCTGGGGGACGTTGGTGTACTTTCCGTACTCCAATCGCGCGATCGTGCGATTGTGCACTTCGTCCGGACCGTCCGCGAGCCGCAACGTGCGTTGACTTGCGTAAGCACGCGCGAGTCCGGAGTCGGTGGTCACTCCGGCACCGCCCCAAGCCTGGATCGCATCGTCGATCACCTTCAGCGCCATACGCGGCGCCGCAACCTTGATCATCGCAATCTCGGCGCGGGCGACTTTGTTGCCTACCTTGTCCATCATGTCCGCTGCCTTGAGCGTCAGCAGGCGGCACATATCGATGTTGATCCGCGCCTCGGCGACCCGCTGCTCCCACACAGAATGCTGGGCAATTCGTTTGCCGAAAGCCTCGCGCGTAAGCAGGCGCTTGCACATCGATTCCAAGGCGCGTTCGGCCGCACCGATCGTGCGCATGCAGTGATGAATACGGCCCGGGCCAAGGCGGCCTTGCGCGATTTCAAAACCGCGGCCCTCGCCAAGTATCATGTTCTCGGCGGGAACGGTTACATCCTTCAGCTCGACTTCGGCGTGGCCATGGGGCGCGTCGTCGTAGCCAAAGACAGGCAGCATGCGCTTCACCTTGATGCCGGGCGTATCCAGCGGCACAAGAATCTGCGATTGCTGGCTGTGACGATCGGTATCGGGGTTTGTCTTGCCCATGACGATCGCGACCTTGCAACGCGGGTCGCCGACGCCGGACGACCACCACTTCGTGCCATTAATGACGTAGCTACTGCCCTTACGCTCGATGCGGGTGGAAATGTTTGTCGCATCCGAAGAGGCAACCGCGGGTTCTGTCATCAGGAAGGCCGAGCGGATTTCTCCCGCCAAGAGGGGCTTCAGCCACTTGTCCTGCTGGTAGGGGCTTCCATACCGCTCCAGCACCTCCATGTTGCCGGTATCGGGGGCCGAACAGTTGAATACCTCCGAGGCGAAGCTGACACGGCCCATCATCTCCGCAAGTGGCGCATATTCGAGATTGGACAGGCCTGCGCCGTGCTCGCTTTCATTGAGGAATAGGTTCCAATAGCCGACCTTCTTGGCCTTGGCCTTCAGCTCCTCCACAATCGGCACGACAATCCATGGATTGCCCTTCTTGCGGGCGTCCTCCATTTGTTGGGTATACGTTTCTTCCGCCGGGTAGACATATTCGTCCATGAAGTCGCGGATGCGCTTCATCCATTCCCGCTGGCGCGGGGAGTAGTCAAAATCCATTGTTTCCTCCAAAACCAAGATCGATAGCGATGGGGGAAGTGTAGCCGCCCGCCCCGCCCCTCACCAGCCCCGGATCGGTTTGACAGGGGGCAGGAAACCACGGCAAGCACCGCGCCCATGTTGCTCTGGGCTGGCGCGATTCTCATATTTGGCGGGGTTCTTTGTCTGGCGATCGATCGCCAGGCCGTCCATTTCATCTACGACACGGTGAATGCGCCATTTCACCGCTTCCTCGACAGCATCACCCATATGGCGAAAGCGGCGCACTGGCTGGCCATCGCCATCGTCATCTATCTGGGAGCGCAGGCAGCCTTGGTGCTGCGCCCAGAGCTCAGTGGGCTCCATCTGGCGTCCCAATTCACCTTGGCCTTCCTTGCCGCACTGGCCGGTGGAAGCTTGGTTCTCCACAGCCTGAAATTCCTGCTGGGGCGCAGGCGACCCCGGGACGAGATCGAGATGAACCTCTACGAGTTCATACCGCTGTCCTTCGACTTGCAGCACAACTCGTTCCCTTCGGGGCACGCGCTTACCATCTTCTGCGTGGCTGTCATTGCAAGCGCTGCCATGCCCACCCTGTGGCCGTTATGGTTTCTGATCGCCGCCGCTCTGGGCTTTACCCGCGCGCTTTTGACCGCCCATTTTCTTAGCGACGTTTTCATTGGGGCGGGTATCGGCACGGTAGCCGGACGAGAAGCCATCGTTTATCTGTTTCCAAAACTGGCGCCGCTCTGGTTCTGATCAGTCTAGGATACTGACAAGGTTTGATATGTTCGAACTTCTCACCGATGTAAATGTCTGGACGAGCCTTGTGACGCTTACCATTCTGGAAATCGTCCTCGGTATCGACAATATCGTTTTCCTGTCCATCATTTCCGGCAAATTGCCGAAAGAGCGCAGAAAGGAAGCGCGGCGAATTGGTCTGATGCTCGCGCTGGCGATGCGCATCGCGCTGCTTTCCAGCATAGCTTTCATAATTCGGCTTTCGCAACCGATTGTTACCGCTTACGGACACGCATTCTCGTGGCGTGACCTCGTTTTCGGCGCTGGCGGAATCTTCCTGCTTACCAAGGGGACCCGCGAAATCCATCACCTGGTCGACGGGCAGGAAGAACACATTGAGGCACGGCGAGCAAGCTTCTTCAGCACGATTATACAGATTGTCATTTTCGATCTGGTCTTTTCGATCGATTCCGTCGTGACGGCGGTCGGCATGGCCGAACATCTTCCGGTGATGATCGCTGCGATAGTTATTGCGATCCTGATCATGCTCCTGGCATCGGATCCAGTATCGGAATTCGTACACCGCTATCCAACGGTCAAGATGCTGGCACTCAGTTTTCTACTGCTGATCGGCATGACGCTGGTCGCCGACGCAATGCACTTCCACATCCCACGTGGTTACCTTTACTTTGCGGTCGGCTTCTCGATCATGGTGGAATTCCTCAATCAGGTCGCCCTTCGTCGAAGGCCGGGGCAAACGAGCTGAAATGAACAAGCGAAAGGCCCCGGCAGGTTTCCCGGCCGGAGCCTTTCGACTGATTTACGCCTGTACTGCGATAGTTACGCGGCACGCAGCTGGGCTACGAACGGCATCTCTTCTTCGATGCGAGCCTTGAAAGAAGGCCGCGCATGCAAGCGGTTCATGTAGGCCCCAAGCTTGGGCCAGAGCTTTTCGTTCACGCATTCGCCGGCATGGCAAAAATTGACCAGCATCGATCCCACGGTGATGTCTGCGATGGAAAACGCATTGCCGACCAGGAATTGATGGTCGCCGATCTGCTTTTCGAGATAATCGAACAGCGGCGGCAGCTTGGTGGCCAATGTCGATTCGACAACAGCCTGATCTGTCTTTTGACCGAGCAGCTTCTTGATAATGCGTTCGAAGAACAAGCCGCCGCCGATCGTCTGCGCCACCACCGAGTCCGCATATTCCTCGAACCACAGCGCGCGGGCGCGCAGATAGTGGTCTTTCGGGTAGAGGGGCGGGCTGGGGAATTTGTGCTCCAGATAGTCGCAGATGACGGAGGAGTCCGACAGCGTGTTCGGCTCGGGAAGATCGGTGTCGCGGAAGGCAGGAATGCGCTTCAGCGGGCTGATCTCCACAAAGCTCGGCGGCGCCGAGAACGGGTTGACCTGTTCGAGCTGATAATCGAGGCCTTTTTCCGCGAGGAAAATGCGAACCTTGCGAACGAATGGCGACAACGATGCGCCGTATACGATGAGTGCCATGTCTGTAGTTCCTCTGAGCGAAAGCTCCCCTTGCGGCATCTTGCGACCGCTCAACGAAAGTCTGTCAGAGAACGGCGAAAGTGTCGATCAGCGGCGCGCGCGGAAAAAATCCTTCAGGAGTTCACCGGCCCTGGCCGCATCGCCTGCGCGCGAGACCAGGGGATGGTGGTGGCAGGTGGGCTGCTCGAAGAAACGCGGGCCATGCAGGATAGCCCCCCCCTTGGGGTCCTCGGCGGCGAATACCAGCCGGCCGATGCGCGCCAAGCTCATGGCGCCGGCACACATAGCACAGGGTTCCAGCGTGACGTAGAGGGACGTGCCGGGGAGCCGTTCGTTGGCCAGGGCGGAGGCGGCGGCGCGCATCACCAGCATCTCGGCATGGGCGGTGGGGTCGCGCCGTTCGAGGATGCGGTTGCCGTCGCGGGCGAGCACCTTGCCCTCGTGCACGATGACCGCGCCCACCGGCACTTCGCCGCGTTCGGCGGCGGCTTTCGCCTCAGCCAGGGCCAGGGCCATGAATTCGTCGTCGGTCATTGCATCGCACCCAAGAGGCCGCTAGGCGATACCGCGAACCGGAGAAAAGGCCAATCGTGGCCGAATCGAACAACAGGCAGGGCGACCGCATCGCCAAGGTGATCGCGCGGGCGGGGGTATGTTCGCGCAGGGACGCCGAGCGTCTGATCGCCGAGGGGCGGGTGGGCCTGGACGGCGCCACAGTGACCACCCCCGCCATCCGCGTGGGGGAGCATCAGGTCGTGACGGTGGACGGCAAGCCGCTCACCGAGCCGGAGGCAACGCGGCTATGGCGATACCACAAGCCCGCCGGACTCGTCACCAGCCATCGCGACCCGCAAGGCCGCCCAACCGTGTTCGCCAACCTGCCCGCACATCTGCCGCGCGTGGTTTCCATCGGCCGGCTGGATATCAACTCCGAGGGCCTGCTGCTGCTCACCAATGACGGGGCGCTCGCACGGCAGCTGGAACTGCCGGCAGCGGGATGGATACGGAAGTATCGCGTGCGGCTGTTCGGGAAGGTGACACAGGCGGACCTGGACCGGCTCGCGGAAGGCGTGACGATCGCGGGCGTGAAGTATGGCCCCGTCATCGCAGACCTGGAACGCAGCAAGGGCATGTATGCCTGGGCGAGCGTGAGCCTGAAGGAAGGCAAGAACCGCGAGGTCAAGCGGCTGATGGAATCCCTCGGGCTGAAGGTCGCCCGGCTGATCCGCGTGCAGTACGGGCCGTTCCATCTGGGGCAATTGCCGGAAGGCGCGGCCGAGGAAATCCCGCCGCGGCTGTGGCGCGACCAGCTTGGCATGAAGCGGAAGTAGCGCGCGGTTCCGGGCGGTCTGCGCTGCACCGGTAGCGGTGATTTCTCTCCTATAGCAGGTGGTTGGCGCAGAGTTCCATTGAACCTCGCATCTGGGGAGGGGGCTCGTGTTAGGTCGATAAATCTATCAATTACAGTCCTTTAGTCGTTTTTCAGTTTTCACCCACCCCCTCCCCCGGTGAGATGAACGGGGACGCAGGCGCCCAGGTAATATAGGTTTAAAGTCTGAAAACCTCAAGCCCCCTCCGTCTTGGCGCTTGCGCGCCAATCCACCTCCCCCGCTTCGCAGGGGAGGATACCCCCTCCGTCTTGGCGCTTGCGCGCCAATCCACCTCCCCCGCTTCGCAGGGGAGGAGTTGCCCCCTCCGTCTTGGCGCTTGCGCACCAATCCACCTCCCCCGCTGCGCAGGGGAGGAGTTGCCCCCCTCCGTCTTGGCGCTTGCGCGCCAATCCACCTCCCCCGCTTCGCAGGGGAGGAGTTGCCCCCTCCGTCTTGGCGCTTGCGCGCCAATCCACCTCCCCC
>DASZRY010000097.1:0-22425 GCA_035548975.1 Rhizomicrobium sp.
CGGCCCTCGATGGCATGGTCGGCGGACTTGCCTGGCCGGCACTGCTGCGCAAACTCGACCGCATGGATCCGAGCTACAGGAATTAGAGTTACGCTGCGTTCGTCCTCCCCCCGTGAAACGGGGGAGGGGACCGCGATGCGGTGGAGGGGCACCACTGCAAGACAGATTTAATTAACCCCCTCCGCCTCGCTTTGCTTGGGCACCTCCCCTGCAAGCGGGCGAGAAACGACGGAGCCGTTGAATGAAATTCGGGAGCGGACAATCGGTAAGGCGTACAGAAGACATTCGTTTCGTGACCGGGCATGGTCAGTACACGGACGATTTGCACTTCGACAGGGAAACATTCGTTGCTTTCGTCCGCAGTCCGCAAGCGCACGCGAAGATCCGTTCCATCGACACGTCCGCCGCCAAATCCGCTCCCGGCGTGGTAGCCGTACTTACGCAGGCTGACATCGTGGCTGCGGGCGCGGGCAACATGCCCAGCATGACGCCGATGCAAAGCCGCGACGGCTCGATGCCGAAGGCGCACGACAAGGAACTTCTCGCGAATGACCACGCCACCTTCGTCGGTGAAGCCATTGCCATGGTTGTAGCCGAAACCTATGCGCAGGCGCGCGATGCCGCCGAGCTGGTGAATGTGGAATACGAAGAACTTCCTGTAGCGGGAACCCTCGAAGCCGCGCCGAACGCGCCCGCGATCTGGGACGACATTCCGAAAAACGAAAGTTTCGATTGGATAAGCGGCAAGGAAGCCGAAACCAATGAGGCTTTCGCCAAAGCCGCCTACACCGCAGAGATAGACGTGCTGCAAAATCGCGTCGTCGTGAACTCGATGGAAACCCGCAATGCCATCGGCCTCTACGACAACGCAAGCGGCACCTATACGCTCTATACCGGCTCCCAGGGTGCAGGTGGCTTGCGCGACCGCGTGGCCCGCATCGTCGGGGTCGAAAACACCAAAGTCCACGTCATCACGAAGGACGTTGGCGGCGGATTCGGCATGAAAGCCGGCGCCTATCCCGAACAGGCGCTGGTATTGATCGCGGCGAAAATCGTTGGCCGTCCCGTGCGCTGGTCGTCCGACCGCACTGAAGCGTTTCTCACCGACCAGCACGGCCGCGACACCTGGACCAAAGCCGAGATCGCGCTCGACAAGGATGGAAAGATTCTCGCCGTCCGCGTCACCGGCACCGCGGCAATGGGCGGATACATGACATTCTTCGCCCCCTTCATTCCCACGCTCGCGGGAGGACGCATTCTGGGCGGCGTCTATCGCATCCCGACCCTGTTCGTGAACATCAAGGGCTATTTCACCAACACGGCGCCGGTCAACGCTTATCGCGGGGCGGGCCGTCCGGAAGCAGCCTATATGATGGAACGCCTGATGGATGCGGCCGCAGCGAAAACGGGCATTGATCGCGTCGAATTGCGCAAACGAAATCTGCTCACGCCCGAAGAGCTGCCATACAAGAACTGGTGGGGAATTCCTTTTGATTCCGGAGAATATCCGCGTCTCCTTGCCGAAGGATTGAAGCGCGCCGATATGGCGGGATTCGAAAAGCGCAAAAGGGAATCCGCTGCGCGCGGTAAGCTGCGCGGTTTCGGCTTCGGCTATTATGTCGAAATCACAGCCGCGATGGGCCAGGAACCGGCTGCCGTGAAGTTCACCGAGAACGGCGGCGTCGAACTCTATGTCGGCACGCAATCGAACGGGCAGGGCCATGAAACCGCATTCGCACAACTGGTCGCAGAAAAGCTCGGCGTTCCTTTTGAAAGCATCACCGTCAAACAAGGCGATTCCAATTGGGTCAACGGTGGCGGCACCGGCGGCTCTCGATCGCTTAACATGGCCGGTGGCGCGTTGCTGGCGGCCTCCGACGAAGTTATCAAGAAGGGCAAAGCCGCCGCAGGTCAGGTGCTTCAGGCAGGTGGCAGCGAAGTGACGTTTGATGTGGTTGAAGAAGTCGGCCGCTTCCGTGTTTCAGGTACCGATCGCAGCATTTCGGTGGGCGAGCTCGCCGTCACGTTGAAGCGGGAGCAGCTTCCCGGCTTTGAAACCGGCCTCGACAGCGACGCCACCTATAGCGGCGCTGCCTCAACCTTCCCGAACGGCTGCCATGTTTGTGAAGCCGAAGTCGATCCCGATACGGGCGAGGCCAAGATTGTCTCGTATCATGTGCTCGATGACTTCGGACGGGTCATCAACCCTATGCTCGTCGCGGGCCAGGTCCATGGCGGCATTGCGCAAGGGCTCGGCCAGGCGATGATGGAAAACTGCGTCTATGACGCGGAAACGGGCCAATGCCTCACCGCCAGCTTCAGCGACTACGCAATGCCCCGGGCGGACGATGTGCCCGATATCGACTTTGCCTACGAAGAAATTCCCTGCAAGACGCACGAGATGCAGGCCAAGGGCTGCGGAGAAGCCGGAACCGTCGGCGCAATGCCTGCCGTCGTCAGCGCGGTTTGCGATGCCGTCGGCGTGCTGCACATCGACATGCCGCTGACGCCCGAGCGAGTGTGGCGCGCGCTGCAGTCGAAGAAGGCGAAGGCGGCCTGACTGCGGGCGTCCATTTGTCTCCGTTGCCACCGCGATAGCGAGGCCCAGCCCCGCTTGCGAGCGGCAATTCAGATTCTCTTGTATTCATTTCGATTGCAAAAGAATGCCGTGGCTGCGCGATGAGTGCGCTCCGCCGCCGGAATTTCCCCTCATGACGACAGAGGACATAGCGGAATCGTTCGCGCCGCTTGACTGCAATTGTTGAAGCGGCGCGAATTCAGTTCGATGCCGTGGACGCGCCCATCTGCACGTCCACATGCGATGTGTCGCCTGAAACGATATTGTAATCGCAGCTATACGAAAAACTCATCTTTCCGCTGCCGGAAGTGAAATGGCCTCTGCCTTTCACATTCGTGTTCTGCTCGTTTTGGACGTATTTGGAATTTCCGTAACCGATCTCGGCCGCATCGGAATGCTGGGCCTTGATCTTGTCCTCAACGGACATCTGGCAGGCGTTTTCCGCCAGATAGTCGAATGCCCCCGCGTGGGCGGCTGACGAAAAACACAGGATGGGAAGAACCGAAATTGCGAACGCCGACATCTGTCGCATGACACACCCCTCGGTTGAACGGTGACGCCGCGGCCGGAATAAATATCGCAAGGGGATTTTTGTGTCGATTCAATCGCTATAAGCGGCGCACAAATTGATTTGTGCATCGCGGTAACCGATTGCGGCCCAGCCGGTCGCGTGCGCAGCCGCCCCCTGCCTTTCTGTGAGGGGGCGGGCGCCGTGCTCTTAACATGAGAGCGATCGTCGCGTCTGCGGCGAAGGGTGAGTCGTCCGGCCAAACGATTCCGGCAACTCGCTAGGCTTTACCCAGGCGTGACGGTCACGCTGCCCGGCCCGGCCGGAGTTGAAGGTGCCGCCGCCGGATTTGCGCCCGCGGGATTCGCTGCCTGGTATTTCGCGATAGACGCCGTCAGCGTGTCCTTCTCTTCGCAGCCGTCTGGGCAGAGCTTTGTCAGCACGTCGAGTTCGGCTTGCGCCTTCTCGGGCTGATTGGTCTGCAGGTACAGCTCGCCCAGATATTCATGAACGCCTTTGTGATCCGGGTCGATGGCGAGCGCGCGGTTATAATAGTCGAGCGAAGCGTTGTAATCGCCGATCATTCTGTGCGCATATCCTTCATAGTTCAGAATGTTCGCGCTGTGCGGACGTTGCTGCAGTGCGGTATCGAGATAGGGAATCGCTTCGGCGAATTTCTCTTGTTTGATCAGGCGAAGCGCTTGCGAATATGCTTCAAATCCGGGATCGCTGTTGCTCATGCCGCCGGAGCCGTAGCCGTAACCGCCGCCGGTGCCCATTCCCGAAGCGGGTATGGCCAGGATGCTGAACGCGGCCGCTAAAATGATTAGCTTGCGCATGAATTTCTCCACATTTGGCTGCCCCGCCGCCGGCCAATATAGGGCAAACCAGCCATGATGGGGATGCGGGGCCGCGTTGACTTCCTGTCAGCCCTCGGTTGAATGTCGGGTTATGAGCACCACAGACGGCACGGTCCTTGCCGATAGCGACATGCGGGGGGCCCGCAGAAAACCGGAAAGTTTTTCCAAGCTGAAGAAGGCGGCGCGCAAGCTGTTCGTCGAGCGCGGCTACCATGCCACGCGCCCGCAGGATATCGCGCGCGAGGCCGGCCTCGGCCACGGCACATTCTATCTCCATTTCCCCGACAAGCGCGCGTGTTTTCTGGCCTTTGTCGAAGATGCGCGTGCGGAATTGGATGCTTATCTGCGCAGCCGCGTTGCGCACGACACCTCGCTTGAGAAATTCCTCGCGACCATGCTGCATGCGATCTACGAATATTCCGAAATGCATCCCGGCGTGTTGAACGCGGCAATGACCGATGAAGCGGTGATCGATGCCGAAGGCGCGCAGGCCGTGCCGTTGCTGCAGCGTTGGGGGCATGACTGGGCCGAAATCATCCGCACTGCCGTTCAGGCGGGCATGGCCTCCGCAGACTACAATCCGGATATTATCGGGCAAGCCATTGTCGGCGCGCTCCATCAAACGGGTAGCGAAGGCGCCGCAAGCCGTCGCAACCGCGAAGAGGTCGTCGACAACCTCACGCGCTTTTTGGTGCGTGCGCTGAAGCCTTAGGTTTCCGCTTGTTTTCGGAATACCGAAGAAATTCTCCCTCTCCCTGGAGGGGAGAGGGAGAACAATTGGCTTACTGCCCCAAATGATACGTCAGCCCCGCCATAATCACATGGTCGGAAAAATGCTGCGTAGCCGTGTCGGGAATTGTAGGGTCGGTCATCCGCACGGATTCGGCTTGCGTAAAACGGTATCCGCCGAACAGCGATAGCTGATCTGTGATGTCGTCGCGCAATCCGGCCTCCAGCATATAGCCGGGCTTCCAAGCACGGCCTTGATAGCCGTCAACTTGCCCACCGAAGTTTACGCCGCCCAAACCCGCGCCGACATACGGTGTCAGTTGCGAATTCGGAATGAGATCCATCTGGCCGTTGAGCATCAACGTGGTCGAAGACAGGTGACCCGTCGTACTCAATCCGTCAACGCCGGACAGTTGCTGACCCGCATGTTGCGAATCCAGTTGCAAGCGCAGGCCGTTGCCCAGGTCGTAGCCGACGGCTCCGCCGAAATTGTATCCAGCGTCATAATTTGCAAGCGAAGTTCCCGACGCCGCACTGTTGAAGTGCAAGTCGGGCAATAGCGAAACACCTGCATCGCCGGAAACGTACAACCCCGGTGTCGATGCATACGCGGCCGTCACGGCAAAAAGCGCCGTCACCCCCGTGGCCAACAAAAGTCTTGTTTTCATCATGTTACTCCTTGGTTTCACGCGTGAGACCGTTGAAACGGCCCTTGTTCAAGTTATGCGGTCCCTGTCGCAAGACTTTGTCGAAAGGGTCGCAACATCCTAAAAACGCTGACAGATTCCGTTTTGATCCCGTCCGGTGGATGAAAAAACTTTAGGCTTGAGCGGTTGACTTGCCCGCCCAACTGACAAAATATCAGTTGCATTCGAAGGCGCGGTATAGCGCGCCCCAAACCAGGGAGGGCTGCCGATGGCCAAACGCGTCTATTCCCGCGAGGAACTGATTGCCGATCACGAATATGCCAAGCCGCAAATCGAAGCGGGCTATCGCCTGCACGGCGGTTTCGATGAAAAAGGCGAATATATCTCGCCGCGCACGCTTCATCGTTGGCCGGCCGTGCATGCCTGGCAGAGTGCCCTGAGAGACCGCGGAGCCCAGATCATCGACGCGAGCAGGCGCCTGTTGAAACGCGGTCCTTACCCGACGGTGGAACAGCAAAAGTTCCTTCTGAACGCAGGCGATGGGGAGTCGCTCTGGAACGGCCTGACCATCACCGGCATCATCGAGGCACGCGGGGCGCTGCTCGCAACGGTCAGCGCGCCTGATTTCCAGAACATCGTTGTCGAAGATTTGAACGGCACCTGTCTCGGCCATCTGAACAAGGGGCTGCTCGAAGCCCATGGCTGGGATGAAGGCGGCATGAAGTCGAAAGGCATCGGCGGTCATGACGACATGTGGTTTGCCGTGCGCGATGCGCTGTTCGGCAAGAACGCCTATCCCATTCCACCCGTGCCGGAGAGCCTTGCGCGCCCGGAAACCGGCCGGCGCATGCCCGGCATTCCGAAGGAATACGAAGACTGGATTCTTTTGTTGATGAATGTCCTGATGATCGAGGTGCGGGCGGAAAACTTCTTCTCCTTCTGCATCGAAGTCATGCGCGATCCCGAGAATTTCCGCGATCGCCGCGCCGCGGCGGATCACGCGGCCGAACTGGTCGACCGTATCCGCACGGATGAAGCGATCCATGTCGCATATCTGCAAACGGCAATCAGCGAGCTGCGCAGCTTCACGATCAAGACGCTGGACGGCAGGCAAATCCAAGGTCACACGATCGTCGATCCTGTGTGGGAAAAGATGATCGAATGGCACGCGGTCACCAATGCGGATTTCTCGCGCAACCAGTCGCGGGAAAATGTGGTGGCGCGTTTGAAGAAGCGTCCGCATGGCGATTCACTGGTCGCGCAATTCGATGCGCTCGAATATGAGGCAGCAGCATAATGAAAGATTTCAGAGGGAAGACCGCTTTCATCACGGGTGGGGCGAGCGGTATCGGTTTTGCGATGGCGCGCGCGTTTGGCCGTCAGGGCATGAATGTGGTGATTGCCGATATCGAGGATGCGCCGGCGAAGGCTGCGGTTGAGCGGCTGTCGTCCGAGCAGATCAAGGCGGTGTCGGTTCATTGCGATGTCAGCGAGCGCAACAACATTCGCGCCGCAGCGCTGGAAGCCGTATCGGTGTTCGGCAAGGTTCACGTCGTCTGCAACAACGCAGGCGTGGGTGCGGGCGGCGAGATAGGCAAGGTTCCGGAACGTGATTGGGATTGGATCATCGATGTCAATTTGAAAAGCGTCTATTACGGCGTCGAAACCTTCCTGCCGTTGATACGCAGCCACGGTGAAGGCGGTCACTTCGTCAATACGGCGTCCATCGCCGGTCTCATCAGCGGCCCCGGCATGGAGCCCTATTCTGCGACCAAATATGCCGTCGTCGCGATGAGCGAAGGCTGGGCCGTGCAGCTGGCGGGCGGCAATATCGGCATGTCCGTATTGTGTCCCGGCTTCGTGCGCACGCGCATTCATGAGAGCGCGCGCACCAAGCAAGCGCGTTTTGGCGGCGCGGTGGATGCACAGAGCTTCGAGCCTGATCGCCGTGAGATGATTTCCAAAGCCATTGAGTCGGGTCTCGATCCCGATGTGGTGGGCGCGCGCGTTGTGGAAGCGGTGCGCGACAATCAGCTCTATATTTTCACCGATCCGCGCTTCAAGGAGGTGGTCGAAATGCGCTTCGCCGCCATTCGTAACGGATTCGAACAGGCCGCCAGCAGCGAGGCGCTGAAGGCTGTCAAGAACTGGCCGCCAATGTTTTCGGCCGCTCTGCAGGAGTGAAACGATGAAGTTCGGAATCTTCTATGAGCACCAGCTTCCGCGGCCATGGCATGAAGGTGACGAACTCAAGCTTTTTCAGGATGCGCTCGATCAGGTAGAGCTTGCCGACAGGCTGGGCATCGATCACGCCTGGGAGGTCGAGCATCACTTTCTGGAAGAATATTCGCATTCTTCCGCCCCGGAAGTTTTTCTTGCCGCCTGTTCGCAGCGCACGAAAAACATCCGGCTGGGCCACGGCATCGTTCTCATGCCGCCGGGCTACAATCACCCGGCGCGGGTCGCCGAACGGATTGCGACGCTCGATCTGGTGTCCAATGGCCGCGTGGAATTCGGCACCGGCGAGTCCTCGGCGCTGCTCGAGCTCGGCGGCTTCAAGGTGCCCGTCGAGCAAAAACGCGCAATGTGGCGCGAAACGGTCGAGCAATGCCTCAACATGATGGTGATGAATCCCTATCCCGGATTCAAAGGTCAGTTCTTCGATATGCCGTGCCGCAATGTGGTGCCGAAGCCGGTACAAAAACCGCATCCGCCGGTTTGGGTTGCGTGCTCCAATCGCGAAACCATCAAACTTGCCGCGCGGCTGGGCATAGGCGCGTTGACCTTCGCCTTCGTCGATCCCATGGAAGCCAGGCAATGGGTCGATGATTACTATCGTATCCTGAAGGAAGAATGCGTCCCCATCGGCCATGCCGTGAATCCCAATATCGCAATGGTCACAGGCTTTTCCGTCCATCGCGACGGCGAAGAGGCCAGGCGCCGCGGCCTCGATGGCTTCCGCTTCTTCGGCTATGCGCTCGGCCATCACTATATATTCGGCGAGCATAAGCCCGGACGCACCGACATCTGGGCGAATTTCGAGAAGGCGCGAGATGCGCTTCCGGTCAATCCCGGGGCTGGCGGCATCGGCACGCCGGACACGCTGCGCAGTCATTTACGCAAGTTCGACGAAGCTGGTGTCGATCAGGTCGCCTTTATCCAGCAGGGCGGCAAGAACAGGCACGAACACATTTGCGAAGCTCTCGAACTCTTCGCCGGCGATGTGATGCCGGAGTTCAAGGAACGCGCCGCCGAAAAACAGAAGCGGAAGATGGAAGAGCTCGCGCCCTATATCGAACAGGCATTCGCCCGCAAGCAGAAGATGCGGGAGCTTGCCGACGATGAGATCCCGAATGTCGTAGCGCTCGGCCGCATGATCGCAGAGCCGAGCCGGCAAGCCGATGAGGCGGCGGCCCGGCGCTTCTCTGAGTCGAACGCCGTCCCGCTAAGCGACCCGCTGAAAAAAGCTTCTGCCGCGCAATAATGCCTGGCCATTTGCAGGCCGGGCGCGCAACTCAAGGTTATATTTGGTTATATTGTGCAACTATCCCCGCACAATTAGGCTTGTGCTTTCAGTTGAGCGTGTATTCGTCCTATTTCCGCGAATAGAGGGAAATAAAGCGCATAACGCTCGCTCTCCTTTGCCGGCATTTTATTTGCGGTTTTGGGGGATTGGAGAGGGGGCGTGGTGGCTTCGTTCCTGGATTCGGCGTGGGAGTTCATGCAAGCCGGGTTCGCCGCGGCGAACATGCGCGAAATGCAGATCGCATTTGGCAAATCGGTCGGTCAATTCGGCTTCGACAGGTTTTCCTTCGTTCACGCGCTTGGTCCCAACCGCAGCACGATCGTTCCAGAAATGAAGTTCGGCCACCAGCACGACCGTTGGTACCGCCGCTATGCCGAACAGAACTATTATAAAGACGATCCCAGCATGAAGCGGCTGTTGTCCAATCCCACGCCGTTTGCGTGGTCGGATATGCCGCTCGGTACGCTCACAAAGCCGGAACGGCGCGTCCGCCTGGCTGCTGCGGACAGCGGAGCGGTCAATGCGTTCGTCGTACCGATAGAAGGCCCGCAGCGCGAACTATTCGTAGTGAGGATGACATCGCCGGAGAAGAAATTTGATCCGCAGGCCCGTCAAACCCTCTACATGTTGGGTATTCTCTATTCGACCATCGGCCTCAACAAGTTCAAGAATCCCAGTCCGGAAATAAGGTTGTCGCCGCTTACACTCCGCGAAGCCGAATGCCTGCGTTGGGCATCAGAGGGAAAGTCCGACTGGGACATCTCGGAAATTCTCGGCATATCGCAGCACACGGTTCACGAGCACCTCGAACGCAGCAAGGCGAAGCTCAGGGCCCGTACTCGCACGCAGGCTGCGGTGCACGCGGCCGTCAACGGCTGGTTGAGCAATCCCCCCGATAAGGGGACTGGGATCAAACATTGAAAAATCAAAACTCCCACTCGTGTGAAAACACTGCAGCGGGGCAAGGCCGGTGGATTTCAAGAAAGATTCCGGAATTGAAATTGCCCCCACACGGCGCAACAGCAGGGCGCTTCCGTGCTTCCCCGCAAATGTCGAGCCCGACGACGCAAGCAAAGCGCTTTTGGAGGAAGGGTTCCTCGTCGTCGAAAGTGCGCTTCAGCCGCACATATTGTCTTGCCTCGAAGCGGAATTGGAGCCGTGGTTTTCACGCGCGCTCACGGGTGAAGGAATGTTTCTCGGCCGCGGCACAAAGCGCTTCTCGGCGCTGTTTGCGAAGTCGGCGATGACAAAGCTGCTTGCAATCGATCCGTTGACGCTTGAGCTCGCGGACAGGGTGCTGAGAGCGAGCGGGGCCTGTGAAACATTTGAGATAAACCTGACCCAGGCTATCGGCATAGAGCCCGGCGAACCTGCGCAAATTCTTCATCGCGATGAGGACATCTGGCCAATCTCTCACGACAGGGAGGTGATGCTGAACGCGATCTGGATGCTGGACGATTTTACGGAAGAGAACGGCGCGACCCGCCTCATTCCCGGAAGCCACAAATGGCCGCGCACGCGCCATCCGGAGCCCGGTGAAGCCGTCTATGCCGAAGCCCCCGCGGGATCGTTGCTGGTTTTTCTCGGCAGCACGCTGCATGGCGGTGGTGCCAATCGATCGCGTGCTACACGCCGCGGCATACTGTTGTCATATCGCGTGGCGTGGCTGGCGCCGACGGAAAAGCTCCTGCTCTCGATTCCGCAAGATGTTGTGCGCACGCTGCCGCGGCGCCTGCAAAGGTTGATCGGCTATCAGCTTCATCGCCCCAATCTCGGCTGGATCGAATGCCGCGATCCCATCGAATGGCTGGACGGAAAATTCAGGGACATCGCACCCGCCTCCGACAATCTGCCCGCATATCACAGCGCGTTGCTGGAAGAATTGCAGCGCTATCCCGAACGATACACCGGTTACCTCACCTGAACGCCAAGCAAACAGGAGTATCAATGGCGAAGAAGAATGCAAAACGGAAGCCCGCAAACCAGGACATGATTGGTGACGCGGATGTCGAACAGTTGTCCGAAGCGCTGGCTCGCGTGCGCAATCCGGCCGTGCGCTATTTCCTCTGCATGATGATCGATGCGCTGACAGAAGATCTGGCCGAAATCGAAGCCGGCCGCCCGCCCAGGATATTGACGAGGTCCCGGTCGAACTGAATTATTCCTCAGGCGCCGGCAAGGGCGAGTGCGCCCGGCCGGTATTGGGGAGTGAGTCAGATCGCGCTTGCGCAGTAAACATGCGGGGGTCGCGAGTTCGTCTGATCGGCGTTCCACGGGGGGCTTGTGGAGGGCAGCGAAGATATAGAAGCGGGATCGCTTGCTTCCACGCGCCTTGGCCGGGGCGCGAGGGCAGTTTCCGCGCACGCGAGATTGTCGCTCAGAAGGGTCGATCTCGAGCGCGATCCGCCGGATCCCTCGCTCCTTAGGGCGGCAGAATTGGACGCCTATTGCACGGGCCTATTCGTGCCATGGCGCCGCGAAAAGGGCAGGCTGGTGATTGCCTGCGCCGAGCCGACGCCGGCGCAGCTTGCTTATCTGCGCGGCAGGAATACGGAACCGGTCTTGTTCGCCTACGCCCGAAGGGACGCATTGCTGGGCGCGGTCGAAACGCAATATCGGGATCGCCTCACGCACGACGCCGTTCACGGTCTGGCAGAAGCAGAGCCCCAACTGTCGGCAAACCGGACGTTCACCGGGGCCCAGGCAAGAGTGATCGCTGGCGCCGTGTTTCTCGCCGCCGCGGCCATTCTGGTTACGCCCCGCGGCGTGCTTGCAATTGTCGCCGGACTGCTGGCGGCGGCCTATCTCGCCAACATCTTGTTTCGCATCGCGCTTGTGTGGCTCGGTGCGGCGGAAGCTTTCGATGCGCCACCTGCGCCTGCACCGGTCGCAAGCGAGGATCTGCCGCTCTACACCATTTTGGTTCCGCTCTATGACGAAGCCAACGTCGTGCCGTCGCTGATCGCAAGTTTGCGTGCGCTCGATTACCCGCGCGAAAAGCTGGACATCAAGCTCGTCGTCGAAGCCGATGACGGCGAAACCCGCAAGGCGCTTCGCACATTAGATCTGGATCCGTGCTTCCATACTGTGGTCGTTCCGTCCAGTTCGCCCCGCACCAAACCGAAAGCTTGCAACTATGCCTTGCGTTTCGCTCGTGGCGAATTCGTCGTCATCTTCGATGCCGAAGACCGTCCCGAACGGGATCAGTTGAAAAAGGCGGTCGCCAGCTTTCGTGCGGGCCCGGCAAATGTGAGCTGTCTGCAGGCGCGTCTTAATTTCTATAACCGGGATGAAAACTGGCTGACGCGGCTTTTCACGCTGGATTACGCATTGTGGTTCGATTTCCTGCTTCCGGGGCTCGATGCGCTGCGTGTGCCCATGCCGCTGGGCGGCACGTCCAATCACTTCCGCACCGCCGTGTTGCGCTCGATACACGGCTGGGATTCCTTCAATGTCACCGAAGACGCGGACCTCGGTGTACGTCTTGCGCGGCTCGGCCATCGCGCCACGACTCTCGACTCCACGACATACGAAGAAGCCACCAGCCGGCTCGACGATTGGATGAAACAGCGCTCGCGCTGGCTGAAAGGTTATATGCAAACCTGGCTCGTCCACATGCGCAATCCGCTGGCGTTGTGGCGTCACGCCGGCCCGCGAGGGTTCTTTGCCTTTCAGCTCTTCATTGGCGGCACGTTTGTTTCATCGCTCGCCAATCCGCTGATGTGGGCGATCTTCCTCATTTCGCACGCAACCGGCATCGTCATTTTCTCCGGTCCCCTCGGCGAAGCATTGGCGCGCGCCTCTCTTTTCAGCCTCGTCGCGGGCAATGCGCTGTTCGTCTATCTGGCGATGCTGGGGCCCTATCGCCGCGGCTGGCTCAAGCTCGCGCCATACGGTCTCACTGCGCCGGTTTACTGGCTGCTTATTTCCGCCGCCGCATGGCGCGCGCTTTGGCAGCTTTTGAGGCGCCCGTTCCATTGGGAGAAGACGCGGCACGGCATCAGCGCATTCGAAGCGATTTCCCCATGACGCTGACCGATATTTCGTTTCCGCAAGTCCGCTCAACCGTGCTGCCGCCCGTCATCGCCACATTGGCGTTGACGCTTGCAGTCATGTTCCCGCTTCTTTCTCCGCTGGCGATCCGCGCAATGGCCGACATCATATTCGCCGGTCTGGTTCTGCACGGCCTGCTTTCGGCCCAGATTCCCGTCTTTTATGCATTTGCCATCGCAATTCTCTCGTTTGCGCAGTCCGGCGTTTTCCTGTCGGCGACGGACAGGGCAGGGTCGATTTGGCTCGCGCTGGCGGTCTATTGCGTCGCGTATTCTGCCGCCGCTTTCGTCAAACATCGCGATGCACGCCGGGTCATGCTGCTCGGCGGCGCGCTGTCGATTGCGCAAATTCTCGATCCCATGGGTGCGGTTCTTGCCATTTTTCTTTTGCCCGTGTGCGTCGGACTGCCGCGCCCCGGCGAAGGACGGGACAAGGCGGGACTTCTCGCGCTTCTGCTTTTCATGCCCATCGTGACCGCTGCCGTGCTTGCCTATGCGCGGGGCGTATTGGGCATCGATCCCATAAGCTTCGCACGCAGCCAGCGCCCTTTCTCGCATGCTCCATTTCTTCTTGTTCTGTTGGCAGGATTTGCCGCCGCGCCCGCGTTGTGGCTGACAGTGCTCGTTCGCAATTTGCAGCGTCCCGCGGGCCTGATCTCGGTCTTCACCGCCATCGTCGCCATCGTCGAAATTGCTCTGACCTTTCTGCTCGGCATCGAGCGTGACATGGCTTCGATGTTGGCCGCCGTCGCTGCCGCTTCGCCCGTCGCCATCTGTTCATGGCCGCGTCCGCGCAAGAACGCCGATCTCATGCTCGCTGCCGCGGCGCTGGCCGCTGTTGTCTCCTGGCTGCTGATCTACCTTCCGGAAGCCGTGACATGATGCGCCCGCTTATTGCCCTCGCCGCCGTGCTCGCCATGACGACCGAAGCAAACGCCGGCGCATGGACGCAGGCCGAGGACAACACGCAGATCATCTCCACCTTTACTTACAGCCGTGCGAGCCGTTCCTACGACGCGTCATCCAATCCGGCCATTCCGATCCGTTACCTCAAACTCCTAACGCAGACCTACGTTGAATATGGCGTTCGCGATTGGCTCACGCTCACCGTCGATCCCGAATACGCCAAGGCGGAATCCGGCCCTCCGGAAGGCCCGATCGAAGTCGCCAATGCGTTTGCCATCGGCGCGGGCGCGCGCCTGCGCCTGATTGAAAATCATGGCGTGTTTTCCGTCGAGGGGTCATACAAATCCGCGGGCGCCTTCGACACTTCCGTATCCGTCAATCAGGAATCGGCCCGCCAGTTCGAGATCCGCGCGCTTTACGGCACGAATTTCAATCTTTTCGGCATGACGGCTTTCGCGGATGTCGAAGCGGCCGAGCGTTTCATCGCAGGTGCGCGCCCGAACGAGACGCCGATAGATATTTCCGTCGGTCTTCACATTACGCCCCACACGATGATCCTGGGTCAGAGTTTCAATGTCGTCTCCGGCGGCGATGCCAGGCCGCCTTACGGTTACTACCGCTCGCACAAGCTCCAGCTCTCCATCGTGCAGCACATCTGGAAGAGCACTTCGGTACAACTCGGCGCCTTTGTCTCACCTGCCGGACAGAACGCGCTGAAGGAGCAGGGACTCTCGCTGGCCATCTGGGACAGCTTCTAGTCAGCGTCCGTCAACGAATTTTGGGCATGGTCCGGGTGTGGGAAAGGAAACAGCATGTCTCCTCTCAATTCGCCCAATGGAAAGGTTGGCATCCCGCCGCGCGCCTCCGCCTGCTGCAACCATGACGCCGATTGCGCTGTCCATGCTGAGCCGCATGATGGCCAGCCGGTCGACTGCACCTGCCCCGAGCTGAGGCCCCTTTTCCGCCATCCCTACCGCGCTCCTCGGCCGCACAAGACCCGCGAGCGCTAAGTCTTGCACATGAGAATGAGTTGCGAGTAAGGTGGGGCGAGTTCCATAAGATCGCCCCATGAAGCTTGCCCTCTCATTACCGATCGTTGCCGCATTGGCATTCGTGCTGGCGCAGCCTGCGGGTGCGGCCGAATACAAGGTGACATTGAAAAATCATCGCTTTACACCGTCTACAATAAAGGTGAAGGCGGGGACACCCAACGTCATCGTCCTGAGCAACGAAGATCCTACGGCTGATGAATTCGACAGCGAATCCCTCAAGGTCGAGAAGGTCGTGGCCGGAAACAGCACCGGCAAGGTGCGCATCCGCCCGCTGGCACCTGGCCGCTATCCGTTCATGGGCGAATATCACGCCAAGACCGCGCAGGGCGTGGTGATCGCAGAGTAACGAAATGCTGTCGGCTCTCATCATCGTTTTTCGTGAAGTGATCGAAGCGGGCCTGATCGTTGGCATCGTGATGGCCGCGACCAAGGGCGTTGAACGCCGCGGATGGTGGGTCGCTTACGGAGTGATCGCTGGCGTTGTGGGCGCGAGCCTCGTCGCGGCCTTTGCGGGCGAAATCGCCGATTTGTTTGAGGGTTCGGGACAGGAACTGTTCAACGCGGCCATCCTGCTTCTCGCTGTGGCGATGCTCGCCTGGCACAATGTCTGGATGGCCGGTCACGGCCGCGCGATAGCGCGCGATATGAAGAACGTCGGCGCTGCAGTTGCAGCGGGCGAACGGCCTCTCACGGCCTTGTCCATTGTCGTAGGCGTTGCCGTGTTGCGCGAAGGCTCGGAAGTGGTGCTGTTTCTCTATGGCATCGCAAGTCAGGGGGGCACGTCGAATCTTGCCATGCTTGCCGGTGGAATGCTTGGCCTTGGGGCGGGCGCCGCGATTTCCGCGCTGATGTATTACGGGCTGCTCGCTGTACCTGCGCATCGCCTTTTCAGCGTTACCTCTGGCCTCATCACACTTCTTGCCGCCGGAATGGCCGCGCAAGCCGTGCTGTTCATACAGCAGGCGGGTTATCTGCAGTTCCTGATGAACGCCGTCTGGAACACTTCTTGGCTGTTGCCCGAAGGCTCATTGGCGGGCCGCTTGCTGCATACGCTCATCGGCTACAGCGACCAGCCCAATGGTCTGCAAATAATCGCATATTTGGCGGTCGTTGCAGGCATCACCATGCTGGCGCGGTGGGAGCGCGCGCGCCATCCGAAGGGCGGGGCGGTTCCCAGTCCTGCATAATCCAATCGAATTTCTAAACACCAAATTTACCACCCTTACCAAAGCATTGTTCACCCATTTACCTCCACACTGCTGGCAACAAGGCAGGTGGTGTCGGTGGGTGCGGGGCGAGAAGCGCCTCAATCGGAGAATTCCGGCGGTGTGGTGACAGCCATTGCCGAGATTTCGCCTGAGGCGCGCACAGAAATACTGAAGGCCGCGCGAGATATCATCGCGCGAGAAGGCGTGGAGACATTCACGCTGAGCGCGGTTGCGCGCGAAGCCAATGTGCCGCGTACCTCCGTGTACGCATTGTTTCAGAACACCAACGAATTGCTCGTCGCGCTCGCTGCCGACGATCTGTCCAATGCCCATCGCGGAATGAACGGCGAAGTCTCCTCCGAGCCGCCGCCCCCGCCGCTATCTCATGCCGACGTTGCCGCCACGCTGATCGACAAGGCCGGCAACCCCGGCCGTCCGCGCATGGCCGCTGACACGATCGTTCCCAGCAGTCCGGGTACTCCCGGAGAAGCCCGCCTGCCGGATCCGGAAGAAGAGGGTATCGCACTCATTCGTGCCGGCGACGCCTCCGAACCCATGCCGACGGTTGCCCGAAAGCGGGGCGAGGCCGCACAACTGAACGACATCATCAACCGGCTGACCATGCCTGGCAGCGCTCTGGGCGAGAGCTCCGCCCAAGCCGTCAGCCGGATAGACCGCCGGATGAGCCTGCTCGAGCGCGCTCTGGCCGAGCTTGAGGATCGATTCGACAAATTCGCCAAAGGTGCGAATGATAGCATCCACGCCACCGAAGCGAGCTTGGAGGGACTCGTGCAGCGGGCCGATCGCACAGATCAGCGGATATCGGACACTGCCGCCACCTTGCGCGGCGAGATGCTGTCCGCCTTCACGCGCACCCAGCCTGCCAACGCCGAGCCGCCCAAGGTGGTTGCGCCACCTGTCGTGCAGGACGAGGATATTTCGGTCAGTGAAATGTCTCCCGCCGAAATCAATGGCAGCGAAGCCGATGCGCGAGCAAACCTGCGCAGCCAATCGAATCCTCAGACGAACGGCGATCGCAATGCGCAGGGCAAGCACTTCGCCGGAGAGGCCCAATCCGAAGCGGCGAAACAAGCTCTGCCTCCGCCGCCGAAGCGCCGCCGCAAGCGCAAATACTTCTTCAGCCGCAAGGAGCTGCTCGGTATCGGTGCGATCTCCGGCGCCGTTATCCTCGCCACCATGGGTATCGCGGCGAGCGAAGGCTTCATCGACGTCAAGCAGGGCCATTTCGGCGCGCCACCGCTTCGCCTGGAGCAGCCGCAGGTAAATCCGGCTCCGGCCCCGGCGCGTCATGCGGCCGTCGCCGATCGGCCCGCGCCCAAACCGGTCAAGGTCGCGACTGCGGAGCCTGTGCGCGAGATCGCTCCGCCGGCCGCCAAACTCTCGCCGATTGAGCGTCTCGAAGTGCTGGCCAATGGCGGCAATGCGAAAGCGGCCGTACTCCTCGGCGTCAAATATCTCGATGGCGATGGCTTGGCGCGGAACGATGCCACAGCCGCGCAATGGCTGGAGCGTGCAGCGAAAGCGGGTGAACCCGTGGCGCAATATCGCCTGGGAACGCTCTACCAGCGTGGCGTCGGCGTGGTGCAGGATGAGACGCAGGCGCTCCATTGGTATGAAGCCGCCGCCAATCAGGGAAACCGGAAGGCGATGCACAATCTCGGCGTCTTTTACGCCGAAGGCCGCGGCGCTACGCAGGACTACGACAAGGCTGCAAGCTGGTTCGCGCGCGCTGCGAACATGGGTTATGTGGATTCGCAATTCGATCTCGCCGTGCTCTATGAACGCGGTGCTGGTGTGCCGCAAAGCCTCGGCGATGCATACAAATGGTATGCCATCGCAGCCCACAACGGCGACGAGGTTTCCAAGGCGCGCATCGACGTCCTCGAAACGCAGCTCGATCCGGGCGAACTTGCCGCCGCCAAGGCGGCGGTGCGTGCCTTCCGTCCCCAGGCGCTAAGCCGCGCTGCGAACATGACGCCGCGCATGGCCGATCTGGCGGTCAAATAGAGCTGCTGGAAATCGCTGGCGCGCCGTGAAATTCTGATCCGGCCGAGATCTTGGGGGCGCCCGATGGCGGGACGCTTTTCCGTTTTTCTTGCAGCCGGATGTCTTGTGACGCAGCTTGCATCCGCCGCGCCGGGGGATCGCTTCGAGGTGCGGCCCGATCGGTTGCCGCTGCCGCGCACAACCCACCCCAATGACATCGACGTGGCCTTTGTCTCGCCGCCTGCCGCGGCCCGGCCGCAAGTGCCGCCGGGATTCACGATCGCGCCTTTTTCCGGCCATATGCGTCATCCCCGATCGCTCGCGGTTGCGCCCGACGGAGACGTCTATGTCGTGCAGCAAGGACCGGGCATCGTCACGCGCCTGCGCGATACCGACGGCGACGGCAAGGCCGACCAGATGGAAGATTACGCAGCGGGTTTTCGTGGTCCGCACGGCATCTTCATTCGCGATGGCTATATTTATATCGCCGATACCATTGCTGTTTGGCGCGCCAAATATGCGGACCGCGGCAAATTGCAAGCCAACACCTTCGAGCGACTTACCACGGCGCCCGACCTGCGTCCCGACGGCTGGCACAGCACACGCGACATCGCGATGGATTCCAAAGGGAGGATTTATCTGACCGTCGGCGGCCGCAACGATGTTTCCGAGCCGATTGGCTTCGACGCCAGCATTCAGGTCCTGAACGCAGACGGGTCGATGACACCATTCGCCACCGGCCTGCGCAATGTCGAGGGCATCGCATTTTATCCGGGTACGGACGATCTCTGGATTACCGTCAACGAGCGCGATGCGCTCGGCGCGCGCCTGCCGCCGGATTATTTCGCTCGCGTCAGGCAAGGCGATTTCTTTGGCTGGCCTTACGCCTATGACGGGCCGAACCCCGATCCGGAATACGGCGCCAAGCGACCCGATTTGGTCAAGAAGACGCGAAAGCCCGAAGTCCTGTTCGAGGCGCATTCCGCGCCGTTGGGTTTGGTCTTCTACACGGGCAAGCAATTCCCTGCGGAATACCGTGGCGACGCCTTTGTGGCTTTTCACGGCTCCGGCCCCTACGACAAACCGGACGGCTATAAGGTCGTGCGCATACGCTTCAAGAACGGCAAGCCGCTCGGCGGTTATGAGGATTTCGTGACCGGTTTTGCCAGCGCGGGCGTTATCCGCTTGTCCGTTTGGGGGACGCCTTCCCAGCTAGCTGTAGCAAAGGATGGCAGTCTGCTGATCGCCGACGACAAAGGGGCATTGGTCTGGCGTGTATCATATAAGGGCACGCCACCGTAAATTGTAATTAAATTTCAAATTTTGTTTTCATCTTCCGAGAATCTCTTTAATGTTTTCCGCGTAAATCGCCGGGGGGCGGATTTATGCGGACATTTCGGGGGGTAGGGGCAGCGTTATTGCTGACGGTTCTGTCCGGCTGCTCGGCCGACGGCAGCCTGTTTGCACAGGATGCCGCTCAGGTTCAATCGGCGGATCGCGATCCGCCAGACGACGATTGCGCCAAAGTTGCCGCCGGGCGAGCCGACGACGCGGTGCTGGCCGGTTACGTCGAAGAAGGCTCGGCGGATCAAAAGGATATCTACAACAGCACATACCGCGATTGCGTCGACTGGAAGCGAAATCACTGACCTCCTTTTAATCCGCTGTCGGTGGCGGTGAGACCTTCCACACCCTATGTTGTCGTGAGGAACTCGTGCCCCGGAGACCGCATGTTCTGGCACTGGTCATATTCGACGCCATGGTGGGGTTGGTGGTGGTTTCCCTTCCATGGCCTCATGTCGCTCATTTTCACAATAGCGATCATCGTCCTCGTTGTATCGCTGGTACGCCGCAAGCCATTGCACTATCCGGATAACTATGGCCGCTCGCAGGCATTGCAGATTCTGGAAGAGCGCTACGCCAAGGGCGAAATCCAGCGCGAGGAATACCTCCAGAAGAAGCAGGATCTGCGCGGCTAGCCATTCGCTGGGGGGCGAAGGATGCGATTTCTATCGGCGAAGGCCGCCGCTTCTTCGCTTCTCGGTGTGCTGTGCGTGGCGGCAATCGCGCTCGATTGGCCTGGCCATCTCTCGAACGACAGTGTCCTCGAACTGCTTGAAGGCCGCACCGGCCGTTACGAAAGCTGGCATCCTGCGATAACGTCGTGGCTGCTCGGGCTTGCGGATTCCCTTACCGGCAATGCCGGTCTCTTCGTCGTTTTCACCACTGCGCTTCTCTACGCGGCGTTGCTGCTGCTGGTCCGGATACCACGCCGGGCAAGCTGGCTCGCGCTGCCCGCAATCCTTCTCTGCGCCGCTACGCCGCAATTTTTTCTCTATCCGGGATATGTCTGGAAAGATGTTCTCTTCGCAGAATCCGCCGTCGCGGGTTTCGCCTGTCTGGCTTTTGCCGCCGCACGTTGGCAACAATCGAGGCAACGCCTTGCATTCACCGTTCTGTCGATCTTTCTCCTCGCGCTCGCCGCGCTTGCGCGCCAGAACGGGATTGCCGCCGCACTCATGGCCATACCGGCCTGTTTCCTGATCGCGCGAAGGAATGCGGCCGGCACGCGCGCGGCCTTGATGCAGGCATTTCTGTATCTTCTGACGTTGATTGTTGTCGTTGCGGTGTCCACCGTTGTGCTTGACAGTCGCGGCGACCATGGCAGGGGAAAGGCAGATGAAATCAAGATGCTTCAGCTCTACGATTTCGCCGCGGTCGCCCATCGCGATCCTGCCTTCCGCTTCGAAGATCTCGAAGCTCGCGATCCGGTTTTCGCGAGGTTGATCCGCAGCGATGGCGCGCGGCTTTTTTCGCCCGAACGCGTCGATACGCTTGCAGGTTCGCAACGGTTGGGCGAAGCGCGCGACGACGCGCCTGCAGGATTGATGACAGAACAATGGCTCGATATCGTCACCCGGCACCTTCCTCTTTATCTGAATGTCCGCGCAGGGATTTTCCGTTGGGTCTTTCTGACGCCGGACATCGACCGCTGCGTACCGTTTATTGTGGGAGTATTTGGACCCTCCGAAATCCTGCAGGCCCTCCACATGAAGCCCCGCTCCGACCGGCGGGACGCGGCCATCGAATCCTACGCGCAGTTTTTCGTCGGCACGCCGGTCTTCTCGCATGCCTTCTTCGCGCTGATCGGAATCGCTGTTGTTGTTTTCCTGCTCAGGCGCAGGTCGGCTCCGGACATCGCAATCATTTTCCTGCTCGCCGCTTCGGCCGCCTTTGCGCTAACGTTTTTTTCGATCTCGCTCGCCTGCGACTACCGCTACCTTTACTTTCTCGACGTGGCGTCGATGGCAGGCGCGATTTACGCCGTTGGATCGAGGCGATCTGCGGCTTCTCAGGTATCGTCAACGTGACGGCGGCCCGCGTGGCCGCCGTTTTGTTATTCAATGTCTCGTCAGGAGCCGCCGGGGCCCAATCTTGCCAGCTCGTCTTCCAGCCGGGCGAGGAATTTTGCTTCTACCGGCCGCGAAACCTTGTCGGACCCGACCAATTTCCGGGCCGCGGCTACCAGTGCATGGAATTCGGAGTGTTCGCATTGGCGTAGGCGTGCAATTGCTGGATCGAGTTGCATCGGCGCCGGCCGGAAACTCGTCACATATTCGCGAAGCGCCGCAATATCGGTTTCATTGCAAGCCACTCCGCGCCGCTGCGCGAACGACACGCAATGTCCGACAATGATTTCGCATTCGCACTGGGCGAAATCGCGATCGACACGCGCCAGGAGAAGAAGCGGAATGAGATGGTGTCCGACCGCGGTCCGGAATGCGTGCAACTCCGGAGGAAAGTCCACTTGCGCTTCAATCGCCTCGACGGGAATGTGTATCTCGCGAACGAAATTCCCGAACAGTTCAATCAGCCCGCTTAACATGAATTGCAGTCCCCAGCCGCGCCGGCAATTCTATGCCACGGCGCAGGCAAACGCATCAGCCTGCAATAGTGCGGCCGTGGGAGGGGAGCGTGCGCCGCGATACGATTTTGCGGGACTATCCGACGCCGTGCCGGCCGATCCAGAAGCTGGCGCTCTGGCCGGAATGGTGCTTGTCCAGATAGTCGCGAAATGCCTGCACAGAGGCGGGCGTAAAATAGTTGAGCGCGATCTGGAACGTCCGGCAGTCGCCAAACATGCTTCCGAATTCCAGCGTGAACGTCATGCCGGGCGAGCCCCAGTGCGAGAGCTGCGACCACGGCGCGCGAAACGTGCCGCGCAACCAGGTGTCGATCTCGATCGTCTCGTCATCCCACGCCACCCTGTAAGGCACATAGACCACATATTGCAGCGCGACGCAGAGCGAGAAGGGAATGGCGAAGGACGCGATATATTGCGGCGACCACCA